>CAWEET010000006.1:0-13862 GCA_963808165.1 uncultured Gammaproteobacteria bacterium | reverse complement strand
TCAATCATGCAATCCGATTCGCATTCCGCCCCGCTCCCGCGTACTGGTCACCGGCGGCGCCGGCTTCATCGGCGGCAACTTCGTCCACCACCTGATCGCCGAGACGCGACGCCGAGGTCGCCAATCTCGACCTGCTGACCTACGCGGGCAACCGCGAGACGCTGGCCGATATCGAGGACGATCCGCGCTACCGCTTCGTGCAGGGCGATATCGCCGACCGGCGCTGGTGCAGCGGCTGATCGAGGACTTCCGGCCGACTGCATCGTCAACTTCGCCGCCGAAAGCCACGTCGACCGCTCGATCGACGGCCCGGGGCGTTCATCCAGACCAATGTCGTCGGCACCTACAACCTGCTCGACCGTGCGCTCGCTATTGGCGCACTTGGACGACGGCAGGCCAGGCGGCTTTCCGCTTTCTGCACGTCTCGACCGACGAGGTCTACGGCTCGCTGGGCGAGACCGGCGCCTTCACCGAGCAGACGCCCTATGCGCCGAGTTCGCCCTACTCCGCCTCCAAGGCCGCGTCCGATCACCTGGTGCGGGCCTGGCACCACACCTACGGCCTGCCGACGCTGACCACCAACTGCTCGAACAACTACGGCCCCTATCAGTTTCCGGAGAAGCTGATCCCGCTGATGATCCTCAATGCGCTGGAGGGCAAGCCGCTGCCGGTCTACGGCGACGGCCAGAATGTGCGCGACTGGCTGTATGTCGAGGACCACTGCCGCGCGATCTGGCACGTGGTCAACACGGCGCGCCGGGCGAGATGTACAACGTCGGCGGCAACAGCGAAAGGACCAATCTCGAGGTCGTCGACACCCTGTGCGCCCTGCTCGACGAACTGGTGCCGGACTCGGCACATGCGCCGCATGCCCAGCTGAAGACCTTCGTCGCCGACCGGCCCGGCCACGACTGGCGCTACGCCATCGACGCGAGCAAGATCCGCGAGCAACTCGGCTGGCAGCCGCGCGAAACCTTCGAGTCCGGCATGCGCCGCACCGTGCACTGGTATCTCGACAATCGCGACTGGTGCGAGCCGGTCCAGGCAGGCAACTACGAGGGCCAGCGCCTCGGTCTGCAACAGGCCGATAAGACAGCGCAATGAAAGGCATCATCCTGGCCGGCGGCGCAGGCACCCGCCTGCACCCGATCACCCTGTCGATCAGCAAGCAGCTGCTGCCGGTGTACGACAAACCGATGATCTACTACCCGCTGTCGACGCTGATGATGGCAGGCATCCGCGAGGTCCTGATCATCACCACGCCGCGCGACAACGCCCTGTTCCGGCAGCTGCTTGGCGATGGCAGCCAGTGGGGCCTGACGATCGACTACGCAATCCAGGAAGAGCCCGGCGGCCTGGCACAGGCATTTATGATCGGGCGTGACTTCATTGCCGGCGAACCCTGCTGCCTGGTGCTCGGTGACAATATCTTTTTTGGCCAGGGCCTGGGCAAGCTGCTGCGCGACGCGGCTGGGAAGCACCACGGCGCGACGGTGTTCGGCTACTGGGTTCGCGACCCGGAGCGCTACGGTGTGGCCGAGTTCGATAGCGCTGGCCAAGTGGTCAGCCTGGAAGAGAAGCCGACCCAGCCCGAAATCCAACTATGCGGTCACCGGCCTGTATTTCTACGATGACCAGGTCTGCGACCTGGCCGCCCAGCTCCAGCCCTCGCCGCGCGGTGAACTCGAGATCACCGATCTGAACCGGCTCTACCTGGAGCAGGGCGAACTCGAGCTGGTGCAGCTCGGCCGCGGTATGGCCTGGCTGGACACCGGCACCCATGACTCGCTGATGGAGGCCGCCGGCTTCGTCGAGACTATCGAGAAACGTCAGGGCCTGAAGATCTGCTGCCCGGAAGAAATCGCCTGGCGCAACGACTGGATCAACGACACCGAGCAATGCGCACGCAGGCCGAGCCGCTGAACAAGAACGGCTACGGCCAGTACCTGCTTGATCTGCTGGATCACGGATCGCCGTCATGAAGGTCACCGAGTTCGACATTCCGGGCCTCAGGCTGATCGAGCCGAAGCGCTTCGGCGATGAGCGCGGCTGGTTTGCCGAAGTGTGGCAGGACAGCCGCTACCGCGAGGCCGGCATCGGCGAGACCTTCGTGCAGGACAACCTGGCCGCTCGGCCAAGGGCGTGCTGCGCGGCCTGCACGCCCAGGAACCCCATGCGCAGGGCAAGCTGGTTCAGGTGTTCTCGGGCGGGGTGTTCGATGTCGCAGTCGACCTGCGGGTCGGCTCACCGACCTTCGGCCAATGGCAGGGCATCGTCCTGGACGACGAACGGCCATGCAGTTCTACGTACCGCCGGGCTTTCTGCACGGCTACTACGTGATCAGCGAACACGCGCTGTTCGGCTACAAGACCACCGACATATACAGCCCGGCCAGTGAATTCGCGGTGCGCTGGGACGACCCGACGATCGGCATCGCCTGGCCGCTGGACGGGCACCGACCCTGTCCGACAAAGACCGCGCCGCGCCGCTGCTGGCCGACATCCCCGAGTCGCGCATGAGCCGCTATCGGCCATGCGGATCCTGCTCCTCGGCGCCACCGGACAGGTCGGTTGGGAACTGCGCGCACGCTGTCGGTACTGGGCGACTGGTGACCACCGAGCGCACGCCCGGCGCCGATATCATGCTGGACGACACTGATCGACGGCTGCCGGCCACGCTGGACACGGTCGCCCCGGACGTCATCGTCAATGCCACGGCGCATACCGCCGTCGACAGGGCCGAGGATGAGACCGAGCTGGCCAGCCAGCTGAATGCCGAACTACCGGGCCTGATCGGCACCTGGGCCGCACAGCATCGCGCCCGGGTGCTGCACTACTCGACCGACTATGTGTTCGACGGCAGCAAGGACACGCCCTACCTGGAGTCGGACCCGACCAGCCCGATCAGCGTCTACGGCCGCACCAAGCTGGCCGGCGACGAGGCCCTGCTGGCCTCGGGTTGTGCCGCGGTGATCCTGCGCGTGAGCTGGGTTTACGGGCTGCGCGGACAGAATTTTCTGCTGACCATGCGTCGCCTGATGGACGAGCGCGAGCAGTTGCGCATCGTCGACGACCAGATCGGCGCACCGACCTGGTGCCGGACGATCGCGCAGGTGACATCGCTGGTGCTGGCAAGGCTGCCGGCCGACCGCGACGGACAGATGGCCGTGCGCGGCGTCTACCACCTGGCCCCGTCCGGCAGCACCAGCTGGTTCGGTTTCGCGAGCGCGATACGCGACCGCCTGGGCCTGCAGTGCGAGCTGCAGCCGATCCCGACCAGCGCCTACCCGACCCCGGCCGCGCGACCGCCGAACTCGCGCATGGATGCATCGAGGCTCGAGCAGACTTTCGGGCTGGCGCTGCCAAGCTGGGACGACGAACTGAAACGTTGCCTGGCGCCATCGTAAAAGACACCTGCCGGCCGCAGTCCCCCGTACCAAGACACCCAAAGTACCAACAGCACCCGCTTATCGGGAATGGCACTTATCATTTCTTCCGCAAAACGCCGTGAATACGCCCCTGTTGGCTCGACGGCGGCGTCCATGCCGCCGACGTTTTCTCCAGGAACGACCGGAATCAGCTTAGGTGAGTGCCATTGCCCTTCACGGGCCAGCAGTTATCGAACAGCGCTCCAGCGTGTCCGGCCCACCAACGATAATCAATATTCTGAATATTTATGGTTTTCTGTTTTCCCTGTCGCCTGCTTTGATGTAAACAGAGTCTCAACAGGCGAGTCTTTGATCTGATGACACGTCTTGGGACATTGCAGTCCACGAAACGGGCTCGATCTCAGACAGCCATCGGTGCCCCGGTCGCCCTGTGCGCGGCAGGCCGTCACCGTGCGGAGCCAACGTGAGCAGTTCGTCCACAACCCCGCCCGCAGCAATCGAGACAGGCCCGGAGGGACCGGCAGGGATTGCGGTGGCTGCCCGTTTTGGCCATGCTTCATGCCATTCACGAACAACCAGCCGCCCGCCGCGCGGCAGGCCAGAAAAACGAGTCACGCCATTAATAAGGAGCCGTCACATGCAAGTCAGCGACTATATGAACCCGACCCCGATCACGATCGACACGGGTGCCGATTACAAGCAGGCCTTCGAGGTCATGAAGGAAAAGCATCTGCACCACCTGCCGGTTCTCGACGGCGACAAGAAGATCGTCGGCATCCTTGCGCTGCGCGACCTCAAGCTCGCCGCACAGCTGTTCCACGAGGCGCCGGTCGAGGTTGGTGATGTCATGCACAACCCGGTCACGACCATCGCGCCGGATGCGGATCTGATGTCCGCGATCGATCGCCTGACCGAACAGGGCATCGGCTGCCTGCCGGTGTTCGATGAAGCCAAAGGCGAACTGGTCGGCATCCTCACCGAAACCGATCTGCTGCGCGCGCTGCGCGAACTGCTCGCCAGGAACGCCTGAGGCCACGCGCGTACCGCATCAACTGAACTGCGCCGCCCCCCGCGGCGCAGCTTCCGGCTGCCCCGCCCACCGACCAGACCACCCGACACCCGCTTCGGCCGGTCCGCTACCGCCTGACTCAGCATCATGCCGGGACGGGTATCCGCGGGCATTTCACATTAAGCTAGGGCAAACGGACGCGCGCGTCTGACTCCGCCCCTACCCCGCAACAAAGGAAACGGCCAAAGCCATGGAAAAGCTGTTCAGAATCGCCGGCTTCACGCCTTTCATCCTGATCATCTTTCTCAACGCCTTTGTCGATCTGGGCCACAAGATCCTGATCCAGAACACGGTGTTCAAGGTGTACGACGGTCAGACGCAGATCATCCTGACCGCGATCGTGAACGGACTGATCCTGCTGCCGTTCGTGTTGCTGTTCACGCCGGCCGGCATGCTGTCGGATCGCTATCGCAAGCCCAGGATCATGCGCTACAGCGCCGCGGTCGCGGTCGCGCTGACCCTGCTGATCACGGCGTTCTATTATGCCGGCTGGTTCTGGTTCTCTTTTGCGATGACGTTCCTGCTCGCGGTGCAGAGCGCGATCTATTCACCGGCCAAATACGGCTTTATCAAGGAACTGGCGGGCAAGCATCAGCTCGCCGCCGCCAACGGCGTGGTCCAGGCGACGACGATCGTCGCGATACTGCTGGGCATCTTCGTCTTTTCGGTGTTCTTCGAGCGCGGTCTGGCGGAGGTGAATTATGCCAACGAGGCGCAACTGCTGCAGGCGATCGCGCCGATCGGCTGGATACTGGTGGTCTGTTCGGCGTGGGAATTCTGGCTGACCTGGCGTCTGCCGGCCGGCGAGGCCGGGAGCGCCGAGCGTGGCTTCGACTGGGGGCAGTACGGCAGCGGTCGCTACCTGCGCGACAACATCGGCAAGATCCTCGCCAACCGGACCATCTGGCTGTCTATCGTCGGTCTTTCGGTGTTCTGGGGGATCTCACAGGTGGTACTGGCCGCGTTCCCGGCCTATGCGAAGGAGACGCTGGGCGAGACCAACACAGTGGTCATCCAGGGCCTGCTCGCCTGTTCCGGCATCGGCATCATCGTCGGCTCGCTGCTCGCGGGCAAGGCCTCGAAAAGCTACATCGAGACCGGACTGGTGCCGCTCGGGGCGCTGGGCGTAGTCGTTACGCTGTTCTTTGTCCCGCAGCTGTCGTCGAGCCTGTCGCTGGCGCTGACCTTCATACTGCTCGGGGTTGCCGGCGGCATCTTTATCGTTCCGCTGAATGCGCTGATCCAGTTCCACGCCAAAGACGAGCAACTGGGCACGATACTGGCCGGCAACAACTGGGTGCAAAACGTGGTGATGCTGGGCTTTCTGGCCCTGACCGTGGTGTTCGCATTCAGCGGCACCAGCAGCCTCGGACTGTTTCATCTGCTGACCGTCACCGCGCTGGCAGGTGCCGTGTACACGGTGTGGCAGTTGCCACAGTCACTGGTTCGCTACGTGATCGCACGCCTGGTGTCGAGCCGCTACCGCATCGAGGTGCTGGGCTTCGACAACCTGCCGGGTCAGGGCGCGGTATTGATGCTGGGCAATCACGTGAGCTGGCTGGACTGGGCGGTGATCCAGATCGCCTGCCCACGCCCGATCCGCTTCGTGATGTACCGCGGGATCTACGATCGCTGGTATCTGCGCTGGTTCCTCGATTTTTTCGGTGTGGTGCCGATCGCCGGCGGCCAGAGCAAAGAGGCGCTGCGCAAGGTCAACGAACTGCTCAGGGACGGCGAGGTGGTGTGTATGTTCCCGGAGGGCTCGATCAGCCGTAACGGACAACTGGGCGAGTTCAGGAAGGGCTACGAACACACGGTCGAGGCTGTGGATGGTGTCATCATGCCGTTCTATCTGCGTGGGCTGTGGGGCAGCCGCTTCTCGCGGTCCAGCGAACGGCTGCAGCAGAATCGCAACCGCGAGCTGCGCACCAACGTGATCGTCGCCTTCGGCGAGCCGCTGCCGATCGAAACCGAGGCACATGAACTCAAGCAGCGGGTGTTCGATCTCTCGATCGATGCCTGGGAGCAGCACACCCGTGCGCTCGCACCGATCGCGCTCGAATGGCTGCGCACCGCCAAGCGGCGCGGCGGCGCGCTGAGTCTGGCCGATGCGCAGGGCGACACCCGGCTGTCCGGCCACAAGACGATGACCGCGGTGTTTGCGTTCTCGCGCCTGATCCGCCAACGCAGTCCGGAACAGAACATCGGGCTGCTGCTGCCGACCAGCAGTGCCGGGGTGATCACCAACATGGCCTGCCTGCTGCTCGGCAGGACCGTGGTGAACCTGAACTACACCGCCAGCGAGCAGGCCGTGGGCGCGGCGATCGACAAGGCGAAAATTCGCACCATCTACAGCTCGCGGCGCTTCATCAGCAAGCTGGAGCAGCGCGGTGTGCAACTCGATGCGGCCCTGGGCAGGGTCAAGGTGTATTACCTCGAAGACCTGAAGGACGAGATCGGTACCGCCGGCAAGCTGGCCATGCTGACCTCGGCGGTCGTGCTGCCGGCGCGACTGCTGTATGCACTGTACGGGCACAGCGTGGATCTGGAGCAACCGGCCGCGATCCTGTTCTCCAGCGGCAGCGAGGGTGCGCCGAAGGGCGTGGTGCTCAGCCACCGCAACATCGTGGCCAATATCCAACAGGTCGCGGACGTGCTCGACACCCGCGCGGACGACACGATCATGGCCACCCTGCCCCTGTTTCACGCCTTCGGCCTGACGGTCACCGGCCTGATGCCGCTGGTCGAGGGGATACCCGCGGTCTGTCACCCAGACCCGACCGACGCCCTGACGATCGCCAAGGCGATTGGCAGATACCAGGCCACGGTGTTCTGCGGCACCTCGACCTTTCTGCGCCTGTTCATTCGCAACCGGCGGGTCCACCCGCTGATGCTCGAATCGCTGCGCGTGGTGGTGGCCGGCGCCGAACGGCTGAACCCGGAGGTACGCGACGCCTTCAAACTGAAGTTCAACAAGGAGATCTACGAGGGCTACGGCACCACCGAGACGACACCGGTCGCCAGCGTCAACATCCCC
The DNA here is from genome assembly GCA_963808165.1 of uncultured Gammaproteobacteria bacterium. Taxonomy (GTDB): domain Bacteria; phylum Pseudomonadota; class Gammaproteobacteria; order Chromatiales; family Chromatiaceae; genus Thiosocius. Next base: position 6,368 of record CAWEET010000006.1, on the reverse strand, counting down.
GACCGCATCGACCCACACGACTGGAAGGAACAGCAGGGCAACCGGCCGGGCACCGTCGGCATGCCGCTGCCGGGCGGCAGCTTCCGCATCGTCGACCCGGAGACCCTGCAGACGCTGCCCCGGGGCGAGGACGGCCTGATCCTGTTCGGCGGCAACCAGGTGATGCTCGGCTATCTGGACGACCCGGAGAAGACCGCCGAGGTGATGGTCGAGCTGGACGGCAAGCGCTGGTACAAGACCGGCGACAAGGGCCACCTCGACCCGGACGGCTTCCTCACCATCGTCGACCGCTACTCGCGCTTTGCCAAGATCGGCGGCGAGATGGTCAGCCTGGGTGCCGTCGAAGGCGCGATCAGCCGGCTACTGCCCGAAGACAGCGAAGTGCTCACGACCGCGATTGCCGACGGCAAGAAAGGTGAAAAGGTGGTGCTGCTGTTTGCCGGCGACCTCGACGAGGAGGCGGTAGCGGCGGCGATCGAACAGTCCGGGCTGAGCCCGCTGATGCGACCTTCGGCACTGATCCCGGTCGACGCGATCCCCAAGCTGGGTAGCGGCAAGAGTGATTTCAGTCAGGCGAAACAGATCGCGACCGCAGCGCTTGCTGAAACAAGCAAAGATTGAGGGGAATGGCACTTGCTTTGGAGCGCAAGCTACAAGTTGGCCTGATGATTCCGATCGTTTCTTCCGGAAAACGCCGTGAATACGTCCCTGTAGGCTCGACGGCGGCGTCCATGCCGCCGACGTTTTCTCCAGAAACGACCGAAATCAGCTCACGTAAGTGCGATTGAGATTACGGGGACCTCGATTTTTCGGCCCTTAAGGGCATCTCTAATGATCCTGGGTGCGCAGATTGGGCGACATAATTCGGGACATCAAGGCGAAGACCGCACGTAATAGCCGGCTATTGCGAAGGTCTTCAACGCAGAGAGCGCGGATTATGTCGTTCAAGATGCCATCTATGGATTGTTAGAGATGCCCTCAACTCGCCTGCGTTCTGCGCAACAGAGCGTAGACGTTCTTCAGATGGCTGGTACTGCTGACACTCGCATAGGCCGAGCCCGAGCCCATCTTATCGACAATCGCACGGTGCGCTTTCGGCAGATTGTGATACGGAATCGAAGCCACCAGGTGATGCAGTGCGTGATAGCGAAGGCCTGTCGTGTAAAGTAACTCGCTGATCAGCGGGGTGTAATTATACGAATCGAAAAACACTTCTTGCGGCGAACGGCGCTGGTCCATATTTCCGTAGTCATACTTGTGCTCACCCAGGATTCGAAAACTGTTCAAGGCGAAAACTCCGAACAGGAGGAATAGCCAATGCAGTACGAGGCGATGGTCAATGTATCCCAAATAAAACGCAAGGAAAATACCCGCCCAGATCAGCAGGTGTGCGATTTCGTACCGCGCGATCTGCCGTTCATCTTTGCGACTGTATCTCGCTTCATAGCCCGGTTGTGCGAATGATGACAGGTAGCGCAACACGAACGGACGAGTTGATGGGACAAGCAGGCTCAATGGAGCGATGATCAAAGCGCGGACTGCGAAGAAAACAGGTGCAAGGACGCTTTGCACGACCAGGAAGAACAACACAGGCGGCTTTCGCTCGATAAAATTGGCATACTGCGGATCACTCGGGGTTCCGTAGTGCAGACGACTGTGATGATGCAAGTGGCATTGATAGTAGAATGTAATTACAAAAAACAGCGAGCCGCTGAAGATATTCCACACGGGAACAAACCGCTTCATAAAGCGGCGATTCTTCTGATGCACGGTTTCGTGAATGAAACCCAACGCACGATAGAAACTCAGTAGGCTGATCAGTAGCGATAACATGGAAAGCCAGGGGTTGGTCAGTAGAACAGAATAGATCAAGGTGGAGAACCCCAGTGCAACAAAGACCAGGTAGTCCGTCCAATAGATCCACGCAATGGGATCTTTGTAATCAGCGAGGAGTTCCTTGATCTCTTTGGCCGGGAAGGAATCACTCCGATAATCCGATGAAGTCGTGCCAACGGACTCTGCTCTATTCACTTTGGTAACCGCCAGAGTGGTGGAAAAACCAGGTGCCCGGTTTTTCGAATTGAATGTCCGCGAAAGAACCCTGTTTTTGCCTTCAGACCAGGTGCCCGGCAAGACAGTTTCTGTGCAAACAAAAAACGAAACTCTTACGACAACCCGTCAACACGACAACGGGGGTGCAAATCCACTCTGCAGCATTATGTTGAAGCGCGCCCCGACACCTTCTGTGCCGACCAAATGGCGATGCTTGTCCGGTTCGCAGACGCTACCGGGCTATCGATTCGAGCCACGCGCGGTGGGGATATCGGCACATGCTTAAGATTCTTTTAGCATTCCGAGGCAAGCAGCCCGCAAGAACCCCGAATCTGCAGGGAGATCCCGGCCCGGCATCCGCCTCGAATCTCAGACCGGCGCTGCAGTGCAGTCGATTTCCGGCGCGTTTCCGCGCGCGCCGACCGAACACCGCACTGATGCGTCCGGCGATGAGGGCTGTTGATCGCAGGCTTAGCATGGGCGCCGTGACGCTGATAAGAATATGAGCAAAGTGCTTAGGCAGGCGTCCAGTTGGAGTTGGGTCGGGCTCGGCCCGAAGCAAACTCACTCAGAGCCGGCAGGTCAGGCCATTCTCGAAGACGAGTTTGCAACCAATGACGGCAGACACAGCCAGCCCTGCGCTGTGAATATCAAACGCGCGCCTTGGAAAGATGGGGCCCGGCCCGACAGCGCTAGCGAAAACCGCGCTCGGTCTGTCAAAGAGTTTTACATGAAGATTTAGAAATAACATTAATAATATTCGATAAGAATCTGTTTATTCTTTATAAATACAACATTGGCCCAATACCTGCTTGTCTGATGGCGAACGACAAAAACAAACGCCGAGTGCCGAGAACAGCAGAATCGAATAAGAAGAATCCAACAATAACAAGAATGAAACAGGCGGCCCGAACGGGCTGCATTCTAAGCCGGCGCAAGCCGGCTTTGGTTTTTGAGGCCTTAACGGCAATGGCACTCACTGGGACTGATTCCGGTCGTTTCTGGAGAAAACGTCGGCGGCATCGACGCCGCCGTCGAGCCTACAGGGACGTACTCACGGCGTTTTGCGCAAGAAATGATCGGAATCACCAGGCCAACTTGTAGCTTGCGCTCCTAAGTCAGTGCCATTCGCCTTAACGGGGCTTGGGCCGAAGCGGGATCAGCCGCTGCGCTTGAGCGTATCCGACGGCAACTCGCCGAACAGCTTACGGTAATCGCGAGCAAACTGCCCCATGTGCCAGAATCCCCAGGCATTGGCCACGTCCATCACGCGACAACCGGACGCTTGCGCAGTCCTCAAGGCACGGTGCGCGCCGTACAACCGTTGGCCGCACAGGTAGGTCTTTGGCGTCATTCCCAGTTCGCGTTTGAACAGATTTTGCAGCGTGCGCTCGGATACCCGCGCGACAGCGCACAGATCCGCAACCCGCAGCGGGGTATCGGCATGGCCGTCGACGTAATCCAACAGCTGCCCGAGCCTGCGCCGGTTCCCCGCCCGCGTATCCCTTTCCCGCGTCGGTGTGCCGCCCCCCAGAACCCGCATCAGCGCGGACAGCGTCTCGTCCTCGATATCCGCGATGACCTGTCCACAGGCACCGTCACCACTGTTCGCGACGGCTGCCGACAGTCTTTTCGAGAGGCTGCGCAGGCCATCCAGTGACCCGGGCGGTGCAGGTGTAATGGTCTCAGCGCCCAGGTCGTTGGCCGGCGCCACCCCTTCGCCCAGTGCAGCGTATCGGTCGAGTAATGCCTGCGGGACACTGACGGTTGTCACAGCGAACCCCGGCCGGCTGACCGCATGCAGCTCGCCATTGGTCGGGAAGGTCAGCAGGGAATTCCGATCGACCGGACGACCAAACCAGCGCATCTCCGAGCAGTCGGCATCGGGGATCGCAAAGGTGCGCATACCGGCAGGCGTCGCCCCCCGTTGGTCGACGTGGCATCCGAACCGTGCGCTCGAAACGAGCAGAGAACCGAGCTGCGCCTGCAACAAAGCCGAGGCGGACCTGGGACTGTCGAGCTGGCGGAAGTCCAGGTCCCAGGCAACCGCCATTTGCGCCAGTTCCTCGAAGCTGTCGAAGCGTCGCCCGAACAACATGCCGGGCTTGCCGGTCGCATTCATAACCTTGGCTCTCGAGGGGGTAAAACTGCGGATTTTTGATGTGCCTCCACGCCAGTTTAAGTAATAGTCCTGCGGGCTTTCAATCGCCTGCTGTGGGGTAGTGACGCCCGCAGCAGCCCGGTTCCACACCTCTGATGGAGAACGTATGATCAGGAATCATCTGCTTAGAAGCTTGTGTTCAGCGCTGCCGTTGATCGGCTTCACGATGACGGCGACCGCGGCCGACATCGTCCAGGACGCCGAGTATTATGTCCTCGCGGCCCAGAATGGCGAGAAATGGGCTGCCGAAGACAAGGCCCTGGATCAAAAACTGGCGGAACTGAGAGAGAAACACGGCCGGCCGCCAAACCTGATCCATGTCATGTGGGATGACACCGCTTACGGTGACATCGGTATACCGGCGATCCAGAAAGTTCGCGGACTCGAGACCCCGAACCTGAACCGGATGGCCGACCAAGGGATGCTATTCACCCGGATGTACACCGAGGTGGGATGCACGCCGAGCCGTGCCGCATCCGCGACGGGTCGACTGGCGGTGCGCAGTGGCATGTACAACATCGGCATGCTGCTCGAGAGTCACGGTATGCGTGGCGAAGAGGTCACCATCGCAGAGGTGCTTTCCGAGGTGGGCTATGCGACCGCCTTCCACGGCAAGTGGCACCTCGGCGACATCGAGGAGAGCTATCCCCACAACCAGGGCTTCGACGAGGCCTTCTTCACCGGCTACAACCAGATCCTGTCGCTCAACACGGAGCTCGCCGAAGGCGCCAATGCCTCGATCGGGACTGTATCGAGGACATGTTGCCGCCGGATCCCTACAAGCTCGATGACACCTTCGTCACCAAGGGCTGGGTGCAGATCGCCGAGGGCAAGAAGGGCGAACTGGCGCGTCAATGGGGCGACAACAGTCACGAGAACTACATGAAGATCGATCCGGAGGCGCAGCGCCGGACCCTGGACTTCATCGAGCGCAGTGCCAAGGCGGGTAAGCCCTTCTATGTCGCCAACTGGCCGAATATGACCAGCTTCATCCCAAACCCCAAGAAGTGCTCGACGGCGAGGAGCATCCTGCAGGACGGACTGCAGTGCAATATCGACCCGTTCGTCGGCGCGGTAATGGACAAACTGAAGGAATTGGGAATCGCCGAGAACACGCTGGTCGTTGCGATGGCCGACAACGGGCCGATGACCCACAACCCCCCGCCCGGGCTCGGCATGGCCGAGACCATCTATCGCGGCGGAAAGGGTGACTTCCTGGAAGGCGGCGTGCGGGTGCCTGCACAGGCCTGGTGGCCCGGCGTGATCGACCCCGGCCAGCTGGCTGGCGACATTATTCATGAGACGGATCTGTTTACCACCTTCGCCCGCCTCGCCGGCGCGCTGAAGCACGTCCCGACCGACCGCGTCATCGACGGCATCGACCAGACCGCACTGTTGATCAACGGCGACACGCACAGCCGCCGCGACCATGTGTTCATCTATGCCGGACCGCGGCTCGGGGCGACCGTGAAGGGCAATTACAAGCGTCACTGGATCTCGCCGGACCCGGTCGGCGAGGCCAGCGGTATCCCGGCCGCCTTCTATTTCCTGCCCGCGGACCCGCGCGAGATCACGCCGATGCTGACCAACCTGATCCATCTCAAGCGCCCGTTCAACCGCATGAAGCTGCGCCACGACCTGTGGAAGAAGAAATATCCGGATGTACAGGAGGTGCACGGTATCCCATGGACCGGCCTGGCAGATCCCTCGCCAGAGATCGAGGCACTGGCCAAGCCACAGATGGACATCAGCAAGCTGCCGTTCGACCCACTGGAGTACATCGAGCATCTGGATCAGATCCCGTTCGACAGGAGTTTGAACCCCGGATTGGGCAACTAGACTGCATACCTTTCGACCGTGCGAACCGCCCACCGAGGCGGTTCGCCTGTCTGGATCCAGCGGCGGGCTCGCGCACCGTGCGAGGGTGTCGTCGGGTCGCCGGGACGGTCGGCCTTTAGCAGTTCGACAGAAAGCAATCGACGATGCGTGCCCCTTCCCTTCCCAGAAAGCTGCCTGGTAGGAGGTGCAGGTCTAACCCGCATCCGTCACCGTCCGGAAAGCAGCTGTGGCACAACAGGCTGAAATGTCTCTGGAAAGTGATGAATCTGCGCGTGACACCAGCTTGACACCCTGTGTCGCTGCTTCCCTATCACGG
>CAWEET010000005.1:0-374582 GCA_963808165.1 uncultured Gammaproteobacteria bacterium | reverse complement strand
GTTAAAGGCAATCGCTGCACCGCGAAAGAAATCGCACCGTGAGCTACTCGACCCGCACATTCATCCTCGGTCCGGACGACACCCTCTACCGGTTGGCGAACGCGAAGTTTGCCCGCATGGTCGATGACCCGGAGAGCCATCGCCTGGAGCGCTTCGCCGGCCAGCGCGTGCGCATGGCCGAGGCCATCGTGGAGGTTCGTGATCGGGCACCCTACGCAGTCGTTCGGCTTGTCTACGAGATGCTCGGATTCGATGCAGAAGGGCGGTTGGACCGCTCCAAGTTCATAAGCCAGAACGCGGCGCTGGCGGAACTGGTCATGGATCGCGTGATACCTCGAATGGTGACGAAGGAAACGACAGTGGTCGACGCCGGTAGCCGCTTCGTTGCCCAGGGTGGTCGCTGGCAGCCGTCGCCGTCACTGGAACAGGAAATCCTGCGCGCGGCCCTCGGCGAGCTGAAATGCGAACGTTTGTAGTGTCGTTGCCCAATACGAGTGATCGGGTCGAGGGTCGGAGGCGGCTGGCATACCTCGGCGATTGTGTGAAGGAGACGTTGGTACTGTTGTCCGCGCATCCTTGGATTTACTCCGTTTCGCAGCGCCTGGAGTCTCCCACCGTATCAGCGGCAATCCGTTCGCGGCGTGAGGTCGACCTTTCTTCTTCCGCAACCTGGCCAGTAGCCGTCATTCGGGAAGCAGTCGGCCGCAGGTAACTGTAAAGTTTTCTGATACCCATGCGCCTGCCGCTGGGAATGACAGCCACCGGCCAACTCCGGTCCGCCAGTGGAGCAACGACCGGAAGCTGCATGCGCATTGAAGCAGGCTAAATGCCCACGGTATTCGGTTCACCCGGTGTCCAGCAGGGCATCTTTGAGCACAGATTATGCTGTGTGTGAGGTCTTCATTGGTCAACCGGGGACTGGCGCTCGCGCTGGAGCTACACAGGGCGTTCCCGGACATGCCTCAACCACATGCCCGCCTCGTCACCGCTCAGGCGGCACTGAAATACTGAAGTCCCTGGGCGGCAGTGCATATCCACCGAAAAGCATGGCCGCCCCTCTTTTCAGGCGTCAGGCTTTTGGTCATAATCCGGTGCCCGGCTTTGACCTTTACCGCGTCGATCTTGAAACCCGCCCGACTCATTGCGCTAGCCTCGGCCCCGCGTTCTGGTCTTGTTTGGCTTGCCGTTTTTCTCGATGAATTCGATGATTAACCCAGCTACGTCTTTCCCGGTTGCGCTCTCGATGCCTTCAAGGCCAGGTGATGAGTTGACCTCCATTACGACCGGACCGTGATTAGACCGCAGGATGTCGACACCGCAGACGTTCAGCCCCATGATGGTGGCTGCACGCACCGCAGTCGAGCGCTCTTCCGGCGTCAGCCTGACAACGGCTGCCGACCCACCCCGCTGCAGATTCGAGCGGAATTCCCCGTCCTTCCCCTGGCGTTTCATCGCCGCGACAACCTTGCCACCGACCACCAGGCAACGAATATCAGCGCCGCCGGCTTCCTTGATAAACTCCTGGATCAGGATATTTGCCTTCAAGCCCATAAAGGCTTCGATGACGCTTTCTGCCGCTTTCTTTGTCTCCGCAAGCACCACACCAATGCCCTGCGTACCTTCCAGCAACTTGATCACTGCGGGGCTCCGCCGACCATGTTGAGCATATCCTCAACATCGTCGGGGGAATGCGCGAACCCCGTCACAGGTAAACCAATACCTTTGCGTGCAAGTAACTGCATCGAGCGCAGTTTGTCGCGTGAACGCGTTATGGCCACAGACTCGTTCAATGGGTAGACACCCATCATCTCAAACTGGCGCAGCACCGCGGTGCCGTAGAAGGTCACCGAGGCGCCGATCCGCGGAATAACCGCATCGAACCCTGCCAGATTCTCGCCCTTGTAGTGGATGGAAGGGCGCATGGACGTGATGTTCATGTAACAGCGCAGAACGTCGTAGGTGAACACCTCGTGGCCGCGAGCTTCAGCCGCCTCGATGAGTCGGCGGGTCGAATACAGATTCTTGTTTCGAGAAAGGATGGCGATCTTCATGGTTCACTCCTCTTGGGTTGCTTATAAACTTTCTGAACAGCCGAGGAAGAGGGCGCCGGATTTTCGCTGAAGCCGCTCGCCTTCATCGTGGTGCGTCCGATCAGCATGTGGAAGCGCATGTCGTCACGACCGGTCAAAGTCATCTCCACCAACCCCTCCTAATTGCTTATGCGTAGCGGGTGCAGATGACATAGCGCTGTTCGGTATGACCACCGGAGTCAGTGACGGATCTCTGGTCACAGATCGGGGCATCACATTCGACCACCCGGGGGTTCATCCTTCTGCGCCGGGTGCACCTTGCAACGCACCCAGGGCTTCCCGGCTTATTTCAAAAGGATGCAGCTCAAAGGCGCGCAGGCAGGATGTTCTGGCCCCCGTATCAACCTTCGCTTTCACTCGGTCCAATTGCAAACCTGGCAACTCGACCCATTCTCGCCAGCCCAGAATGTTCATCTGATCACCCATGTGTATTCCTCAGAGGCACTGTCCCGAAACCACCTTAGACTTGAGCAAAAGCGTTTTGGTCAGTTTTCCGTCCTACTTCATGTTCTTCCATTCACCGAATAAGTTCAGCACCTGGGCTCACTGGCAAACTGAGCCCGTAGACTAAACTACTTCAGATGCAGCACCAAGGAGCGAGGAAGATTCCGACAATAGACCGGCGTAATGGCCGTCACCATCTCCATGCTCAGACCACAACAAGGTGAATGAGGTCCTGCCAGAGCATGGATATATTGAAAACGAACTCGATCGAATTCTGGGTTACAGAGCAACTTGACGAGGTCCTTAGGTGAAGCTCAATGGCGGCAATGTGTTGCTTGCAGACGGGGTTTCCAGCTGCGGCCAACAGCGGCTCAGGATTTGAACTCGGTCGAGCCGGCCTAGAGCACACAGTTTCACCGGATCACGCAAGCGTCGCCTGTGCGGCAGCTAACCATCCCGTGGCCTTTATTTCCTCGAAACCGCCCCTGTTTGCTGGAACTGTCCTGTTTCAGGCTACCTAGGCCACCGCACTCGGAGAAAGTGACATGAAAAGCAGCATTAGGTTTGAGCCCTGGACGACGCTGCGACGGTACGCTGAGGCTGGCGAACGGTCTGAGCTGGAGACCTTCATCGAGGCCATCGGCCCGAGTGAGGCGTTTCGCGCCCTGCTGCGTCTTGAACCGACTGATCGCGAGCTCGTGCTGACTACGCTTTCGCCGGCGGAGGCGGCGGAGTTCATGGAAGAGATCCCGCGCGAGCACGCTGCGGACATGATCGAGCAACTCACCCCAAGTGACGCCGCGAGCATCGTGAGCGAAATGGCAAGCGCGGAGCAGGCCGATGTGCTGGCCGATATGCGTATGGAGGATGCAGAGGCAATTTTCGCCCAGATGTCCCCCGCAATTGCAGCAGACGCTCGCGAGCTGATTCGCTATCCGCGCGACGTGGCCGGCGGGTTGATGGTTACCGAATACCTTGCGTATCCGGAAACCGCCACAGTACGGGACGCCCTGGATGGGCTCAGCGATCGGGTGGAGAAACAGCCAGAAGAAAGCCCGCACGTCTACGTGGTGTCCACCTCGGGAAGTTTGATCGGCGACATCGACTTGCAGGCCCTGGTTCTTTCACGGCGGGCTATACCTCTGAGCGCGATCGTTAAGCCGCCGCGATTTGTTAGCGCCAACTTCACGCTCGACGAACTGGACAATCTGTTCGAATGCCATCAGCTCACAGGTGTCGCTGTCGTAGATGATCACCAGAAATTGTTGGGCGTACTCAAGCGAGAGGACCTGATTCGCGCCTTGCAGGAACGAGCCGATGCCGATTACCTCAAGTCGCAGGGTATCGTTGGCGGTGACGAGATTCGTACGATGCCCGTACTCACACGAACAAGGCGGCGGCTTTCCTGGCTCAGCCTGAACATCGTGCTAAACATAATTGCCGCGAGTGTCATTGCCATGTATGAAGACACACTAACAGCCGTAATCGCACTTGCGGTGTTTTTGCCTATTGTCTCCGACATGAGTGGCTGCTCGGGCAACCAGGCGGTCGCCGTAAGCATGAGAGAACTCTCACTCGGCATCGTCAAGCCCTACGAGATCGCGCGAGTCTGGCTGCAGGAAGTTTCGGTCGGCCTGATCAACGGTGTTGTGCTGGGGTGCCTGATCGGCATTGCCGCCTGGCTTTGGAAAGGCAACCCATACCTCGGTCTCGTTGTTGGTGCCGCCCTCGCGGGGAACACCCTTGTAGCCGTGTCTCTTGGAGGTACCGTGCCGCTTCTGCTGAAACGCCTGAAAGTCGACCCAGCTGTCGCGTCCGGCCCAATACTCACCACGGTAACAGATATGTGTGGCTTCTTTCTGGTACTGAGCCTTGCCACGATCATGCTGCCGAAACTCACCACTATGTAGCCATACTTATTCAATGGCGTCCCTACCTCGGGCACCTACCGTGAATCCAGGATCACGGCAGCAACCCGAAGAGAAGAGGCTCAGATGGGTGCGGCTAAGCCTTGGTTTCAATTGTTGCCCAGGGACAAAATCGAACGGCCGAGACGGGGGTTCTCAACCGGGTACATATTTCACAGGAGCGCCTACAAACCATCGCTTACGCATCCCTATCCGGATCAAGAACATCAGCAGGTTCGCGCCCGTGGTTGCCAATATGAATCATGTTGATATCGAGCGAACAACCGCATTGCGCTGCCGGTCGCTGAGTGGTTGGCGAACAGCAGGTGCTATGGCCGAGCTCGGTGGTCACCTGAATGCTGGTAATGTCTGTTCCTAATGCAGACCAACCGTTCACCGAGCGTCACCTGACCGGCAGCAGTGGGTCGATCACGGCCTGTCGCGCCGCAACATTCCAGGGTCCGCTAACGATCACGTGCGCTGAATGAACCGAGACTCGGCGGCGGCCGCCACCCCAGCGGGATGCGAAGCCGTCCACACCACACTTCTGTTTCCACCCACATCGGAGGAAACAGGCCATGAATACGCCGCAAGGAACCACCACAGGGCCTATGCGCCCCGCGCCTTGGAACAAGGGCAGATTGGTCGGGCAGAAGCCGCCACTCAAGCTGCAGGAGGTCTGGGCGATCCGGATTCGCCTGCAGATCCTGAACCGGACCAGGGACATTGCGCTGTTTAATCTCGCCATCGACAGCAAACTGCGCTCGTGCGATCTGGTACGACTCCGGGTGGCGGATGTCGCCCATGCGGGACGGGTGCTGTCACGGGCCACTGTGGTGCAGCGCAAAACTCAGTCGCCGGTCCGCTTCGAGTTGACCGAACACACACGCGAGGCGGTGCAGGCGTGGATTGCCGCCAAGGGACTGAGCGCGGGTGACTATCTGTTCCCCAGCCGGCAACAGCGATCTCGACCCATCTCGACCCGGCAGTACGCGCGGATCGTGGACTCCTGGGTGTCGCTGATTGGGCTTGACCACCATGATTACGGCACGCATTCACTGCGCCGAACGAAAGCGACATTGATCTACCGGCGCACCAAGAACCTTCGGGCCGTCCAGCTACTACTCGGCCACACCAAGCTGGAGAGCACGATTCGGTATCTCGGTATCGAGGTCGATGACGCACTGGAGATCGCCGAGCAGACCGACGTCTGATAGGCATCCTGGCCGGATAGCGGACCTTGGTCTAGGGTCTCTACCCGGCCATAATCTGCCGGTCGCCAAGCACCCCAGCGACGGGCAGCTACATGCGCATAAGAGACATTGCTGGGCGCGGTTGCCAGGGTGTCAGATCGCGTTTCGCTGACCGAGGTCGGTCCGGCAGCAAACGACCCTGAAGAGACGTTCATTCTCTGTGGCTGCAAGGTTTGCGTCGGCAAAAAATGGTCACTAGTTGATAGAATGACTTCAGGGGTGACCACTCAGAAAGTTTCCGTCGCTGATAAACGGCCAACGCTGAGGCAGACCGACCTGACGAGATGATACCGCCAGGCCCTTGCCGAAAATTGAGACACCTCTTGTGGCAGTTTCTGTCTCAATCACAATCGTCATCGGGATATTCCTCGCCGTCATCCGTGGTGTGCTGGACCCCGACGAACATCATGTTCTGTACCCGCTCGAATTGTGTGTCCATCGCCTGATCGACCGTATCCTCGTGTAGGCCGTCATAGATGTAGACACTGCCCTGCTGTTCCATCCGTTGCTGGGTGGCCGAGGGAGCCAGTAGTCGACGTTCCTGAAGTCCTTCGGCCGCCGCTGCCTGACCTTGGAGCAGCGGGAGCACCAGGACCAGGGAAACAAGGTAGCGGTTTCTTGACTGGATATTCATGATCGTTCTCCTATCGTTTTCTAGGGGCTCTTGGTTTGCGGCGCAGCGTGGAAACCGATATTTCGCTGCGCCATGGTGGTTTTCTAGCGAGCCTCACAAGAAAGGTCCGGACGGAAAGCGGACCGGAGAACGAAGGAAATACGACGGCATTTAGTACAACAATAACCATTGGTTAGCATCCGTACTACGGCACCAGGCGGACACAGGGGGCAGTATCGGATCGTGGGCAGCGGAGGACATGGACATTCGAGACGCGAAAATCTTCTATGTCGGTGACTGGCGCGTAACACCCGACGAGGATACGGTCAGCCGGGACGGCCATGCCGAGCGCCTTGAGCCGCTGGCGATGCAGGTGCTGGTCTACCTCGCTTCGCGTGCGGGCGAGGTCGTGTCGCGCTCAGATCTGGAGCAGACTGTCTGGAAGGGCGGCGTAGTCAGCCACGACTCGGAAGCGCTTGATATTTTCTTGATTGGAGCTACCAAGAATTATAATTACATACCTACTCAGGTATGGCTGGCTGCGACCTATGCAAAATTAGGCGATCCTGACGAGGACGAATGGGCAGCCGAGCAAATACGAACATTGATGCCGGATTTCACTATCGATGAGTGGATGCGGCACCGTCCTTACAAGAAGCTCGAACATCGTGACGCCTTGACCAATGGGTTGAAGTTAGCTGGGTTGAAATAGTGCTACTCTAGATTCGGACTTTCATCCTATAACTTGTCCATCGGTCCCCTATGTTCCGGCATAAACGGTGATGATGGGGCTCCCAGGACAGCCATTGCTGTCGTTCTCGATCGCGCATTCAGCGTGTAGTTCCCATTACAGTCTAAACTTGAGTCACTTGGTCGACTTTTGAGCCAGCAAGCGTCGTTCTCTTATATAGGGAGGGCCTATCAATGGCGTCAACTCGATTTTTCAGATGGTATCCGTGGGTAGGGGCGTGGCATGCCCCAGGCCTTTTCATTCTCTTCATTATTGCTTTGGCGGCAAGCAGCACAGTGTCTGCGGACAGCAATTTAGACCGCCTTTATGAAGCTGCAGGTGACGGCGATAACAGTTTAGTAGAGCAGCTATTGTCTCAAGATGCAGACGTCAATAGTCGGAGCAGTAGTGGGAGTTACGCATTGAATGCCGCGGCGGTCAGTAATCATCATACGGTGATTCGCACGCTGCTGTCGCATGGCGCCGATGTCAACGTGCAGAACAAACAAGGCGATACTCCACTGATCTGTGCGACGAAGTATGCGGGCGGTGACGAACAGACCGTGAAGCTCCTCGTAGAAGCGGGTACAGACATCAATATCGCTGACAGCGAGGGGAAAACGGCATTGGACTACGCCGCTATGAAAGGCCAGGAAACCGCAATGGCCATCATTCAACGCCCCAAGTGATATAAACTGCTGCAGCTAGGTTTTTCTAGCGCTGTAAGTAACACGAATTTGGACGCCGGCTTGATTATCACGCCGTCTTCGGAATGAGGCGGCGTTTTTCTTATTGGGCCTAACAGAAATTTGGTCGTCCAATTTGCCAAATAACATAACGACTACCAATTTTTCCCGTGGAGAGCGAACGTCTGTTTAGAAATTCCAGATCGTACTAGGTTAATTGTGTCGGCTATCTGTCGGAGGAAAATCTTCAGCTCCAGATGCCCTGTAGAATACAGGGTATCTGACCTGCACATGCCATTCACAGCGATATCTAGTGTTTTTTGTCGCAATCCCAATTGTAAATACCGGGATTTTGGTCTATTGACCATATTACTTACCCTCCTCTATTTGCTCGTACAGAAATCCTGATCGGTAGGTGCGGTTGACATCCCACAGCGCCAACCGACTGCATCCAAGCGCTCTGCTTAATCAAGCGCTCTGCTTAATGGTGGGTGCTCTCTGGTTGGCACTGCCGATTCACGCTATGGAGCCAACACCATGAAAAAACTGCACACTACGTTGATTCTTGGTCTGACCTTTGCGTTAGGCAACGTCTGGGGGGGCACGGATTCGCTCAATCACTACAAAACGCTCACCACGCTTCAAGGTGACTGGGTATTGTCTCCAATGGACCAACAGGAAGGCGGCGCGACAAAAAAAGCGCCCGCTGCAAAGCTTATTGGCACGGATGGGACAGCGATGAGCTTCAAAGTCATAGGCAAAGGCAGTGCCGTCCAAGAGAACCTGCTGCCTGGCACAGGAAAAGAAATGGCTACCATGTATCACTGCGATAACTTTAAGGAGTGCGCGCAAGTACAGGCCAAACATTATTGCGCCAAGCAGAATCAGCCTGAGTTGGTGCTTGACGCTGAAAACTCAAGTGCGAGCAATATTGCCTCGGTCTGTGACATGAGTACCTCCCTATGCAGCTCTGCTGAGGGGCATGTCCATAAGATCACGCACGAATTGTCGAAAGATGGTAACCACCTGAAGACGACGTATACCATCTACCAAGATGGGAAATTCCAGAAAGACTCGATCTATCATTTCGACCGGAAAAATTAACTTTCGGGTTGAATGAGGCGCCGCAATAAAAACTGTAAGCTTATCTCATCTCTTGCTTGTGCTTGCAGGTTCGCCCATGGTTGCTGCGGATGACGATAGCAACAAGGAACCGGCGAGCTATTCGTTCAAGTCGTTAAGTCTGGAGCTTGCGGGAGCGGCGTCCTGGGGTGCGCTAAAGGAATGTAGAAAACGGGGGTACTCAGTGGCAGTTGCTGTACTCGATCATGGGGGCAATGTTCAGGCATTGTTGCGGGATCGTTCGGCGGGACCGTTCGGCGGGACCGCATACCCATGAGACAGCAATTCGCAAAGCGTGGTCGGCAAACACTTTCCGTCAATCCACCGCTTCCCTTTCTGCTTTGCTTAAAGACGGTAAGATGCCGCATCAAGCCCAACATATTCCAGGAATGCTGCTCGTGGGAGGCGCCCTAACAATTACGGCATCAGGATATCATTTGGGAGCTATCGGTGTTTCTGGCGCACCTGCCGACATTGATCATGAATGTGCTATCGCCGGTAAAGAAGCTATTCAAGAGACCCTAGAGTGCGCTGACTTCGACTAGCGCTTCATCATGCGCGGGTCTTAGGGCGGCATTGCGGCATGAAGCTGCCGCGCCTTTAGCAACCTGAAAATGACCGTAGTTGGCCCGGAGCGCCATTCAGCCGACCCGGCAGTATCAAGCATTTTGACAGCGGGATTGCCCAGCCCGGCAATGACCGCAGTTGTTACAGACCGGTCGTTAGACGGGCGTGGCCGGGACGGCAGGTGTGTGTTGTTTCCGGCCATTCGACCCGGGTTGAGTTTGAAGCGATTTGGCACCGCGGCGGCCCTGCCGGGGGATGTCTGCAATGCGCATGTTGCTGCCCGTCGCTGGGTGCTTGGCGACCGGCAGGTTATGGCCGGTTACACGCGTTCGGCGTCATGCCCGAAAGCGGCCGCACGAAGTACATCATGGCGCCTGCGTGCGGCCACAACCACCCTGTCAGATCTCCGTCTGCTCCGACATCTCCAGTGCGTCATCGACCTCGATGCCAAGGTATCTCACGGTGCTTTCCAGCTTGGTGTGGCCAAGCAAGAGTTGGACGACTCTCAGGTTCTTGGTTCGCTTGTAGTTCAGCGTCGCCTTGGTCCGCCGCATGCTGTGCGTGTGGTAAACCGTCGAATCGAGTCCGATGGCGGCGACCCACTGATGCACGAACCGGGCGCACTGACGCGTGGAGATATGCGGCGATTTCGCCAGGCGACTGGGGAACCGATAGTTCTCTGCCTTCAAATTCGCCGTTTCGATCCACGCCGCGACGGCGGACCTGGTCGGCTCGGTTAACTCAAATTGGACTGGACGTTGCGTCTTTCGCTGCACGACCATCGCGCAGAGTGAGATCTGATCGGCGTGCATTATGTCCCGAACCCGCAGGTTTACGAGATCACAGCCACGTAGCTTGCTTTCGATTGCCCGGTTGAACATAGCCAAGTCGCGTAGCTGGTGTTCGTTCTGGAGGTGGATTCGAATGGCCCAGATATCCTTTGGCTTGAGTGGTGGTTTTTGGCCAACCCGCTTGCCTTTGTTCCAGGGTTCGCGAGTTTGATCGGTTTCCATGTCAGGCTCCCTCGTAGTGGATGGGAGTCTGATTGTGTCGCCGAGTCGTGAGCGGCCGCTTCCAGGCGCTCAGCTGAACGCGTGCAACCGGCCATGACCAAACATTCAAGATTGCGATGAGGGAACATCGGAGACAGAATACGGTTTGTTGCCCAGACGAAAACCGGGAAAACGTGGCCAGTTTCCCAAAACTGCGTTGAACGGTTACCGCGCATCAAGCCCCTCTCACGAACGGGAGATAACGCGGCTTCCAGAATCGTTTTCTCAGGTAGGTATCCAGATCGCAGTTCTCCAGCCCTTCCTGTCGAGCGAGCCCTTCCCTGATGGCACATTCCATAACCCTGTTCGCAACGCGAATGCTGACTTCCTGCAGTTCCCTGATCGGCGGATAGACCTTACCGGCGTCCAGGTGGTGGGCGGCGGTGTAGTCCGCGAGCGCATAGGCCGATTCGAGCACCATGTCATCGGAGATCCTTGTCGCTTCCGATAGGATGGAACCGAACCCAAGACCCGGGAAGATAAAAGCGTTGTTGCCCTGCCCTATGGCAAAGGTCTTTCCGCCATAGGTGACGTCCTCGAAGGGACTTCCGGTGGCGACGATCGCACGACCTTCGGTCCATTTGAATACGTCTTCTGGCAACGCCTCGGCGATGGACGTGGGATTTGAGAGTGGGAAAACGATCGGCTGCGCCGTGTTGCGACCAACGGCCTCGACAACGGGCTGGTTGAAAGCACCGGCCTGTCCACTAAGCCCGATAAGCGCGGTTATAGATGCATTTTCTATCACCTCCATGAGATTCGGCGCCGATCCAGCGAATCGCCAATCGGCAACCCGGTCGGAAGATTGGGCGTACGGCTGTTTGTAGGCATCCATGGACCGCCCCTCCAGCAACAACCCTCGCGAATCCAGCACGAATACCAGTGCGCGTGCCTCATCGGAGCTCAGCCCTTCCCTTTTCAAGCCTTCCGTGATTGCCCAGGCGACGCCGACACCGCCGGCCCCGGCCCCATGGATGACGAAGCGCTGGTCCTTGAGGCTCTCCCTTTTCAGGCGGCACGCCGAGATGACACCGGCCAGCGCCACCGCTCCGGTTCCTTGTATATCGTCGTTGAATGACGGTAGCCGGTCTCTATAGCGCTCCAAGATGGTGAACGCCACGTCCTTCGACAGATCCTCCCACTGTATGATCGTTTTGGGCCAGCGTCCTAACACGGCATCGACAAATTTATCGATGAAATCCAGGTAAGCGTCGCCCCGCAGACGCCGTTGCCGGACGCCCAGGTAAAAGGGGTCGTTGATCAAATCCAGGCGGTCGGTACCGACATCGAGCTTCACGGGCGAAGTGCGGAAGGGGCTGACACCGCCACCCACGGTATAGATCGCCAGCTTGCCAATGGCGATCGCGAGCCCGCCGTACCCCTGGTCGCCGAGCCCCAGGATCGCCGATGAATCCGTCGCAACGATCATGCGGACGTCGTTCCACGGATAGCTATTCACCACGTGAGTCGCCCTGTCGATATTGATCGGCGAGAAGGAAAGCCCTCGGGGGCTTTGATAGCGGGCGCTGAACTCCTGCACCGCCTGACCCACGGTTGGCGTGTAGATAATCGGTAGCATCTCTTCCAGGTGCTGCTCCAGCAGCGCGTAGTAGAGGATCTCGATGCGTTCCTGCAAGGCACGCAGGTACTGATACTTGGCCAGCGGATTCGGCTCCCGCTGGAAACCACGATATACACGCTCGATCTGCTGCTCCATGCTGTTGATCTGAGGCGGGAGCAGCCCGTCGAGACCGAGCGCGATGCGCTCGTCTTGGGTGAAGGCCGTCCCTTTATTGGTCATCACGAGGCGCAGTAGAGCTATCCCGTCGAGATAAACCTCCACATACTTGCGTCCCTGGGAATCGCGTTTGATATCGAAATACTGGCTGATTTGTGTCATATGCTTTGGTCGCTGTCGACTCCTCGGTTCAGAGCGGGATGGATGAAATCAAAAACAACAGGCTCGCAATATCGTCGGCAACATAGCAGCAGTATTGCCCGTTTGAGCGCCGCAGACGTACCAAGATAGCGCCCCCTTCCAGAAAAGAAAGATTTAGACAGGTTCGTCTGCTTTCCCTGTTAGTTGCAAACGGCTTCTTATTCACCATCTGCATCAATGGCCCATGCAGACTGCAAACCCCGGATGGCTATGTTACGACTGTCATACTGATCCGTCATGCCGAACGGACACTGGTGACCAAGAAACTGTCAGAGCTGCGACGCTCAGCACCCGCCGACTTACCGGCAGCTCGGGAAAGACCTCATCGACCAGCAATGCCGTGCTCTCGACCGTTTACTTGGCGCCGCAGCTCGGACAAGAGCCGCGTTTCTTTCAGCTACTGATTCGGCAATTAAATGTTTTCACGCTGCATAGCAAACCGGCTTGTGTTTGAAGTACCTCGGAACGCGCCGAGGCGATCTCTGGAGTTTGCAGAAGTGACTGATCGCTGACTTCTGGAGCTGCGGCTTGCTGCGTGCCGGCGCCAGCCGGGTCATCCTGCTCTTCAGGTCAATATTCAAGCATTCATCCGAGTTCAACTCCGAGCTGTAACTGGGCAAGTAGAACACCTCCCCACGGTAGACGCACCTTCCGACTTGGATTACGTACTCCAATCTGAATACCGTCCTGTTCCAACTAGCGGTGTCCGGCCAGTGTTGTTTCCTGCCGGTCAGGAAATCAGAAAGCTGCCGCTCAGCCAAATGTCCCAATCTATGACCGGTAACCAAACCACTGCGGTCATAGCTCGATCGGATGCTGAGAGGCCTCTTTGGCCGCAACTCGGACAGTCGCCGCACCTAGGCTGAATTCCCGCTCGGGTCTCTTTGCGATCGAATTTCCAGCCTTTTCAGATGTCCGCAATACGCATGCAGCTACCGGCCGTTGCTCCACTGGCGACTGCCCGCAGTTGGCCGACTGTGGCGGTCGCCCGCAACGAGGCGAGTGGCCGTTCCCGAGAGAGCATTCGTTCGATTGGACGGCGAAATGGGCCGTGAGCGACCCACAAGGAAAACTTGCTGACTCAGCTACCGGGGCATCAGAACCCTTCACACCCGATCACGGGTGAATGGCCAGCAGACAACACCTACTCCACATGCCGCATTGTGATCACCGAGATGTCTGCGCTTCTTACAGCAAATCTGACCGAGAAGGAAAATTCACTCGTAGCGGTGTTTTGAACTAGCCCGCCTGCACCGCTCGCGTCAGCAGTCTAGTCATCCATCCGGGCTGGCTTTGCCGGCCAGCTGACCTCCTTACGACCGGAGTGAGCGCCTAGATGCAATCTTTCAAAAGAAAAAAATCAATTGCCGTTGAAGCGGCATCAACTGTGTCGCTTTTCGAATCCAATTCACTACTGATCGCACGCTAATCTTCACGTGCTCTTCTCAATCGGTCAACAATCCCTTCACTTCCAACGACGGAATACCGCGGCTCGGTATTCTAAAACTCGGAGATGACAGATGACTAATCTTACCCACACGCTTCGCGCCTGCGTGATCGCGATGCTATTAACGCTCGTATCGATGCCATCGCTTGCCGATCGCTGGGATGATGATCGCTACAAAGGCCCCCAATCTATTCTGAGTAAATTGCTGGCTACAGACGGCACTCAAGCGCTCGTCGCAGCGGTGCTGATAGTGGACGAATTTGGCACTCTGCCGTTTAGCCTCGCCGACGTGCTGGCTGACCGTCGGGAGGAAGTGATTCTTTTCGCCCCCGTTAACACAGCTTTCGAAAAATTGCTCGATCTCGAGCCAGGGTTCCTCGATGGACTTTCCGTCCAGGACATCGCTGCAGCTTTGCCGCGTATCGTAGAGGGGCTCGGGCTCACCGTTGGTGACGTGCAGGCGATACTGCTTAAGCACGCTGCGCTTCCGCGAAAAGCCAACCGGCGAACCGCCAGCGACGAGGCCCTATTGCGTGCAGGCTCGATCGAAGTCGCAGCTGAATGCATCTTTTCCGTCAGCATTGGAAATGACGGCGTTCGCATTAACTACGAGTCGATAAAAGTGAGCGGAGACAATTTTGCACAAAATGGTGTCGTTCACTTTATCAACTCGGTAATCGTGGACGCACGCGATACTTGCGAGGAAAATTAGAACTCACGCGTGTACCCGATGCATCGAAATACCGGGTACACGCGTCGGTGATGGTCAAGCCCAACCATTGGTGAATGTCCGCGCTTGGCCGACTGCGGCGGTTTAGGGTCCCACTGGGAGTGGCCGCTGTGGAGAAAGCTGGCCAAGTGGCGCGGTGTGTGATGTTAGGATGATAAAAGGCGTGCGGACTGGACACCTAGGCACCAGCCCCGCAAGAACTGAGGCGCTTTCCGAAGTGACACGGCCAACGTTTTTGATGGCGATGCGGCCTGTGGTGGTCGAGTGTGGTGATGGGTTGCGCAGGATCCCCCTCAGGGATCTTGATTAACAGGATCCCATCGGGGGAGTCTCCGGTTACCAAGCCAGGAGACCTCCGAAGTGTGCCACGCCGTTCTGCAAGATCCCGCCTTTTTTCGTTTTCTTATTCGTATCGATGAGGAGTTCGCTGCCGCCACCCGGGTTGGGGGCTGCCGGTTGTGCGCGGGGCCACTGCATGTCGCGGACTATCCGCGCAAGCCACGCGGCTGCCCGGCCGCGTTACAGGCGGCGTATTCCCGGCGCTTGAGCTTCACCTGCGGGCGGTGTGACCGACGCGCGACATCGCCGTCGGTACGGTTTGCGGGCCGTCGTGTTTATCTGGCGGTGGTGTTGATGCTGGTCTCGCCGCCGGGCAGTGCCTCGGCGCAGGCGCTCTGCGACCAGCTGCGCATCGCCCCGGTCACGCTCAAGCGCTGGCGGAAGTGGTGGTGCGAGGGGTTTGTGGCGACGGCGTTCTGGCAGTCGGTGCGAGATCGCTTCCTGCCGCCGCTGGCGATCGGTCAACTGCCGCGCAGTCTGCTCGAGCGCTTCGATGCCGCTGACTCGATGCGGGATCGCTTCACCCAGGCACTGCGCTTCCTCGCGCCGTTGAGCATATCCGGCACATTGGTCAGGTAATCCGAGGGTCGCTTGCCACCCGCAGAAGATGTCGATCGCCTGCCGGCCAGGCCCTTTGTAGTCTGCTCTCCCATCGACGATGCCGCGGCTTTCGACCGCGATGGGGGAGACCATGACGAATGACGACGATCTACCACCCCGTGATCGCTGGGCGCGCCTGCGCTTTGCGATCATCGGACCACTGCTCGCGGCGCCGCCGCCACCCGGCGAGTTACGCGCGGCGCTCGGCGCGCTGGCGGCGAAGGCCTGGCGCCATCCGTTCACGGGCGATGAGGTCCGCTTCGGCGTCTCGACGCTGGAACGCTGGTTCTACGCCGCGCGCAACGCCATCGATCCGGTGCAGGCACTACGCAATCAGGTCCGTCGCGACATCGGCCGTTTCCCGAGCCTGTCGACCGAAGCCGTGCAGACCCTGACCGCGCAGTATCGCGAGCACCCGGGCTGGACGGCTCAGCTCCACCACGACAACCTGCGGGTGACGCTCGACGCCGCGGGGGTGAAGTGTCCGTCGTATCCGAGTGTCCGGCGCTATCTGAAAGCCCAGGGACTCATGCGCCGCCGCACACCGCGGCGTAGCACCGAGGGGGCCATCGCCGCACGCGACCGGCTCGAGCAGCGTGAGGTGCGCAGCTACGAGGTCGAGCATGTGCTACAGCTGATGCATCTGGATTTTCACCACGGCTCGCGCAAGGTGCTGACCCGCCGCGGCGAGTACGTCAAGCCGCTGTTGGTCGGCTTCATCGACGATCGGTCGCGGTTCTTGTGCCATGCCCAGTGGTACACCCACGAGCGCACCGAGGAGCTGGTCCACGGCCTCTGCCAGGCATTACAGAAGGTCGGCCTGCCGCGCTCGCTGATGAGTGACCGTGGCGCAGCGATGATCGCCGGCGAATTCACCGCGGGTCTGCATCACCTGGGTATCCTGCATCTGCCAACGTTGCCGTATTCGCCGCACGTCAACGGAAAGCAGGAAAATCTCTGGGGCCGCGTCGAAGGGCGCCTGCTCGCCATGCTCGAGGGCGAACCGAACCTCTCGCTCGAGCAGCTCAACCTGGCAACGCAGGCCTGGATCACCCAGGAGTATCACCGCACCGTGCACAGCGAGCTTGGCGCCACCCCGCTTGAGCGCTATCTGGCCGGCCCCCACGTAGGGCGCGAGTGCCCGGGCAGCGACGCATTGCGCGCCGCCTTCCGCATCGAGGTCAAGCGCAAGCAACGCCGCTCCGACGGCACCGTCAGCCTCGAAGGGCAGCGCTTCGAGCTGCCGTCGCGCTATCGCCATTTGAGCGAGGTGCATCTGCGCTATGCCCGCTGGGACTTGAGCCGCGTCGACCTCGTCGATGACCGCTCAGGCGCGATCCTCTGTCCCGTGCGCCCGCTCGATAAGGCGGCCAACGCCGATGCACAGCGCCGGCCCGTCGAACCGGCCGACACGGCGCCGGACGCCACGCCCGCGACCGGCATCGCGCCGTTGATGAAAAAACTGCTCGCCGACTACGCCGCCAACGGACTGCCGCCCGCTTACCTGCCACTGACCACTGACACGACCGAACCGAAGGAGCCGACATGAACCAACGACTGCTCGCCCTGTATGGCCTGAAATGGAACCCCTTTACACCCGACGTGCCAACCGAGGCGCTCTACGTGACGCCCCAGGTCGAGGACTTCTGCTGGCGTATCGAGCACGCCCACCTGCGCGAGGGCGGCTTCGCGCTCGTCCACGGCGATCCCGGCTCCGGCAAGAGCGTCGTCATGCGCCTGCTCGCCGAACGCCTCGCCCGGCTGACCGACTTGTCCGTCGGCGTCATCTACCATCCACAAAGCAACTTGAGCGACTTCTACCGCGAACTCGGCGATATCTTCGGCATCGCCATGCGCATGAGCAACCGCTGGGGCGGCTTTAAAGCGCTGCGCGCACGCTGGCTCGATCACTTCGGCTCCGCGACCCGCCGGCCTGTGATCCTCATCGACGAGGCCCAGGAAATGTCGCCCAGCGTCCTGAGCGAACTGCGACTGCTCGCCAGCGCCCGCTTCGACTCCCAATCCCTGCTGTGCGTCGTACTCGCCGGCGACAGCCGCCTCCTCGACAAGCTGCGGCGCGAGGAATTGATCCCACTCGGCAGCCGCATCCGTACACGGCTTGCTACCGGCGTCGCGACCCGCGAACAACTCCTCGCCTGCCTCGAGCAGCTTCTCACCACCGCCGGCAACGCCGGCCTGATGACCAAGGAGCTCTGCCAAACGCTCGTCGATCACGCCGCTGGCAACTATCGCATCTTCATCGGCATGGCCGCCGAGTTGCTCATGGCCGCGGCACAGCGTGACATCACCGTGCTCGACGAAAAACTTTATCTACAGGTCTTCGGCGCACCGGCATCGCAACAGCCTCGCCGAACAGTTACTGCGGCCCGCTGACATGCACGAAGACACCGCGCTGTGCGACTTCCCGGAACTGCCCGACGAGGCAGTCATCGCCATCAACCATTTTCTCGAAGACTTCTACACCGCCTTCCAGAACCATTACTTCGCCCAGATCCACCGCTGGTACCAACAACAGCCGGCTGACGACAATCAGCTGCCTTTGCCGCTCAATTCAACGTTCTAAACACCTTTGAGGAATCGCGGCGCCAACGCCGCGGTCATCCTCGTCGACGGCCCATCACCGATCGTGAAAATCAGTCCATCAAAATTGCTGACCACTCTCACGAAGAGCCTTCACTGTCCTCATTGACAAACATCTTTGGTGATTGCACGGCGATGGATGAGAGCGACCTCATATACTACAAGCACTGTCAGACAGTCTCCAGGAATGGCAAGACGGTCAAAGTCGAGATCTACAGTTCCGGGAAGAACGATTGGATCCTCGAAGTTGTCGATGAGGACGGTAATTCAACGGTTTGGGACGATCCTTTCCCCACCGATGAAGAAGCGTTCCAAGAATTCCAGCGCACCTTGGAAGAAGAAGGAATTAAGTCAATGATTGGCCTTGACCATTGACGCCGATCTCGACCTGATCCGAGCACCCGGCATTCCAACATCAGTTCGACCCTGGTTCGGTACCGACCCCACGCAACCCCATGAACCGCTTCGAAATTCCCTCCTCACATGCCCACGATTCCGGAGAACGGGTTAGGGATAGGTTCGGTTGGATCTGTCAATCCAATGGGGCAGCGGAAAACCGGTTACCCTTCTTCAGCTTTCAGATCCATAAATTCGGTGAGCGTGGTACTCATAATCCCTTGGTCGTAGGTTCAAATCCTACATGGCCCACCAATTCCATAGACATCAATGGCTTATCGCGCCATGATCGGGGGACTGTGTGTTCTCTTGGTGGGTGACCCGTAGTCCCCTGCTCTAAGGCAGCCCTCCTTGGGGTGCCCCAGACCTTCTACATCCCGGCAGACTTCCGACGGGCCGGAGCCCGATAACCGTAGCTGTTGGTTGTGCTGTCGGGTCTTAAAGACGCTGGCGAAACCAATTAGTTAGTGTCCGTCCAGAAACGCTAACTGGTTGAATATTTTCGGAAACAAGCGACGCAGGTCAGAGAAAGCTCCTGGTAGTTTGATTAGTCTTTTGTAACAACCCCTTGAAACAAAAGCACAAACCAAAAAACCAGGAGCCGACCATGCGCGAAAAACGCACCGTCCAAAGCAGTATATTCGAGGCGTACGCCGAACACGAGATTGGCCGCGAGTTGAAGGCCATGTCCGATTGGCTGGATCAACACCTCGATCTGTTGGACTGGGTCGCGGCCGACGTCAAACAACGCAATGTCGAGAAAACCGGCAAAAAGGATTAACGATCGAATCGGTGTTGCGCTGTGCGATTCTGAAACAGTATCGGCAGTTGAGTTATGCAGACTTGGTCTTTTGCCTGATGGACTCGACCTCGTGTCAGGCCTTCGCGCGCATAACCACGGGCTGGGCACCGAAGAAGGCAACGCTGCAAAGTTGCATCAGCGCGATCTCGGATGTCACCTGGGAACAGATCAATCAGCGCTTGTTGCTCAGTGCCAGCAACGCCAAGGTGGAACGCGGTGAGATGCTGCGCATTGACAGCACGGTGACGGATTCACCGATTCACGCACCGAGCGATAGCACCCTGCTGTGGGATAGCGTTCGAGTCCTGGTGCGGTTGCTCCAGGGGGCTGAGGCAATCGCTGAAGGGATCGTCACGATTGCATACCGCAATCATCAACGTGTGGCCAAGAAGCGAACCCGCGCGATTCGCTATACCCATGGCAAAGCCAAGAAGGCGGCACTGTATCGCGATCTGATCACGGTGACCGAGCACACGCTGAGGTATGTTGAGCAGGCCTGCATCCGGTTGCACGACGCACGCATTGATCCGCTCGAGCGTACGGCATGGCAAGCCCAGCTCGATCATTACAAGCCGTTGATTGAAAGGGTGATTGATCAGACTGAGCGTCGCGTGTTCAAAGGTGAGCAGGTACCGGCCGCACAGAAGGTTGTCAGTATCTTTGAGGAACATACCGACATTATCGTCAAGGGCCGTCGGGACGTGCAGTATGGACACAAAATCAATCTGAGCACCGGGCGAAGCGGGTTGATACTGGATGTGGTGATCGAGCAAGGTAATCCGGCCGATGTCGATCGCTTGCTACCGATGCTGGATCGACACATCGACCAATATGGCAAAGCCCCGCGCCAGATGGCGGCGGATGGTGGCTACGCCAGTGTGGAGAATCTACGCGAGGCCAAGGCACGAGACGTCGACGATGTGGTGTTTCACAAAAAACGTGGCTTGAACGTTGAAGAGATGGCCAAGAGTCCCTGGGTCTATCGCAAGCTGCGCAATTTCAGAGCGGGCATCGAGGCAGGCATCTCTGTGATGAAACGCGCCTATGGACTGGGACGGTGTACCTGGAAAGGATTGCAGCATTTCCGTGCCTATGTCTGGTCGTCGGTGGTCGCCCATAATTTGGCCTTGTTCAGGCGCTTATTGACGATCTGAGCAGATGGGGCAAAAACAGGAGCGGAGCTTGGGAATCCTGGACTCCCCGGGGTTGGCTAGCTTCGAAAACTGGAAAGGGACTGTTTCAGGTGCGTACTTGTACGATTGCTGGAAAACAGCGCCAGTAGGTAGGTGCCAGGATCGGATTCGTCGCAGGGCGTTCAAGGTCGCTTTGAAAAACACCCCGTTTCTGGCCGGAAACTAACTATGGACCGCTCGGGGTCGACTACAGTCTATTGCACTGCACCATCCGTGCGTCAGATTGCTCGTAACCGGCCGTTCGCCTCGGTGCGGGCCAACGCCGCAGTCGGCCAATGGAGCGGCCGGACTGGCGATCGGTGAATCCGTCCATTCGACATAGAAATCTCCACCACGGTTGGTGGGGCCTGCTCGAAGGAGTATCGCGGTTAAAACGTAACGGCGCGCCCATCGGTCATGTCGGAGAGCACCGCAGACATCCCACGCGGCTGTATCGCTGAATGCCGTTTGAGATTATCCGGCTCGTCGTCGCTTGGCACGCTGCAGACCTCGTCGCATGTTGAGCAAACGTAAATCTCACCACCCATTTCGATGAGACAATCCACCAATTCCTCAAGCGGCGGAAAACCCTTCTGCTGAACGCCTGCGGCACGTCCTTCATAGGCCCAATGGGAACCGTCCCCTGCCAAAAACACGATGGTTCGCTTGTCCATGGCGGCGGCACATGTTGCGGCGGTGAACGCAAGCGTGGCGCGCTTGCCACCGTCATCGTTACCTGTGACGAGCAGTACCACCAGCGGCTCCTTAGTGGCCATATCCGCGTCATTCACGATCACCTGGGCTGCGCTTTTTGCATACATGTCGGCTCTCCTTTGTAAGAATCCCATTGGGGTTTTTCACTGTTAGTGAAGTATGGGCCCGGAACGCTCGTAGAAAATGCGACTCACACACACGAAGAATGTGAAGTATTCACATAGAAAAGCGGCTTTGTGTCGCCTCGGACCATTCGGGTCGGATTTCTTTTGTGGCGATCTGATAGCTGGGTCCGAAAACGCTAAGATGCCGGCACTGGCAGGGTTTTTAGAAGTCCCTACAGGGGGTTCTCTGTGTTCTGCCGACGGTGGAGGTGAGTGTGAACTTCCCCAAGTGTGGCAGGCGCATCCGCCCCATATTTTTCCTTCCTCCCGCTCCGCAGTCGGTAGGCCTGCCCCGCTCCCGCGCAATCACCGCCGGCCGATGCTGGGGCCCGTGCGCACACCTGCCCTGCTCGTCACCGGATGACGTATCGTTTTTTGCGGAGCGCAGATTGATAAAGTTAAAAAAATCATCAACCCGAAATGGCAAAAGCCCCGCCAAAGGCGAGGCTTCTTCACTAGGTGGCTAGCACCTAAACACCCAGTGTTACTGGGCTACAACGTTCGTTGCGCTGGGGCCTTTGGGGCCTTGCTCGACATCGAAGGAGACGGATTGTCCTTCGGCCAGGGATTTGAAACCACCGGCTTGGATGGCATTGTGGTGGACGAAAACGTCTTTAGAACCATCGGTCGGAGCGATAAAGCCAAAGCCTTTTTCGTCACTGAACCACTTCACTGTACCTGTAGCCATTGGAGTTACCTCTGTTAAATTTAACGTGTTTTTGTGCAGACGAGTGCTGAGGAATTGCGGGAGGGTCTGCCACGAAAAACGCGAGAGGAACTGCCGAAAAACTACAAATCATGCGCTGCCACCTGTGCACTATGCCGAATACCTGACTTTAGTGCAAGGTTTATTGTAGATAGCGGCCTGACCTGGCGCTCAGCGTCGTCAAATGTTCAGGAAAAAGAAGGGTTACGTTCATTCAAGACACGCCATCTGCCAATCCAGGGGAACTATTCGAGTCGCTCACCAGCTGAGCCATGAAGGTTGGTGGAACCGCTCTTTGTTAGCTCTTCCCGGAGAATCACCACATCCTGAGGCACCCTGATGCCGAAACGCACCTACCCACCCTTGGTTTCCATGACGGTGATCTTCAGGTCGTCACCGATGAGGATCGATTGCCCTTCTGTTCGAGTCACTAGCAACATGCTGCAACTCCTTCGGCTCTGGCCGCTCTCTCTCAGTTACAGGTTACGAATGTGGGATGACAAGACGCATTGATAAATGACTGAGCACTGCAGTAAGGGCAGGCTTTCAGTCTGATCTCCCCGGCACCCGTCGCTCCCGACAACCCGGCGCCAAAACGTGGCCGAGTTCGGCCCCAGTTCGGGTTCGGCCCCACGCAACCCCATGAACCGCTTCGACTTTCCCGCCCCAAAATGCCCACGATTCCGAATAACGTGTTCGGGGTAGGTTCGGTCGGATCGGTCAATCGAATGGGCCAGCGGAAAACCGGTTACGCTTCTTCGGCTTTCAGAGCCATAAGTTCGGTGAGCGTGGTACTCATAATCCACTGGTCATAGGTTCAAATCCCACACGGCCCACCAATTCTATAGCTATCAATGGCTTATGGCGCCATGACCGGGGGACTATGGTCTCTTGGCGGGCATCCGTAGATGCCTCTGCTCTGCTCTGCCCTGCCTCTGCTCTGCTCTGCTCTGCCCCGACCCCGAATGCGTACCCGATGTCGGCACCCGTGAGCACACACCTTCAAGACAGCCCACTGGCCGCCGATAGGCTTATACGTCGCGCGTACTCAGGCCGTTGGTGCCTTCTTCCAACGCTCGCTATGTGTGTTGCCAGTGGCCTAGGCGCGCGGCGACTTTCAAAATCGCCTTCCCATCTCACGCCAAACTCAGATACAGATTGCCGGTTGACCCGCGAGGCATTCCAAGGGCTGCATTCCCGGTGATCCACAAAGCGCACGGTCATAGGCGCTGAAGTCACGCCCCTTGTCGACCTCCGGACATTGAACTATGCGTCCACCAACGACAGCTGCATATACACGCAGCCGACCTCGTGGTCGCAGGTTTGCCTTTCTGAGTAAGGAGGGGAAACCACGCGAACGACTGGCGTCTGTCCGTATCAAACATATGCCGACCGAATACGCGCCGTTGGCAAGGATGGTAAACGAGGGAAACGATCGAGCAACGGATTTCCTCCCTATGTTGGAATGCCGCCGCTTACCTGAGCATTTCTTTTGGTACCAATCTCTGGGCGATCAGAATTCCGCTGCAACCGTGGAATTGATGGCCTGAGACAACTCAGGTAGATCGAGTTGTCGCAAGGCTTTTTTGAACGTGTCGACCACCTCAGGATCCTTGTGCGGAAAGGCGAACAAGAGATTTGTTGAATGCAGGTCCGGATTCGTCGTCATCATCTCGTCGATCTCCCACGCGGCTTCATCGTATCTACCCAACAACATAAGCGAGGCAGCGAGCCACAGACGAGCCCGCGTATGCGTGGGGTTGCGTTCCAAAGCCGCCTCGAATGATCCGACCGCTTCGTCATACCGGTGGGTCGCGAACTGGATCTCACCGGCGATTTGATTGTAAGACGCGTTCGAGGCAGGATTTCGGCTCAGCGCGTCCTGCAAGGCATTTTCTGCCAGTCGGGGTCTACCCCCATAGTGCAGGATCCAGGCTAACAGGCCGTAGGCATCGGCGTAGTTCGGATTGATCCGGGTCGCCTTCATTGCCGCCGAGATGGCCGCCGCATGGTCACCGAAGAACAACGCAATCTGCCCGCGTACGAAATGCACCTGTGGTAGGTCAGGATCTATCTCCGCTGCCTGATTGGCCAGTTTCGCCGCCTCGACGAGCGCCTGCTCGGGCTCCTCGATCCAACCATCGATCGCCCGACGCGTCCAGGTCAGTGCTAGCGCGGCATAGGCACGGGCAAATTGCGGGTCGAGCGCGATCGCCTGCTTGAAATGGTGCATCGCTGCCGCATTGTCTTCCCGTGTCAGTCGGCCGTAATAACGTCTGCCGCGCAGGAATTCGTCATAGGCCTTGAGGCTGTCTGTTGCCTGGTCTACGTCGAATGCGGTCAGACGGTTGGCGGAATGCTGCCTTAACCCGGCAAGGATTCTGCCGATGATCTGCTCTTTGATGTTGAAGAACTGCGCATTACTGCCGGTAAACCGCTGAGCCCACAACTCGCTTCCGCTGTTGGTGTCAATCATGCGCAGGTTCACTAGCATCGCTTCGCCACCGCGGCTTATGTCGCCCCGGACCAGGAAGCGGGCACCGAGTTCTTCCCCCAAGCTGCGGTCGCTGGCCAGCGCATCCCGATAGCCAAAAATCGTGGCGGGAGCGACAACCGACACCTGCTGTTGTCGACCCAGTTCTTCGATGATGTCCTGGGTTAATCCGTCGATGAAATAACTGTTATTTTGCCCGCTCTTGTCGATCAGTGGCAGCACCGCGATGGATACCTTGGATGTCCTGGCTGGCATCCGCTCCTCGCTTGGCAGCAGCCAGGCATAAAGTCCGAGTCCAACTGCTATAGCCAAGGCTGCGGCCGGTAAAAGCCAACGCACCAGGCGTGAACGCGCAAGTTTACCGGAAGACGATGCTACCGCAGGGACCGGCTTGGGAATCAGACGGTAGCCGCGTTTAGGTATCGTCTCGATAAAACGCGGACGACGCCGGTCGTCACCGAGCGCATGCCGAAGTTTGGCAATCGTGTTGGTGAGCGCGTCGTGTGACACGACGCGACCCGCCCAGACCTGGCGTTCAAGTGCCTCGCGGGTGACGACCTCGTCTGCCTGCCCGGCAAGCATTAGCAGCACCTGCATCATCCTGGGTTCGATTCGCTCGACAATTTCATCGCGGCAAATCCGCAGTGTCGTCGGATCGACCTCGGTACCTGACAGGGTGAACTTGTTTTCCGACAATGAAAAGTTACTCATCCGTGCGCCTTCCCTGTTAACCCTTACTTTCTCAATAGTGTAATCAAGGAGTCGGAAAACCGTTACCTGACCGACACACCAGAAACGCCGCATGACGAATTAGACATATAGCATGAAGCGCCTTCGCTCATTCATTGTCCGGACGCGGCGGGCACTGTCGCTACTCTTCCTAAGTTGTTGTTTTTTAGAGCCGTTAGTTTTTCAGTGTAAAACCGTTGGCAAGAAATTGGCGAAGCATTGGGAAAACAATCTGGATTCTGGCCGATTCTTGAGGCCAGTACGGCAAGGAGGCGTGGGCAATGCATCAGTTGTCATCGCGGTTGGGAGTCCGAGGCTCGCAGGGCGTCACGACAGATCGTACAGCCAAGGTCCTGTTGGCCTGTATAAGCGCTGTGCTGGTCACTGTGGCCGTTGCCGCCGGTGACCCAGAGTGGCCGAGCCCGGATTCCGGCGCCCCATCAGCCGAGCAAGGCGGTCGGCCTCCGTCACCGTACCTCGTTTCCAAGGTGCGGAAGAAATCCCCGCCACCCGCGACCGATAGCGATTACGAGTCCGACGAGGACTGCGAATGAAAAACAGACGCCTGAAAACTTCTCAGCTGCGACACCGGCAGCATCAGCCGGCGCCGCCCTATTTCTCACGGTGCGACATCCTGAGAGGGTATACGTCCGCACCTCCAGTAGTTTGCCTTAGCCTAACACTGTTGATTTTGTGTCACGTTTGGGCAGTTGCGGCCCAGGCAGACCCATCTCAGCCCGAAGAAGCGACGACCCCGGCACGGACCGATGTGGCACAGAGCGAATTCGAACGATTGATGGCGGTCGCGCGTCAGACCCAACAGGGCGCGGACTCAACGGTACGTTACATGGATATCGACGGTCGGCCCACGCTTGGGACTGAGGATGCGCCGTTGGTCATTGTCGAGATAGCCAGTTTCGAATGCCCATATTGCCGGAGCCACTGGCTGAATACGATGCCTACACTGCAAAAACGCTACATCGAAACCGGAAAGCTGCGCTACGTCTTCGTTGATGTCGTCATTGACCCCAGGCATCAACACGCCCAAGCAGCGGCCGAGGCGGCGCACTGCGCCAACGAACAAGGGAGGTATGCGGCGTTTCGAAACCGCATCTACAGGCACCAAAAGGCAATCGCCGCGGAGTTTCTCGAGGTCCATGCGCAAGCCGTCGGCATCGACTTACCTATATATAGACGCTGCATGGCAGATGGCCGTCACAAGACAAGGGTCAATGATGACATCGCGCTAGGCCGAAGCCTGCGCGTTCGCGGCACACCGAGCTTCTTCTGGGCGCGGACGGAGCCGGGCCGTAAGGACATCCGCTTGGTTCGCCGGACCAGCGGCGCACGGCCGATCGAATACTTCACCCGGCAGTTCAATGCCTTGTACGAGCACAACCCGGCAGCCACCGGGACCATGGCCGAGGCCGCACGTTGACACGAACTACGGTCCGGTGTCGGCATGCGGCTGGTATTCAGAGAGAGGGACCATAAAACACCGGAGCGAAGCTGCGGCGTTTCATGGCCTATGAAAACTCGAAGATGCGATGTCAACAACGAGAGGAGCGAGACTCATGAAGATGAAATCATCATTTTTTCTGATTGCCGCAATAACGATCACTGGGAATGGCTATGCCGACCAGAGCGGCAAAGAACTGTTTGAGTATCACGGCTGTATAAACTGCCATGGCGCAGAGGCAAAGGCGCCGATCAGCAAAGTCATCCCCAAGCTTGCCGGCAAACCGCAGGATGAGCTATTTACGAAAGCCAAGAAAATTCTTTCTGGCGAAGGAGATACAAAAGAGTCTGAAATCATGCATGCAGCTTTCTATTCGCCCGCGCAGTGTGACATGCCCCCGGATGATGCCGAACTTACCGCAATCACCACATACCTGGCCTCTGTGAAATAGCTAACAGACGGCAAGAAAATAATCCGGCAGGTTGTGCCTGCCGGTTTTTTGTCCACACTGGTGGGTAGTTCACGGATTCGCAACAGCGAAGTGCATAGGCGCCAAAAGTCGGCTCGGATCACCCGGATGTTTAAGGTGGTCACTGGGACAGCTGTGACTCCGCTGAATGCCAACCCGAGGGGTTCCGATTCATGGGTAAGCTGGCGCACAAACTCGCCATCGTGGTGTTTTTGCTGTGTGTTTCTCAAGCGGTCTTGGCATCAGACCTATCAGACGGAGCCCCTCTATTTGATTATCAGTCGGGCAGCGTTCGTGCCCGAGTCAGTTTGCTCGATAGAGTTGCATTTTTTGCAAGCTTGCTCCCGGTAATCATGAAACAGCGAGAGGCAATGGGGCCTTCTTACTTGCGGACCGAGGCTTTTCGTCTTTGGCGAAAGGAAAACTACCAGCAGATGGCCAACCTGAAGTATGAGATGATTCAGTACAGAATTGAGTTATCCAAAGCATCGCTTGATGCACGAACAAGCAATGAGCAAATTCCTGAAAAACAGCAACAAGTCCGTGACCTACAGTCTCGGGTTCTGCATATCCGGCTTGTCTGCCGTGAGGTAATTGCAGCCACATTTCCGAAAGCGCAATGGTACAACCTCGGATTCGTTTTGGAGGAATATCCGAAACTGCCTGGTTTGTTGGATCTTTGATGGGTGATAACAGCATGCAGCCCGTAATCTATTCAGACATCGGGTATCAGCAGGCCCCACGAATAAGCGTGCAACGGCTTCTGCTCTCTGTTACTTCGGCGGCCCTGCTCTGTTTTCCCTCGGCGTCGTTTGCCGCAGAACGATCCGCTGAAACGCTCAGTCTCCCCTGCAATGGCTGTCACGGGGCGGGGGGCGTTAGTCTGGGCGACAACATACCGAGTATCGCCGGCATGAACGCCGAATACATGTTAGAGGCCATGACGCAGTTCAAAGAAGGTCGACGCAGCGCCACGATCATGAACCGAATTAGCAAAGGTTATAAGATTTATGAGCTTCGCAAGATAGCGCGGTATTTCTCCAAGAGGGATTGGCGCTCGGTACCGACGACGCCAGAATTGGGGTTGGTCGAGCGTGGACGTCAGCTACATCAGGAACATTGTGCGGAGTGTCACGAGGATCAGGGTCGCTATCAAGACAAAGATGTTCCTCGTATAGCCGGACAACGGCCAGGCTACCTGCAAACACAGCTGTTACTATATTACCGCGGTAAAGAAAAGTTGCCACAACCGTCGGAGATGGCCGACCGTTTGGCTGAGATCGCCGAGGAGAATCTTGCAGCGCTCAGTGCGT
Organism: uncultured Gammaproteobacteria bacterium; assembly: GCA_963808165.1. GTDB lineage: Bacteria > Pseudomonadota > Gammaproteobacteria > Chromatiales > Chromatiaceae > Thiosocius. Next base: position 346,044 of record CAWEET010000005.1, on the reverse strand, counting down.
TCTACGGTTCGGTGCAATGAATCCGTGAAGTAACGGAATTTACTCATACATAGATTATGAAGTCGGTGACATGGCCACGATATGAGCCCGGCTTTGTCGGTCCGGAGCGTGATGTGGTCGCTAGTAGGCCACGCTTTTCGCCTGGCTGGACCAGAGTAGGAACGGGAATGGGATGTACTGCGGCACCGCTGATCTCCACCTGATTTCCGAGCGCCGCTGCAATCATCGCCAGGCGCGCGTCCCACGATTGGTCACGGGCTTCCAGATAATCGATCCGGCCTTGTACTGATTCAAGTCCGTTAATGCTGAGTCCGCCGTGCTCTGCGACCATTCGGCGTGCCCTGTAGCCCGCCCCCCGCTATCGGGCGGCTACAAGAGGGACTCCGTAAGCCTCACCTCGAACCTGCCCTTCGGGCAATGGAACGAGACCTTTGCCGGGAACATCGCGCGCTCACGGCCGGCACGCTCGGTCGCATCCTGCGTCACTCGCATGTCATCCAGATCAAGGGCGACAGCTACCGGCTCAGAGAGACGCCAGGCGAGGATTGCGCAGTCCGCCAGCGGCGCCAAGTCGACCTGTTTGCGTTTGCCGTTGACAGAGACCAGGACTGATATCTCTTTCGTTCATCGGATTCGGTTGTTTTTGATGGGCAACGAAGACAAGCTATTGTAATTCATCAGACACGGAGTACCTGTGAGTAACATCGCAGACAAGTTGCGCCTGAAGGCGCTGGCAGAAGAGGACATCTATTTTGCCAAGCGTGACCGCGAGTTGATCAAGGCCTTGCACAAACGCAAGCTGGCAAGTCGCCTCGACGTCCGAGGAAATAAAGCCAAGCAGAAAGCCCGATCGCTCGAGGAGGAGTACGCGGCGAACCGTCCAAAGAAAAAGCACAAGCTGAAAAAGCTTGGCCAACTATATCGTAAACTTGTCGGTAAGGCGGTGAAGCTGAAGGCGAAGTACGGGCGTTGAAAAAAAGGCTGCCTGTGTCGATCGGCGGCGGTCCCATCGGGAGTACGCCCTCCTCTCTCCTCACTTGGAGACACCTACAGCGCGCGCTCACCACCCCAAGTTTCATTGGGTGGGGTCTTCCATGGCTCATGCCCGGCTGCGCCTTTGAGAAACGCCGAAAAGAGCTCATCGATAAGCAGGGGGGTCGAGGCTATTGAGGAAGAAGCCTCAGAGTGAGCTGTCAGGGCCTGAGATCATGTCGCTGACAAACCAAGCGGAAAAGAATCGCTCCACAGTGGTGAGCGAAGGGAACATCTCGTACCAACTGCGACAGTAGCCTCTTGATAGCGCCGTCCTCCGCAATGTTCCAGCTTCGTCAATACTCATCGAGTCTTTTTGTCATCGTCACTCAGATCATGACCGACATGATCGCTAAATCCAGAGGGTGAAACTATAGGTTCCGATCGAAATAGCCGTTCTTGCTGTAGCACTCTTCAGAGGAGACGCCAGGGGGTCAAGCAGATCCGACTGGATACTCGCGTTGCAGCCAAGTAGCATCGTCCCTACGGCTGTGTTCGACAAATTGCCCGCGGCCCTGGGCATCCAGCAGCAGCACGCTAGCACTGCGCGTGCCATAGTCTCGGCCCGCAAGGACACCGTCGATGGCTATGGTGCCCAGCAATCTTTCCCATTCGAGGCCGACGCCGGTATCGGGCAGCGCTTCATGGGCTGGTTGTGTCTGGTCACGGAGCAGTTCGAGGAGTAGTTTGGGGCTCGGCTCGGTGCGATCGACGGCCTTGGCCAGCAATTGGCGACCGCGCTTCACCTTGGGCCAATCGCTGTCCAGCGGCCCGTTGCATACGCCATGCACACCTGGCGGCAAGTGGCGAATTGGCGCGCTGCGGTTGCTGGTGCAGTACAGTTCGCTGCCGTCGGTGAGTAGCAGATTGTAGCCCCGATAGTGATTGGCGCGCTCGGCCAACTCGGCGAGATAGCTTTCGCCGGGCGCATCGCCCAGCAGGTAGTCAGTCACCAGTTCTCCGCGTGAACGGGCGTCCGCGGGACCCTGCTCCAGCTCGCGGAAATTGGTAACCGCTGCAAAGCGACCGGCGGCGTCGACCCCCATCCAACTCCCGCCAGCTTCGAGATCCTGTCCAGCAATCATGCCGTTGGTCCCCGGCCAGCGTTGCGCCGGTCGGGTGGGGCGGGCGTAGAACTCGTCGCGATTGGCTGCGACGATCAACGGGTAGCGGGGATGCACCCGCCAGGCGATCAAAACCAGGCACATGGTGGGAACGGCTCGCTGAACACGCAGCGACTATAGCAGCAACACGCCCTGAATCAGGCGCCCTGCGTCCTTCCGCGTCCCCGTCGTGTAGCTTCTTCTTCTCTAAGGACAACTCAGGCCCGCCATCACTGGCATAGCGGCAAGCTGAGCAACCGTAACGCAACGACCATGGCCAGTTCGCGGGCCAAACCTCGGTCTAACAGGTCGCGCTGCAACCCGAAGGGCACGGTATTTGTGAGGAGCGCTGCATTGAGGTCCGATCGACTTCTCTAAATCGCAATATCCGTAACTATTACGCAAATTCATCTGTCCCCGAAATCCTCGGCAGCCACTCCGTGCGGCGATTCTGCCGGAACCTCTTCCGCGGATGGCGACTCAAGGGCGCCTCGTATTTTTTTCTGTTTAATACAGTAATTTAAAAAACACACAGTTGGAGGCTCTCACGGGAATCGGGGTGTGGATAAGCATGGATTGGCGGGCCGCAACAAAAAATGTTGCACTGCACCAAAATGCGCATTATGCTGCACTGCAACATAAACGAATTCATCAATTTCAATCCACGAGGGGTTTACCATGAACAAGCTGGACTTTGCTTCTTTCGAAGAGATTTTTGCACCTACCGTCAAGATCAACCAGATCGCTCTCCGCTACACAGAGAGGCTAGTCGAAATGAACCTGGCCATGATGCGCAAGCAGGCCGATGTGGCGCTTGCCACTTGGCGTACCGCACTGTCTGTCAAGGACGCGACCGAAGTGCAGAGCTACCTGACTGCCCAGGGTGAGGTTGCTCGCGAGTTGGTTGAAGGCTACGTTGCCGACGCCAAGGCTGTTTCCGCAATCAGCCAGGAAGCTGCCAATGACGTTCGCAAAGTCGTGACCGAGGGCATCGAGAAGGCTGCCAAAAAAGCGGCCTAATCATCTGTCCGGCTGTTGGCGCACAAAGGCGGCCATCGGTTGATAACCGGTGGCCGTTTTGTTTCGTCCGGAGGCAGAACACCAGCCACCCTGGCCGAACCTTTTCCCGGGACTGAGTCGCTGACTGGCCTTCACTGTTGACTCTGATCCTAACTTGGTCCAAGCGCCCGGCACTCCCTGCGCTCTAATGGCTGATGCAGAATCGGCGCTGTCCGGATGCATCCCAAGCAGATATGGTTTCCCATGCCCAGGTCTTCAGCGCACCAGGGGCGCTACTTACCGCGCTCGCGATAAGGCCACCGGTCAATGGACGACCTCTAACAACCACTGGATGAAGATGAATGGTGCGAAGGTTTTATGCGTGGCGCGGCGCTCGCTGCCGAACAGTGAGAACTCGATACATTAAGCCTCCTCGCTCCCATCGTCGGCTTCCAGGGCGAGCAGGCGATTCAAACGCACGATGAGCCCAGCGAGGCGGGAATACGCACGCGGCAGGATGCCATCCCAGCGTACGTCCGGGAGATTCACTCCCACTGGCTATCACCGATAGGGCTCCAGGCACCCGGAAACGCAGATTCTTCACCGATGACTCGTGATCAGCCCAACATCGGCCGCAACGATCCATGCCCCAGTGGTAGCGGGAAGAAGTACAAAAAATGCCGCCTGCATTAACCGGATGCGTCCCGATCCGGGTCACCCGCCTGCACGTTCCCTTCGGCAATAGCTGACAGGAATAGCCCGGACACTGCCACCTCCCGGCAAATTGTTGCCGGCGGCATGGTGAGAGATGTCGTTAATTTTGACACAACACCCTCAACTTGAACCCACTCCAATTTTCAACTTATTGAACAATCGAAATATTTCCCTATCGGCATGGGATATGCGTAAGTACTAACAGAGGAAAACACCTTCGAATTTGGATGTGCGTAACCTCCCAACGGGGGCTGAGACAATGCAAACGAGTCACAATCTTCAAATGGCGCAATTCATGCGCCTTTGCTACGACGGATCAATCCTGTTGTTTTACGCTCTGGGTCTGGCTATGGGTGTGGCGTTGATCGCCTACATGCTCGAAACAATCGCCAGCGCGCTCTAGCGGGCCGTGCGGCCGAGCATAAACCGTAACGTTCGAACGCCTTGGCTGGGATTGGCTGGGCCTCGCGATGCCATGACCGCGATCCGCTTATAACAGGTCATTCGTTTATCAGAATACAGTTACAAGAGGAACGCGATCCCCGAAACAATCGGGTGGCTTGATGGGTGTCAATGTCGGGTAAGAGTATTCGTCACCGATGCCGGTGTTTTCAGGCAGCGGCTGTTGGCTTCAGTCTGACTGCAGCGGCTACGGGCGTTTCCTATTCCACGGCAGCAACTCCGATCCTTTACGATTTCGGAAAGTGCAGTAGGAACCGGCGATCGTACAAGACACATGTGCAGGCCTGCTAACGAGGCCCGCACAGTGCGTGCAGCCGAATCACTCCTCGTGTCGAGTGTATCCGGTGACATCAACGACCAGGTCCACAGTGCCGTTGGGCCCGTTATTGAAAGTCAGATTAAAAGACCTGCAGGGGAACGGTGCACTGCCAAATGCATTGTAATACCACTGGCCATAGCAGGTTGCCACGAGTTGGGAGTTGCTGATCGATCCGGAACTGGGGCTGTAAAGGATGGCCGTTGACGGATCTTCGGTGCCAAATGGCCGTGCCCCGATGTAGTTCTCATTTCCGGCCGGATTCACCGCCTGAACGGTGATGAAGAGTCCCGTCGCGTCGTCGGGTATGTCGGGGCACTGGGTGGCACTGCCGCCCTGAGTGATGACAACCACACCGTAGGTCTGGATGTCCAACTCTTCATTCGGCAACAGTCTTCCGCCGAACACGCCAACTGCTTTACGGGTGTCCAAAATGCGGCAAGGCGTTATCGTGTAGGTGTAGTCTGGTCCCGCACTTATTGCTTGTGCTTGGTGGCTGATCAGTGGCGTAACGAGAAGCGTGCAGATCCCGAGGATGGTTGCCTTGGATCTAGCAGAATATATCAACATTACTATTTTTCTCCGCAGAATGTGTGTGGTTGCGAGCCCCTATCAATAGCCAGCCGACCGATCCTGCATCGCACAGTCCCAAACCGATCTCGGCTGCCCTCGGTAAAGATAGCAGGCTGGTAAAGATAGGCGAATGCCCGTCGACACCAGCGCATTGCAAGGATATTCATCGAGAACCCACCCGGGAACATCGACTGCGGATAGTCCTACCGGCTTGTTGCAGGAAGCATGCTCGTCCTGGGCCAGATTCAAATCCGCCCCCTTCCCGCTGGCGGCAAAAGCGCTGTCGAAGTACCGACAGGTTCCGAAAGGATCTGCAGCATCTGTTTCGCCGTCACCCGCAAATCCCCTGCGCGAGCGTGTGGGCGGCATCTTTTGCGATTTTCTCATCTGGCCATCCGCACCAGCCGAAGACATTTTTTTGGCTGCCCGATTCCCTTTGCCGCGTTCGGGCAAGGACCAGGCGACGCGCATCGTCCTGTTGATCAAAGCGACGGTGACGCGGCTCATCTCGCGCCGCGCGATGAATCATTTGGGCCGAGCGGCGCGTCTGGGGTGCTCGTATCGATGCTGGCGCATGCGCAGATGGTGGCCTTCAACCTCGGCGCCCGCGTCAGCTTCGCAGCCCATCATGTCCGTGCAGCGGGAACACTGGTGAAACGAATCTGCGAGACCGCCGCCGCGGTGACTGACAACGGGGTACGCGGGCATACCTCAACGCACATGTCGTGCCCGGTTGAAGCATGGGACCGAGTCGAGTCCGCAAATACCAGCGGCCGGCCGGAAAAACGGCCTCGCGTAATCAGGACCGCGTGCTAGCTGCCACAATGAAAGCTTGCCGTTGAGTCGAATCGTGATCCGCATAAGTAAATCCTGTTGCGTTTCCTCGGCTTTCGCGGCCGACAGTTCGGCGTTCATGGCACTCATCATCTCGTGGTCATGGGCCCAGATCCCCCGCAGCCCACAAACTTACCCTGATTCAATGTTTTATCGCACCTTGGCCAGAACACTGCAGTTCTTTGGTGGGTGCTCACGAGGCCCCTGCTCGATGCCCGCGACCCGAGTGACGCCTCGCACCGGACGCTCGCGGATTGCGGCCGGGCGCGAATGTCGCGCGACATCAGGAATCTATGTGCTTGCCGACCTCTGACGGAGAGGCTAGTTTCCACATTGAATCGCCATCGACGCCGACCATGACAGCGGAGGAGTAGCAAATGGACTATTGGCTCAGGATTGGTTTCTTTACCGCATTGTTCGCATTGGCCTGCCTAAACGCCCCGGCACACTCCCAATCCGAGGGGCCTTCCATGCTTCAGTTGTCGCAGGTGGCGCGAGCGAAGATCCCAGCCCACCTGAGGGAACGCCTGGCCCAGGGTCCCGCAGAAAGAGGCTTCATCGTCGAGTTTGCCTCTGACTACACGCGTGGCGAGGCAGACCGGGACCGACTGGCGCATGGACTGCGCTACGAAGATCAATGGATCAGACAACGCAAGGCCCGCGAGTTCCATGCGGTCAGAAAACGGGTGCTTTCGGCCAGAGCAGCGGGGAGCGTTGCGCTCCTGCGAGGCTATCGCAACCTGCCGATGGCGCACGTCCAGGTCGAGAATACGGCTGCTTTGGAGGCACTTCTCGAAGACGAGGATGTGGTGCGGGTCTATCCAAACGAAAAGCACCGGATCAGTCTTGCCGAGAGCCTGCCATTGATCGGCCAGCCAAGCATCGGTTACCAGGGCTCAGGCGTGACTATCGCGGTGCTGGACACGGGAATCGACTACGCCCACGAAGTCTTCGGCTCCTGCACCGCCCCCGGCGAGCCAGTAGGCTGCAGGGTTATACACACCGAGGATTTTGCACCAGACGACGAATCACCGGACGACAACGGCCACGGGACCTTGGTGAGCGGCATCGTATCTGGTGTGGCGCCCGGAGCGAACATTGCCGCTTTGGACGTGTTCGACGGATCGACCGCGTGGTCGAATGACATCGTTGCTGCAATCGACTGGGCGATCGCCAACCAATCGGCATTCAACATCGTCGCCATCAATCTTAGCCTGGGCGATGGCCTCCCCTACTACAATGAATGCCCACAGTCCTGGGCAACCACGGCATTTGCGAATGCACGAGCAGCGGGCATCCTGCCTATCGTGGCCTCGGGCAACAACGGTTTCGCGAACGCGCTTTCATCACCGGCATGCGCACCGGGTGCCGTAAGCGTCGGGGCCGTCTACGATAAACCGCTGGGTGAGCTCGACTGGGGTAATTGTATCGATTCGACAACCGCGCCCGACAAAGTCACCTGCTTCTCCAACAGCGCACAATTTCTTACGCTGCTTGCCCCGGGAGCCATCATCAATGCCGCTGGATATACCAGCGCGGGCACCTCGGCCTCGGCGCCCCACGTCGCCGGCGGCGTCGCAATTCTGAGCGACGCTTTCCCCTACGATACAAACCAGCAAATCGTCGATCGGATGATCAAGACCGGCACATTGATTACCGATGCAAACAACCAAAACGGGCTGCCCGATATCACCAAGCCGCGACTCGATCTCGCCGCGGCTGTGTCCGTGCCCGCTTTCGGTGAGCTTTCGATTACGGTTGCAGGTCACACACAAGATGCGATCGACGAAACCTGGCATGCGGTCAACTTGATCGATGGCTTTTTGACGGACCCGATCGTCGTGGCATCGATCGAGACCTACGATGGTTCGGATACTTCGGCGCTGCGTCTACGCAACTTTGGTCCATCGGGTTTCCAGCTCAAGGTCGAAGAGGAGCAGTCGAGAGATGCCGAGACCGGACATACCACCGAACGGGTAGGCTATTTCGTGGCCGAGACTGGCGTGATAATGAATGCGCAAGGTACCGTGATCGGTGAGGCTGGAAGCATCAGTCGGAGACAAGGCAACAAGAATCAATGGCACACAGTGAACCTGGCAGAGGTCCATGCTAATCCCGTTGTGATCATGAACATTGTCACCCATGCCGGCAAGCAACCCACGCACGTCCGGCTGCGCAACATAGGGGCGAGCTCTTTCCAATTTCAGCTCGAGGAATGGGACTACCTGGACGGATCTCACCTGGAGGAGCAACTTCACTATGTCGTATTGGAGAGCGGGGTGCACGAATTGCCTGGGCAAAGGACAGCCGAAGTTGGAATAATCAAGTCCGATCATCGATTCACCTACGTGCCTCTGAGCGGCACTATCGATGACCCCGTCATCTTGAGTCAAAGCCAAACCTACAACGATGCAGAGGCGATCGTCACTCGGCAGACCAATGCGGATGCCTCTGGCTTTTTCGTCAAAGTCGAAGAAGAGGAAGGCAACAAGCAAGCGCACCTCGAAGAGCAGATCGGGTATATCGCCGTCGCACAGGGTTTCTAGCTGCCCGGTAAAGGGGGGCGCCAGCGATCCGAGGTGGAGAGGAGCGTCCGGAATACCAGGCGTGCGCCAAGAGGACCGGATCGTTCAGTCGGCACAGACAACCGAGACCACGAGAAAGCCGGAAGATCGTCAATGAAAAACCAGACTCATTCGCGCAGGACCCAATCAACCTGGATAGTGCAATCTCTTCGCGGCTGAACCGAGCTATCCCTTGGAGCAAGGTCCGAGAGGCCTCGCCAGACAAGAGAACAAAGAGGTAAGACGGCTGCACAAGAAGCCGCAGGTGGTGCACAGATGTGTGAGAACGCATGATCGAGCGTGCCCTGTTGATTCCACCGGTTGACGCCACGCAAGAGACCAACACCCGCTAGTCGCAGCATTTGCCGGTGAGATGGGAAGCTAATCGTCGATGCGGCCGCTGCCCGAGAGGACACCCTCGAGCCGGGCTTTACCAATGACATGCAGCACCACCCCGCAGCCAACAAAAAACACCACTGCAGCGATCAGCGACGCACGAATCGGGGCATTGGACAACTCACTTTGGTAAAAGAAAGCAGTCAGCGCGCTAGCGCCGGCGGCGGCATAGCTGAGTATTGCAAGGGCAAAAGCAATTCTCTGGCCAAAGGGTTTTTTCATTGAATCGCCGATGTCGGGATGAATAGGCACTTTAGCACCCCTTGGCCAGTAATATTGTCGGTATCAAAGGGATTGTCTTTGGCAGACTCCGCGCCGAGCTCCCCGCTGCGGCAACTTCTTACAACACAGCTCGCCAGGAGCGTCGGTCATGCCAGAATTCGATTGATCCGAGAAGGCGGACGGCCATCGGTCAATGCAAGGGGGAACGAGCGATACAACTGACGCTGGCGTGCTCGATTCCGACCCGCTCGCAAGATGCTGCAGGGGAGCCTTTTTGTGGAACAAGGTTCGAGGGTTGAACAACAATTCGGATAATGACACCCCAAGGACGGAATCATGGCTGACTGTTACACAAAGAAAGACGATCTGGTCGCGCCGCCCCGACACCGGGCTTGGGCCACCAAGTTGAACGTCGAAGTCCGGCCGATGATCGAAGGCAGGCATGCTGCCAGGACGCAGCACAGAGAGGTCGGAGAACCACGGATGATCGGGTAACTATATTCCTCCTATACTGTCTGGTTCCGGATAACTGAAAAAACACAGGGGAAAACAATATGTTCAAAGAGTACAAGGGGCTTTTCAAGAATTTGCGGGACATTCAGGATCAGTTGTGGGCCGAATCCGTGGCGAGTTTTCCCACTTCGGCGTCGCCACGCGACATGACCGAGTGGCAGCAACAGACCTTTGAGGGCGTTAACAACCTCGTGGGGCAAGCTGTGCGGCACTCGATGGAACTCCAAAGGGAGTGGCTGAACCAATGGAAGGAACGTGCCGACAGCAACAAACTCAAACCCAAGCTGTTTTCCGAGCTTAGTACCGAGGCCATGAACTCCACGCAGCGCTGGCTCGACAACCAGAATCAGCTCTGGGATCAGTGGCTCCAGGTCCTCAGGGCGACCGGCAGGCTTGGCGACCGGCCCGAGTTCGAGGTATGGGAAAAGACCGTGCAACAATCAGCTAAACAGCAGATGGATCTAATGAATGACTGGTCGGATATGGCTGACTTCGAGAAGCTTTCGGTAAAAGAGGCAAAGAAACTGTCCGACCAGATCGTAAGGGCGATGGATAAATCTATTGAAACCCAAAACCGCCTCTGGAGCCATTGGCTCAATGAACTGCTTTCGCCCGAGCCGGAGATGGACCAATCGGTTGCGACAGAGCAGAGAAGGAAACGGACGGCGACCGCCGTCAAGAAGAAGAGGAGCCCCGGGGCAAAAACTCAGTCCGGCGACAACCTTAAGCAGATTACCGGTATCGGTCCTGCCTTGGAAAAGAAACTTAAAGAAAACGGTATATCCACTTTCAAGCAGTTGGCGGAGTTGAGCAAAGAAGACATCGCGCGCCTGGAGGAACAGGTCATCCGGTTTCCGGGTCGAATCAAGCGGGAGCGGTGGGTGCAGCAGGCGAAAAAACTCACTACGTGAGCCCGCGCCGAGTACATCCGACTGGCCAGCCAGGCGATTCGTTCAAGTGAACCTTGCTGAGACGCTTTTGGTGCCGATGATCCTGCGCATACCACCGGACAGTGCGAGAATGAAATGATCCGCATCCCGTTGCATCACGCGCACCGGGGCACGTTCGGCGCAGGGGCAGTTCGCAAAAAGGGCTCAGCACCAGACCCGCTGCTTCGGCACACCGTTCCTACGGGGCGGTTGATGGCCGGGACGAGCGCCGTTCAACCATTGGGGGATACTCGCCTGGGTTCACCCTGCAGGATGCCGAATATGCGTGTGGCGAAACCCAACCCGGGATCGGTTATCGGGCCACCCCGCCCATCATGGCTGGTTTGCAGGTAATCTGCATTGGTATCGCTGCTGACCCGTACACCCTCGCGGCGGCCATCCGACAATTCACCTCCGCCAAGGACGCTGCCGAGAACTCGCACAAACCGTGAGTTGGTCATTCGATTGACGGGATCAGATGTCGCCAACTGCCGCCGCGACAAATGTACGGCGGGCAGAGACCGTCCAGCGGATCCAGACCGTTATCGACCTCCCAGCCGTCATCGAGTCCGTCATTATCAGTATCCGTTTCCTTCGGGTTCGTGCCAAGCTCCTGCTCGGCCGAGTCAGTCAGGCCGTCATTGTCATCGTCGGAATCACACAAATCTCCCATGCCGTCCCGATCCGTATCGATCTGGCCAGGATTGCCGATCCCGGGGCAGTTGTCGTTGGTGATGTTCACACCATCCTCGTCCGTGTCTATGGCTACCGCCACCAATTGCGAATCGTATCCGGGCGCTATTTCCCTTACCGGCCCATAGTGTTGCACGACCCATATCGTGGATGCGTCGGTCTGATCGACCGGCGTCCCGAACACCAGTCCGAACACCCTCAAGCTCAACGCTATGCGAATAGCGGTGAATGTACCCAGCGGCACGCTTACTTTTTCTTCTGCAATAACGCGTGAGACACCGGTGAAGTCCAGATCGAAAGTGCCGGCGCCAGGAATTGTCAACCTGGCAATCCCATTGGTAGTGAAAGTCTGCCCGATGTCTACTTGAGCGGTCGAGATTGTCAATGGCGGGCTTAGTAGCAGCACCCCCCCTCCCGAAACATCCTGACGGTGAATCCGGATACCATCGGCATCATTGGTGTAATAAGCGGCGTCGCCTGTCGAACTGAGAATAGGACGGGTCGATACGCCATTGACATCGACGGTGTAGCTGGCGACCGTTTCCCTTTCCAGTACGGAACCGTTCACGATATATGTGTAATGATTCCCCGGATGAAGTGGAAAATAGTCTTCGGCCTGAACTGCGCCCAACGCTGCGTTCGAATGGATTTGTGCAAAGCAAGACACTGCCGCTAGCATGAATACTAATAAAGCCTCTTTGCAATTCACGCTTTTCATATTCGACCCAGCCATTCAATCAATCACCGCGATGGAAATATATCTCATAAGCGCAGACCCAGTGGCTACGGACAGATGATTCAGAGATTTCATCGCGACAAAGCCTCGGCATTCCCCAAATCCCGTGGGTAAGCGTCAATATAAGAATCGAAATTCTCATTGTAAGCATCATCAGCATTCAGATAGTTCCCAATTTCCATTCTCTGGAGCCTGGGCAACATCGCGACGGATAACGTCATATCTGCATCGATAACATCATCGTTGCCCCGCCAGACCTGTCCGCTCTGCGGAATACTTAAATTATCATGCTCATCGTCTGCATCAATAAAGCCCCCGATATCCCGAATCTCATCGATCCGATAAGCAGTGAGTTGGCGATCTGCATCGACAAAATCGCCGATGTCGCGCCAGTAGGCTCCAGGAGGCAAGCCGTTCTGCCCATCGTCTGCATGCATAAAGTATCCTATATCCAGGATCTCAGAGGCCTGGTACTCATCACGTTCGCGATCAATATCGTCGGAGATATCTCGGGTAGCCAGATAATAGGAAGGCTGTGTAACAAGTCCCGGCGCTTCCGGTGGAGTGACCTCATGGATGCTCGATTGCTGCTCGCCCAAACTGAAACCTTCCTGATCTTGTGACAATAAAATAGGCGTATCGTGGACCGGTCGTATATGGGCTAGATGCTGATCGAGAGTGGAGTCAGCTCCGTTCTGGATGCCGGATATGATCGCAAAACAACATGACACACATCCGGCGCCGATCAAGAGGCGCCTATGGTTTGGTTTCCACGACCTTGGTAGTTGAGAATCAGGTCCTCGCCGCATTTTGATATCTTCCTTGATAGCAGATTGTGTCAATACACATCTATGCGCCGAACGAAACAGTAACCGTTGTGCGTCTTGTCATCGGTGACGATAACGAACACGGACTTACTCGTGACCTGGGCCAATTGAGCGATGTCCAGCATACGGTAGGCAATGTCTTTGCTTACATGCTCACCGCTGCAACTGAATGTCACCCAATCGTTCGCACATGCCGGTAATACGGTTTGCGGGTCGACACTAAGTCTGGCCATGCAACCGCCCCATAGCTGCTCCTCGGCCACGAGCGTCCTTGAAACCTTAGCTTGAATATTTGCCTGCGCGCCTTGAGCAATTGGGGCAACAGCCAACGACAAGGCAATGACAGCACCGAACAGTCCTTCGTTCTTCATCCCGATCCCCTGTTGCATTCCTTGGTAGGTCACTTAACTGACTAGGATATTTCTGCCCGTCACGCAAGGCTTTGCGGCAATCTAAATGGGAGTTCACTGAGGTCGGTCAATGCAACCCGGTTATTTCGGGCAGCACCTTGGTCCAACGCAACCGTCCTGAACGCAGCTCGTGCCGAAACTTGGCACAGCAGAGTATTTCGGAACAAGCATCCCAGCGCGCCTGTTGATCGCGGCTGCGGGTCTGCAGAATTCAGATGAAGGACGTCCCTGCACCATCAAGCACTGCATCGAGCAGGAGCCAACCGACGTCGTGCTGGGAGCCGGCGGATCGTGAGGGAGAAGAGATTTTCCTGTCCGGAGTTACTCCGCCCTCCGTGTCGCGGTACCATGAGAGACTAGATTGCGTGCGTTGATGGAGGCCATGGCAATGAGCGAAGAGGTAAAGAGAACCGAGAAAATCTCCTACAAGGGGAAGGAGATGAGCGTTGAAGGGTTGCTGCAGAAGCTCGAGCATCAGCGTTCTGAGATCGTCACCTTGCAGAAAATGCGCAACAGGGCCATCCGGCGCTGCAAGCGCGAGGAGGATCTCAAGCCGTATCAGGCCGAACTGATCAGGCTGCAGCAGTATCTCGAACAGAACCGCAGGCGCATGATCATTTTGTTCGAAGGGCGTGATGCCGCGGGCAAGGGCGGTACGATTAGACGGGTCACGCGGTACATGAATGAAAAACACTATCGCGTCGTCGCGCTCGGCAAGCCGACCGAAGAACAGAAGACCCAATGGTTCTTCCAGAAATACGTCACGGAATTCCCGCGCGGTGGTGAAATCGTCCTGTTCGACAGAAGCTGGTACAACCGCGCAGTCGTTGAGCGCGTTTTCGGATTTTGCAACGATGAAGAGTACGAAAACTTCATGATCGGATGCCCTGGATTCGAGAAAGACATGGTGCGTCAAGGCACGATTCTCGTGAAACTGTACTTTTCGGTCACCAAAGAAGAGCAGGCTCGGCGTTTCGAACGTCGTAAGAACGATCCGCTGCGTCAGTGGAAGCTTTCGGAGATCGATGTTCAGGCACAAGACCGCTGGGATGAGTTCACGACCCAGAAATACGAGATGCTCAAACGAACCAATACAACTCATTCGCCCTGGACGATCATTCGTTCCGACAACAAGCACGACGCGCGAATGAATGCGATGAAGGTCATCTTGAATGCGGTGCCTTACGAGCGCTTGAAGTCCAAACTCGATTTTGTCCCCGACCAAGACATCGTCATTTCAGGCTCAAGGGAACTGGAACTGATGGAGGCACAGCGGCTCAAGAAAGGACATTTCGTCGGATAGCAGAGCATCCCGGGATTGGTGGGCCATGCGGTCCGAACCGCCCCCAAGCTCAGCGGATTACCGACTGTAAGATGAGCATGCGGCGAGGCCGCCGACTTTCACTGGTGTCGGCACCTCGGACTCGCTTTCTGGCTCACGACGATGCAATTGAACAGGATAACCTATGGCCAAACCCAACTACGCCTTCGAAAAACGTCAGCGAGACCTCGCGAAGAAACGAAAAAAAGAGGAGAAACGGCTGCGGAAGAAGCCCCAGGATGACACGCCGAAACCTGCTGAAGACTGATCGTTGCAAGGACCGACTGCGGCCAGCCAAAAAGACCGGGAAGCCCGTTGTTTGGAGTTGTCGAATGCTTGCCCGCCGGGCAATGAGGCGGCAACCGTCCCGACACGACGCGCAGTCCAGCACGCGTGGTCATTCAAAGTGGGACCCGATCCAGGAAGTCACAAAGATACGCCAGAACGTGCATCAGAGGTCAGTTCAACTTTTGGGGGTCGTCGTCGCGCTGCTGTTACAGGTGACAACCGTATTCGACGTACAAGCTTGGGACTACAGGTTCGGCTATCCGGGCACATATCTTTATCCGAACGACTACTTCGGGTTCCGCCAGGACATCAATGAACTGGAAGAAAAGATGCGCTACCAGCAAAGGGTAATCGAGGAGCAAACCCAACAACAGCAGGAGCAGACTCGACTGCTACGGCAGCAGCAGACGGCGCAGCACCAGATCACTGCGATGCAGGCATGCTACTACCGCTTCAATGGAGGCCTGGATGTCTGCGATAGTCTTTTTGATGCATCGTCGAGAGAACACGCCGCGTGCATCGAAAAGGCTGTGGAATTGAATCCGGGCTGCGCCACCGACATTGCAGGGGCCGGAACGCGCCCCAGAGATTGAGCAGGAATCGCCGCCACCAGCACCAGTGCGGAGCACACTCCTTGCCCAAAGGCTCGACTCCCGTCTAGCGGGCCATGACGAATTGAATCGGACGAACGACGAACATCGACCGGAAGCCGCGAAGTCCGGGATGCACGGGTTTCCGCGGATTCCCGTACAGGCTTGACGCCCAGCACCGGAATCAGAAAAATCTACATTGGTTTGCTTCTTTACGGGGAGGAAAAATGCCCAGTTACGATTACCGATGCGCAGCGAATGGCCGCGTCGTCGAGGTTCGCCACAGCATGAGCGAGAAACTGACGATTTGGGGAGAGGTGTGCGAGAAGGCCGGGATTGAGCTCGGAGATACGGCTGCCGAGACGCCGGTCGAGCGCCTGATTACGGGTGGTGCCCTTGTGTCCAATTCCACCCTCTCCAACCCGGAGGCACCATCTTGCGGGATGGGTGGCTGCGGCGGAGGCA
The DNA here is from genome assembly GCA_963808165.1 of uncultured Gammaproteobacteria bacterium. Taxonomy (GTDB): domain Bacteria; phylum Pseudomonadota; class Gammaproteobacteria; order Chromatiales; family Chromatiaceae; genus Thiosocius. The sequence continues at coordinate 330,057 of CAWEET010000005.1, read as the reverse complement.
TGTGCGGTCTAAATTGAGCGCCGACACCCTGTCAGTGGTGGCGCATGCTTCGAGCGCGTGCCACCATTCCGGGGCGCCTAACCGACATGTTGCACAAAGGCAAAACGGTTTCCAAGTTAAAAAGGCCCTGATAGCGGCCACTTTCGGTCAACTTGGCGGCCGGTTATTTTGGTCTTGTTCGGTCTCAGTCCGTACTGGGCTTGGCGCCTGGGCCGCAACTCGGTTCAACTCGCGGACCCGGCCTATCTGCAATGCGGAAACGCAGTCATGGCACCAACCCTGCGGCGAAGGCAATGCAATCGGCCAACAGTTGTCGTCGAACCGTCGGGCCACCCCAGGTTGTTGCCTGTTGACCACTCGCGGCAGCGGCTTGTTGGCCCACTGCGCGGCGCAGCAACAGCGATTGCATATACTCACAAACGATACCTACCATCGACCATGATGATCCTCCCGTCGACGATTACCGTCGGTCTGCGTATCACCATGTCAAGGTGCGCCTTGCTGTTCCAGCCTGAACCTGTCCGCGTCGGGTAACCATGTCCTATCGCGATGTGCACCCCTGGCACCTTCTCATCTTGCAGTAGATTTCCGATCAATCTATCCAAACCGAGATTGGTGCCAAGTGCAAATTCCCCAATTCTCGACGCGTTTTCGTCCAATCGTGTGTACGCTAGCAGCTCACGTTCCAGCGCTTTGTTTTCGCAATCGATTGCAGCAATCCAGCCGTCGACGATATCAAACCGGACCGGGGTGTCGTCCAGCAAGCCATACTTCTTCGAGAAGTAGTCTCCGAGCACGCCATCGACGACATATTTGCCCGAGATATTCTGTACACAGGTGAATATCTCCCCTTCAGGCAGGTTATTCCATGAATCCCGAGTGATGAATCCATCCATGTTCACCCACCGAATATGCGGCGAAAATTCCGCGACGATCGAGGTGCCTGCCGGGGCCGTTACCGCGATTGTGCTGGCTTCGGCCAGGATCTCGTACAGCCTTGCCGCGAAATCGCGAATCGCGAAGTAATCGGCACTCATGCCCTGCAACATGATCTCGTCGGTGACACCTATCATGTGCGCATGCCTGATCCTCTTCGCCTCCACCAGCTGCAGCATCGGACGCCTGAAATCCTCGATCTCACCCGGATGGCTTGCCGCAATATAGATGCTGACACTGGCATCATCCATTGCCCCGGCGATCTCCCCGGGGAAAAATCTTAGAGGTCTCCCGCCAAAATCATCCATATTGAACATGGCGTAATCACATCCGATCTCTCTGAGGATGAACGCCATACCCTGGGCATATTTCCTGCAAGAAGAGTCAAAGATAACGACAACCGAATCTACTGATTTCACATCAAGGCATACAGCCACGGCCTGCCGGCATCCTCCAAGGATTTTTCTGTCAATCGCCATCGGCTGGTTCTTCTCCATGCAAGGGATATGACTGCCGCCTGCACAATGCATCAAAGTTTTGGCAGCGTCGATCGCACTGCCCGCGTGAACGTTCGGGAACACTCATCCCCCGCCGAAGGCCTGTTGCGATCGTCCAGCGAACAACGCAAGAATTCGCCCAGGTGCAAGAGCCGATAGCTAGTGGGCCGCGCTCCGGCCTTTCGGCTACCGACACTAGACAGAATGCGACTGATATAATTCCAGATGGCACCCTGTTACAGGCAGTAAGCCATTGAACAGTCGAGGTTCACGACCCCCAGGTGGTGGATTCGAATCCCACATCGCCAACCCTGTGGTTACCGTCGAGCGTCGTCGCATTGCGTTCCACGGATACTTGCCGGGCAACCACGAACGACATTCATAGAGAGCGACCCTTGGCCAAGCTACTTCTCATCTATTCGACCACAGACGGTCATACACGCGAAATTTGTGAACGGCTGCTGCAGTTCATCACGCAGAGCGGGCACGAAGTGATCCTGAGCCCAATTGACGGCGCCCGGGGGATCGACCTGCAACCGTTCGACATGATCATAATCGGGGCCAGCATCCGATATGGCAAACACAACAAGGAAGTCTACGACTTCATCGCCGACAACACGCAAGTGCTGACGGCCAAGCCGAACGCATTCTTCTCAGTGAACCTGGTCGCGCGCAAGGCGGAAAAAAGGCAACCCGACACCAACCCTTACCTGCGCAAGTTTCTCCGCGAGATTTCGTGGAAACCAAGGCAAGTGGAGGTGTTTGCCGGAAAGCTCGACTATCCAAGATACCGTTTCTGGGATCGCCAGATGATTCGACTGATCATGTGGATGACGAAAGGCCCAACTGATCCAAGCGTGGTTATCGACTATACCGACTGGCCGCAGGTCGAAGCATTCGCGCGGCGCGTAAGTCAGATCGAGGCGGACTGAGTAACGGCGCTGAATTGTTCGCCCACGCCTGGTGTGGGCTTGCCCGTCGTTCGCGCTTGTCCAGGCGGTCTCCACACGACGAAGCAATCGCTTATCAGACGGGATCGTAAGCACAGCGGAAGCCAATCGAGCCGTAGACCGAATCGCCTTGCTGCGGTGGCTTCACGTTGCGGAAAGAGCTGCGCAGATTGGGACGATTCTCATCCCAGGATCCCCCGCGCACCACTCTCCTTTGACCATCGGTCGGACCGGCCAGGTCACCCGATGCATACAGGCCTCCGATGGCCTCGGGCGCATACCAGTTGGCAGTCCATTCTCCTACGTTACCATGCATGTCGAACAGTCCCAGCGCATTTGCCGGTCGGCTTCCCACCGCCCAGGTCGCATCCATGTAACAACCATCGGGTTCGCGTTGTGCCGGGGCCGGACTGACTTCGTCGAGCACGGCATGCTCGCAGCCGACCTCTTCACCCCAGGGGTAGCGCGACAGCGACCCAGCCCTTGCCGCACGCTCCCACTCCGGCTCCGTTGGGAGCCGCCCGCCACGGGTGGCGCAGAAAGCCACAGCGTCCACCCAATCCACACAGTTCACCGGGTGCTGTGCACGTTCCGGATGGGTGTAGTTGCAGTACTGGTTACGCTGGTGGCCAAGTGGCGCGGAGCAGCCTCCGGCGTCGACACACGCCGCATAGTCCGCCACCGTCACTTCGTAGCGATCGATTGAGAAAGCCGGCACAGAGACCTCAACGCCACCAATCGCGCCCTCGTCGGCTTCGCATTCCGGATCTGCCGGCGAGCATCCCATGGCGAACGCAGCAGCCGGAACCGGTACACGGTCGCCATCCTGTGCATTCGCGCCCGACGCGACGACCAGCATCATCCCCAGCAGGTACAGTTTCATTTCACCGACCTTGTTGACCCAGATCTAACACTAGCTTCAGACCGAGCGGCGTGTCGGTTTATTTCAGGTTTGCGCTGACGCCCGGCCAGTACGGAGCCGGACTGCCATGTGTCCACAGGCAGACCACCAGTCGACCGAGCGGGCATGGGCGGTTGAACCCACACTCGCAGACGTCTATACCTCGTGAAGGAGCGATCAACGGACGGACGGAAATGGTCACCAGCAACGGGAGTGGTTGCCTTTGAATTTGGAACGTGTCGTCTTCGGCTTTTTCATCATTCTTGCGCTGGCGCTGAACCTGGGGTTCGTGGCCGGTCATATGGATGATTCGACGCATCACGACCCATGGCTGTTGTTCGCCGCCTTGATGGTCGGTTTGATCACCAGCGGCCTGAAGCTCGGCGATCGTTCCCAGATCGGTGCCTTGGTGCTGGCGGCCAGCCTGGTCGCCAATCTGCTGTTGATGATCGCCGTGTCGGTATGGGCAATATCGGAGGGCGGCATGGAGCAAACGACCACGCCGGGGCTGATGGTGACGATTGTTTCACTGGGCTATGGCGCGCTGGCCGCCAATATCGTGTCGGTGTCGGTGCTGGTCTCCGACACCCTGATGTCACGGCGCTGAGTCCGGACCTTGCCGTCGGCCACTTCAGATCTGGACCGGGTCACCGCGGTCGTCCTGCAGTTCATGCGGGGACCCGTACTGGTCCTGTTGTTCGTCTATGCGATCGGCATAACCGGCATGGCGCTGATGCCCGGGCAGGAAGTGGATGGCAACCCAAGCCGTATGAATCTGTTCCATGCCTTCTATTTCTTCACCTATTCCGCAACAACTACTGGTTTCGGAGAAATTCCCCACGAATTCAGCGACCAGCAACGTCTATGGGCAACTGTCTGCCTGTACATGGGCGTCGTTGCCTGGTTATACGCCATCAGTTCGATTATTCGGCTGGCGCTGCATCCGGAGCTGCTGCGCGCTATCGCTCGACGGCGCTTCGCCCGCAGCGTCAACAGCATATGTGAGCCATTTTTCGTGCTGTGCGGTTTTGGCGATACAGGCAGTTTGCTGGCCAGGGGTTTGAGCGATCAGATGATCAGGGCGGCGATCCTGGATACCGATACTGAGCGGATCAAGGCGCTGCGATTGCGTACCTATCGGGTAAAGATGCCCGGCCTCTGTGCGGACGCCGGCGTCCCTCGGCATTTACTGGATGCAGGGGTTCAACATCCACAGTGTCGGGCAGTCGTAGTCCTCACCGGCAGTGACGAAGTGAACCTCAAGGTCGCGGTGATGACGCGCTTTCTCAATCCCAAGCTGCAGATCATCTGCCGCGACACGCATGCTGATCACCGGGAGCTGCTCGCAACGGTTGGCGAAGTTACCCTGATCAGTCCGTTCGAAGTCTTTGCTCAGCAATTGAGTGCTGCCATCTACACACCGCTCTTGCGTGCCTGGGAGGATTGGCTGGTTGGAGACAGCAGTATCGACCTCGAGCACCCGCTAAGGCCGCCCCGCGGCAACTGGGTACTTTGCGGTTACGGCAGGATGGGCCAGGCATTGCATGAGGTCCTCGGCACCCATGGCGTCGCGTTCTCGATCATCGATACTGCAGAGCATCTACAGGGGGGTGATGGGCGGCGAATCCGTGGTCGAGTCGATCGAAACTCGCTGACCGATGCCAATTTAACGGGTGCCGTGGGTCTGGTGGCCGGGACCAACAATGACGAAGAGAACCTTCGCATCCTCCTGAGTGCCCGTGCGGTCAATCCCGATGCCTTTCTGCTTGTGCGTCAGAATCACCATGAAAACGAACTGGCCTTCAACGCAGCCAATGCCGATCTCATCATGCAGCCGAGCCTGGTGCTGGCTCGTCACATCCTTCTGTTTCTGTTGATGCCCTCGCTGGGCAGCCTGTTGCGCTATTTGCAGACTGACGGTATCGGCCAGGTCAAGGATCTGGCGCGCCGGTCCCGCGAACGGCTGCCTGAGGGTTCGCCTTTCCTGTGGAGCGAGCACCTCGCAGATCTGTCCTGCGTCCTGCCCGGCTGCCGCAACGAGGCACAGGGCTTCGTGTTGGGTGATCTGTTGCGCAACCCGGCAGACCGGGAGTCGTCGCTAGACGCCCTGGCCCTGGTCGTTACGCGAAACGCAAGGGAATGGATGCTCCCGGGACCCCGTTTCACGGTCCAGAGCGGTGATGTCATTCTGTTCTGCGGTTCGCGGCGGGCCCGCGAACTGATCCGTGCAACAGTAAACAATCCCTACACGCTGCACTATCTCGTGACTGGTGAAGAGGCACCACGAAGCTGGTTTTTCCAATGGCTGTCTGTAGCCTGAGTCTGTGAGCAATGGATCGATGGGATCCAGTGCGATACCGAGACCGCATGTTTCAGCGGGAACAAACATCCGGTTGCCTGTCGGGGCGCTTTACAGCAGCGGGGCAGAGACTTCCCGCTCCGAGCTCAATACACTGATATTCATGAATATTCGTCTTGCGGCATGGGTCTTGCTGAGATTCGTGCAGTAAACGAGATGACGAACCCCTGAACCAGCATGAAAGTCCGCGGATGCATTTGCCATGAGCCTGCCTGAACGCCGTCGTTTTCGCCGCTGGCGCGCCGAAGGCGCGCAGGCCTTTCTTTACCTCCGCGGACAAAGGGTGCAACGCTGCAAGGTACGCCACGTCAGTAAGGCGGCGGTCTTCGTCGAGACGGATTCGATGCTGGCCGAAGGTCTCACCGTGGAACTCGCACTCACCCGCCCCTACAGCGACCGGCTCGTAAAGCTCGTCAGGCGCTCGGCCTACGTGGTCCGCACCGCACGCAACGGCACCGCGGTGCTCCTGTTCCTGAACCGAAAGACCTGAACCCCGGCGTTGTCGACGGCTCGGCACAGCATTACAGGTCAGTTGACGACGACGTCGCCTGCCTTCGCCTTGAGGAAGTCGATCAAATCCCGGCGGTCCTGCGCGTTCTTGATCCGCTGGATCGGCATTTTAGACCCTGGGGTCAACACGTCGGGACCCTCACTGAACAGGGCATCGATGGTCTCCTCATTCCACACGAGCCCCGCACCAGCCAGCGCGGCCGAATAGGCGTAACCGGACACCACCCCTGCCCGCCTACCCATGATCCCATGCAGCGTGGGGCCCGCCCTGCGTTTACCATCCGCCTCGAGTGAGTGACACACGCTGCACTTTCGCGCGAACTGACGGGCCCCATTGTCGAGTTTGCCGATCGGATGAAAACGCCGGTCCCGTCCGGCCACTGTGGGCTTCGCGACATCTGGGGCATCGAACGGTATTCGGGTTACGAAATCATCAAGACCCGCGAGGAACACGACCTCACGCCCAGGCATCAACGCCATGCCCCAGACAGGCCCCATCACGGCTCGAAAATCGCGTTCGATCCCGCCGGTGCCGGCATCGACAATCAGCACACGCCCTTCCGAGTTGCCAAACGCAATGCGAGCCGTCTTCCAGTCCAGCGCGAGCGAAAGCACAGGAGGTCCCTCCTCGGAATAGTCGATCGAAGGTCCGGCACCACTCAAAGAGATCGATCGCATTGCACCATTGGCCGTGCCATAGGCGAGCAAATCACGATCTTCGTCGATCGCGAGCACATTGATGCCCCAACCGTTGTTCACCAGGCTTCTGACATATCGCGCCTTGATGACATCCCACTGGCGAATATGGCCATCTGCACCGGCACTGTAGAGCGCGCGACCGTCTTTCGAGAAGAGCGCAGCATGAACCGGGGCGTCATGGCCACTCAGGAATCCCTCGTTCTCGAATGCCGGCACAGACCAAAGTCCTACGGCGTGGTCCCAGCTGCTCGAGGCGAGCCTTCGGCCATCCGCAGAAAATGCCAAATGCACCACCTTGGCGGTATGCCCACCGAGGACCCTGGGCACCGGCTCCGCGGCCTCATTCAGCAGGTCCTCGAGCCTCCAGACATATAACATCCGGTCATCACCCGCGGTGACCAGATAAAGCCCATCGGATGAGAATGCCGCCGCATTGACCGCCGCTCGATGGCCTTTCAGTGTGCGCCGTTCCGAGAAATCTCCGGTAGACCAGAGAACCGCGGTGTAGTCAAAACTGGTGCTTACCATCCAGCGACCATCCGGCGACAGCGCCAAACCCTTCACCGGGCCACCGTGGGCGGTATGCTGCGCGAAAGCAGACAGCGCCTTGGGCGAAGAGACCGCAAGCGCGACCAGTACAACCGCACGCAACACAGGTCCCAGGCGATTCAGTTCTGTTGAAAAGCCACGCAATCCGCACATCGCCCCCTCCTGAACTCGGTGGTCGCTGTAGTTTGGCTCTGAGCCGAAATCGATCGCTCGAGGATCCAGAACGAGTATAGCCGTGGCCCGTCGCCTGTCCGATGCGCCTGGAGCAAGGCGATCAGCGGTGTGCCTACCGCGCAAGGCGCACCCGATGCATGTCGAACGACTTTACAGTCTCAAGGGGCTGCCGCCGCCCATTGACGAACTAACAAACTGATTTAAATATGTTTTTTTCTATCGGCACAACTTTTGCATGAATAATTCAGATTATTTGCAAAAACATGGAACCGTGCCGAAGAAAACAATGAAACACGACTCCCTGGCCGCCGGTTCCCCCCAATGAGCCTGCCTGAACGCCGTCATACCCCGTGCTGGCGCGTTGAGGGTAAGTGCGCCTCCCTCTACATACCCGGAGAGAAGGTTCAGCGCTGCAGGGTACGTTGCGTCAGCAAGGAAGGGCTGCTGGTCGAGACGGACACAAAACTGTCCGAGGGTCTCGTTGTGGAACTTGCCTTGACGCGCTCCTATACGCCCGGGCTGGTAAAGCTTGTCAGGCGCTCGGCTTATGTCGCGCGCGCCTCGGACAGTGGTGCAGCAATTCTTTACTTCGTCACACGCAAACTGCTGACCTAGATGCCGCAAGCTCCTGATCCAGGAGCCCGTCACAGCTGTGCGGTGCAGACGCCTGTCAATCCTCCCGGTCCGGGCTGGCCGAATTGAGCAGGCGGCCTATTCCCGACCACCTCCGCGGTGCAGATGCCACCGGCAAGCGCCAACCAGATCCGAGGCCTCGCTGCCGGACAATTGTCGTCGCCAGCAGATTCGCGATTGGGGCGAAGTTGCGTGGAACCTTCAAGATCGAGATCCGGCGCAGTTGCGGGCCTTGGGCAACCGTCGATATGCTTTCTTGCAAGGTCCTGCAGATATGCGTCTGCCAACTCGCCCGAAGGCGACAGAGTGAGAAGGTTAAAGAACCCCCGTATGATCAGTCATCAAGCAAGGGGCCTGCTTGTCTTATTCTGGTCAGCACTGCTCATCGGTTGCACAACGCTGCAGCCACCCGATCTGCCACCGGAACGCACACCTGCGCCGGCCCAAACCCGTCTCTGGAACGAACTGGAAGCCGCATTGCCAGACGATTGGTATGTGCTGCTGAATGACGGGCCGGGCGCGCTCGACTGGCGTCTGCGCGCCATCGACAGCGCGACGGACAGCATCGAGCTGCAAACCTTCCTGTGGAGTTTCGATATCAGCGGCGCGTTGATCCTGGACCACCTGGTGGCCGCGGCGGATCGGGGCGTTATGATCCGACTGCTGATCGACGACACATTCCTGTTGTCGCAGGACAGCGCGCTGCTCGCACTGCATCGACATCCCAATATCGAATACCGAGTATTCAACCCGTATAAACGACGCGCAGATGGTTTCACAACCCGTCAGGTCCTGAACCTCGCGGAGTTTCACCGCCTCGATCACCGGATGCACAACAAGGCGATGGTGATCGACAATCGAGTGGCGATTCTGGGAGGTCGCAATCTGGCAGACGAGTATTTCGGTCTGCATGAAGGCGCCAATTTTCGCGACATTGAACTCATTGCCGGCGGATCTATCGTGCAGGATATCAGCCGCTCCTTTGACGATTACTGGAACGATCACTGGTCGATTCCGATTGACTTGCTATCGCAGTTGGAGCCGGCAACGTCAGATCTTGAATCCCTGCGTGAGATCAGAGACACCAGCGTCCATATTCACCGTGAGGAAACCGCACAGGCTAGGGAAAGGAAATGGCGTCAGTTGATCGGCAGCGCCGCAAACGGACATGGCGAACTGATTGCCGACCTGCCGCCCGACCGCGGTTTGGGCAAAGGGCTGTATGCCCCGACAACGCTGGCGAATGAGTTGATAGACCTGTTCGACGGCGCGCAGGAAGAAATCCTGATCGTATCGGCCTATCTGATACCCACCCCGGCCCTGGAAGGCGCGGTGGAGCGGGCGGTGGCGCGCGGAGTCCGCGTCCGCATCCTCACGAATTCGATTCGCTCCAACAACCACCTGACCGCGCATAGCGCATACCGCAACCATGTACACCAACTGTTGCGAGATGGCGCGGATCTCCATGAGGTACGGGTAGACGCGCGCGATCGTGCCTTTTACATGCTCACACCGATCGGCCATAAGGCCCTGGCCCTGCACGCCAAGGCCATGACGATAGACCGGGACAAGGTGTTTGTTGGCAGTGCCAACCTCGATCCACGTTCATTGCGAATCAATTCGGAAATGGCATTGCTGGTCGAGAGCGAGGAACTCAACGCAGCATTACGGGAGGCGCTGATGCGCGATTTCAGCCCCGCGAACGCCTGGCATTTGCAGCTCGATGAGGATGGCGGGGTGGTCTGGGTGTCGGACCGGAAAACTTTGACGACTCAGCCAGCGGCAAACTTCATGCAAAGGATCGAGGATTGGTTCTTTGCGTTCCTGCCACTGGAAGATGAACTCTAGACGCCGGCCGGGACAACAACTGACCGTCACGGCGGTGCGGCTCAAGCATTGACCGGCACGCCAAGCCGGCCGGAATCAGACCAATGTCGGGCACGCTCGCGGCTGATATTAGTATATTGGGCCAACGACCCCATCCGCGGGAGTGTCACCGTCGTCGACGGTTCGAGCGTCCTTCACCGCGGCGACCCTGCCCTGCTGCTTGCACGTCTCGCCATTGGTCATCGTCGTCTCCAGGCCGAACGTCAACGAATCATCGATCACGCGAATACCTTGAAAAGAAGCGATGCCGCCGATGCCGAAGTTGCACGAGTAGGTGCCGCTTGCATCGGCGTAAGATCCATTCTGGGTCGCGTCGAGGTTGTAGGTACAGACTTCACCGGTATCGTAGACCTGAACGACGGCGACCGTGCCACTGTTCTGAATGATCGACAGGTACCCACTGACGGTATACGGGCCCTCGTTCACGGAAAGAATGCAGTCCGAAACCTCACCGCTGGCGATGTAGTCCCATACGCCGGATATATCCGGCACATCGTAGCTGAAGCGCTGCAACAAGATCGTGCCCGACCCGCCGTCGTAATCGTAGCCAAACCTGGCCGAATTGCCCGATTCGAAGGTCAGGATTGCGCTGCCCACGTCGGTTCTGACGACGTCCTCGGGGTCGTATCCGGGACCCGGCGGCGGGCCAGAGGAGCGCCACAACGTGCCTTCCACGACATCATCGACCAGCGGACCAGCCAGCGTTAGGAACGTCGGTTCCCCACTGGATTCATAGAAATACCATGCGACGACGACAGTATCCCCCTGCTGGCCCACATTGAAGCCCATGCCATCCAATGCCGGATTCCACCACCAATCCTGATAATTGCCGGTCGCAGCAGCGTTGCTGGTAATGACCGTCAGGAGGACGAGCGCAGCGATATTTTTCATTCCTTTATCCTCGATGCCACAAACGGCGATAACGCGGCTCCATGGCCTGCCGCCTGCCTTTCGCAAGCTTGTGGTGACTGTTTGTAGTCGATACTAACGCGCCCGCCGATGTGGGTAAATCAACAGGCGCGGCGTTCCCATGGCTCCCAGCATGCCGGGCGGACGTAGTCATTTGCAGAGGGCCCGGGGTTGCGAGCGCCCCGGACGGTAGCCAGGCCCCGCCGACCGCCTTGGCGCACCCCCGGCAGTTACGATCTGGGTCCCTGGCATCGCGCTGAACTTAACTATTGCTACCGGTTCATGGTAAAAAACCTGAAATTGCTGAGGTCGAATAGGTCGCCGAAATGAACAAACACTCCGTGCTCGACAACCTCACCGCCACCGATGTACGTCTTGAACCATACCCGCATGTGGTGATCGAGAACTGTCTGCCGGAGCACTATTTCAACGAACTGGCGGCAGCATATCCCGCTAACGAGGTCATCCTGGATTTCTGCCAGACCAATCCGCACCGTCGGTTCACCTTTGCTGATGGCGTGGCGAAACAAAACTACCGATACGATATTTCGACGTTTCAGATACTCGAGAATCCGGAGGCCGTACCGACGATATGGCGTGACTTCATCACGCACCATACCTCCCCGGATTTTTTCCGGCAGGTTGTCAATATTCTGGGCACGGAGATCAGGAACGCCTACCCGTTCCTGGAAGAAAACCTGGGCAGGCCCCTGGAGGGACTCTCGACGGGTGTCAGATGGCGATCCGAACGCGACATCTACCTCGACTGTCAGGTCGGCATCAATACTCCAGCCACACGGACACACAGCACCCGGGGCGTTCACACCGACGCCCCTGAAGAGCTTTTTGCGATCCTGCTTTACTTCAAGGACCCGGAAGACGACACCCTCGGCGGCGACCTGGAGATTCATCGCTGGCGAAATGCGAAAAAGAAATACTTCCTGGGATCGGAGGCCGACCCATCCGCGGCCGAATTGGTCGACACGGTGTCATACAAGGCGAATACGATGGTGATGTTCCTGAATACCCAGGATGCCCTTCACGCGGTCACGCCGCGTGCCGCCTCGCAGCACACCCGCAAGCTGGTGAACATCATCGGCGAGGTCAATGAGGAGGCGCTTCCCCAGGGCCTATTTCCAAGACCGAAGAAAAAGGATCTGGGCTACGTGCGAAGAAAGCTGGTGTCGCTGGCCTCGCGACTGCGTAGTTCCTGACCCACCGGGCCGCATTACCGCCGAGTGCGAATTGGCCGAAACGGCGGAATCGGAATCAAAACTTCGCTTCGAAGGTGGCGCCGAGAAACCCGGCTTCGGAAAGGTCGCTGCGGCTGACCAGCTTGCCCGAATCATCCTCCAGTCGCATTTCACCACCGACTTCCACACCGCCGATTAGGCCCAGTTTTAGATCCTGACCCACTGCATACTCTGCGAGTGCGAACAGCGGGATGGCTTTGTCCTGACCCACACCGCCCGGTGCCACCCCCTTGTCGTCGAGCCGAAAGCGCGTCTTCTCGTAACGGCCACCGAAGGCAAACTGCCAGGTCGGCGAGTATCGCCAGCGCAACTGCAGACCGGGGCCGCGGCTGGCCGCAAAGCCTCGACCCGTCTCCAGCGAGAGGGTGTCGGTGATCTTCCAGTCGATCAGCAGGATCGGGAAAAAGCTTGTGCTGTCCTCGATCTCGGTGAACACACCCAAACCGGGTCCGATGGTGAGGGTGTCGCTGATCCGATACGACGCGCCGGCGAGCAGACCGCCGTTAGAACCATCGTCCATAGACGCGCCGGATTCGGCATTGAAACGCAGCGATGGAATCGCGTACAGCGTCCACTGCTCGTTCGCGAAGTACTGCATCGAGACACCGGCACGGAACTCACGCACCCGATCCCAGGGATCGAGGCCGCCGAAGCCCGAAGAACCTGAAAAATCATAATTGTCTTCACCGTAGCCGACACTGGCGCCCAGGCGCCAGCGCCCTGCCAAGACCTTGGCACCTCCGCCGCTTACGAAGAAGCGGGTGGCACTCATGTCTCCTCCGGAGTCGAGCGAACTCTCGGCCTGATAGATCCCTCCGGCCTGTAGCGTCCAGCGCCAATCATCATTGGTGGCGGGCCCGCCGTTTCCGGCAGCAGCGGCCAGTTGGACGCCGAGCAGGCAAGGCAGTAGCGATATCGACAGGTGACGCACCATTGTTGCTCCCGGGCAGACGAATGCCTAGTTGTTTCACTTCACGAATCAACCCGGAGTTTAACTTGCATCGGCCGATCAAGCAACCCCACGGAGCTACGAGTAGAAGACACACACTGCGGCGACAGGCACGATTTCCGGGCAGGCCTGATACAAAAACGATATGGGCCAGCGCCCGGACTTTCTCCCCGCCGCTGCCGACGTTGCTAGGGCCTGTTAACACTAATCCGGATCGCGTCGTTGCTGCCCCAAAATGGGCCAATCAAGGCGCGAGGAGTGAAGTTTGGTCATTCCAAATGAACGACGAGTAACACCGAGTGGCCCATTTTGCGGCGCAACCCGAAGGGACGGGGCCATTTTTCCACAGCTCTGCGTTGCACCTCGCTTATGTAGCCTGCTACACAGCGCTCGTTACGCCTTGATCTGCGAAAAAATGGCCTCCGGCGACACGCTCCGGATTAGTGTTAACAGGCCCTGGAGACAATCCACCGCTGTACCTCGTATCACCTGCCCTGTATCGAGGCCAACCGGCGAGCGCCGGGGCGATGCGGAACAGAGGATGCTCCCTGCACCAGGGTCCATTGGCACGCTGTCGCGTCAGGCATTCCCGTTTTCCCCGAAGGAGAACAGGCTCATCCCCAGATTGCCATAGCTGAAACTGTGATGCAGGCGTTCGCCGGGCAGATCGCGATCACCCGCGGCCCAAGCCACCACCAGAGGTGCATAGTGTTCGAGGGTCGGGTGGGCCCGATGAAACAGCGGCGGGAAAAGCTCCGGAGTGACCAATCGATCAAACCGACCGCATTCGATGCTCTCGAGCAGCCATTGCTCGAACTCGATTGCCCAGTTGTCCGCCTTGCCAAGGCGGTTCAGCGCGCGCAGGTTGTGGGTGGAACCACCCGAGCCAATGATCAGCACGCCCTGATGACGCAACGGCCCCAGGGCTGTTCCCAGTCTGGTGAGATCTTCCATCGAGCCGGTCGGCAGTGATACCTGAACCACCGGGATATCCGCCTCGGGAAACATGGTCTTCAACGGTATCCAGGCACCATGATCGAGTCCACGCCCTTCGTGTAGCTGATGACCCAGACCCTCTTCGTCGAGCCGACGCGTGAGTTGGTCTGCCAGACGCCTGTCCCCGCTGGCAGGATACTGCATCGCGTAGAGCGAATCCGGGAAACCACCGAAGTCATGAATGGTAGGCAGCAGTTCTCCCACAGTGACCCCGATGGGATCGGCAACCCAGTGGGCAGAAACGACGACGATGGCGCCTGGGCGTGGGAGGCGTGCAGCCAGACCCTTCAACGCGCCCAGTGCCACGTGCTCCGACAATAGAATGTCCGGTGCGCCGTGAGAAATGAACAAGGTTGGCAGGAGTTGCCCTGTCGGTCTCATTCCTTGAAGTTACCAACGGCCGCCTGTCGGTAGCAACGCCGGCAATTGCCGGGTCATCGGTCAGACAGCGTCAGTTGACCACGTTAGATGCGTCCGACCGATACCCGTGGGACAATGTAGCCGGCTACCGCGACGCCTCGCAACAGAACAGGGCAGTGGGTCGCCAGACGGCGCTCAAGCTCAAGCAGTCAACTTGCCGCTCCACGGGCGTAACCGAGACCTTTCAAGAAGCGCATCGCCCGCTCATTGGTAGCCTTGAAATACCGTCCCTCCTCGACACGCTGATTGAAGAAGCCGTGCCTCGCGCCCTGGTATAGCTCGAGTTCGCAGGTGGCGCCAAGCCCTTGCATGGCGTTGCAGTATGCCCGGGCGGTGGGTACCGGCACCTCCGGGTCCGCGGTTCCTAGCAGGATCAGCGTCGGCGGTGCCTTCGCGTCGATGTGATGCATTGGCGAGACATCCTGCCAATAGGCGGCAACGAGATGATGATCCGGCCTGCATGGCGCCAGGTCCAGCATTGGATTGTAAAGGACCAGGGCAGCCGGCCGGATGGCAGGAGCCGTATCGGCAGTTTCACCAGGGAGTGGCAATGTCACGCCAAGCGAAGCAGCGAGATGCCCGCCGGCCGAACCACCACCGACCGCGATCTGTTGCGCATCGATACCCAAAGTCTGTGCATGGCGATGCAGGTAAGCCAGTGCGGCCCGGGTATCTTGAATGGCGGCCCTGGGGTCAGTGCCGTGGTCCGATTCGATCCGGTATTGTGCGCTGATACAGGTCAGGCCGTGTCGCGAGAAATACCGGCATTGCGGATAGAACTGCCGCGGGTGACCGTACTGCCAGGCGCCGCCATGGAACAACAGCAGCGCAGGTACAGCGGCATCGGAACCCTTCCCGTGCGGCTCGAAAATGTGCAGCTTCAGCGCGTGTCCATCGACTTCCCGGTAAGTGATCACCCGGTCGGGACGGTCAACCGCGAGACCCGACTTATGGTAGGCCAGATAACCGAACAGCGGCAGCAGCACAAACGCCATACCACCCAGGAAGTACCAAATTTCTCGAGACATTTGATTCCGAATCCGACGCCCACCGGCGCTGGTGCGATTATCACTGCGGAGATCGCGTCGCCGCCTCCAGCAGTGCGGCATGGTGACCGGCGTACCAGAAGGGCTGCTGCTGGGTCGCGCGGCGGCCAAGTTCGGCCGCTGCCAGCGCCTTGTCCACAAGATCTGCGTCATCACTGCGAATGGCGACACCGACCAACAGGGCCGAGGGCGCCGGCATCGCACCTTCCAACATCGCCGCCCGCTCACCCATGCCCGGAATCAACGGGTGATCATCCATGCGCCATCCACCAGGCCCATGGTAACGCTGCCAGGCACTGTCGAGCAGCGTGGCAAGGAAAGCAGCGTCGGCCGGCTCACCGCTAAGGTCGGCATAGGCGGCCATGCCATAGGCCACATAGGCATAGTCTTCCAAGGAGGCCTTGCCCAGTTCGCGACCGCCGGCCAGGGCGCGTCGCAGTTCGCGCCCGTCCCACAATCGCTCGCGCAGGAAGTCGCGCACGCGCGTTGCCGCCGCACGGAACCCGGAGTCATCCCAGGCGAGTGCGGCGCGCGAAAAGGCAGCCAGTATCAGTCCATTCCAACCGGCCAGTTCCTTGTCGTCGACGGGCAGCATGCGCTTCGTACGTGCTGCGAGCAGGCGCTCACGTACACAGGCAAGGCGCCGCGTGATGTCGGTCACGGGCCGACCGGTCGACTCTGCAATCTCCTCGATACTTTCACCCTGCCGCGGCAGATGTCCTCCGTCGACCGATGAGATGTCGATCATGTTCCAGTGGCGCCGCGCCAGCTCAGCATCCTGCTCGCCGAGCAGGGCGCGCAACTGATCGACTGTCCACAGATAGACGCCGCCCTCCCGCCCGGCACCATCTACTGCGGAGAAGCTGGCGACATAGCCACCATCCGACCCGGCCATCTCGCGCGCGACAAACCCGAGGGTATCGCGCGCTACCGCGGCATAATCGGCGCGCCCGAACAACGCTGCGGCACGCAGATAGACCTCCGACAACAGGGCCTGCGTGTAGAGCATCTTCTCGAAATGCGGCACCTGCCAGGACGGGTCGACTGTGTAACGGAAGAAGCCGCCGGCCAGATGATCGCGCAGCCCCCCGGCCGCCATCCGGTCGAGCGTCAGGACCAGGAACTCTGCCAACTGAGGGCGTGGCGCCGTGGCCTGCAGTTCGAGCAGCGCCAGGAGTTGGGGGGCCATCGGGAACTTGTTCTGGTCGCCGAATCCACCCTCCATCACATCGGCAATTTGCATCGCCTCCACGAACAGGGCGTCTTGCAGCGCTGCCACTGGCAGTGGCTCGACCCGGACTCCGGCGTCATTCTGCATCAACTGCAGCAGCGTGCGCCGCGCCAGATTGCGCATCCTGCCATTTTCTTCGAGCCAGGCGGTGTTCAGCCGCACCAACAGATCCCGGAAGCGTTCCGCCGGCAGATAGGTGGCGCCGATCAGCGGATAACCCTCGGGCGTGAGAAAGACATTCAATGGCCAACCGGCATGGCCCTGGGTCTTCTCGACGTAATCGATGAGGAAGGCATCCAGCGCACCATGCAGTTCGCGATCGAGCTTCACCGGCACGAAATGCTGGTTCAGCAGCGCTGCGATCTTCTCATCCCTGTAGCTCTCGCGTTGCATAACGTGACACCAGTGGCAGGAGAAGTAGCCACTCGAAACAAACAACAGCTTACCCTCGCCGCGCGCCAGTGCCACGGCCTCGGGTCCCCAGTCCTGCCAAGCAACCGGGTCATCTCCATGCATCGCCAGGTACGGTGATGGGTGGTCGCGCAGCTGATTCTCCAGCGCGATCGCCGGTGCGACCAGGACCAACGCAAGCAACAGGGATGTCCTGAGCATCGACGACCTCCGGGGATCAGCCGTCCAACTGTTCCAGGATATTGCGCGCCACCTCGACCTGCTTTTCGTTGCCCTCGGCGAGGACCTCGTACAGCAGTCGGCGAGCCTCGTCATAGGCCTCGGTCGCACGCAGGGCGGCAACCTGTTCCAGTTTGGCCTCGACCAACGCCTCGGTGGCGCTGCGTTTCGGAAAATCCTCTTCGTCGAGCATGTCGGCAGAATCGTCATCGGTCCATTTGCCGGCCACATCCACCTGCCCGTCGCCATCATCGGCGCTCCAGGGAGCAGAGCCGTTCGATGTCCGTCCTGTGCCGTTGTCAGGTTCCGACGAGGTCTCATCCAGGGCATCGAACTCCGCCTCGATGCGTTCGAACTCGTCTTCCATCTCATCATCGTCGAGCGGTCTGAAATCATCGGCCGTGGCAGCGGCCGCCCCAGCGGCCGGCACGCCAGGCGTATCGGCACTCGGCGACTCGGCATCGTCTTGCTGTTCGGCCTGCCGCCGGCGGTCACGATCGCGCACCAGCATGCGCGATAACAGCAGCCCAACCTCGAACAGCACCCACATGGGCAGTGCCAGCAAGGTCTGCGAGATGATGTCGGGGGGTGTGAGCAGCATGCCGATCACGAATGCCCCCACGATCACATAGGGACGCTTGGTGGCCAGTTTCTCCGGCGTCGTGGCGCCGGCCATGACCAACACGATTGTGGCGATCGGCACCTCAAAGGCGAGCCCGAACGCAAAAAACAGGGTCAGCACGAAATCCAGGTAGTGCGTGATGTCCGTCATCATCGACACGCCTTCCGGCGTCACCCCGCTGAGGAAGGCGAATACCAGGGGGAAGACTACCGTGTAGGCGAATGCCGCACCGAGATAGAACAGGAATACGCTGGATGCGAGCAATGGCAGCGCAAGGCGCTTTTCGTGCTGATACAGACCGGGCGCGATGAAGCCCCAGAACTGATGCAACAGGTACGGCATGGCAACGAAAACCGCCGCCACCAGGGCGAGCTTGAACGGGGTCAGGAACGGCGAGGCGACCTGCGTGGCGATCATGCTGGTGCCTTCTGGGAGCACCTTCATCAGCGGATCGGCGACGAAGACGTAGATGTCGTTGCCGAACGGGAACAGCGCAAGGAAGATGACGAGCACGGCCAGCACCATGCGCATCAGGCGGTCGCGCAGCTCGATCAGGTGACCGATGAACGGCTGTTCGGGCAGCGTCGAATTGTCAGTCATTCTTGCTGTCGAGGCCCGGCTTGCCATGGGTGTCCACCGCAGACTCTGCGTTGGCCTTTATCTGGGCGAAATCCTTTTTGGTGTCCTCGACAATCTCATGCAGCGGATTGTTCTGCTTCTGCTTGTTGAGAATCTCACGCAATTCATCGGCCTTGATCTCGCGGTCGATATCGTCCTTCACCGAATTGACAAACCGTCGTCCACGACCCACCCACTTGCCGGCGGCGCGAGCGACCTTCGGAAGGCGCTCGGGACCGACCACCAGAAGCGCCACGATACCGATGACCAGCAGCTCAAAAAAGCCAACGTCGAACATGTGGAGTTCCTGCGATAAGCGCTACTGCTTGTCTTTCTCGCGCGTTGTCTCGCCCTCGATGACCTTTTCGTCTGCCTTTTCCAATCGTTCGGGTTCGCTCTCCGCCTTCTTCTCATCGTCGTTCACGGCCTTTTTGAAGCCCTTGATCGCGTTGCCGAGGTCGCCGCCCAGGTTGCGCAGACGCTTGGTACCGAATAGCAGCAGTACGATCACGAGGACGATCAACAACTGCCAAATACTGATTCCGCCAAAACCCATGTCTATCTCCGCTCATGACCCACTCTGAGAATGGTGGGTTCGAAAACCAAAACTCGCCGCATGATACCGCAAAGCCCGGAATGCTGTGTTTCCGCTAGCGGATCGCGCCGCGCCGCCAGGCGCCCCAATTCACTCGCCGCGGCGGGCCTTTTCCTCCAGGCCGGACAGGCCGAAACGCCGCTCGAGCTCGTGGATCACGTCGCGCGGGTGCAGCCCGTTATGTGCCAGCAAAACCATGCTGTGAAACCACAGGTCGGCGGTTTCGCAGATGATCTTTTGAGGATCAGCGTCTTTGCCTGCCATGACGGTCTCGGTGGCCTCTTCACCAATCTTCTTCAAGATGGCATCAGTACCCTTATGGTAAAGCTTCGCCACGTAGGAACTGTCAGGATCGGCCAGCTTTCTCTGCTCCAGCACCTCTGCCAGCCTGTCCAGTGTGTCGCTCATTCAACCCCCATTGTGCATCACCCCTTGCCAACCGCCAGGCCCAGACCGGATCAAAGCCGGACTTCGACGCCCTGCTCCGCCATGAAACGTTTGGCCTCGCCGATACTGAACTCGGCGAAGTGGAAGATCGAAGCCGCCAGCACGGCATCCGCCCCGCCAGCCTTCACCCCATCGACCAGATGCTGCAGGTTTCCCACTCCACCGGAGGCAATCAACGGGACGGGCACCGCCTCTGCGACTATGCGGTTGAGCTGATTATCGAAGCCGATCTTGGTGCCGTCGCGATCCATGCTGGTCAACAGGATTTCGCCAGCGCCGTAGTCGGCCATCCTGCGCGCCCAGCCGACGGCATCGACACCTGTCGGTTTGCGTCCGCCGTGGGTAAAGATCTCCCAGTGGTCGCCGACCCGTTTGGCATCGATCGCGACCACGATGCATTGTGAGCCAAAGCGGTCCGTGACCTCCCTGACGAATTCCGGGTTGGCTACCGCCGCGGAATTGATCGCGACCTTGTCCGCGCCGGCATTCAGCATGCGCAATACATCGTCGGCCTTCCGGATGCCGCCACCCACGGTCAGCGGGATGAATACCTCCGACGCGACCTGCTCCACCACGTGCACAATGGTGTCGCGTTCGTGCGCCGTAGCGGTGATGTCGAGGAAGGTGATCTCATCGGCACCCTCCTCGTTGTACCGCCGGGCAACCTCGACCGGATCACCGGCATCGCGGATATCGATGAATTTCACGCCCTTGACCACACGGCCGGCATCCACGTCGAGACAGGGAATGATGCGTTTGGCTAGTCCCATCGTTCGATTCCTGATAGGGCAGACATTGCCTCTCGGGAGGCCTCGGGCAACGCTCGATGCAACCCCCCGGGGATTATGCGCTCAACTCGTCCGCCAGCTTCTGCCCCTCGGCGAGGTCCAGCGTGCCCTCGTAGATTGCGCGACCGGTGATCGCGCCGATGATATTGTCCGTGTCCGCTTCACATAACGCCCGGACGTCGTCGATGCCGGTGATGCCGCCGGAGGCGATAACCGGAATGCGCACCTCATTCGCCAGCTTGGCGGTAGCCTCGACGTTGACCCCCTGCATCATACCGTCGCGGCTGATGTCGGTGTAGACGATCGCATCGACCCCGTCGTTCTCGAAATGCTGCGCCATGTCGATCACGTCGTGGCGGGACAGCTTCGACCAACCCTCGACCGCCACCTTCCCGTCCTTGGCGTCCAGACCGACGATGATGTGGCTCGGGAACTGCAGACAGATCTCCGACACGAAGTGTGGCTCGCGAACGGCCTTGGTGCCCAGAATGCACCACCGGACTCCCGCATCGAGGTAGGCCTCGACTGTCTCGGCGTCGCGGATACCGCCGCCAACCTGGATCGGCAGGTCCGGAAAGGCCTCGGCGATACGCCGCACTGGACCGGCGTTCACTGGTTTGCCGGCGAAGGCACCATTGAGGTCAACCATGTGCAGACGACGCGCGCCGGCGTCCACCCAGCGCTGGGCCATCTCCAGCGGATCGTCGGAGAATACCGTGTCGTTCTCCATCACGCCCTGGCGCAGGCGCACGCACTTGCCGTCTTTGAGGTCGATTGCAGGTATCAGGATCATGCTGTCATGCTCAACTAGTGATGGATCGGCCAGCGCGCCTCGGCGCGTTCAGATACTCCAGTTCACGAAGTTTTCCAGCAAGCGCAGGCCGGCGCCAGCGCTCTTTTCCGGGTGGAACTGCGTAGCGAACAGATTATCGCGGGCGATCGCGGCGGTAAATCGCACACCGTAGTCCGTGGTTGCCGCAATCAGCGAGACATCCTCGGGCACAACACGGTAGCTGTGCACGAAGTAAAAGCGGCTCTGGTCGGCGATGCCCCGCCAGAGCGGGTGCGACCCGACCTGACGCACCTGGCTCCAGCCCATATGCGGGATCTTCAGCGGCAGCCCATTGTCGCCCACGGCGAGACCATCGAAGCGCCTGACTTCACCAGCGAACAGGCCGAGCAGCGCGGTTCCCCCGTTCTCGTCGGAGTGCCGCATCAAAACCTGCAGCCCCATGCAGATCCCGAGAAAGGGCTTGTTCTGCGCAGCGTTCGAGACCGCCTGGTTGAGGTGGTGATCGCCGATTGCCGCCATACAGTCGCGCGCGGCCCCCTGGCCCGGAAACACCACTCGGTCGGCACCATCGATGAATCTTGGATCGTCGGTGACCCTGACCTCGGCGTCCCCGGCAACGTGCTCCACCGCCTTGGACACGGACCGCAGGTTTCCCATGCCGTAGTCGATAACGGCAATCTTCTGTGCCACTCTTGCGGCCCTCCTAGAGGCTCCCCTTGGTCGACGGAACAATGTCGCCAAGGCGCGCGTCGGGCTCGATCGCCATGCGCAATGCGCGACCAAAGGCCTTGAATACCGTTTCGGCCTGATGATGGGCATTGACCCCGCGCAGGTTGTCGATGTGCAGCGTGACGCCGGCATGGTTAACGAACCCCTGGAAGAACTCGTGAAACAAATCGACATCAAAGCCGCCGATAACGCTGCGCGTGAAATCGACACCGAACTCCAGGCCGGGCCGGCCGGAGAGATCCATCACCACCCGGGAAAGGGCCTCGTCGAGCGGCACATAGGCATGTCCATACCGCCGGATACCCTTCTTGTCGCCGACAGCGGCGGCGAACGCCTGGCCCAGCGTGATGCCGACGTCCTCGACCGTATGGTGTGCATCGATGTGCAGGTCGCCTTTGGCGAGGATCTCGAGGTCCACCAAGCCATGCCGCGCCACCTGATCCAACATATGCTCGAGAAACGGCACGCCGGTGTCGAGGTGCGAGACCCCGGTACCATCCAGTTCAAGCGATACGGTGATCTGGGTCTCCAGGGTGTTGCGTTCGATGCGGGCACTGCGGGCCACGTTAGCTTCCTGTTTTGTCGGGTAATTTCGCCCCGATTCTACGCGAATTCCAGGCCCGCAGGACACTCCCGAGGGATTTCGCCCCCACCGCCGCAGAGTCACGAAGTCTGTCTCAGGTCTCCAGCCAGAAGGTGACTGGACCATCGTTGACCAGACTCACCTGCATATCGGCACCGAAGCGGCCGCTGCTCAGCGCGACGCCCCGGTCTCGTGCCTGGTCGAGCAGATACTCGAACAGCAGATGCCCCTGATCCGGTGTCGCGGCATGCGAGAAGCCCGGACGCCGACCCTTGCGCGTATCCGCCGCCAGAGTGAACTGCGGGACCAATAACAGGCCACCATCGATCTCTAGCAGACTGAGGTTCATCTTGCCGGCCTGGTCGGGGAATACCCGGTAGGTCAGCAGACGGTCGAGCAGGCGATCGGCCCTGGCCTTGTCATCGCTCCTCTGCACCCCGAGCAGCACCAGGAGACCACGATCGATGCGAGCGACTGACTCTTGAGCCACAAACACTTCGGCGCGCGACACGCGTTGTAGCAGCCCGATCATTGCTCCCCCATCAAGAGGACGAAAAACGCATTCGGCTTTTGCACTCAAGTAAATCCACTTTTTCACCGATGAAGAGGTTAGTATTCCGTGCAATCACGCAACGGGCTACTCCCCCGGTGACGGAACGCGGATTGATGCAAGCAAACGCCAAGAGAATTCTCCTGGACTGGCAGGACGATGTTACCGACAGCCTGGTCGAGGGCTTTCGGCAGCTGTTCGAGTCGTCCAGTCAGGTGCTTCTGGAGTTCGCCGACGCGGCCGAGAACAATCGGCTTCAGCGGCTGTTTTTCGATGCTCAACGTGAGTTCTATCTCAAGGAAGAGCTGATCGTCGGGGAGTTCGAAGAGAACCTGCGGGCCAGCCTGCTGTCGTTCGCCAGCGGGCCATCCGGCACCACAAAACTGGGCGCCGACACCCTCAGCCTGGTGGAAGTCGAAGACTACGAGCGCTCGCTCGCACTCGAGACGATCGCAAAACGCACCGTCGACCGGCACCTTGGGGAGCTGCATGCGCTTGCTCAACGACTGTCGGCCGTGATTGGCGGGCGCCCGATCCCGATCGAGCAGATACCGGCCAACCCCCTGCAAGTCATTCGGATCTTCGATCCGGTCAGCCGCAAACTGGAAGTCGAGAAAGAGGTTCGACTGGTTTTCTATACCCTGTTCGATCGCTACGTGATGAACCGCCTCGGTGATCTCTACGCCGGCTTCAATCGTCGCCTCATCGACCTCGGAATCCTGCCAAACATCAAGTTCGACTACCAACGTTTCGGCCCGGGAGCGGGTGCAGGCGGCGCCAGCGAGTATCCGGACACAGCCGAGGAATCGGGCGCCGGCCCGATGGGCGAAGGCCCGGGGACGCAGGCTGCGGTCGGCGCGGCGCCGGCCCAGTTCCTGCACCCGACGCCGCCCACCTCCGCGGAGACACTGTCGGCGATCAGCTCGCTACTGATGGCCAAGCGGCAACACGAAAGAAAACCCGAACCACTGCGTACCTCGGCCCCGATCATGCCGACGGCGCAGGACATAAGAGAGGCGATCGCAGACGCTCGCGTGCTCCAGGAGGCACCGCACCCGGTCCCTATCCCCACCGGACCAGTCGGCGCCAAGGTGGTCTCGGTCGACGCCACGCTACTGCTGAAGGTCAAGGGGGCACTGGAGAAACAACGGCAGATCATCAAGAACCTGGTGGGCCGCGACCGACTCGACCGGCGCGAAGAGGATGTGATCGATATCGTCGGCATGCTGTTCGAGGCCATGCTGAACGAAAAGCTGCTACCCAACTCAGTCAAGACACTGCTCAGTCATCTGCATACACGTTACCTGAAGATCGCGGTGCAGAGTCCGGATTTTCTCGAGAACAACAACCATCCCGCTCGTCGACTGTTCGAACGCATGCTCGACGCCGGTATTCGCTGGGTGCGCGAAGACAACTTGCGCGCCGGCATCTATCCGCAGCTGCAGGAGATCGTCACCGAGATCCTGCGCCACGAAACACTCGAAGACAGCTTTTTCATCGACCAGATCGCCGAACTCGACCGGGCCGAGAAGAAGCTCGAGCAGCAGTCCTCGGCAGCGGAGGACCGTACGCTAGAGGCTGAGCGCGGACGGGCAAGGCTCGAACAGGCGAAGGCGATCGTCAAACAGACCATCGGCGATATCGGCGGCGACATCGAAGTGGCGCCTGCAGTGGTCACCTTTCTCACGACCACCTATGCGGACTATCTCACGCTGCTATTGCTGCGCAGCGACCTGGATACCGACTCCAGCACCTGGAGCAACGCCTACAGCGTGGGCGAGGCACTGGTCGCCGCAGCCGTATATGCGGCCAAGGGTCAGCCGCTCGGCAAACCGATGCGCGACGACCTGACCAAACGCCTGGAAAGCACAGTCGGCAGCCTGATCCCGCACCATGAACAGAACATCCGCAGGGTCATCGAGGCCCTCGACAAGACTCCGGAAAAGGTCGAGCCGGCCGCTCCCAGACCCGAGCCGATCAAACCTGCCACCGAGCACAAAACGGCCAAGATCGTCGATGAATTGCCGGTGAGCGATGAAGACCAGCGGGTCGCTGACAAGCTGATGCGAGAGGCCGGCAACTGGTTCGTCATAAAAGACGAAGGTGCCGAAGAGGAGCAGGCGGTCAAGCTGCTGTGGGTAAATCCACACACTCGCAACATGCTGTTCGTCGACCAGCACGGCGCCAAGGTCGCACTGATGCCGGCAACCGCCGTAGCCCGCAAGATCCGAGAAAGAACGGTTCGCCCGATGGAGCAGGAGGCCTCGAGTTTCGTTGCGAGGTCGCTACGGCGCATCCGGCGCGCACTCGAAGATTCAGTCAATGGCTGATCAGCACGAGGAAGTGACTGTGGACGACCGCCGCAAGAGCAACAGAATCGATGCCTGCGAGATGGGCCTGAGGGCGATTGACAGCCTCGACGGCCAACCGCTCGGCATCATCGGCAACCTGTCCGTGGGCGGCATGATGCTGATCACCAACCGGCAACTGTTTGCAGACGGCATCCTGCAGCTGAAGATCGAGGTGCCGACCGGGCTCGGCCGTGCCCCGATCCCGATGGGTGTCAAAATACTCTGGTGCACACCGGCCAACAGCCCCGATGAATACTGGGCGGGACTGGAGACCATCGACATCAGCCCAGCCGACCAGGATGCCCTGCAGCAACTGGTCGCAGGGCTCGCCGACCAGGCCTGACCGAGTTCGCGCGGGTCAAATCCCTTCGGATGCAAACCAATCGGTCGCCTCGACCAGGCGGCTGCGGATACCCGGCTCGGTTGCCGAGTGCCCGGCATCAGCGACGATCGACAATTCGCTGCCGGACCAGGCCTGGTGCAGCTGCCAGGCATTTTCCAATGGACAAATGGCGTCGTAGCGACCGTGGACGACCACGCCGGGGATGCCCTGCAGACGACCGGCATCCTCAAGTAACTGATTGGGGCGCAGAAATGCTTGATTGACGAAGTAATGGCACTCGATGCGCGCCATGCTCAAAGCCACGTGTGGCTGGGCGAAATGCGAAGCCACCCGCTGGTCCGGCAGCAACGTAGCCGTGCGTCCCTCCCAGATCGACCAGGCCTTGGCGGCAGCCAGTCGGCGGAGCTCGTCCTCGCCGGTCAACAGGCGATGATAGGCACCGAGCATATCGGCGCGATCCTGCGGGTCAACCAGGCTGACGAAGTCCTCCCAGTAATCCGGGAACAGACGGTTTGCGCCCTGCTGGTAGAACCACGCGATTTCGTGTGGCCGACACAGGAAGATGCCACGCAGCACCAGCGCCCTGACGCGTTCCGGATAGGTCTGGGCATAGGCTAACGCGAGGGTCGAGCCCCAGGAGCCGCCAAACAGCAACCAACGATCGATCTCCAGATGCTCGCGGATCTTTTCGATATCCGCCACCAGGTCCCAGGTGGTGTTGTCCGTCAGTTCCGCATGCGGCGTGGAACGACCTGCGCCACGTTGGTCGAATAGGACCGTACGGTAACGCTCGGGATCGAAGAAACGCCGGTGATATGGCTCACAGCCGGCACCGGG
This sequence comes from uncultured Gammaproteobacteria bacterium, assembly GCA_963808165.1. Classification (GTDB taxonomy): domain Bacteria; phylum Pseudomonadota; class Gammaproteobacteria; order Chromatiales; family Chromatiaceae; genus Thiosocius. Next base: position 303,272 of record CAWEET010000005.1, on the reverse strand, counting down.
GCCGCCGTGCAGAAACAGCGCCGGTATGCCATCAGCGGTTCCGACCTCTTCGACGTACAGCGTGTGGACATCATCGACCGCAAGGTGTTGGGCGCGGTAGGGTCGAATCTCTGGATACAGATCTTTCATGACCGGTCAGTCTAACCCGCATCCGTCACCGGCATCACGGATGCCGGTGGAATTCGCAGCCGCTCGGGCGCCGGGCTGGAGCGAACAAATCGCCCGGAACGATTTGTCGCTTCAGCCCCGCAGGGGTGAGGCGCAGGGAAGCGCCGACCAAAGTGGTAGCCGTAGCTACCACTTGATTGACCAATCCGCCGGGGTGCGCACGCCAGCGCCATCGGGGCTAACCGCGAATTCGAGTCACTGGCCCGACACCGGCTCTCAGGCGCGAGACGAACGTTTGCGTTCGTGCTCCTTGAGGAATTTCTTGCGCAGGCGAATCGCAGTCGGCGTGATCTCGACCAACTCATCGTCCTCAATGAACTCCAGTGCCTGTTCCAGCGTGAGTCGGATCGGCGGCGTCAGCATCACCGCATCGTCCTTGCCCGCTGCGCGGATATTGGTGAGCTGCTTGGCCTTGAGCGGATTCACCGTGAGGTCGTTGTCGCGGGCGTGGATACCGACGATCTGCCCCTCATAGACTTCATCGCCGGGTTTGGAAAACAGTCGCCCGCGTTCCTGCAGGTTCATCAGCGCATAGCCCAGGACCTTGCCGCTGCCATTGGAGATCAGCACGCCGTTCTTACGCGGCGCGATGCCGCCTTGTTGGGCGGCCCCATAGTGATCGAACACGTGGTAGATCAGACCGGTGCCCGAGGTCGTGGTCATGAACTCGGTCTGGAAACCGATCAGCCCACGCGAGGGCATGATGTAGTCGAGGCGGACCCGTCCGCCGCCGTCCGGCCGCATGTCTCGCAGTTCGCCCTTGCGCATGCCGAGCGCTTCCATGACGGCGCCCTGATGCTGCTCCTCGACATCCACCGTAAGTTGTTCGTAAGGCTCGCAGACCTCGCCTTCGACCTCGCGAAAGATAACCTCCGGGCGCGAAACAGCGAGCTCGAAACCCTCACGCCGCATGGACTCGAGCAGCACCGAGAGGTGCAGCTCACCACGCCCGGAAACCTTGAACTTCTCCGGGTCGGTACCCTCCTCGACGCGCAGCGCGACATTGTGGATCAGCTCACGTTCGAGACGCTCCTTGAGCTGGCGCGAGGTCAGATACTTGCCCTCGCGGCCGGCAAACGGCGACGCATTGACCTGGAAGGTCATCGAAACGGTCGGCTCATCGACGGTCAGCGGAGGCAGGGCCTGGATGTGGTTGGGGTCGCACAGGGTGTCGGAGACGTTCGGCGCTTCAATGCCGGTGATTGCGATAATGTCGCCGGCGCCAGCCTCTGTGACCTCGTTGCGCTCGAGGCCATGATACCCGTAGACCAGCCCGATCTTTGCCTTGTGCTGTTCGCCATCGTATTTAACAACGACGACCTGCTGATTCGGGCGGATACTGCCACGGGTCACCCGACCGACCGCAATCGCACCAACGTAGCTGTTGTAATCCAGGTTCGAGATCTGCATCTGCAGCGGGCCGTCCGGATCGACCTCCGGCACCGGGCAGTGCTCGACGATGGCCTCGAACAGCGGTGTCATATCACCTTCGCGAACGCTGTCGTCGGCAGACGCATAACCGTTGATCGCCGATGCGTAAATGATCGGAAAATCCAGTTGCTGGTCGTTTGCGCCCAGGTTGTCGAACAGCTCGAATACCTGATCGATCACCCAATCCGGGCGCGCGCTGGGCTTGTCGATCTTGTTGATCACGACGATTGGGCGCAGACCGTGCTTGAACGCCTTCTGGGTAACGAAGCGGGTCTGCGGCATCGGGCCTTCCTGGGCATCCACCAAGAGGAGCACCGAATCGACCATCGACAGCACGCGCTCGACCTCGCCGCCGAAATCCGCGTGCCCGGGGGTATCGACGATGTTGATGCGGTAACCGTTCCAGCGCAGCGCGGTGTTCTTCGACAGTATCGTAATCCCACGCTCCTTTTCCTGATCGTTCGAGTCCATGATGCGCTCGACTGCGCCGAAGCGGTCACCGAGCGTGCCGGACTGTTTGAGCAATTCATCGACCAGGGTCGTCTTGCCATGGTCGACGTGCGCGATGATCGCGACGTTACGCAGCTTCTGGATCACGGGGGGTACTCACCGAAGGGAAAAGGCGCGAAATTATACCTGTGTCATCGATGCAGCGATATCCCGCGATCATCTCCGACTCAGTCGCCGGCCTGCAGGCGCTGCAGCAGCAGTGCCGCGTCGGTACTGCCGTTTGCCACGGCGCGCTCCAACCACGCGACGGCACGCTCATGATCCCTGCTCGTCCCCATACCTTCGGAGAGCATGACCCCGGCCAGGTACTGCGCACTGGCGAGGTCCTGCTCAGCGGCGAGCAGCATCCAGCGCAACGCCTCGGCGTCGTCGCGCGGGGCGCCATTGCCGGTGGCAAGGCAGTGGGCGAGGTTGAACTGAGCCTCCGCCAAACCGGCCTCGGCGGCGCGCCGGTACCAGGCCACGGCTCGCACCGGGTCGAGCGGAAAGCCGCCTGCACCATGGTCGAACGCCGCGCCCAGATTCAGCTGCGCCCAGGGATCACCGGCCTGTGCCCGGGCGAGCAGGCCGCGGGGCTGGGTGGCAGTGTCGCCACGCGGCTCCACCTCCGCATCTGCGGCCGCCGCAGTCGCGCAAACCCACAACGCGACCACACCGTACAGGCATGCCGCGACGACTGGCAAACAGGCCCGGCGATGTCGACGGAATCCTGTGGATAACTTTGTGGATTGTTTCAGCGTCATAAGATTCCTCCCGAACCGCTGTTCACGGCGTTGCCGGCATTGCCGGGAATCTCTTGATTTTTATCACTTTTGTGGACCAAATCTGCAACACGACGGTAAATTGACGCGAGAAGCGGCAAATTGCCGCGCCAGGCGGGTGTGAATAATTACTCGCCGCCATGTTCAAATCCCGCGGCAAATCTGGCCGTATTGAGAAGACCCATGACTGTGAAGATCGTTGAAAACTGGCTTGAGCAATTCGTCAGCACCGCCCTCGAGGGGGACCTCGCTGCGCACATGGCGATGATATCGCGCGATGTGATGGTGTTCGGGGTCCCGGGGTTCGATGCCCTTGAATTCGACGATTGGTACCGTCAGTGTGAGCATGAGTTCCCCCAGGGGCTGCTGAGCGACCTCGGTTACAGCGCCCCGGACATCCGGACCGCCAGCGAAGAGCGAATTCTGTTCAAGTCGCTCGAGACCACCCGCAGCACGGACGGCAGCGTCAACCGCCAGGGCGTGGAGATGCTGCTGCAGCGCGACGGTGAAGACTGGAAACTGAAGCAAATGCGCCTGTTACCTGATGATGAGGCCCGGCATGGCGGGCTGCTTTGAGCCTCAGCAGCGAACCGGACCGGCGGTTTGTGAGGTTTACTGATTCCAATCCCGCTGCCGCGCAGCACGCCAGGTCAAGCAACTTCTTTTCTCATCACCGCCTCCACGGGCAGATCGCAGTGAGCAACAGAGCGCCTTGGGACGTTAGCGTCCGGGTGATTCGGGCCTTGAATTCCCCCTGGGCTTGCCAGAATGGCACCTGACTCCTGCTTAAGAGCGCAAGCGACAAGTTGGACTGGGGAACTGCGATCATTTCTTGCGCAAAACGGCGTGAATACGTCCCTGTAGGCTCGACGGCGGCGGCATGGCCCCGCCGACGTTTTCTCCAGAAACGACCTGGCGCAATAAGTAAGTGCCATTGGGGTTAGCCAGACTCTGCACGGCAATCCAGGATTTGCCGGCTCGGGCGCACTGTGGCGCTCACTCAAGGAGGACAGGTGGTCAATGCGCAACAGAGGCGCGATATGCCAGGCCGTGCAGACTGCGAGTGGGCCTTGCGGTCATTTGTGTCGTTCTCATATCCCCGCTATTGGCTCAAGGCAAGGCGCACTCGGCAGGTAATGGCAGACGTTCCTTGGCAAGATTCCCAACGCGGCAGTGGCGCATTCGGAGCGCCCCCTCCGCGGGGGACAGAAACGGTGCAAACTTCTGGCCCACTAGGACTGCGTCGGGCGGTAGCCCATGGGTTGGGAACCGGTGAGATCCCAGGAAAAGGTGCAGTCGAGTTCCGACAACACCGCGATGAGTCCACTCTCGCCGTCGCGCAGGATGATCGACAAGGGTGACCGTCGCCCGAAGCGACGGTGTCCTTGCCGAACCCAGCGCCCGGCTATGCGCGGATTCAGCGGGTAGGTGGTGCGTAAGGCTTCAGAGATGCGCAGTAGATAGCTGGCCCGACGCAGCACGGTCGGGTCGTCGGGCAACACGTCGGTACCCTCGCGAAACTTGTTCAGCGCCCGTACTCGGACGTTTTCCGGCAAGCAAAGCACGCCCTGAATCTCCTGCGTGTCGAGCTGCCAGGAATCCAGGAGCCCCATGACTGCCCGGGTAATGTCGCTCAGCGCTTCGGTCTGTTTTCGGTCGCTCATGAAACTGCTCCGGCCATTGGCGATCAAGGTCGCGGTCCCGCCATCGGGCCTGACGGCGGAATACCGAAACCCATGCGAATTGGTTGGATATTACCATTAGCGACAAGCGATGGTTACCCTGCGAGCGGCAAGGCCAAAGCGCTGCGGGCATCTACGCCACCGTACCTCGGAGCCGCACATCGACTCGTACTGCCCATGAAAACGCCTGACCGGCCTAGGGCCTGTTAACACTAATCCGGATCGCGTCGTTGCTGCCCCAACATGGGCCAATCAAGGCGCGAGGAGTGAAGTTTGGTCATTCCAAATGAACGACGAGTAACACCGAGTGGCCCATTTTGGGGCGCAACCCGAAGGGACGGGGCCATTTTTCCACAGCTCTGCGTTGCACCTCGCTTATGTAGCCTGCTACACAGCGCTCGTTACGCCTTGATCTGCGAAAAAATGGCCTCCGGCGACACGCTCCGGATTAGTGTTAACAGGCCCTAATGCCGACGCTGCAATAGCGGAGACCCCCTGATGTCTCAGCCGGCAAACAGACGCTGCCACCAGCGCCGCCTTCCAGCAGGTTGTCGCGCCGCCGCAAGATCTGCCGGCGGCAGACGGCTCAGCACCCAGCCCGGCAGCGGCGGATTGTCGCTATAGCCGCAGGAAACACCGAGATTATTGGGATCGTAGATCTTGATCATCGAAGGTGCGGCAAGCCGGTCAGCGTAGACGATGCCGCAATAATCTTCATCGTGCTCGCGACGCAAGAGCTGATCGATCTCAGCGATGAAACGCAGCAGTTCGTCCGCGCTGGCCGGCGAGCTCGGTGGCGGCTCACCCACCGCATAGACGTACCAGCGCTCTGGCGCCTCGCGCACGCGGCTCCACAGCGAATCCAGCTGCGGCCAGCGCAGGGCCGAGGTGAAGCTGCCGCGAAATGCGGCGAGATACGGATCGTCTGTCGGGGTGGTGGCTGTCATGGCAGGCTGCGTCGCTCGATCAGATGGGCGATAAGATGCCACCAAGCGGGTCCGGGCGCTATAATTTCGACTTTCCGACGCCTGCGAGCAAGCGATGAGCGCACTACATCATTCCGAACTCTCCGGCCTGCCGCTGATAAGCCGCGGCAAGGTTCGAGACATCTACGAAATCGACGGCGACCATCTGCTGATCGTCGCCAGCGACCGCCTGTCGGCCTTCGACGTCGTGCTGCCGGAGCCGATCCCCTGCAAAGGCGAGGTGCTGACCCGGGTCGCCAAATTCTGGTTCGAGCGGACGCGCGACATCATCCCCAACCACCTCAGCGAGCTGCCGCTGGAACAGGCCGTTCCGGATGCCGCAGAGCGCGAGCGGCTGGGCGACCGCGCCATGGTAGTGAAAACACTCAAGCCCTTGCCGGTCGAGGCCATCGTTCGCGGCTACCTCATCGGGTCGGGCTGGAAGGATTATCAGGCCAGCGGCCGGGTCTGCGGCATCGAACTGCCGAAGGGCCTGCGCATGGCCGACAAACTGCCCGCGACCCTCTATACGCCCTCCACTAAGGCCGAAGTCGGCGATCATGACCAGAACATCGACTTTGCGCGCACCGTGGAACTGCTTGGGACGGACCTGGCCGAGCAGGTGCGTGATACGAGTATACGAATTTACGATGAATGCGCAGCCTATGCGCTGGAGCACGGGATCATCATTGCCGACACCAAGTTCGAGTTCGGCCTGGACGCGGCCGGTCGGCTGCACCTGATCGACGAGGTGCTCACACCGGATTCTTCGCGCTTCTGGCCTGCCGATGAATACCGGCCAGGCGCCAGTCCACCGAGCTTCGACAAACAATTCGTGCGTGACTATCTCGAGACATTGGACTGGGACAAGACGCCACCCGGCCCGAGACTGCCGCCCGAGATCATCCGCCGGACAGCCGAAAAATACCGCGAGGCAGAAGCCCGACTGACCGGCGCCTGACGCGCCGCTGGGCCACCGGGGATTTCCCGCAATGACAATACCGAGAATCACCCTCTACAGCACCAGCAACTGCCCACATTGCCGGCAGGCCAAACAGTATCTGGAACGCAGAGGGCTGCGCTTTCAGATACTCGATGTGCAGCGCAATGCCCGTGCTCAAAAGGCCTTTGCGCGACTCGGCGCACGTGGCGTTCCGCTGATCGTGATCGGCGAGACGCACATCGACGGTTTCGACAAGAGGCGCCTGGACGCCCTGCTACGATCTTGATTCATCCTTACGAACGCCTGACACCCGACCTGATCATGGAGGCCATCGCTTGCACCGGGCTGTCGCCGGATGGCCATCTGCTGGCTCTCAACAGCTACGAGAACCGCGTGTTTCAGGTCGGCATGGATCAACGGACGCCGATGGTCGCGAAGTTCTATCGGCCGGACCGCTGGACTGACGAACAGATCCTAGAGGAACACGAGTTTGCCGCACTGCTTGCGGCCGCGGAAATCCCGGTGGTGGCGCCATGGCGCGACTCAGAAGGCAGATCGCTGTTTTCACACGCCGGCTTTCGACATGCCCTATTCTCGCGCCACGGGGGCCGTGCACCCGAGCCAGGTGATCTCGACCAGTTGGAATGGATTGGACGCTTCATCGGCCGGATTCACCTGGCCGGTCAGGCCCACGCATTCAGGCACCGCCCGGCCCTGGATGTCGCCAGCATGGGATGGAACGCGCGCGAAGAGGTGCTGCATAGCCGGCTGCTGCCAGCGCAGGAACGTGACGGCTATGCCGACATCAGCGAACGCATCCTCAGCGCGGTCGAGCAGCGCCTAAGCGACACCCACTCCAACGCGATCCGATTGCACGGCGACTGCCACCACGGCAACATCCTTTGGACGCAACAGGGACCGCACTTCGTGGACCTTGACGATTGCCGCAACGGCCCAGCGGTTCAGGACCTCTGGATGCTGCTCAACGGTGATCGCGCGGAGCGTACCGTTCAGCTCAGCGCGATGCTCGAGGGCTACACGCTGTTTCACGAATTCGACCCGCGCGAACTGGCGCTGATCGAGCCGTTGCGCGCGCTGCGCATGGTGCATTACAGCGGCTGGATCGCGAAACGCTGGTCGGACCCGGCCTTCCCGGCCGCATTTGCCTGGGTGGCATCGCCACACTATTGGTCGCAGCACGTGCACGACCTCGGGCATCAGTTCGATGTTCTGGAAAACGACCCGCCGTTGCGCCTTTTCTGAAACGCCAGGTCAACCGACGACCCGCCTCCAATAGGTGGTACGCCAGTAGTAGAGCACCGTGGTATCTTGGTAAGGGTAGGAATCAGCGTAATTCTGGCCGCGCTGCGGCTGTTCGATATTGTCTCGCTTCAAATCGACAGGACGCCACCGCTCGTCGCGCGGCTCGTCGTCGAACGGCCGGCGCGTCTGGCCCTGTTTGCGCCGCTCGGCGGTACCCCGCCTGACGTAATTGCGTTGCGCCTCGACCAGGCTCACATGGTTGGCGCTGCCCGGCATGGTCGGAAAGCGCAGTTGATCCAGACTGTCCTCCCAACCGCAGATCGGACACAGCTGATTGAAGCCCGGCTGATGATCGAAAACTCTGTAACCGCAGCATGGGCAGGGAAATCTGTTCGAATACACAATCGCTCCTGAGTCACCCGGCCCGCCTGTTTATCATCATCGATGAACACCGGGACGTCAGAACACTGCCTTGTCGGGCCACGATGATACTAGAAACGACTACAATCGGGCGGGATCAGAGGAGAGGACAGTGCGCGATTCACGCCAGATTACACCAAAGGTTCTGATCACCACCGACTTCACCCCCGAGAGCGAGCGCGCCTTCTACCATGCATTGGCGTTCGCAGTGGAGCATCAGGCAAGGTTGACGCTGCTCCACATCGGCGCGGAGGGCCGCGATGCGGTGCCCTGGGCGCGCTTTCCAGGCGTGCGTGCCACATTGACGAAATGGGGTCTGCTTCCGGAGGAAGCGCCACGCACCGCCGTGGCCGAAACGCTGAACATCGAGGTTGCCAAGATGGCAATGCGGGATCATGACCCGCGCCTGGGCATCACCGACTACTTGCGCAAGCACCCCACCGATCTGCTGGTGATGGCTACAGAGGGGCGCACCGGCCTGGCCCGGCTGCTTAATCCCTCGGTCGCAGACCACGTCAGTTTCCTGACCAAGAGTCATACGCTGATGCTGCCGAAACGAACCACCGGCTTCGTCGATCCGCAGACCGGAAGGTCGACGCTGCGGCGCGTGCTGTGCGCCCTCGATTTCGAGAATGATCAACGACCTGCGCTGACCTATCTCAGGGAATGGCTGCCGGTGCTCTCCGGCGGAAACGATGTGGAGATCGTGCTGCTTCACACCGCTGATGGCGACGACGCGTCGGAACTCCTGCTGCCGCAGCGGGCTGGCCTGAACTGGCGTCGGGAGGCGCGCGATGGCGAACCGGTCGACTGCGTCATCGCCGCAGCGCGCAACCTCGACATGCAAATGGTCATATTGAGCACGCGCGGTCCACTTGGGATGCTCGGCCGCATGCGCGGCAGCGCAACCGACCGCGTCCTGCGCGAGCTGGATATGCCGCTGCTGACCCTACCGGATTTGTGAGGCGCGCAGCGCGCAGGAATCAAAAAAAGGGCGCCGAAGCGCCCCATGTTTTCGGGTCAGCGATGTGACCGGGCCGGTCAGTTGACCTTGGGGTCGAGTTCGCCGGACATATAACGGTCGGTCATGGTCTCAAGGCTCAGCACCGCGATCTTGGATGCGTTGCCGGCAGTACCGAAGGCCTCGTAGCGTGCCTTGCAGATCGCCTTCATCGCTGCGGTAGATGCCGCCAAGAATTTGCGCGGATCGAAATTCGAGCGGTTCTCGTGCAGATGCTTGCGGATCGAACCGGTCGAGGCCATGCGCAGATCGGTATCGATATTCACCTTGCGAACGCCGTGCTTGATGCCTTCCTGGATCTCTTCAACCGGGACGCCGTAGGTCTCGCCCATGTCACCACCAAACTCGTTGATGATCGCGAGCCAATCCTGGGGTACCGAAGAAGAGCCGTGCATCACCAGATGGGTGTTGGGGATACGCGCATGGATTTCCTTGATGCGCTCAATCGCCAGGATGTCACCGGTCGGTGGGCGGGTGAACTTGTAAGCCCCGTGCGAAGTGCCGATGGCAATCGCCAGTGCATCCACGCCGGTCTTATTGACAAAGTCTGCAGCCTCTTCCGGGTCGGTCAGCAACTGGCTGTGGTCGAGTGTACCCTCGGCGCCGATGCCGTCTTCTTCACCGGCCTGACCGGTTTCCAGCGAGCCCAGGCAGCCCAGCTCACCTTCCACCGAGACACCACAGGAGTGGGCCATCTCGACCGTGCGGCGGGTCACGTCGACGTTGTACTCGTAGGTTGACGGGGTCTTGCCATCTTCACCCAAGGAGCCATCCATCATGACCGAGCTGAATCCCAGTTGAATCGAACGCTGGCAAACCGCCGGCGAGGTGCCATGATCCTGGTGCATACAGACCGGGATATGAGGGAACTCTTCGATTGCGGCCAGGATCAGGTGACGCAAGAAAGGTGCGCCCGCATAACTGCGCGCGCCGGCCGATGCCTGAACGATAACTGGTGAATCCGTCTCGTCAGCCGCCTCCATGATGGCGCGCATCTGTTCCAGGTTGTTGACGTTGAAGGCCGGGACGCCATAGCCGTGCTCGGCGGCATGATCCAGCATTTGACGCAGGGAAATCAGTGCCATTGTCTGCTCCTTGTATTGAGAGTATCAGTCAAAATTAATCTCGCCGCCGGACACTATGTGTTCGCCAACGCGTACGATCTTCATCACATTGGTACCGCCCGACACGCCGTTCAGGTCGCCTTTGGTGATAATGACAAGATCATCATCACGCACCGCGCCGCGGCGCTGAAGTTCTTCGATCACTTCGGTGTTTGCCTGGCGCGAGTCGATACCCGGCTCCAGGTCGAAACTGACAGGATAAACCCCCCTGTACAGGGTCACTTTTCTACGCGTGGCCACCTGCCCCGTCAAGGCATAGATTGGGATGCCGGAGGAGATTCGCGACATCCATTTGCAGGTCGAGCCGGATTCGGTCAACGCTGCGATGGCGGCGGCCCCGAGGTGATTGGCGGTGTACATGGTCGCCATCGCAATCGCCTCATCGATGAGTCCGAACACCGAGTGCAGGCGGTGGTCAGACTGGCGCGTCTGGGACTGCTTCTCTGCTTCCTTGCAGACGCGGTCCATGGCCTCCACTGCCTTGGCCGGATACTTGCCCGCCGCCGACTCGCCGGACAGCATTACCGCATCGGTCCCGTCCATCACGGCGTTGGCCACGTCGAACACCTCGGCCCGGGTAGGAATCGGGTTTTGGATCATCGATTCCATCATCTGAGTGGCGGTGATCACGACGCAGTTCATCGAGCGCGCGGTGCTGATCAGGTGCTTTTGAACCGCCGGCAACTCCGCGTCACCGATCTCGACCCCGAGGTCTCCACGCGCGACCATGATGACGTCGGACGCATCGACGATCTCTTCGATACAATCCAACGCCTCGGCACGCTCGATCTTGGAGACGATTCCGCCCTGGCCGCCGGCTTCGCGCAGCAACTGCCGCGTCACATGGACATCTTCAGCCGACCGGACGAACGAAACCGCGACATAGTCCGCCTCCATCTGCGCGGCGAACCTAATGTCTTCCTTGTCCTTCTCGGTCAACGCAGGCGCCGACAGCCCGCCACCGAGTTTGTTGATGCCCTTGCTGTCGGAAAGTGTGCCGCCGACCACGACCTTACAGCGCACCTCAGAGCCCTGGACCTCGTCGATCCAGAGAACGATGTGGCCATCGTTAAGCAACAGGGTGTCGCCACGCGCCACCTCTTCGTGCAATGTGCAATAGGTGACGCCGACGCGCTCCCGGTTACCCCGATCGAGATCGCAACTCGTGTCGAGGATGAAGCGGTCGTCTGGGGCAAGCACGATCTTGCCGTCGACAAACTTGCCGCAACGTATCTTGGGTCCCTGAAGATCGATCAGCACGCCGACCTGTCGTCCCGAGGCGCGCGCTCGGTTGCGCACCCACTCGGCCCGACGCTCGTGGTCCTCGTGGGTGCCATGCGACATGTTCAGCCGGACGACATCCACACCGGCGGCAATGACCTCATCCAGCACCTTGGGGTCGTCGGTTGCCGGTCCCAGTGTCGCTACGATTTTTGTGCGTCTAAGCATCTGCCCTTCTTGCGCAACAATCGATCGCCGTCGCGCGCGGTCTGTTCACTTCGCTGCCGCTTCCTCGAGCATGGCCACTGCCGGCAGGGTCTTGCCCTCCAGATACTCCAGGAAGGCACCGCCGGCAGTCGATATGTAAGACACCTTGTCGTAGATGTCGTACTTCTGGATCGCGGCGATCGTGTCACCTCCACCGGCTAAGCTGAAACCGGCAGCATCGGCGATCGCCATCGAGACCGTCTTGGTACCTTCGCCGAACTGATCGAACTCGAATACACCGACTGGACCGTTCCAGACGATGGTCCCGGCATTGGCGATGATTTCTGCCAGTTCCTGCGCCGATTTCGGGCCAATGTCGAAAATCATTTCATCATCTGCAACATCACCGGCAGCTTTCAGGACAGCCGGCTCGTCTTCGGCGAAGTTCCTGCCGACCACGACGTCGACCGCGATGGGGATACTGGCACCGCGATCCCGCATTTTCTTCATCAGCGCCTGAGCCGTCGGAACAAGATCGTCCTCGCACAGCGACTTGCCGACATTGTTGCCGGCCGCCTTCAGGAAGGTGTTGGCGATACCACCGCCAACCACCAGCTGATCGACTTTTTCGGACAATGCCTCGAGCACGGTGAGCTTGGTCGAGACCTTGGAGCCGCCGACGATCGCCACCATCGGGCGCGCCGGCTTGGCAAGGGCCTTGCCCAGTGCGTCAAGCTCTCCACTCAGCAGTAGGCCGGCGCAGGCGATCGGGGCGAATTTGCCGACACCGTGGGTCGAGGCCTGGGCGCGATGCGCGGTACCGAAGGCATCCATTACAAAGACGTCGCATAGCGCCGCATATTTTTTCGCCAGATCCTCTGCGTCCTTCTTCTCGCCGGCGTTGAAACGCACATTTTCGAGCAGAACGACCTCGCCATCGGCGACCTCGAATCCGCCGTCCAGATAATCCTTTATCAGGCGTACCTCGCTGCCCAACTTTGCCGACATGTCTTCGGCAATCGGCTGCATGGAGTTCTCTTCGTCGACCGTGCCCTCCTCGGGTCGGCCGCGATGCGACATCACCATGACCTTGGCGCCAGCCTTCGCGCAAAGCTCGATGGTCGGCATGGATGCAGTAATGCGAGCATCCGAAGTGACCTTGCCGTCCTTGACCGGCACATTGAGGTCAGCGCGAATCAACACGCGTTTGCCAGCAAGATCGAGGTCGGTGAGCTTGATAAAAGACATGATGCGAACTCCCTAAACAGGTCCGAGTATTAAGCGTTGAGCTTTGCGCTATCTCAGTGAATCGGAACCCGACGGCACCGACAACGCACAACTCAAGACTCGCCTTGGCGACAAGGTTGAACCGAAGCGGCATGACCGCCTCGGTTCGCCCCCGATTACTTCGAGACGTGCTCAACCATGCGCAGCATGTTGCACGTATAACCGTACTCGTTGTCGTACCAGGCCACGACCTTCACGAAGGTCGGATCGAGCTGAATTCCGGCTTCGGAATCGAAGATCGACGGCGTGCTGCGGCCACGGAAGTCGGTAGCAACAACCTTCTCGTCCGTATAGGCGAGTACACCGGCAAGATCGCCCGAGGTCGCGGCCGCCTTCATAGCGGCACAGATCTCCTCGTACTGGGCCGGCTTATCCAGCTCGACGGTCAGATCCACGACCGAAACGTCGGAGGTCGGGACGCGGAATGCCATACCGGTCAGCTTGCCGTTCAACTCGGGCAGCACCTTGCCGACCGCCTTGGCCGCGCCGGTCGAGGACGGGATGATGTTTTCCAGGATACCGCGGCCACCGCGCCAGTCCTTCATTGACGGGCCGTCGACGGTCTTCTGGGTCGCGGTGGCAGCATGCACCGTGGTCATCAGGCCGCGCTTGATACCCCAGTTGTCGTGCAGCACCTTGGAGACCGGAGCGAGGCAGTTGGTGGTGCAGGATGCAGCCGAGACAATAGCCTGACCAGCGTAGGTGTTGTGGTTGACGCCATACACAAACATCGGCGTCGCGTCTTTGGAAGGAGCGCTCTGCACAACCTTCTTGGCGCCGGCGTCGATGTGTTTCTGGCAGGTTTCTTCGGTGAGGAAGAAGCCGGTGCACTCGATGACCAGATCAGCGCCGACTTCGTCCCACTTCAGGTTGGCCGGATCGCGCTCCGCGGTGAGGCGGATGTTCTTGCCGTTGACGACCATGGTGTTGCCTTCGACCGCGATATCGCCACCGAAGTTACCGTGCACCGAATCGTACTTCAGCATGTAGGCGAGGTATTCCGGATCCAACAGGTCGTTGATGCCGACGACCTCGATGCCGGGAAAGTCCTTTGCGATTGCGCGAAACGCCATACGACCGATGCGGCCGAACCCGTTGATACCTACTTTGATAGCCATGTTGAATCTCCTCAGAGCATTATGCAGTTTCAATAATCATGAAAGACGTGTCGGCCGGCCGACGCTGCTTGTCGCGACCGGCCAACTGCGGCTGATCTTCCTAGCCCGCGACCTCGTCGATCGCCTTGCCGACGTTGTCCGCGGTGAAGCCGAACAGCTTGAACAGCTCGCCGGCCGGGGCCGATTCACCGAAGGTATCGATTCCGACCACCTTGCCGCTGCTGCCGACGTACTTCCACCAGCCGTCGGTCACCGCCGCCTCGACCGCTACACGTGCCGTGACCGATGACGGCAGCACGTACTCCTTGTAGGCGGCATCCTGCGCATCGAACACGCTGGTACAGGGCATCGAAACGACACGCACCTTCTTGCTGCTCGCGGCGGCGGCCTCGACCGCGATACCGACCTCGGAGCCGGTAGCGATGACGATCGCATCCGGAGTGCCGTCGCAATCTCGCAGCACATAGCCACCGCGCTCAATGTCAGCAATCTGCGCCGCCTCACGGCTCTGGAACGGCAGTCCCTGGCGGGAGAAGATCAGGCAGCTTGGGCCATCGTTCTTTTCGATGGCCTTGCGCCAGGCTACCGCGGTCTCGACCGTGTCGCAGGGGCGCCAGACATCCATGCGCGGGATCATGCGCAGCGTCGGGATCTGTTCCACCGCCTGGTGGGTCGGGCCATCTTCACCCAAACCGATCGAGTCGTGGGTGAACACGAAGACAGACTGAATCTTCATCAGCGCGGCCATGCGGATTGCGTTGCGCGCGTACTCCGAGAACATCAGGAAGGTTGCCCCGAAAGGAATGAAGCCACCATGCAATGCGATGCCGTTCATGATGGCCGCCATGCCGAACTCACGCACACCGTAGTTGACATAGTTGGCAGCCGGCATGTCGCCGCGCATCGGCTTGTAGCCGGACCATTCGGTCAAATTCGAGCAGCCGAGATCGGCCGATCCGCCGAACAGTTCGGGAAGCGCAGCCGCGTAGGCTTCGATCGAGCCGAGCGACGCCTGCCGGGTCGCCGGCGACTTGGCTTCGCTGTTGCATCCGGCCACGAAGGCGTCCGCCTTTGCAGCCCAGTCGGAGGGCAATTCACCCGCCATGCGGCGCTTGAATTCGGCCGCCAGTTCCGGATGGGCCCCCTCGTAGGCGCCGAACTTCTCGTTCCAGGCAGCCTCGGCGGCAGCGCCCTTTTCTTTCGCGTCCCAGCCCTGGTAGACATGGGTCGGCACTTCGAACGCACCATGATCCCAGCCCAGCGCAGCCTTGGTCAGATTAATCTCTTCCTCGCCCAGCGGTGCGCCGTGACACGCATGGCTGCCGGCCTTGTTTGGCGAGCCGAAGCCAATGGTGGTTTTGCAGCAAATCATGGTCGGCTTGTCGGTCATCGCCTTGGCGAATTCCATCGCCTTCTGAATCGCGGCCGGATCGTGGCCGTCGACGTCTGCGATCACGTGCCAGCCGTAGGACTCAAACCGCTTCGGCGTGTCGTCGGTGAACCAGCCCTCGACGTGTCCGTCGATCGAGATGCCGTTGTCGTCCCAGAATGCAATCAGCTTGCCCAGGCCCAAAGTGCCCGCCAGCGAACACGCCTCGTGCGAAATACCCTCCATCAGGCAGCCGTCGCCGAGGAAAACATAGGTGTGATGGTTGACGACCTCGTGACCCGGCTGATTGAACTCCGCGGCCAGCGCGCGCTCGGCGATTGCCATGCCGACGGCATTGGTGATGCCTTGTCCAAGCGGTCCGGTAGTGGTCTCGACCCCCGGCGCATAGCCGTACTCGGGATGACCCGGCGTCTTGGAGTGCAGTTGGCGGAAGTTCTTCAGATCGTCGAGGGTCAGCTCATAACCCGTGAGATGCAGGAGAGAGTAGACCAGCATGGAACCGTGGCCGTTCGACAACACGAAACGGTCGCGGTCGGCCCAGTTCGGGTTGGACGGGTTGTGCCGCATGTGGTCGTTCCACAGCACTTCGGCGATGTCCGCCATTCCCATTGGGGCACCGGGGTGGCCCGAATTGGCTTTCTGAACGGCGTCCATGCTCAACGCGCGTATCGCGTTGGCAAGTTCTCTGCGTGAGGACATGAGCCCCTCCTGTCAAGGCTAAGAATTCTCCGCACCCTGGGGGGATTCCCCAGGTGCGAACTGATTCAGTTGTGCCAGGCCGGCCGTTGGAGGTGCGCTGCACCTGTGCGAGGCTGTCGCTCTGCCCACGACGTCGCCTCGGCCCGATGGCATCCAAAAGGTCGGCTATTCTGACCTAGCCACCGGAACAGGGGCAAGAAAGTATTCCCCGAATATTCAAATACACCTATAAACGCAGGGAATCCGCCACAAATGGGTGGCCAAGTAACTGTTTTTAAAGGAGATGGATGCCAGTCACCCGATCCACTTGATCGAACATCCCATACTCGGAATCTGGCCCTCGGGGCCTTTTCCGGTCGCCGCCACCTGCTTCATCGCCTCAAAAAGATCACGCCGGGCATCGGCAGGCGCCGCCTCTTTGCGACTGGCATCGAGCCGCCCACGGTATTGCAGGCCGCCGCTGGCGTCGTATCCGAAGAAATCCGGCGTGCACACAGCACCGTAGGCCTTGGCCACCTCCTGTGAGGCATCCAGGAGGTAGGGAAATGGAAACTGCATGCGCTCGGCCACGAGCTGCATATTCGCGAACGAGTCCTCGGGATAATCGCTCGGGTCGTTGGACATGATCGCCGCGGTCCCGACCCCGAGGGCCTCCAGTTCCCTGGCATCGCGCACGATCCGATCGATAACGGCCTTCACGTAGGGGCAATGGTTGCAGATGAACATCACGAGCAGGCCCTTGTCGCCCATGCACTCATCGCGGGTCCAGTGCCGGCCGTCGACGCCGGGCAACTTGAAATCGGGCGCGGCCTTGCCGAACTCACACACCGGCGTCTCCAGAGAAACCATGCTTGCAACCCTATGTATTTTACGGGGACGCGCATTCTTCCAGAATGCGCCGACCTGCTCAACCGTGTAAAATTCTGCGCCCAGCGGATACCGCAGGATCGTGTCTGCGGACATGTCGACATCACTCATTAAACTTTATTGGAGTACAGATGGCTCGCAATTTCATCTTCACCTCGGAGTCGGTTTCCGAGGGCCATCCAGACAAGATGGCAGACCAGGTCTCAGATGCCATCCTGGATGCCATTCTTGTCGATGACCCTCATGCCCGGGTCGCCTGCGAGACGTTGTTCAAGACCGGCATGGCCATTATTGCCGGCGAGATCACCACCACTGCCCAACCGGATTATGAGCAAATCATCCGACAGACCATTGAGGACATCGGCTACACGAGTTCGGAAATGGGCTTTGATGCCCAGACTTGTGCGATTCTGACGGCCATCGGGATCCAGTCTCCAGACATCAACCAGGGCGTGGATCGGGCCAAGCCGGAGGAACAGGGTGCAGGCGACCAGGGTCTGATGTTCGGCTATGCGACCAACGAGACCGATGTCCTGATGCCTGCGCCGATCCAGTTTGCACACCGCCTCGTGGAGCGCCAGGCCGAAGTGCGCAAAAAAGGCATGCTGCCGCTGCTGCGGCCGGACGCAAAATCACAGGTCAGCCTGCACTATTCAAACGGTAAACCGGTATCGATCGACGCAGTGGTCCTGTCGACGCAGCATGCCGCGGATTTTAGCGGGGATATCCTCCGCGAAGCGGTGATGGACGAGATTATCAAGCCGATTCTCGATCCAACCGGCCTGCTGACCAAGGACACCCGCTTCCACATCAACCCGACCGGCAGCTTCGTCATCGGCGGACCGATGGGCGACGCCGGCCTGACCGGGCGCAAGATCATCGTCGACACCTATGGCGGCGCAGCGCGTCACGGCGGCGGCGCTTTTTCCGGCAAGGACCCGTCCAAGGTGGACCGTTCGGCCGCCTATGCCGGCCGCTACGTGGCCAAGAATATCGTCGCAGCCGGCCTTGCCGACAAATGTGAAATACAGGTCTCGTACGCGATCGGTGTCGCCGAACCCACGTCAATCATGATCGACACCTTCGGCACCGGCAACGTCACTGACGAGCGTATCACCGAACTGGTGCGGGAGCATTTCGACCTGCGTCCCTATGGAATTCTGCGCATGCTCGATCTGCTCAACGTGGAGAAGATCAAATATCGCAAGACTGCGGCCTATGGCCATTTTGGTCGCGAGAACGAGCAGTTCAGCTGGGAAGCGACTGACAAAGCTCAGGAGTTGCGCGAAGCAGCCGGAATCTGAGTAGCGGCGACGGCCGCCACCACGGCGGCCCGCCTCATCGAGGTACGAACTGGCCGTTCATTCCGGTTTCACCGACTTGACCGTCTCGCGATAGGCGTGCCAAGTCGCGTGACCGATCAGCGGCAGCACGATGGCAAGGCCTAGGTAGGCGGTCACGAAGCCGACTGACACGAGTCCGACGATTATCGCTGCCCACAGCAGCATCACGCCCTTGTTGTGCAGCACGGCATTAATGCTCGTCAGTGCGCTGGTAATGGCGTCCGTGCCCCTGTCCAGCATCATCGGCAACGAAACCACGCTGGCCGAAAAAACGATAGTGCCGAACAGCGCGCCCACCGCACTACCGATTGCCAGAAACTCTATCCAGCCGAGCACACCCAGTTCCTCGCCGAATGGGAAAAAAATGTGCACCATCGAAGCCGCCCGCGCCCAGACCAGCAGCACCACCAGCATCACGAGTGCGAACAGTGTTTCGTTGCGCAAGTGGTTGCGACTCTCCATCAAGCATATCCCCAGGCGCGGTTTCCGCCCCTGCTCTAGTTGCCGACTGATCGAATACAGACCGAACGCCAGGACCGGACCACTCAGGATGAAGGCCACACCCAGCGTGAACAGTGCCAGGGTATGGCCTTCGCCCCAGGCCAGCCAGGTAATCAGGTAACCGAACAGGACCAGCCCGGCACCGTAGGTCAGGCTCTGCACGCGGGCACGTTGCATATCCTGCCAACCGAGTTTCAACCAACGCAGCGGCGCATCGAAGCCAAGCTCGTTGGATGGGTAGAAAAGCGGTTCAATCTGCGGGTCGGTCTCGCTCGGACGGACAGCGCTGGGCTCTGCCATGTTCTCCTCCTTGGTGGTGCGCGCGCCCCTTTTAAAAGGGATCTCTGCGGGCCGCAGGGACTGCGGCCTTGAGGGTAAAATAGCGCATTGGCCGTCAAAGAACACCTGTAGCCGTTCACTCCGTAGCCGCGGCGGATGGCGCGAGTCCACGGCCGGCGACGGGATTACCGCGCGCATTGTGCCGAAATCGGGCGATTTCGGTCCGAAAAGTGTAGAATTTCGCCTCCTCAATAGCTGCTGTCCAAGTTGCCCCCGACAACACCGGACGTAGCCGATGAGACACAATTCCATCCCGAGGGGCGCTGCGACCTGATCGACGTCAGGCCAGGCTCGGAGTTGGATACGGCTTTGCAAAACGGCGCTCACTCACGATTTTTGATCAGGAGTCAACAAACCATGAGTGAGTTCACCGATTACAAGGTCGCGGATCTAGCGCTTGCCGACTGGGGCCGCAAAGAGATGCGCATCGCAGAAACCGAGATGCCCGGCCTGATGGCCCTGCGCCGGAAGTATGGCGGTGACAAACCCCTGTCTGGGGCCCGCATCACCGGCTCGCTGCACATGACCATCCAGACGGCCGTGCTGATCGAGACCCTGGTCGAACTCGGCGCCGAGGTTCGTTGGTGCTCCTGCAACATTTTCTCGACGCAAGACCATGCCGCTGCCGCGATAGCAGCCGCCGGTATCCCTGTGTACGCGTGGAAAGGCGAGACATTGGAAGAATACTGGTGGTGCACCGAGCAAGTGCTGACCTGGCCGAACGGCGACGGCCCCAATATGATTCTGGATGACGGGGGCGACGCCACCCTGCTGGTGCACAAGGGAACCGCCTGTGAAAAAGCGGGCTCCGTGCCCGATGCAAAGGCGGACGATCCAGAGGAGTGGAAGGTCATCGTTGCGACCTTGCAGCGCTCATTGGCCAACGACCCCGATAAGTGGACCCGGATCGGCAGGGGCATCAAGGGTGTTACCGAGGAGACCACGACCGGGGTGCACCGCCTATACGAAATGTTCAAGAGCGGTGAACTGCTGTTCCCGGCGATCAATGTCAACGATTCCGTCACCAAGTCGAAGTTCGACAACCTTTACGGCTGTCGTGAGTCACTGGTCGACGGGATCAAGCGCGCCACCGACGTGATGGTCGCCGGCAAGGTTGCCTTGGTCTGCGGCTACGGAGACGTCGGAAAGGGCTCGGCGCAGTCATTGCGCGGCCTGGGCGCCACCGTCTGGGTCACCGAGATCGATCCGATCTGTGCGTTGCAGGCTGCAATGGAAGGTTACCGCGTGGTGACGATCGAGGATGCGCTGCCAGTCGTCGACATTTACGTGACCACGACCGGTAACAAAGACATCATCACCTATGCCCATATGGCCGGCATGAAGGATGAGGCCATCGTGTGCAACATCGGCCACTTCGACAATGAAATTCAGGTCGACAAACTCAAGCAGCATGAATGGGTGAATGTAAAACCGCAGGTCGATCAGATCGTCTTTCCGGACGGTCATCGCATCACCCTGTTGGCCGAGGGCCGCTTGGTCAACCTTGGATGCGCCACCGGCCACCCCAGCTTCGTGATGTCGAATTCTTTCACCAACCAGGTGCTGGCGCAGATGGAGATCTTCACGAAACCCGACGAGTACCCGATTGGGGTCTATATACTGCCGAAGCACCTCGATGAAGAGGTGGCTCGGCTGCATCTGGACAAGATCGGCGCGAAACTTACCAGACTGACGCAAGATCAGGCCGATTACATCGGTGTGCCGGTGGAAGGGCCGTACAAGCCGGAGCATTATCGTTACTGACCACCACTGAGTGCACGAAACGTACGACGGCGCCGAGGCTTCGGTGCGGATCCCAAAATCCGCCCTGACGGCCTCTGCGCCGGTCTCAGAGCACAGCCTGCGATGACACCCAATGAGCGATAATCCCAAGACCTTCAGCTTCGAACTGTTCCCAGCCAAGACGGAAAAGGGTATCGCCAAGATGCGCGAAGCCATTGGCTTGCTCAATGCGCGTCAGCCGGAATACTTTTCCGTCACCTATGGCGCCGGCGGCTCGACGCAGGACAAGACGTTCGCGACGGTCGACTGGATCCTGGATCAAGGTATCGAGGTGGCGCCACATCTTTCGTGCATGGGGAGCACAAGCGAGCAGATAACCGAGATCCTCGAGCGCTATGAATCCCAGGGAATCAGGCGCATCGTCGCATTGCGCGGCGACCTCCCCTCGGGATCGGGAGCCGGGTCGATGGGCGAACTCAATTACGCGAACGAGCTCGTGGCATTGATATGCGACCGCTTCCCCGGCCGATTCCGCATCGAAGTCGCAGCCTATCCGGAGATGCACCCACAGGCTCCCGGTTTCGAGCGCGACCTGGACAACTTCCAGCGCAAGGTGGCAGCTGGCGCAGATGCGGCCATTACGCAGTACTTCTACAATGCCGACGCGTACGCGAGCTTCATGGATGCCTGCGCGAAACGGAACATCCAGATTCCGGTGGTACCGGGCATCATGCCGATCACCAACTTCAGCAGCCTGGTGCGATTTTCCGACGCTTGTGGCGCCGAAATCCCGCGCTGGCTGCGCAAACGGCTCGAGGGCTACGGCGACGACATCGATAGCATCAGGAAACTCGGCGTCGAGGCGGTAAGCAGACTGTGCCGGCAGCTACTGGACATGGGTGCGCCGGGGCTGCATTTCTACACCATGAACCAGGCCGAGCCAACTTTATCGATCTGGGACAACCTCGGCCTCGGCGGCCACCCCTGACGACTTGGCAATGGTGCCCCTGAGCACAAGCATGTAGCGATTGAGTGAACGTATAGCATGCGCGTCTCGCGAATATTCACCCAGCAGGCACTCGCGGCGGGTGCAACCGTCAACCTGGAGCAGCGTTCAGCTCACTACCTGAGCCAGGTGCTGCGGCTGCGCAGCGGAGACAAGATTGTCCTGTTCGACGGCAGCGGCGGCGATTTCCAGGCCGAGCTGACACGTTGCGATCGTAAAGCCTGCACCGCGCGCATCGCAGGTTTGGCGCGACAGGAGCAACCGACAGACCTGCAACTCCATCTGGGTATTGGCGTATCACGTGGCGAACGCATGGATTTCGTCATCCAGAAATCGGTTGAACTCGGCGTCACGGCGATCACTCCGCTGCTGACGGAGCGAAGCCTGGTCCAGTTTCGGTCAGACCGCCGGGAAAAACGCATGTCGCATTGGCAGGGCGTACTGCTCAGCGCCTGCGAGCAGAGTGGACGCAGCTTGATACCTACCTTGCATTCGCCCGCGGCGCTGCCCGACTGGCTTGTCGCGCACCGCAACGGCCTCATATTGGACCATAGAGTGACGCGCACCCTGCCTGACCTGCCGCATCCCGGTATGTCGTTGAACCTGCTCGTCGGCCCCGAAGGTGGGTTGAGCCAGGCGGAACGCCGGCAGGCAACCGCAGCCGGGTTCACCGCCGTCAGGCTGGGGCCGCGCGTGCTGCGGACCGAGACCGCACCGTTGGCCGCCTTGGCCGCGATTCAGGTGCTATGGGGAGATTTGCGCTGATGCGGTAGCCGCGCTGTTCAAAGTGTCGGCAGGCGTGCCTGGAGATAGTCTATGTCCGGCACCATCAGTTCTTCACCCGATACCCACAGTGTCATGCGTATCGGTGAATCGCCAGCCGGGCCACTGCGCGCCGATTCGATCACGTCGCGATTGACCCGCAGCAGGCGCGGGATACCCTGCGCCACCAGGCCCAACAACGGCCAACCCTCGTCAGGATTCAATGCATAGCACACGGCGATACGCTGACGGACACCGGAGCCAACATCGGGACGTCCGAGCATGCGTTCAAAATCAATCACCATAATGCTGCGTTGATGCCAATTGACGCGGCCCTGCAGCCACGTTGCCTTGTGCGCCAACGGGTCCGGCGTGCGGTAGCCGATGATCTCTGCCACCACCGCATTGGGTAACAGCAGCCGTCCCTCTCGCAGCGGCAGCAGCATACAGCGAATCTCGCCGCCAGCCTGACTCACAGTGCGATATCCGCCAGAACCGTATAGATGTTTTCGAGCAGCTCGGCCTCCTGGTAAGGCTTGCCAAGATATCTTTTGACACCCAGCTCCAGCGCACGATTGCGGTGCTTGTCGCCCGTCCGCGACGTGATCATGATGATCGGAATAGCGCTGAGTTCCGGCGTGCTGCGCATGTGACGTGCCAGCTCATAGCCATCCATACGCGGCATCTCGATATCGAGCAGCATCACGTCCGGCTGGTGCTCCTGCAAGAGTGTCACCGCATCCACCCCGTCCTTCGCCGTGAGTACCTGCATGTTGTGTCGCTCGAGCAAGCGGCTGGTGACCTTGCGTACGGTGATTGAGTCATCGACGACCATCACCGAAACACCCTTGTTGACCGGCTCGATCGCTTCGAATCGTGTCACCGGCGGCTGTGTGCTGTCCATTCGCACCAGGCTGTTGGTGTCCAGAATCAAGGCAATCTGACCATCCGCGAGTATGGTGCCGCCGGTGAACCAGCGCACAGTGCTCAGCTGGGCACCGATCGACTTGACCACGATCTGGCGGTTGCCGAGTAGACCGTCGATCTGGATCGCGACACGATGCTCGCCCGAGCGCACCAGCAGCAGAGCAAGCCAGCGCGTTCCCTCGACAATGTGCGGCGGCTGCGTGCCGAGCATGTCGCCAAGATAGCGCACACTGTAGTCCCGTCCACCGTACTCGAATTTCTCCTTCTCACCGGAATAGATGGCACGCAAATCATCCACCGAGATACGTGCGACTCCATCCATGCTGCTGTGCGGTACTGCGTAAATGTCCTCACCTAGCGTGACCAGCAAGGCGTCGGTAATCGCCAGGGTGAACGGCAGTCGAATCGTGAAACTCGTGCCATGCCCCTGCTGCGATTCGATCTCCAACGTGCCACCGAGTTGCTTGACTTCGGTCAGCACGACATCCATTCCGACGCCGCGCCCGGATACCTGCGAAAGCTCCTGCGCAGTAGAGAAACCTGGTTGCAGAATCAGCTGATAAAGATCTTCATCATCGATGATGGCATCCACATCGAGCAATCCGCGCTCAACCGCCTTCGCTCGGATGCGCTCGCGGTCCAGACCCGCGCCATCGTCCGAGAGGGTCAGCACCACATCGGTGCCCTCGCGAGCCAACCTTAGTGAAATCAGCCCATGCGAGGATTTTCCGCTGTCCTCTCTTGTCCCGACATCTTCTATGCCGTGCGAAACGGCATTTCTGAGCAGATGCTCCAGCGGGCTCATCATGCGCTCGAGAATGGCGCGGTCCATATCCTCTTCGCCGCCGGTCACATCGACGTTGGCCTTCTTGCCCAGGCCGTGGGCGGTCTGGCGGACTACGCGTTCCAGACGAGGAACTCGGCTGGAGAACTTGACCATACGGGTGCGCAGCAGGGCATCCTGCAGATCAGTCGTGACTCGCGCCTGCTGCAGCAGCAGCGTATCCGTGTCGCGACTGAGATCATGCAGCGAAAGACCCAGGTTGGAGAGGTCCTCGACTGTCTCGGACAACGCCCGCGACAATTGCTGCATTACCGAATAGCGGTCCAGCTCGAGCGGATCGAAATCGGCTTGCGCCTCGCCTTCCCGCTCGTGGCGAGACAGTATCTGCGCCTCTGTCTCCAATTCCAGGTTACGTAGCTGGCCACGCAGCCGGTCGATAGTCTGGCTGAGTTCGCCGAGGTTGAATGCAATACTGCTATTCTGCTGCTCAATGCGCGCACGATAGATGCTAACTTCACCGGCGTTGTTAACCATATGGTCCAAGGCATCGGACGCAACACGTACCCGCTCGCCGCCACCAGTCGTAGCTGGCAATTCCTCCGGCAGCGGCGCACGTGGCACAAACCCGTCGCCCTCTGAATCCTGCCTGGCACCCGGGAACTGCACCAAGGTCGCATCATTGTCGACCACTGCATCGATAGGGCCGATCTGCTCGCCTAGCACATCATCCGTCAGCAAAGCCGAGTCGGCCAGCAGCTCGGAATCTGTCAACAAATGCGAATCAGTGAGCAATTCAGAGTCCGGGGCACTCGCGCTGAGGGTTACTGGTTCGGGTTCATCCTCCTCGATCTCTGGAGCCTGAGCCAATGCAAGGACGGCATCTGCGCCGCTCGACATTGTCGTCTCCTGCGCCGGATGAGCCGACCTAATCGCCGTCTCGGTCGAAATCGAAGCAATATCCTGCCATTCGCGACCATGAGCGGCAGCCTCCAGGCGCTCGATCATGGCCTCATCCGGCACCGGCAAGGCACCGCGCATCACCTGATCGATATCCTGGGCAAGGGTATCTGCCGCGTGTCGGACCAAGCCCTTCAGGCGCTCACTATCGTCAAGCCCCTTTTCTACGACACGCTCAAAGACCGACTCCATCGCATGGCTGAGATCCCCAACCGCCATGACGCCTGCGACGCGCGCACCACCCTTCATCGTATGCAGGGTACGCTGCAACTGTGCGACCAGCTGCCGATCGTCGACTGCATGCTGCCAGTCCGAGAGTTCAGACTCGAGCGATTCGAGCAGCTCCTTGGCCTCATCGAGAAAGATTTCCAGCAGCTCGGGGTCCAAGTCCACTTGATCGCTGTCGGCCCCCTCCTCGGCCACAGGCGCCTGATGCGTCAATTGCTCAACCACCTCCCTGATCTCTTCACGCAGCGCCTCCCAGCCATGAACCTCATGCTGCGGTGTCTCGATCGACGCCGCCATATCCGACAGCATCCCATGGCTTTGCTCGAGCATCGCCAGCATGGCCACATCGGGACCCTGACCCAGCCCATGCATGACATTGCACAGGTCTTCCAGGGCCGCTGCCAATTCGGCCATTGATGAGATACCCGCAGCACGCGAACTGCCATGCAGCGTGTGCATTGCCCGCCGCACCGCCTCGTCGAAACGGCAATCTTCCGAATGCTCATGGCAGCGAGCGATGAACTCGTGCAACACATTCAGATGTCCCTGTGATTCATTGAGGAATACAGCATTCAAGGTCGAGTCGGCGCTGCCCATCGAAGACGAATCCAACTCGGTGAGTTGGGAATCCTGCGCCTCGGCCGCCGTCAGTATCGACTCATCGACGAAATCCTCTGCAGCCGGCAGCGCTCCGAGCTGCTCGTCCGTCGCATCCGCTACGGTTTGTTGCCCAGCCAAAGCAACCGGTTGAGCGCCATGCCCTGAACCGCCGTCACCGGAAGCCGCTTCGCCTTCCACCGATTCGAGTGGCGCGTAGAGGTCCTCCGAGACCGTGACTTCCGCGACGACCTCAGCGTCAGCGGACTCCAGGTCGAAGGCCGGCGGGCTGCTTTCCAGGGCCACAGGCTCGCCCTGTTGCATCGATTCGGCCGGGTCCTGTTCGATTTCAGACGTCGCCTGAAGCGACAGAGATGCGTCTGTCATCTCGTCCATAGAGGGCGCATCGAGCGTTTCCCCCTCGCCCGCCGGCAACTCCACCCCGTCGTCATCAGACAGCGTCGGGACAGCTTCGCTCCTTTGTTCCGATTCGGTCGCCCTCTCGGAAACGGATTGCCCACTCGACTCCGGCGCAGCGGCGCCGGACGCGAGTGCAAAGGCGCGTTCCGAAAGCATCGATACGTCGGTGCCCTCGGTACCGAGCCGACCACTCTCGTCCACCAGCACCGGCAGCACGGACAGTACGTCTTCCATCAACTCGAGCAGTTGTGGCGATGACGGTGTTGTACCGTCAATCACTCGGTTCAGAAGGTTCTCGATCGCCCATGCAAATTCACCGATATTGCTCGCACCGACAATCCTGCCGCTGCCCTTGAGCGTGTGGAAGGCGCGGCGCATCGTGAGAAGCGCCTCTTCGTCCTCGGGATTGTCGCGCCACTGCGGATACTGGCGCTGAATCGACTCCAGCTCTTCTTGAGCCTCTTCGATAAAGATCTCCAGGATCTCGTCATCGATCAAGTCGTCCTGTGCCGCTTCGGCAGCAGAAGGGCTCGACGGCTCCGGCTCTGAGGTGCCGTCGGGTTCCTGTTCCGCTACCGCGGCGGCCTCTGTCGCACCATCCGCCTTCGCCAATGGCACAGCCTGTGCCTCGATCTCTGCGGGTACGGCCGCCGATTCGATGGTCTCTGCTGTGGATTCTTGTTCGGCGCTGCTGTGATCGCCTGCCACACCCCGTAGTCCCAGCCGCTGCAGTGCGGCCTCGGCGTAGCTCAGCAGCCTGGATCTGTCGCTACCCGGCTCGATCGCTGACTGCATGTAAAGCTCGGCGCTGATAACCACGTCCGCCACGGCATCGCGCTGTTCCGCATCGGGTGTCGGGCCCGAGCCACCTGACAGATTCTCGATATACGGCCTGAGATCATGCAGCAGCTTTCCTGCCTCGGGCAGCTCCAGCATCTGCAGGACACCCGCCACCATCTGCAGATGCGCTGGCACCTCTGCCAGCAACCCGGCGTCGGCCGGACTGTCGAGATACTCCAGTATTGCGTCTTTGGTCTTGGCCAGCTCTACCAGCGCCTCGTCGATCGCGGAGCGCACATGCTGCTGCAGCTCGCCTTCCGACAGAGATTGAGACACCTCCCCGTCAGCAACGGCGTCAGACATCTGGTCCGGGTCATGTCCAGAGGCCAGGCTGGACAAGG
Source organism: uncultured Gammaproteobacteria bacterium (assembly GCA_963808165.1). Taxonomy (GTDB): domain Bacteria; phylum Pseudomonadota; class Gammaproteobacteria; order Chromatiales; family Chromatiaceae; genus Thiosocius. Next base: position 275,407 of record CAWEET010000005.1, on the reverse strand, counting down.
ACGACTCCACGGACAACAGATCGGCGGCCAGTACCATCAATCGCTCGTCAGTCGGCCACTGAGCAGATGCCTCCAACTCACGCAGCTCCTCACAGCGATGCTTTAGGCGGGTACGCAGATCACCACGACCGACCATGCCAAGGGTGTCGCCGATGCGCTGGATCGGATCTGCAAGCGCGGTCAGCCGATCGAGTTGGCTACGGTCACTGCGGATGAACAGATCCAGTTGGTCTTTTACGTCACGCAGATCCTGTGCCAGCGCATCCCCGACCGCCTGAAACAATTCGCGGTCAGGCGCACCGAGGGAACCCAAGCCAGCACTATCGTTCGATTGCTCCGGGAAGGTATTGACCAAGTCCGCAGCGCGCTTGACGGCCATGACGGCTGGGTCGTTGGAACTGGAACGTGCTACGTAGTAAAGCAGGTTCTTCAGCAGGTCGACCGGGAAGTCCAGCATTGCCGACTCCTCTCCCTGATCGATCACCTGTTTGAATACACGGTCGAGCTTTCCGAACAACGGCTTGACTGCCAGCCCGGGCGCCTCGTCATCGTCCAGGAGCGCCGCCGCGAGAGCCTCGGCCGCATCCAGCAGGCGACGCAACCTCGCTGTGCCGGCCGCGCTGTTAAGCAAATCCAGCACATCGCGAATCTGGCCGAGCGAGACCGTCACGTCACGGCCCCGAATCCAATGGAGCAACGCCCGATGAAAATGGCTGCGATGCTGGTGAATCAGATCTGGCAATTCCCGGTTGCCAGAGCCGGGACGGACGGTTTCGGCTGCAATCACGGTATCCAGCTTCGGCGCGAACAGCGACGTTTCCGTGACCAGCGGCGCTTCACGCGCGGCACGCAGGTCGTTCATCAGAGGCAAGAGCACGAGCGGGATGTCGGCACCGCCCCCCTCGACCTTTTCCAGATAGGCCGGGAGTTGGACGACTCCGAGCATCAGGGCTTCAGCTGCCGGCTCAACCTGCTTCGCCTGCCCCTGCGAAAGGACCAGTGCCAGCTGCTCCATTTCGTCGGCCAACATTGCCGCGCCATAGACCTGCGCCATCTCGAGCGCACCATGCACATGGTGCAATTGTTCGACACACTGATCTAGTCGACCAGGCTCGCCATCAACGAAATCCTCCAGGGCAGCGCGTGTCTCGCGCAGCGTCTGGTCCAATTCGCCGCGAATCCATCGCAGCGCGCTTCGATCCTGTGACATTTCTGGCAGCATTTGCGTTGCGTCCTTTTTCAGCCAGCCACGGCATCGTCGTCGGGCAGCTTAAAGCGTGCCACGGTCTGTCGGAGCTGCTCGGCCATCTTGGCCAAGGTTTCGATCGACTGCGTGGTTTGCTCGGTGCCTTCCGAGGTTTGGCTGGTGATATGCTGAATGACGTTCATCGTGTCATTAATCGAACCGACTTCCTGCGAATGCAGCTGCAGGCGAGACGCGATGGTTTGGGTTGCACTGGCGATTTCTTCTGAAACCTGCTCGATACGCTGTAGGGCTTCGCCGGCGTCTTCCGCCAGCTTTGCCCCACCGACGACCTCAGAGGTACTCGACTCCATGGAGCTGACAGCCTCATTGGTATCGGCCTGAATCGTTTTGACCAGTGCGTCGATCTGCTTGGTTGCATTGGCCGAGCGCTCGGCAAGCCGCTGCACCTCGTCGGCAACGACGGCAAAACCACGTCCGGCCTCGCCCGCCATCGCCGCCTGCATCGCAGCATTCAGTGCCAAGATGTTTGTCTGGTCAGCGATGTCTTCGATCAGCTCCACGATGTTGCCGATCTCCTGCGAACTCTCACCGAGGCGCTTTATCCTTTTCGAGGTTTCCTGGATCTGCTCCCGGATATTGTCCATACCAGAGATGGTGCGCCGTACGGTGCCGCCACCAGCGGCCGCTATTTCGACCGATTGCTGGGCAATCGCCGCCGACTTGCTCGCTTCATCGGCCATATCGCTCATGGCCTGCGCCATCGTACGCACCGTGCCGGAGGCCTTCTCGATCTGGTTGCGCTGGTGGTCCGAAGACTCCTCGAGGCGAAGCGCGGTTCCCCGTGTCTCCTGTGCCGACGCGGAAACCCGCACCGATGTCTCGTTAATCGTGGTCACCAGGTTGCGCATTTCCTCGACTGCTTGATTGACCGAGTCTGCGATGGCCCCGGTAATATCCTCGGTCACCGTCGCTTCGATGGTCAGATCGCCGTCGGACAGGTCAACCATCTCGTCGAGCAGGCGACGTATGGCTGCCTGGTTCCGCAGGTTCTGCTGGTCGGCCTGCTGCGCCCGTGCGCGTGCGTCACGAAGCAGTGCCAAACCAAGTAGCAGTAAGAAGAGCGCGGCCAGCACGCCAAGGACTGATACCAGCATCGGTCCGATACGTATTGGTCCGAGCCCGGTGATATGCCCACCCTCCTGGTAAGCCTCCGCCAGTTTGGCGGTGGCCGCTTCGAGCGCGTCGGAGGCTGGTGCAACCTCTTCGGTTGCCTCTAATGCCGGCAGGATGTTTGGCGCGGTCTCGATGATCTCCGCCACCTGGGTGTTGATCGAGCGGAACAACTTCGCCGCCTCGGTCAGTTTTGCCTCGGCCTCTTCATTTGTCATTTTCTCCACGTTGAGCCCGGTATCGCCAGTCAGCATGCCGTTGAGCACTCGCCTGAATCGCTCGGCATCCTGACTGAACTGGTCGATGGCTGCTGCGGTTTGTGTCCCGCCAGCCAGCACGCGGCTAACGTTGTCACGCAGCCGCTGTGCCAGCATCAACTGGCGCGATGCCACATAAACCTGCTGCTGCTCTGCCTTGTTCTCGACCAGAATGCGCACCACGTCCTCTGACACACTCTGCAGGGCGGGGATGGAGTTATTGATACTTTCCACATAATCGCGGATCGACAGTATCGGACTCTGATTGAGCAGAATCTCGTCGACATAGGCCCGCAAAGCCAGCCAACGATTTTCGACTTCGCGCAGAGGGTCTTGCACGGATTCAGGCGATGGCGGCAACCCTGCGTCTGCCGCACCATGCTTTAGTTCGTCCATCAAAGTCATGAAGCGATCTCTTCCCACCAGCAACAAGCCGAAAGATGCTTGATCACCTGCCGATGCCTCGAGTGCATATTTCGCAACTTTCTGACTTAGCACCTGTTGTTCATTGACCCTCGCAACATAGCCTTCACCATGCTTCTCGACCCGAGAGAGGTAGGCGAATGCGACGATCGCCGTAATGACCGTGACCAGCACCAGCGCGGCAAGCCAGGGTATCGTGCGGTTGCCGCCGGCTCTCATTTTTACCTTACTCTTCATATTCTCGTTTCCTGCGACAGTTGGCGCGTATCTGGCCAGCCCCTGTGTGTAGCAACTTGCAAAGTGTCGAAAAGGTTCGCCCGACTTACCGGCCGGTCACCTCTTGGCCGTACGTGGCAGCCGATCGGAATTCGGAATCGGCTGCCAGCGCCTGCATACTGACCACCGGACACACCTCTTCGCCTACGGTGAAAGCTTCATAGACATAGGCGCCAATCGCCCCCTTCATGCGCGCATTGGCCAGACGGTCTGCCTTGTTGAAGTGCCGCATTCCCTGGACCGAAGGCACGAGTAGGCCGACGACCAGTTCGCGCAATCGCAAGACCAGAATTCGACTGGCCTTGGATGGCACGACGGCCTTGCCCCCCAGGAAGACCTGTAGATCGACCACTGGTAGAAGGCTGCTGCGCACATTGGCCAGTCCGAGCACCCAGGGCTTCGAGCCGGGGACCCGGGTAATCCGCTCCTGATAGGGCAACATCTCATTGACCTCTTTCATCGCGACGGCAACCCGCACCCCGGCAACGCTGAAAACCAGGCCATCCCAGATGTCGGTCACCGGGGCCGATTCCGGAAGGCGCTGTGCAGCCTCCAGGCCGCACCTCTCGATTTCCGCGAGCACACCCAATGCGTCGGTAACCGGCAATCTGTTTTCTGCGAGCTCAAGCATGGCAGTCAATCGAGCAGCTCGTTGAGCTTCTCCAGAAGGTCAGGGCCCTGGACCGGCTTGACCAGGTAGCCTTTGGCCCCTTGGCGCAGACCCCATTCACGATCGGTTTCCTGATCCTTGGTGGTAACCATCAGGACCGGGATGTGTTGCGTCTTTGGGTCACGGCTCAGTTTTCGCGTGGCCTGAAATCCATTGATCCCTGGCATGACCACGTCCATCAGTATGGCATCAGGGCATGCTTGCTTTGCGGTGGCGATACCGGCCTCACCGTCGGAGGCGGTCACCGCTTCATGACCCGCTTGCTTCAGAATCTTCGTGAGCACGTGCAGTTCGGTTGGCGAATCGTCGACAATCAGAATTTTTGCCATGGGTATCAGTCAGTCAGGTCAGCGGATTGGAAACTGTCAAGCAGCCTTGGCAGCATGTCTCTTTATCGCACCGAGCAGCTCGTCACGGGTAAATGGCTTGGTCAGATACTGCTCGGAACCAACGATTCGGCCGCGCGCCCGGTCGAACAGGCCATCCTTGCTGGACAACATGATGACCGGGATGTCCCGGTACAGCTCGTTGTGTTTAATCAGAGCGCAGGTCTGATAGCCATCGAGACGCGGCATCATGATGTCGACAAAAATCAGGTCTGGGTGACTGTCGGCAATGATCGAAAGTGCTTCGAAACCATCCGTCGCGGTCAACACTTCGCACCCCGCTTTGCTCAACAAGGTTTCTGCGGTACGGCGGATAGTCTTGCTGTCGTCGATCACCATGACCCTCAATCCGCCGATTTCAACTGTCTCGTCGCTACTCACAAGCTGCCCTCTGTATATGCTGAAGCACTTTGGTCATTGGCTCGGCAAGACAGTGGTCAGCCCCCACAGCTGCCACATCTGCATACCGCCGCGGTAGTACTTGATTTTGTCACCCGGATAACCCAAATCCCTCAGGCCGCGAATTGCGCGGGGCGACTGCCCGCAAGCCGGCCCATTGCACCAGACCACCAGATCCTTGGCAGCTGTAAAATCCCAGTTCTTGGTCTTATTGTTGGTGTCCGACCAGCCCCAGTCCTCTAATAGGCCGTCGATCGTCCCAACCTCGCCGCGCTCGCGGACCCCCAGATCCTTGAGCACCGCGACCAGTTCCGGGTCATTCGCCCCTTTCCCGAACAGGGTGAACGGATAGTTCACCGAGCCCGGAATCGTTCCTTTGCGAAACCAGGATTCTGTGCGTGCATCGATCAGCATGCCGCTGCCGTCGCGCAACTTGGTTTCCATGAAGTCGAACAACTCCACCTCGGTGATGGGAGAGACACCGGCTGCTGGCGTGACCGGCTGGATGCAAAAAGGTGGGCACTTGCGCACAGTCTTCGCAAAATACCCCTTGAGTTCATAATCGGGATCCTGGACGCGCTGAACCTTTACAGAGCGGCCTTCGTGGATTACGTGGAGGTAAGGCTTACCTTCGACCAGCGGAATGAACTGCTCGGTTTCTCCAACCTTGAGCTGACCGGCGGCATTGACCCAACCCGACGGCAGGCAAGTCGTAATCACCAGCAAGCTCAGCCACGCGAAAGTGGCCACTGGCAAGCGCTGCTTGCGGCAAAGTGCATAAGAGCAACTATTCGACATCACGGATGCAGGTACCTTTCTATAATCTTTTCGCGCAACATTTCCATCGAGGCGCCACCACTGTAATCTGCGAAAACCTCTTGGCGACTACGTTCGGGCAACCTGCGGTAAAAGCTGTATGTGCCCACCTGCTGTTGCCTAAGCAGCGTCTCGAACTGCTTCTGTGACGGCATCGGCTGCGCGGGTTGTGCAGAGTCGGCGTTCGCCGACGAAGCCGCGCCATCATCCGCTGTATCGGTCAGAGCGGCCTCGACCTTAGTCACTTCTTCGTCAAGCATCTCAAGATACGGATCCCCGGCCGCAAAGGCGGATGAAGACAGGGTCCCGGCGAGCACCACACAGCACACCAGGCGCAAAAAAACAGGGAAAGGTCTGCTGCCGAATGGCGCAACTACCACGTGCCAGGCAACCCGTCTGCCGAGGCGCGCCTCGCCCCGGGCACAGCGCCCGGACGGACGGCTGCGTGGCAAGGTTTTCGAAGAAGATGGCAAGCGCATAGGGGGTCTGTAACAATTCTCACTGATCGACCACAAAACTGTCGGCAGAAGTGCAAAAATGTGAAGTGGTCGATGAACTTCTTGGAGACGGGCGAGCAATGGCTATTTCACTGGGCGTCGTAATGGACCCCATCACAAAGATAAAGATCCGGAAGGACAGCACCTTTGCAATGCTTCTCGAGGCGCAGCGACGCGACTGGTCGATCTGGTATATGGAACAGGGCGACCTGACCTTGCGTGACGGACGCTGTATTGCCCACGTCAGCGCACTTCAGGTGCGAGACGACCCCGACGGCTGGTTTACGCTTGGCGAATCGCGTATCCAGCCGCTCGATGAGCTTGATGTCATCCTGATGCGCAAGGATCCCCCGTTCGACATGCGGTATGTGCACACCACCTATCTGCTTGAGCAGGCAGCTGCACGCGGCAGCCTCGTGGTCAACCGCCCGGGCGCTCTACGAGATGCAAACGAGAAGCTCTACACGGCCTGGTTTCCAGAAGTTTGCCCGCCTACCCTGGTGAGCAGCCGGCACTCGGAATTCGTCGCCTTCATCGACCGTCAGCAAGACGTCATCATGAAGCCACTCGACGGCATGGGCGGCGCCTCGATCTTTCGGGTGCGCGCCGATGACCCCAACCGCAACGTCATCATTGAGACACTCACCGCGCACCAGACGTGCTACACCATGGCACAGCGGTTTATCCCGGAGATTCGAAACGGCGACAAACGAATCCTCGTGATAGACGGCGATCCGGTACCCTACGCGCTGGCGCGGATTCCGAGCGCAGGGGAAACCCGCGGCAATCTGGCCGCCGGCGGCCGCGGTGTCGGCGTCGCCTTGAGTGACAAAGACCGCCAGATCGTGGAGACTGTCGCCCCGCGTCTGCGTGAGGAAGGTATCCTGTTCGCAGGGCTGGATGTCATCGGAGATTTCCTGACCGAAGTCAACGTGACCAGTCCGACATGCATACGCGAATTGGATCAGATTTACGGCCTGAACATCAGCGCCACTTTAATGGATTGCATCGAGCAGAAACTCGCAGTATGAGATTGCCTGCAACGCAGCGACTTCGCGGCGCCCTACTTGTAATCGCCGCCAGTATCCTGGTTAGCGCCTGTGGCCAGCGAGACCCCGTGTCCCGAGGCAAGATTTCCGCATTCGACACCACCATGGAGATCACGCTGATCGGGGTTAACCGGCAGCGTGCCGTCGAGATCGCCAGCATGCTGGAATCCGATATGCGGATGATGGAAAGCGCATGGCACGCCTGGAAGCCGGGTCCGGTGGCTCGAATGAACACCCTGTTCAATGAGAGCAACAGCCCGTTTCCCGCGCCGCCGTCGGTGCTCCCGCTTCTGCGAATCTCGAAGACGCTGTCTGAACAAAGCGAAGACTTGTTCAACCCGGCGATCGGACACCTCTTCCGCGCTTGGGGCTTTCAGGGAAGACCGGCGGGCTGTCTTCGGCCACCCTCTCAGGATTTGATCGATGAGGTTGTAGGCGCCAAACCCTCGATGCGCGACATAGAGATCGAAGGTTTCCGTATATCCTCGTCCAACCAGATCGTGAAGCTCGATTTTCGTGCGATCCAGAAGGGTTTCGCGATCGACCGTGCGATCTCGCGATTACAGGAAATGAAGGTCAGCAATGCCAGCCTCAGCACCGAGGGAAACCTGCGCGCGATCGGCTCGCGCGATGGGCACCCATGGAGCGTGCCGGTGCGTGGCCCCGAGGGTAGTGGCGTGCTGGCCACGCTTCAGATTCATGGCAACGAGGCGGCCTTTACAGCGGCCGTGTATAAACACAGCTTTGCCTGGGAAGGCAAACTTTATCACGACATCATCGACCCGCGCACCGGCTATCCAGCCGAAGGTGCCACCTCAGTGACGGTGTTGCACCCTAATGCCACCACTGCTGATGCCGCCGCCACCGCCCTGTTCATTGCCGGACCCGCGGATTGGCATCGGGTGGCCAAGCGGATGGGCATCCGATATGTAATGCTGACCGACAGCCAGGGCCGCGTCCATATGAACCCGGCAATGCAGGCCCGTGTTAAGCTGCACGCCAGAAATCGCGAAGTCATCATCAGCGAGCCTCTCACTTAACGAACGACCCGTGGAAATCGCCGGCAATCTGGTCACCAAGCATTCCAACGATGCCTTAGGGTTCGCGTTCGTTGTGGCGCTGGCCTTCCATGCCTTCATCCTGCTGGCAATCAGTTTCGACCTATCGCGGGAGAAACCGCCAGCCCCTGAACGCACCCTGGACATCACGCTGGTGCAGCCGAAGGCAAAACCCAAGCAGCCCGTTGAAGATCCGGACTTCCTCGCTCAACAGAGCCAGCAGGGTGGTGGCGAGGAAACCGTCAAGGAACGGCGGACCAGCCCGCTGGGCAACCCGGATGCGACCCCGATCCCCGAGCCGGCACTGGAGCTTGAGCGATCCGGAAGCGCCGAGCCCGAACCGACTCCCAAGCCCGAGGTCATCACAACCGCCGAGGCCCCGCACAAGGAAGCGACCCCAACCCCCAAACCCACTGTCAAGGCCCAGCCCCGCACCCGTCTGGACCAGTTGCTCGCCAGCACGCAGCAGGAGATCGACCGACTGACCGCCGAACTCGACCGGCGGACACTTTCAGCCTCCCGTCAGGAGCGGCGCAAGGCCGTCAATGCCAGTACCCAGGAATACCTGTACGCCTCCTACCTGGAGGCCTGGCGCAGCAAGGTCGAGAAAATCGGCAACCTGAACTATCCGGACGAGGCAAAACGCCGCAAGCTATACGGCAATCTGCTGATGCACGTCGCGGTGCGAGCCGACGGCAGCGTCGAACGCATCCAGATTCGGCGGTCCTCCGGCCACAAGATGCTGGACGATGCCGCCGTGAGAATCGTGCGCATGTCTGCGCCTTTTGCGCCCTTTCCGCCCGAGATACGCCAAGAGGTCGACGTCCTGGACATCACCCGCACCTGGCAGTTCCTCGACGGAAACACCCTGTTTTCCTCCAAATGACCCCCCTTGCCGGACCGGCCAGAGCGCACGATACTGTGAGGCATGAGCGAGCTTGCCTCATTGAAAAACCAGCTGCTGATCGCGATGCCGGCACTGCAGGACCCGAATTTTGCCCGTACGGTCACCTACATCTGTGAGCATGGCGAGCACGGGGCTATGGGCATCGTGCTGAACCGGCCCACGAACCTGCGTCTGGGCGATATTCTCCAGCACATGGAGATCGAGGAGGGCCTCAACCTGGCGGCCGACCAGATGGTCTTTCTGGGGGGGCCAGTCGAAGAGGAGCGAGGCTTCGTACTGCACACTCGCGGCGAACCCTGGGATTCCACCCTGGCAGTCAATGAGGATATCAGCATCACCACCTCGCGCGACATTCTGGAGGCGATAGCGCACGGCGGCGGTCCCAGCCAGACTCTGGTCGCGCTCGGGTACGCAGGCTGGGGTTCCGGGCAGCTCGAGCGCGAACTGCAGGAGAATGCCTGGCTCAGCGGTCCGTCCGACCAGTCGATCCTGTTCGAACTTCCACCCGAGCAACGCTGGGAAGCCGCTGCGCGTCTGCTCGGCGTGGACGTCAACCTTTTAAGCAGCGAGGCCGGACACGCCTGATGGGCGTGTTTTTGGCGTTCGATTACGGCACACATAAGATCGGCGTGGCGGTAGGACAGTCACTTACCGGCACTGCCACCCCCCTGGAAACCCTGGGAATGGTCAACCGCAAACCGGACTGGCGAAGGATCGGGCAACTGCTGGAAGAGTGGCATCCTGAAGCCCTGGTGGTAGGCCACCCTTTCGAGATGACCGGCCGCGAGGCCAATAATGCCCCGGGTGCGAAACGCTTCGCGCGGCAACTGCACGGCCGCTTCAACATCGCGGTGCATCTGGCGGACGAACGACTGACCAGCCGGGAAGCCTGGGCCACACTGGGCCGAAAGGCCGGAAGTGATCCGACCAGGGTAGACTCCTATGCTGCCAAACTGATTCTGGAAACCTGGCTCAATGACTGAAAGCACACAGTTCATGAAGCACGAGGCCATCCTCGACCTGATCGGCGGGGTGGCTACCGTCCTGCGGAACCGACTGCGCGACCGAGGACTCGAGGAGCCGGCCATGATCGGTATACACACCGGCGGCGCCTGGGTTGCGGAGCACCTGAACGCGATACTGGAACTCGACCAGCCCAGTGGCCTGCTCGACATCAGCTTCTACCGCGACGATTTCACCCAGATTGGCGTGAATCCCCAGGTTCGGCCGTCCAAAATCGATTTCGACATCGACGGCCGCAACATTGTCCTGGTTGACGACGTACTGCATACAGGGCGCACGATCCGTGCTGCGATGAACGAGATATTCGACTACGGCCGGCCGGCCAGCATCACACTGGTGGCGTTAGTCGAGCGTAGTGGCCGTGAGTTGCCGATCCAGCCGGACGTCATCGGACTGAGCCCGCCGCTGGGCCTGAGCGACCACATTAAGCTCAGTGGCCCGGACCCGCTCAGCCTGGAGATTTTCCACGGGCCGCGGACAGGCCGATAAGCGGCGCTGTACAATACTGCGTCATGCCAAGCCCACGATCGTCCAAGCTGCAACTCAACGAACACGGCCGCCTGCGGCATTTCCTGACCATCGAAGGACTCAGCCGCGAGCTGCTGGTGCAGATCCTCGACACTGCCGAATCCTTCGCCACCCTACCCGGCAGACCGGTGAAAAAGGTCCCACTGCTGCGCGGCCGGATCATCACCAATCTGTTTTTTGAGAACAGCACGCGCACCCGAACAACCTTCGAGCTGGCAGCAAAACTGCTCTCGGCGGATGTGATCAATTTCAACATCAATACCTCGGCGACCACCAAGGGTGAAACCCTGCTGGACACACTGCGTAACATCGAGGCGATGCATTCGGATATGTTCGTGGTACGCCATGCACAGTCGGGCGCGGCGCACTTCATCGCACAGCATGCGTCACCAAGGGTCAGCGTAATAAATGCCGGCGACGGTCGCCACTCGCACCCGACCCAGGCCATGCTGGACATGTTCACCATTCGTAAACACAAGGGCGACTTCACGCCATTACGGGTGGCGATCGTCGGCGATGTTCTACATTCACGCGTCGCTCGCTCGCAGATTCTGGCGCTCAACACGCTGGGGGTCAGCGAGGTGCGGATCGTCGGTCCTCGCACCTTGCTGCCAACCGAGGCGCGGGCGCTCGGCGTGCATGTATTCCATGACCTATCCGAGGGCATAAAAGACGTCGACGTCGTGATCATGCTGCGCTTGCAGAACGAACGCATGGACGGTGCCCTGCTGCCCAACGAGCATGAGTATTTCCGCCTGTACGGCTTGACCGACGAGCGCCTGGAAAAAGCCAGGCCAGACGCCATTGTGATGCATCCCGGGCCGATCAACCGGGGAATCGAAATGGACTCAGCGGTTGCCGACGGGCCGCGCTCAGTCATCCTGCAGCAAGTGAGCTATGGCATCGCGGTGCGTATGGCCGTCATGTCGATGGCGATGCAATCACAGGCCGATCTCGGGACAGAGACATGAGTATCAGCATCGTCAACGGCAGGTTGATAGACCCAGCACATGGCATCGACGATCAGCTCGACCTGCACATCGACAATGAGGTGGTAGTCGCGGTAGGGGATGCCCCCGCCGAGTTCGCCGCCGATCTAGTGATCGACGCCCGCGGCGAGGTGGTCTGCCCCGGGCTGGTGGATCTTGCAGCCAGCCTGCGGGAACCCGGCTATGAGCACAAGGCGACGCTGGCGAGCGAACTGGTCGCCGCTGCCCGTGGTGGCATCACGACCCTGCTTTGCACACCGGACACCAACCCGGTGATAGACAATGCGGCCGTGGTGGAATTGATACATCGTATCGCGCGCAAGCTGGGCCAAACCCGGGTCCTCGCCACCGGAGCCCTGACTCGCGGGCTCAGAGGCGAGCAGCTCTCCGAGATGGCGGCACTGAAACAGGCCAGCTGTGTGGCGGTAAGCAACGCGCATTTTCCACTCGCCTCGACGCTGGTCGAGCGCCGGGCCCTGGAGTACGCCGCAACCTTTGGGCTCACCGTTTTCCTGCGCTCGGAGGATCGCCATCTTCGCGCCGGGGGCTGCGTCCACGAAGGTGCCATCTCGACGCGTCTGGGACTGCCGTCGATTCCCTCGGCGGCAGAGAGCGTCGCGGTGGCGCGCGACCTCGCGCTCGCTGAGCACACCCAGGCAAAGGTGCATTTTCGCAACCTTTCCACTCAGACGGCGGTGCGCATGATCCGTGAGGCGCAATCGTCGGGTCTCGCGGTCACGGCGGATGTCGCCGCCCATCAGCTTCACCTCACCGAGATGGATGTGGATGGATTCGATGCCGAGTGCCATGTATCGCCACCGTTTCGCACCTTGAGCGATCGCGATGCGCTGCGGCAGGCGGTGGCCGATGGCACTATTGCGGCTGTGTGCTCGGACCATCAGCCGCACGAACCGGACGCAAAACAACGCCCGTTCCCCGAATCCGAGCCCGGCATCTCCGGGCTGGAGACGCTCCTCGGCCTGGCCTTGCGGCTGGTAGAAGAAAGGTGTCTGGACCTGCCAACGGCACTGACCCGCGTGACCAGCGGACCGGCCGACATCCTCGGTCTGCCCTATGGCAGGCTAGCCATCGGCTCTCCGGCCGACGTGTGTATTTTCGCCCCCGATCGGCGCTGGACGCTGGACGCGAGCCAGATGCGCAGCGAGGGACACAATACACCCTTCATCGGCTGGGATTTTGGCGGGCGTATCAGCCATACGATATTTAACGGTCGCGTGGTTTTCCGCGCGACGGACGATAACTGATGGACAAGACTCACCGTTCGACAATTCTGGTCGAGGAAGCGGAGATCGTCGGCCAAGAGGCATTTGCCGGCGAGCAGTATGTGATGCGGGTGATGGCGCCGGGCTGCGCCGCACGGGCACGACCCGGGCAGTTTGCCCATCTCACCATCGACCCTCAACGCCCGATGCGCCGTCCGATCTCGATCATGCGCGCGTCCCCGAGCGGCGGCTGGGTGGATTTTCTGTACAAGGTGGTCGGCGATGGCACCAGGCTGCTGGCGGCGCGTCAGACGGGGGAGCGTGTCAGCCTGCTCGGACCGATCGGGGTGCCATTCGAGGTCAAGGATAAACGCCCACTGCTGATCGGTGGGGGTGTCGGCATGCCTCCGATGGTCTTTATCGCCGAGTCCATCAAGGATACCGACCGGCAACCCTTCGTGGTGCTCGGGTCTGAGGTGCCCTTCCCTTTCGCGTCCAGACCATCGCAGTTCCTGCTGCCCGGAATTCCCGAGGGCGTCATCGCGGCGGTGCCGCTACTCGAAGACTGGGGCGTTCCCAGCCGACTGACCAGCCTGCAGGGCTATGCAGGATGCCATCATGGTTATGTCACCGATCTGGGCCGCTGCTGGCTGGACGGGCTGAGCAGCCAGCAACTCGCCGAGGTCGGCGTGTATGCCTGTGGACCGCACCCGATGCTCGAGGCGGTAGTCGACCTGGCGCGAGATTATGGCTTGCCAGTGCAGGTCTCTCTGGAGGAATTCATGGCCTGTGCAGTTGGCGGTTGCGCGGGCTGCGTGGTCGAAGTGAACACGCCGGAGGGACCGGCGATGAAGCGCGTCTGCGTCGATGGACCCGTGTTCGACGGCTACAGCGTTTTTTGAGCCGGGGTCATTCCAGGTCTCCGCGCGGCAAACGGATCAGTGCACGAACGAATGCACCGCAGGCGCCGCTGAGCTAAGCCAATCGAGTTCCGAACCTTCTCGACGAGCACATCTGGCGCGATCGGTTTGGCGCAAGACAAATCAGCAACAACGGGCGACTACAACCGATCCAGCGATATTCCGTCGCTGTACAGCATCGACTGATTCGCATCCATAGCCGTCGCCTTGTCCTGTGAAGGAATACCCTACGTCGATCAATATCCGGATGCTGTTAAGCCTGTTAATAGGCCCTAGTGGGCCATGCGGGAAGTTCTGTAACACTCAGCCGACTCACGAGTCTCATCGACAAGGCACGTGAGCGCAGGACTAGCCCATGCTAATTCAAGCGATCGTAACGCCGGCGATGGGACTCGTGCACCGGCCCGCAGGGAGCCCCGCTGTTGGGCCAATGCCGTGTTGCACCCCTTGGAAAGGGCCTGCCATTCCCTTCGGCGTGCGCCTTGCCTTGGCCCAACAGCGCGGCTCTGAGCATTACAGAACTTCCCGCATGGCCCACTAGTCACTGAATCCCAGCTTGCCGGCATCACGATTCAGCGCATTCGGGCTAGTATCGCCGAGCTTGATCATCAAACGAACCTCGTTGGCCGAATCGGCGTGATGCAAGGCGTCTTCCTCCGTGATCTCGCCGCGCTGGAAGGCATCGTACAACGCTTGATCGAAGGTGATCATGCCGTGCTCAGTCGAACGCTTCATCAGTTCCTTGAGCTTGTGTATTTCGCCTTTGAGAATCAGGTCGGATACCAGCGGGGTATTCAGCAGTATCTCCATGATTGCTCGCCTGCCGCTGCCGTCTGGCCGACGCACCAACTGCTGGGCGACGATCCCTCGCAGGTTGAGCGAGAGGTCCATCAGGACTTGCGCATGCTGATCTTCGGGGAAGAAATGCAGCATGCGGTCGAGTGCCTGGTTGGCGTTGTTGGCATGCAGCGTCGTCAGTACCAGATGACCGGTCTCGGCGAACGTGATCGCATGCTCCATGGATTCGCGCGTGCGAATTTCACCGATCAGGATGACGTCGGGCGCCTGCCGCAGGGTGTTGCGCAGGGCGACCTCGTAAGATTCCGTATCGATGCCGACCTCGCGCTGCGTCACGATACAGCCCGCGTGGTTGTGCAGGAATTCGATCGGATCTTCGATGCTGATGATGTGGCCCGTGGTGTTCTGATTGCGGTAACCTACCATCGCGGCCAGCGAGGTGGATTTTCCCGTGCCCGTTGCCCCGACGAAGAACACGATACCGCGATTGGTCATCGCCAGATCCTGCAGGGAATGAGGAAGACCCAACTCCTCGAAGGTCGGAATATGTGTCTCGATACGACGCAGCACCATGCCGACGGCGTCACGCTGAACAAAGGCGCTTACTCTGAAACGGCCTATGTTCTTGGCAGTGAAGGCGAAGTTGCATTCTTTGGTATGCAGGAACTCGTCACGCTGCTCCGGCGTCATGAGCGACAGTGTCAGCTCGCGCGTCTGGGCGGCATCGAGCCTCGTCTTAGACACTGGCATGATCCGTCCGTGGACTTTGATACTCGGTGGAATGTCAGCCGTGACAAACAGGTCCGATGCCTTCTTCTGGACCATCACCTCGAGGATGTCGTTGAAATCCATGCAAACTTCTCCCGATGGGGCGGCGGCAACCCGGCCGCGCACTGCTAACGCGGCAGTTTCCGGCCGCTCAAAGAGACCACAGTCGCGTCATCTCCCCTGATGGCCCGCTAGTTGAACAGATCCTTGTTGACGGCGCGAGAAATCGCATCCTGCTTCGAAATCAAGCCTTTGCGCAGCATTTCCTGCATGCCCTGATCCAGGGTCTGCATACCGAAGGCTTGGCCGGTCTGGATTGCCGAGTACATCTGGGCAACCTTGTCCTCGCGAATCAGGTTACGGATGGCGGGAGTGCCGATCATGATTTCGTGGCAGGCGACCCGACCGCCGCCGATGCGTTTCAGCAGGGTCTGCGAAATGACTGCGCGCAGAGACTCCGATAACATCGAGCGAACCATCGCCTTTTCGCCGGCCGGGAATACATCGACGATGCGGTCGATGGTCTTGGCGGCGGAACTTGTATGCAGTGTGCCGAACACCAGGTGTCCAGTCTCAGCCGCGGTCATGGCTAGCCGAATCGTCTCAAGATCGCGCAGTTCACCGACCAATATGATGTCGGGGTCTTCGCGCAATGCAGACCGCAAGGCCTCGGCAAAGCCGAGTGTGTCGCGATGCACCTCGCGCTGGTTGATCAGGCATTTTTTGCTCTGATGAACGAATTCGATCGGATCCTCGATCGTGAGGATGTGGCCATACTCGGTATCGTTCTTGTGGTCCATCATTGCGGCGAGTGTCGTCGACTTGCCCGATCCGGTCGGGCCGGTCACCAGCACCAAGCCTCTGGGATTGTCGCAGATTTCCCGGAACACCGAGGGGCAGTTTAGCTCCTCCAGGCTTTGGACCTTCGATGGAATGGTACGAAACACCGCTGCGGCGCCACGATCCTGGTTGAACGCATTGACGCGGAACCGCGCCAAGCCAGGTATCTCGAACGAGAAATCGACTTCGAAGAACTCCTCGTAGTCCTTGCGCTGCTTATCGTTCATGATGTCATAGACGAGTTCATGAACGGTCTTGTGGTCCAGGACCGGGACGTTGATCCGCCGGATGTCACCATCCACGCGGATCATCGGCGGCAAACCGGCAGAGAGGTGCAAATCGGAGGCGTTGTGCTTGACGCTAAAGGCTAGCAGCTCAGCAATGTCCATTTAAGATTCCCGCAACAGCATTTAGGTGAGAGAGCGTATTAACCAATCATAGTTAGCGACAGCCTTGCCCGAGAGTTGAGATAAGGCCGGCAAAACAGGCCGCGGGGCCGATCCGCTATGATATCCCCCCAATGAACGATATTCCCAAACGTTTGGCCAGGGTCCACGACCGTATGAGTGCCGCCGCGATCGCAAGCGGACGGCGCCCCGAAGACGTGACACTGCTGGCAGTCAGCAAGACCAAGCCCGCCAGCGATGTGCTGGCAGCCTATCAAGCCGGACAACGCCGATTCGGCGAAAACTACCTGCAGGATGCACTGCCGAAGATCAGAGAACTGACCGATACCGACATTGAATGGCATTTCATCGGTCACCTTCAAAGCAACAAGGCCCCCGAGATCAGTCGTCACTTCGCCTGGGTGCACGGCCTCGATCAGCTTCGGCATGCCGAGCGTCTGAGCGACCGCCGGCCCGAGGGGCTGCGACCGCTCCAGGTCTGTCTCCAGGTCAATCTCAGTGGTGAGGCCAGCAAGGGCGGCGTCGCCCCTGATGCCTTGCCCGAACTCGCGCAAGCGGTCGATCGCCTGCCCGGCCTCCGGTTACGCGGATTGATGACAATGCCCGACCCGAACAGCGGCCGCGACAGCCAGCGCCGCGTCTTTGCACGCCTGCGCGCACTATTGGTCGAACTGCAGGAGCAAGGCCTCGAGCTCGATACGCTGTCGATGGGGATGAGCGGCGACATGGAGGATGCGATCGCAGAGGGTGCAACCATCGTGCGCATCGGGACGGACATCTTCGGCGCACGCGCCCTATGAGTCGGGCGATAAATCCGGCACCGGCCGGGCAGTGCATCCGGTAGACTTCGCTGCATGGCTCAAAAGACAGGTGCAAGAAGGCAATGAGCGACCAGATCGCGTTTATTGGCGCCGGAAACATGGCCGGCGCGCTGATCGGTGGACTACTCGCCGACGGTATACCACCCGGGCGTCTCACCGCCACCGACTGCTCGGCCGAAAAGTGTCAGGCGCTCAGTGCGGCGACCGGCATCCGCACGCTGCAGGACAATAGAGAGGCCGTCGCAGACGCCGATATAGTCGTGCTCGCCGTCAAACCGCAGGTGCTGCGCGAGGTGGTGACGGAAATTGCGGAGCCCATCCGGGAACACCGACCACTGGTCATCTCGATCGCAGCCGGGGTCCGTTGTGACAGCCTGCAGGCCTGGATCGGGGGCCGGACAGCTATCGTCAGGACGATGCCCAATACGCCCGCGGTGATCCAGTCCGGCGCCACGGTCCTGTATGCGACACCCGAGGTATCCGACAGTCAGCGCGAACAGGCCGAGTCCCTGATGCGCGCCGTGGGTCTCACCCAATGGGTCGAAAACGAGTCCCTGATGGATGCGGTTACGGCACTCTCGGGCAGCGGCCCCGCCTACCTGTTCCTGGTAATGGAGGCCATGGAAAATGCTGGCCGGGAATTGGGCCTGACGGCCGAGACCGCTCGCCTTTTGACGCTGCAAACCGCCTTCGGCGCGGCACGCATGGCGCTGGAGAGCAGTGACCCGCCGGAGACCTTACGGGTCCGCGTCACTTCACCCGGTGGCACGACCGAGCGCGCAGTGAATACCTTGGAAGACGGCGGCATTCGCGACCTGTTCACACACGCACTGAAGGCTGCGCACGACCGTTCCGTCGAACTCTCTGCAGATCTCGGAGCAGCATGATGGGCGAAGGATATCTGACACAACCCGCGGTATTCCTGGTTCAAGTGCTGTTCGGCCTGTACGCGACACTGGTGGTGCTGCGCTTTCTGCTGCAGCTCACGCGCGCCGATTTCTACAATCCGCTCTCACAGTTCATTGTCAAGGCAACCCGACCGCTGCTCAATCCGCTGCGGCGGGTCATTCCCGGCGTGTCCGGCATGGATCTCGCCTCGCTGGTGCTCGCTTGGCTGGTGATAACAATCGAGCAGCTGGCAATCCTCGGCCTGGCAGGTGCCGGCTTCCAGCCGGCTGCCGCGGCGCTGCTGGCCATCCCGGAAATGATTTCACTGATCATCAACATCTTTCTGTTCGCGATACTGATCCAGGTGATCATTAGCTGGGTCAATCCTGGCAGTTACAATCCGGCGATCAAACTGATCCATGGATTGACAGAACCCGTGCTTGCCCCGGTGCGCCGGCGCATGCCTGACATGGGTGGGCTGGACCTTTCTCCGATGGTCGTGATGATCGGCCTGGTCGTCCTCGAGATGCTGCTGGTGCCACCAATCAAAGAACTCATCAGCCGGATGATTTAGGCGTGGGCAATTGGTATCGCTGGGATGGCGACGATCTGCTGCTCAGTCTCAAGCTGCAGCCGCGCGCCAGCCGCGACACCTTCGTCGAACCTTGGGGCGACCGTCTACGAGTCCGTATCACCGCTCCCCCGGCCGACGGCCAGGCGAATGCTCATCTGACTGCCTGGCTGGCGAGTCAGTTCGGCGTCGCGCGCTCGGCAGTAACGATAGAAGCCGGCCAGACAAGCCCGCTGAAGCGAGTCCGCGTGAGCAGCCCAAAGCGGCTGCCGGAGTTACCCGGTTTGTCGGTCGAAGGCTGAAATGCACCAACAAGCCGCAGATGCCGACCGTCCACGGCTGTCTGATGAAACATGATGCCCGGGCATCTGGTCTATATTCTGGACAAGGGAGCAATCGCAGGACGATCCCAACCAGGAGGAGAACCCATGAATCATCTGACCAGGACCCTGAGTATCCTGCTGATGGCGCTTTCGCTGTCTGCCGGCGCCGAGAACAGTACCCATACCGGCGGCTATACCGTTCACCATAATGCATTGACCACAGACAGCCTGCCGGTGCAGGTCGCCAATGCCTACGGCATCCAGCGTAGCAAGACCCGCGCCCTGTTGAATGTCAGCGTACTGCGCGACGAGCCGGACGGGCGCGCAACGCCTGTACAGGCAGACGTGAGGGCCGTGGCGAGGACACTTTACGGACAGATCCGTCCGATCGAGATGCGCGAGGTCGTCGAAGGGGAGGCGATTTACTACCTGGCCGACTTTCCAGTTGCCCACCGTGAAGTCCTGAATTTCGACTTCGAAATCATGCCCGAGGGCGGCCGCTATCCGTTGCGTGCAAATATGCGGCATGAGTTCTACACGGACTGACTGTCCCGTCTGCCCGTTGGGCGTCGAGGCCTTAGCCCAGCCAGGCGTCGTACAACAACATCAGACCGAACAGGATCACCAGCGCACCCGCGATCGCCCGGATCGCGGGGTTCCTCACCCAACGATTGAGTTGGGCGGCCGCGACACCCATTAGTAGCAGATTCGGCAGCGTTCCGAGCCCAAATGCGAGCATCAGCGACGCCCCCTCCAATGCGCCGCCGGCCGCCACCGTCCAGACCAGGGCGCTGTACACGAGTCCGCATGGCAGCCAACCCCAAAGCAGGCCCAGCGCAAAGCCCTGGTGCACCGAGCGCACCGGCAACAAACCCCGCCCCAACGGCTCGATTCTGCGCCACAGCAGACCACCGAAACGTTCGACGCGCGACAGGGCATTCCACCAACCCGCCAGATACAAACCCATCAGGATCAGGAACAGGCCGGCAAGGGTCAGCAGGAGACGCTGCGCCGTTTGCACCGGCAGCAGGCCGGAGAAATAGAAGCCCAGCGCGCCCATCAGCGCACCGGCAAGTGTATAACTGCCGATCCTCCCGGCGTTGTAGGCGATCAGTATCGACCATCGGCGGCCTGAATCCGGCAAGCCGAACGACAAGGCACCGACGATGCCGCCGCACATCCCCGCACAATGAACCCCGCCCAGCAGGCCGACGATGAAGGCGCTGAGCAGATCGACGTCAGACATCAGGTTCGCGCGAGTCCAGCTGCGTGTAGCGGCCAGCCAGCCACACTAGCAGCAGAACCGGTAGACCCATCAGCGCGGTCAGCGTAAAGAACTGTTCGTAGCCGATGCGGTCCACGATCACTCCCGAAAAGCCGCCAAGAAATTTGGGCAGCAACAGCATGACCGAACTGAAAAGGGCATATTGGGTGGCCGAATATTGCACATTGGTCAGCGCCGAAAGATAGGCCACGAACGCCGCAGCCGCCAGCCCGCCGGACAGATTATCCATCGCGACCACCCCGATCAGCATCGGCACAGACGCGCCGATCTGCGCCAACATGGCAAACAGCAGATTGGTGGCGGCGGCCAGCAGTGCACCGGTAAACAGGATGCGCATCACACCAAGACGGTTCACCAACACCCCGCCGATCAGGGCCCCCAGCAGGGTCATGGCCACGCCAAATACCTTGGTGACATTGGCCACCTCGGTCTTGCTGAAGCCCATGTCCACGTAGAACACATTGGCGATCACCCCCAAAACGATATCGGAGATGCGATAGGTCGCTATCAGCGCCAGAACCAGCAGTGCAAGCAAGCCATAGCGGCCAAAGAAATCGACGAATGGACTGAGTACCGCCGACCAGATCCAACGCACCGGCGGCAACAGCCAGCCTGGCAGGCGGCGCAGCAACGCCGGCTCATGGGTGGCGTCGGCAGCCGGCCGCTGCGGCGGATCCGGCTCGCCAACCAGCAGCGTGGTAATGATTCCGACCGTCATCAGCGCGGCCATCACCAGATAGGCGAACTGCCAGGGACCGTGCTGATAACTTGCCTCATCCGGATCGACCCAGGCTGCCAGCCACAGCACGCCGGCACCGGCAACGATCATCGCCAACCGATAACCGATCATGTAGGTGGCCGCCATGGCCGCCTGCAGGCGAGCCCCGCCGCTCTCGATGCGGAAGGCATCGATGACGATATCCTGTGTGGCAGAGGCGAAAGCGACCAGCACCGCCAGCCACACGAGTTGCTCCATGTCGCGCAATGGATCGGACAGCGCCATACCGGAAATACCCGCAACCAGCGCGAGCTGTGCCGTCAACAGCCAGCTGCGGCGCCGGCCCAGCAGACCGGACAATACCGGCAAGCGCAGCCGATCCACCAGCGGCGCCCAGGCCCACTTGAAGCCATAAGCCAAAGCTACCCAGCTGACGAAACCGATCGTGGAACGATCGATTCCAGCCTCACGCAGCCAGAAGGACAGCGTGCCGAATACCAGCAACAACGGCAGTCCGGAGGAGAAGCCGAGTAACAGCAGCGTCAGCGGCCGGGGATGGAAGTATATGCGGACCGCATCCCGCCAGCCGGCCGGCGCATCAGAACTCAAGATCGTAGTCCACGATCAACGGGGCGTGATCGGAAAAGCGCTTTCTCCGGTAGATTGTCGCATCGAGAACAAGATCCCGGAGGCCCGGCGTAACTACCTGGTAGTCGATGCGCCAGCCGACGTTCTTGGCCCAGGCCTGACCGCGATTGGACCACCAGGTGTATTCGTCCGGATCCTGATTGACAACGCGGAACGCATCCACCCAGCCCATGGGGCCGAATAGCCGGTCCAACCAGGCTCGCTCTTCGGGCAGAAACCCGGAGTTCTTCAGGTTTCCCCGCCAGTTCTTGATATCCGCCTTGGTGTGAGCGATGTTCCAGTCACCACAGATGATGTACTCGCGCCCGTCCCGCCGCAGTTCCTCGAGATACGGCGTAAGGCGCGCCATCAGGTCGAACTTCACCTGCTGCCGCCGCTCGCTGG
Source organism: uncultured Gammaproteobacteria bacterium (assembly GCA_963808165.1). Lineage (GTDB taxonomy): Bacteria > Pseudomonadota > Gammaproteobacteria > Chromatiales > Chromatiaceae > Thiosocius. The sequence continues at coordinate 253,158 of CAWEET010000005.1, read as the reverse complement.
ACGAGCCGGATGGCAGATAGAGTGAGATCACGCTCAGGCCGCCGAAACGGGCCTCTATCCAGCGCCCCTCGACATCGAAGTCCGGCCAGCCAAGCCCCTGGGTCACGTCGTCCGGTTCTCTTCGGGCGTACAGCGCTACGCCGCTGTAGCCCTTTTTCTCCGCCGGATGGTAATAACAACTGAAGCTGGGAGGCCAGAACTGGCGGTCTTGCAACTGGTCGACCTGCGCCTTGATTTCCTGCAGGCAGACAAGATCCGCGCGCTGCCGGCGTAACCAGGCGTAGAAGCCTTTGCGCGCCGCAGCCCGTATGCCGTTCAAATTGAGACTGATCACGCGCATCCGCTGCATTATAAGAAATGCGCAGGGCGCATGCCCTTGTATATGGGGCACCCGTTTCGCACAATGCAGCCCTGCACGGAGTTTTCAGTCATGCAAGATTATCAGCGTGAGTTTCTCGACTTCGCCCTCGATCTGGGTGTGTTGCGTTTCGGCCAGTTCACGCTCAAGTCCGGACGCGTCAGTCCCTATTTCTTCAATGCCGGCCTGTTCAACACAGGTGCGGCCCTGGCGAGCCTCGGTCGCTTCTATGCGCAAACGATCGTCGACTCGGGACTGAAATTCGACGTCCTTTACGGACCGGCATACAAGGGCATTCCGCTGGCGGCCGTGACCGCCGCCGCACTGTACGAGAACCACGGCATCGACGTGCCTTATGCGTTCAACCGTAAAGAGGCCAAGGGTCACGGCGAGGGAGGGCGTATCGTCGGCCATCCGCTCAAGGGGGATATCCTGATCATCGACGACGTAATCACCGCCGGCACGGCGATCCGTGAATCCATGGACATCATCGCCGCCGAGGGGGCCAGTCCGACCGGGGTGGTGATCGCACTCGATCGACAGGAACGGGGAACCGGCCCCCGCTCGGCCATTCAGGAAGTGGAGGCCGACCACGCCATGACGGTGGCGGCCATCGTCAGGCTCGAGGATCTCATCGCGTACATCCGGCAGCGCGGCGATGCAACCGAGCAACTCGCGAACGTCGAGGCCTACCGGCGTGAATACGGCGTATCACTATCCAATGAGTAGCTTGACGCCGATCAGCAGCGTGACTAGCTCGAATGCCCATTTGATCCACTGATTGCCCTTCAATATGGCCAAGTGGGCCCCGGCGTATCCACCGAGCAGGGAACCCAGCAGCAGCGCTGGGAGCCAGTCCCAGCGCACCTCGCCAAGGATGCCCAGTGCCAGCGCACCGGTGCCGTTCCAGACGATGCCCACCAGGACCAGCGTGTAGGCCACTGCCTGCCGGTAATCGGCCCCGAACCAGCGCACCAGCCAGAGGGTCACGAACAGACCGGTGCCCGAGGTCAGAGAACCGTTTAGCACGCCGATGACAAACAGTCCCAAGCCTCCCCACCATAGTCCCGCGCCCCTGCGGTTACGCGGCTGCTCGACCAGCCCAAGCCGACCCTTGACGACTGAATAGATACCCAACCCGAGGGTCAGAACGCCCAGGGCGATCTCGGCATAGCGCCCCGGCACCCGGAGGATCACGCTCGCACCCAGCAACACACCCGGGACGCCGGTGGCGAGAATGAACACTGCGAAGCGACGCTTCAGCCCGCCTTCGCGCAGGTGTCTGACGGTAGCGCCCACGCCGAGCGCGACCGATGCAATCTTGTGAGTCGCCAGCGCCACGGCGAACGGCAGTCCAAGAAAGATCAGGGCCGGGAGCTGTAAGAGTCCGGCGCCGCCGCCGGCAAATGCGGAAAACAGGTTTGCCAGTAGCGAAACGAAAAAAAGTATGAAATGTTCCACATCTCTGCCGCTAACTCTCGACGGGGAGTCATTATAATGACGGGCGAAGTGCCCGCTGCATGTGAATAGCCATGACGTCAACAATCCGTCTCTTTATCGCCGTTCAGGTGTTATGCCTTGTCAACCTGCCACTCGCCGAGGCCGGGAGCATCAAGAAGTGGGTCGATGAAAACGGCCTGTGGCACTACGGCACTTCGGTGCCGCCCAGATATAAGGACCGCGCCCACAGTGAACTGAACGAGCATGGCATCGAGATTCGCCGCCACGATCGGGCCAGGACCGACGAGGAAATCGAGCGCGACAAAGCGCTGGCTGAGCTGCGCGCGGAGCAGCAGAAGCTGCTGGAAGAGCAACAGGAGAGGGATCGCATCCTGTTAAATCTCTACCGCAACGAAGACGATCTCGTTATGGCTCGCGACGGAAAGATCGCCCAGCTGGACGGGCAGATCAGACTCAATCACAACGAAATACGCCGCCTCAAGTCGCGCCTATCCGATTTTCAGGGGGCAGCAGCCGCGGCTGAGCGCAGCGGCAAGCAACTGACGGACAGACAGAAAGCAAACCTGGAAAGCACGCAGCGCTCGATCGAAAAATCATACGCGATCATCCTCGGCAAGGAAGACGAGAAGCGCGCAACCGTGGAGCGTTACGATTACGACCTGTCCCGTTTCCGCAAGCTGCGCCAAGGGGCGGCGCGCGCCGCGAATGCCGACGTGATCGCCGAATCCGAGTTTCCGGACCTCGTCGATACCGCGGTGCGCTGCCGCGAGGCCGGCGAGTGTGCCCGCCTATGGGCCATCGCGGAGCAATATGCCCGCGAACATGCGACGACGCCGGTCGATCTTGCTGCAGACCGGATCCTGGTGACCGCCCCGCCGCGCGAGCTCCGTGACATCAGCATCACCGTATCGCGTCTCCAGGACCCTAAAAGTGGCGGCGAGCGCATCTTTATGGACGTGCAATGCGCGAACTTCAGCGAAGGCAAGGAATTCTGTCGCGGTTCCGAAGTATCTACCATACGCAACAGCTTCAGGGCCGCGCTCAGTCAGGTCGCGCCACCAGGCGCGCGACAGACCCAGCGATAACACCGCCGATCATCAGCCCACTCTGCAGCTGGGTGCCAGTGCTATACGGGATTGAAAAGCCCGTGGCTCAAGACCTGCCAGTCAACCTCCCAGGCAGAAAGCGAAGAGCGAGTGAATCGCGAGCGCAGGAACTGCTGCATACGACCTTCTATGAATGCTGTCAGCAGGGCAGCCGCGGCCTCCGGTGTCGCGCGTAAATCGGCATCCTGGCGCAATTCGGCCTCACGAAGTATTTGGCGCAGTTGCAGGTCAATGCGTTCGAAGAACTGCTGCACGCGCTCGTGCAGACGTTCACGCTCACCAACCAGGGCATCTCCCAGCAGGACCCGGGTGATCCCGGGATTGCGGTCGGAAAACCCGAGCAGCAGGAAGACTACCCTGGCGGTCCGCACCTGCGTGTTCTTCTCTTCATCGAGAATCTGGTTGATTCGAGCGAACACACTCTCCTCGGCAAAACTGATCAGGCCCTCGAACATGCGGGCCTTGCTGGGAAAATGCCGATAGAGTGCCGCCTCCGACACCCCTACCGCACGCGCCAGAGCGGCCGTGGTGATGCGATCCCCCGGGTGCTCCTCCAGTTCGTTGGCCAACGCCTCGAGGATCGCCTGCTTGCGTGAGGGGCGTGGCATACCGTGCGTTTCAGCGGCGCCGAATCAGGGTACCGACGCCCTGGTCGGTAAACAGCTCGACCAGCACCGCATGCGGAACCCGCCCGTCGATGATGTGGGCCGAATTGACTCCCGCCTTGACCGCATCCAGCGCGCAGCCGATCTTCGGCAACATCCCACCGGTGATGGTGCCGTCGGCGATCAGCGTATCCACCATGTCCAGCGTAAGACCGGTCAGCAGATTGTTGTCCTTGTCCAGCAGACCAGACGTGTTGGTCAACAGGATCAGCTTCTCGGCCCCCAACACCTCGGCCATCTTGCCGGCCACCAGGTCGGCATTGATATTATAAGAATGCCCGTCCCGACCCACGCCGATCGGCGCGACCACCGGAATGAAGTTGCCATGCACCAGCATGTCGACGACCGAGGCATCGATGCTCTCGACTTCCCCAACATGCCCTATATCGATGATTTCAGGCGCCTGGGCCTGTGGGTTGCTGCGCGTGAGATTCAGCTTTCGTGCACGGATCAGGTCGCCGTCCTTGCCGGTCAGCCCGACGGCGGAGCCACCATGCCGATTGATCAGGGTGACGATCTCCTTGTTGACCAGTCCACCAAGCACCATCTCGACCACGTCCATCGTCTCGGCATCCGTGACCCTCATACCCTGGACGAACTCGGTCTGTTTACCCAGCCTCGCCAGCAGATCGCCGATCTGTGGTCCACCGCCATGGACGACCACCGGGTTGATTCCGACCAGCTTCATTAGCACGACATCCCGGGCAAAGCCGGCCTTGAGTTCCTCGTCGACCATCGCGTTGCCGCCATACTTGATGACGATGGTTTTGCCTCCGAAGCGCTGAATGTACGGCAGTGCCTCGGTCAACACGTGGGCGACATTGCCCGCCGCCTGCGCCGTCAGACTCATAGAATTGTTCCGCTTATCAGTCTTAAAAAGGTGCCTGCATATCCGGCGCGACCCGACGCAGCAGATCGCGGAAACGCGCCTTTATCTGCTCCAGGGCGGCTTCATCGTCCGCCTCGAAGCGGAATGCCAACGATGGCGTCGTGTTGGACGGCCGGATCAGGCCCCATCCGTTGGCGAACTCTACACGGAGCCCGTCCAGTTCGACCAGACGCGCGTCGTCGAAAACCTTGTGCACGTCCAGGGCGCGCATAAGGTTGGCGCTCTGGCCTTCCTCCAGGGGCAAATGATACTCAGGCGTAGCCGGGCTCGAGGGCAGTTCGGCAAACATCTCGCTCGAGGCGCGCGATTCGAACGCCATAAGCTCGAGCAGCCGCGCTGCGGCGTACACGCCATCATCAAAGCCAAACCAACGTTCCTTGATGAACAGATGCCCCGAGAACTCGCCGCCGAGCAACGCGCCGGTCTCGAGCATTTTCGCGCGCATGCGCGAGTGGCCCGATTTCCACATGATCGGACGTCCGCCGTGGCTAAGGATGAAACTGGCCAGGTGACGCGACGACTTCACATCGTAGAGGATGTCGACGCCCGGGTGTCGCCCCAGCACATCGGCGGCGAGCGCCATCAGCACACGGTCCGGCCAGATGTTGCCTCCCTCGTTGTCGATCACACCCAGCCGGTCACCGTCGCCGTCCAAGGCGAAGCCGATATCGGCTTGCTGCGCCTGCACCTCGAGCATCAGGGCGGAAAGATTGTCCGGTTGGCTGGGGTCGGGGTGGTGGTTGGGGAAGCTGCCGTCCGGATCGCAAAAGAGAGGGATCACCTCACAACCGAGGGCCTCGAAGGTGGCAACAGCCAGATTGCCGGCGACTCCGTTGCCGGCATCCACGACGACCTTGAGCGGGCGGGCCAACTGCACCTCCTGCAGCACCGCCTCGACATAAGCATCGTCCAGTTCGAGCCGCTCGACTCGACCCTGCCCACGGCTGAATACACCCGCCATCATCCGCAGCCGCAGCGCCTGCAGTTCGTCGCCATCAAGTACCTTGTCGCCGAGTACGATCTTGAAGCCGTTATATTCAGAGGGATTGTGGCTGCCGGTGACGATCACGCCAGCCTGCACCGACTGGTTATGCATCGCAAAATACAACAAGGGTGTGGGCGCCTGCCCGATGTCGAGTACATCGCAGCCCGAGCCCTGCAGGCCACGGATCAGCGCAGCGGCCAGGCTGGGACTCGACGGACGGGCATCGCATGCCACCACCACTCGCTTGCCCCCGTCCTCTTGTACCAGACTTCCCAGGGCCTGCCCCAACAGCTGTGCGATCTCGGCATTCAGTGCTTCACCGACCACACCGCGGACGTCGTAGGCGCGGAACAGCACCTCCGGGACGTCGATCTTGGGCGGTTGTGAGCCGGCTGCCAGCAACTCCGCCGGATCGTCGTCGAGCTCTTCGACCTCCACACCCAGGGACTGCTGCCCACCCGCGGGCGCTGCGGCACTCGAGGTGCGCTTGGCGATGCGCTGCGCTGCGCTCCCGTCCCCACGCGAATCACGCGCGTACTGGCCCAACAGTGCGATAGCGTCACCGGTCGCAGCCAGATTGACCGGACGGGTGCCGGCGCCTTCGCGGCGCAGAATAGACTCGCCGAGATTGACCAGGGTGCCCATATCGCTGCGCAAGTCCCTGCCCAGCATGCGCCACTGCAGAAAAGTCGTCAGCAGCAGGGCGAGCGCGCCACCACCAACCAAAGCCAGCAAGGTGCCGAGGTCACCCAGGCCGCCGGTCTCGGGCGTAATACCGTATCCGACCCGCCAGATGGTCCCGGGAACCTCGACGGAACCGCTGTTGAACGCGGCGTCCTCCGCACCGGGCCCCTTGGCCAGGACATACCCCGCATCGCGACCCTGAAGCAGTTGCAGGCGACCCGCATAGGCCGGCGAAGTTTCCACGACTTCGACCACGGGACGCATATCCCAGGCCGCAAACGCGACCCCGACATTGCGACCTTCGAGCTGCAACGGCAATGCGAAGGCGAGGTAGGGCTTGCCGGTCTTGATCTGGTGTATCTCGGCCATGGTCGCACGGCCGGCTGCAATCGCTTGGCGCAGCAAGTCCAGGCCGGCGTAACCGAGCGGTGCAGTGCCAGCCGAGTCGGGCTGGCTGGTGTCGGGGGTCAGCAGACGGACCCTCAGCAGCCCCGGGATACGTTGCTGAAGGTTCGACTCCGCCGCACTGATCGCCGCCGCATCGCGGCTCGCAACTGCGGCAGCGGCGCTGCCATCGGCCAGCGCCACGGCGACGAGATCCCGTCGCGCAATGATTTCGCCCTCGAGACGCGTGGCTAGAGCACCGGCCACGCTGGCCGCCGCAGTCTGCGCAGAGGTCGAGGCGGCGGCGTCGATGGCCTGTTTTGCAAGCACCCCGACCAGCAGCATCAACAGGATGGCCACCACAACCACGGGCAAAAAATAAACGACGAGCGACCGGCCGCCGTTCTTTGTGGCGGGCCGCTGCGCGGCTGCCTGGTCAGTTTTTTTCTTCAACACACCCACTTGCTTCCTAGTGCCGCCCAGAATGCCCAAACCCGCCTACGCCCCGATCACTGCCGCTGAACTCCGCGACCTGTTCGAAGACGGCACGCACAACCGGCACCAAGACCAGTTGTGCTATCCGCTCGCCGACTTCGATACGAAAACGAGAGCTGCCGCGATTCCAGCACGAAACATACAACTGCCCCTGGTAATCCGAGTCGATCAGACCGACCAGGTTGCCGAGCACGATCCCATGTTTGTGACCCAGACCCGAGCGCGGCAGGATCAGCGCCGCCAGGGAGGGGTCTTCGATGTGGATCGCGATACCAGTCGGAATCAGTTCCGTCTGCCCGGGGGACAGTTCGATCGCGCTGTCGAGCATCGCGCGAAGGTCCATCCCGGCCGAACCGGGCGTCGCATAGTCCGGCAGGGGGAAGGCGTCTCCCAGGCGGTTGTCGAGAATCTTAAGTTGCAGTTTGTGCATCAAATCGGTCCGCGATTAGATTGACCAGGCGCGCAGCGAGTTGCGGCTTGGATTGTTGCGCGAGCGCTTCCCTACCGTCGTTCCAGATCACCAGCAAGGCATTGTCGTCCATCTCGAACCCCTGCGACGCACTCACCCGGTTAGCGGCAATCATGTCCAGCCCCTTAGTCTTAAGCTTCGCCTCGGCAAAGGTCTCCAGATCGTGCGTCTCGGCCGCAAACCCGACACAGAAGGGGCGATCGGACCGGGCCGAAACCTCGCTGAGGATGTCCGGGTTGCGAATCAACTCGAGTGAAAGGGTCTCGGTGGTCTTCTTAATCTTATTTTGTGCGACCACCGCTGGGCGGAAATCCGCAACCGCGGCGCAGGCGACGAAAATGGCAGCCCCCGGCAGAGATGTAAAGACGGCATCGCGCATCTCCAGCGCGCTAGTCACGTCGATCCGCTCCACCCCGGGCGGCGTCGCCTGGGCGACCGGCCCGCTGATCAGCACCACCTCGGCGCCCTGTGCCGCCAAAGCCGAGGCCAGCGCAAAACCCATCTTCCCCGAACTCCGGTTGCCGAGAAATCGCACCGGATCAAGTGCTTCGCGCGTCGGGCCCGCAGTCAACACGACCCGTCGACCGAGCAAGCGCCCGCGCAGCGGGGGGGCGCGCAGAGACGACACTATCGCAGCGGGTTCCATCATCCTTCCAGGGCCGGTATCGCCGCAGGCCTGCTCACCCTCGTCAGGCCCAAGCATGGCCACCCCCCGGCCAACGAGCAGGGCGACATTGGCCCGGGTCGCCGCGTGCCGCCACATCGCCTGGTTCATGGCCGGGGCGACCAACAGCGGGGCGGTGCTGGCCAGGCACAGGGTGCTCAACAGATCACGCGCCATTCCGGCCGCGATCTGGGCGAGGAAATCAGCGGTCGCCGGCGCCACCAGGATCACGTCGGCCCAGCGCGCCAGTTCGATGTGCCCCATGGCCGCCTCGTGAACCGGGTCGAACAGCGCGTCGCGCACCGCCCGGCCGGTGATCGCCTGCAGGGTCATCGGGCCGATGAAGCGGCCTGCGGAACCCGTCATCACCACCTGCACCTCGGCGCCTTCCCCGACCAGCAGCCGGGCCAGTTCCACCGACTTGTAGGCGGCGATTCCGGCGGTGATACCGAGCAACACTCGACGTCCACGCAACGACTGCATCGGCGGCTACATTCCCTGACTACTGATCGGTGGTCAAGAGTAACCGACCCGACCCCGCTGGCAAAGCAGGCTTTGCCGCATGGGGCGAGTTCGGTTAGCCTTCACCAACTTCATGGAGGAAGTGTGTAAATGGCGATCAAGGACTGGCCGATCCGCGAAAGGCCGCGCGAGCGCTTGCTCGAGCACGGCGCCGAAAGCCTTAGCGATGCCGAACTGCTGGCGATCTTTCTGCGCACCGGCGTCAGCGGCAAAAGTGCCGTGGACCTGGCGCGCGAACTCCTCGACAGATTCGGTAGTCTGCGCCGACTACTGGGCGCGGACCGGCAGCTATTCTGTGAGGCACCGGGCCTTGGCTCCGCCAAGTTCGCCCAGTTGCAGGCCGTCCTGGAGATGGGCCGGCGGCACCTCTACGAAAAAATCGATCGGGACGGCCCTCTGCTGAGTCCGGAACACACCGCGCGCTTCCTGCAAGCCCGTATGCGCGACTACCCGTACGAGGTCTTTGCGGTGTTGTTTCTCGACAACCGTCATCGTGTGCTCGCCTTCGAAGAGATGTTCCGCGGCACGATCGACGGCGCCAGCGTGCATCCGCGCGAGGTGGTGCGACGTGCCCTGGAGCACAATGCGGCCGCAGTGATCCTCAGCCACAATCACCCGTCCGGCATTGCCGAGCCCAGTCAGGCAGACCAGCGCATCACGAGCCGGCTGCGAGATGCCCTCGCCCTGGTCGATATCCGGGTGCTCGACCACCTGATCGTCGGCGATGGCGACTGCTGTTCGCTGGCCGAGCGCGGCCTCTTGTGAGCCTGGCGACGCTTGACCCTGAGCCGCCGTTCCGGTATAAATTGCCGCCTTTCCGCCAGCCTGATGGCCTGGCACAAACGAAATAAACAAGATTTTTCGAGGCTTTAACCATGTCCAAAGTCTGCCAGGTCACCGGCAAACGGCCGATCACCGGGAACAATGTGTCCCACTCGCACCGTAAGACCCGGCGCCGCTTCCTGCCGAACCTGCACTACCATCGCTTCTGGGTCGAGAGCGAACAGCGGTTCGTGCGCCTGCGTATCTCGGCGGCCGGCATGCGCATTATCGACAAGAAAGGCATCGACTCGGTGCTGAACGAGCTGCGTGCTCGCGGCGAAAAGGTTTGAGAGGGCAAGGACAATGGCAAAATCAGCTCGCGAGAAAATCCGCCTGAACTCCAGTGCGGGCACCGGACATTTCTACACAACCACCAAAAATAAGAAGACCATGACCGGCAAGATGGAGATCAAGAAATACGATCCCGTGGTACGCCAGCACGTCATGTACAAGGAAGGCAAGATCAAATAGATCTGCCCAGCACCCACAAAAAAACCGCCTGAGGGCGGTTTTTTTGTGTCCGGACAGCCGCACACCCGGCGTGCGTCAGCCACCCGCCGGGGCGTAGTTGCGAAGGCTCCGCGCGAAGTCCTGCAGCGCCTGGATGCCGCTGTTTTCGGCATCCCTGCACCACTGCTGCAGGGCCCCCAGCAGCGCCTCCTGGCTGGACGCCGTGCGATCCCAAACCTGTTGCAGCTGTTTCCGCGAGCGATGCACGGTGGCCAGCACCTGACTACGGTTCAATAGGCTCTCCAGCCGTTCGCGGCTGCCCGCGTCCATGGACGCCTCATCGCGAACCAGCAACTTGCGCGCCTGGCGCGCCAGCCGCCGGCAGTGCCGCTCCGAGTTGCATAGCTCGGCGTCGGCAACCGGCTGGATCACCTCGCGGGCGTAGTTAGCCAGGATGTACATGCGGTGCACCACCACTGCCTTGACGGTATCCATGTCGATCACGCCCTTCCCTTCGTCTATTGAAGGCTTGCGGGCCACTCGACGCACCCTCGCCAGGCCCAGCAGAGAGAAAAGGCGTATATACAACCAGCCGATATCGAACTCCCACCAGCGCGCCGAGAACTTGGCCGAACTGGGGAACGCGTGGTGATTGTTGTGCAACTCCTCACCGCCGATCACGATGCCCCAAGGCACGATGTTGGTGGCGGCATCAGGCGACTGGAAGTTACGGTAGCCCGCGTAGTGACCGACGCCGTTGATCACACCCGCCGCGAAGAACGGGATCCAGGCCATCTGCACCGCCCAGGCGGCGATGCCCGGTATCCCGAACAGCACGAAATCGATCACCAGCATGGCCGAGACACCGATGACGCTGAACCGACGGTAAAGGTGGGTTTCCATCCAGTCATCCGGAGTTCCGCGCGAATAGCGCTCGATAAGGTCCTCCCGTTTGGTCGCATCGCGGTAAAGCTCGGCGCCCTCCCATAAGACCTTCTTCAGGCCGAGCACCTGCGGGCTGTGCGGGTCTTCCGGCGTCTCGCAGCGCGCATGATGCCGACGATGCACGCCAACCCACTCGCGAGTGACCATGCCAGTGGTCAGCCAGAGCCAGAAACGGAAGAAGTGGGCCAGCACCGGGTGCAGATCCAGAGCGCGGTGCGCCTGGCAGCGGTGCAGATACACGGTCACCGAGACGATGGTCACATGGGTCAGCAGCAGTACGACCAGAATAAGTTGCCACCAGGACAGGTCTAGCAGGCCAGTAGTCATTAATTTTCCCCAAAAGCAATAGTGAGCGGGCGCATGCGAGTTGGGCCGCTCCGGGCCGCATCGAGCGACCCCGTCAAAGGTAGATGATACCGCGGGCGGGAGGACAATGCCCGACCAAGCGCCGGGCTCAAGCAGTAAAGTGCATGGTCGCTATGACAGTGAGCCAAGCAAGAGGGTTCCGCGGAAGGATCCATGTCAACCCAGCGTCTCACACAAACTGCACTGTCGGATACGATTCAGGTCGGACGTCAGGCCATTTTCGACAGCGGACTCGATGTGTTCGCTTACGAACTGCTGTATCGCGACGCCGGCGGTCGCAACAGCATGACCAACGGCGACAGGGCATCTTCCGTGACGCTGCTGAATGCGTTCATGGAGATCGGCCTGGACCGAATCATCGGCCCGAACAAGGCGTTCATCAATCTGACGCGTCACTTCTTCGTCGACATGCCGGCGATCCCATTCTCACCGGATCGCGTGGTGCTGGAGATACTCGAGGACGTCATGGTCGACGATGCACTGCTCACCGGCATTGCAGAGATGCGCGCCCACGGCTTCGAAACCGCGATGGATGACTACGCCTTCCAGCCCGGGCTCGCGCCGATCCTGCCGCTGGTCGACTACATCAAGGTTGAGGTGAGACCCGACGGGCTGGATCAGCTTGAGCAGCAGATGCCCAAACTGCGCGCCACCGGGGCCAGATTGTTGGCCGAGAAGGTCGAGACCGCAGAGCAGTTCGAAAGGCTCAGGGAGATGGGGTTTGATTATTTTCAGGGTTTTTTCTTCGCGCGGCCCAAACTGATCCGGTCTCACCGGCTGCATGAGCATGCCGCCATGCTGATGCGGCTGCTGGCGCGATTGAACGACCCGACGATCTCGATCAACGAGGTCGTGTTTCTGGTCAGCCAGGATCCTGGACTGTCTTTCAAAATCCTGCGCTACATCAACTCGGCGGCGGTAGGCATGCGCAACAAGGTGGACTCGATACAGCGCGCCGTCGTGCTGATGGGGCTGCAGCGAATCCGCGCCTGGGCCAGCCTGTTCGCGATGTCAGGACTCGAAGGTCGGCCGATGGAACTGCTGAACATGGGTATCCTGCGGGCCAACCTGTGCGAGCATTTTTCTCGCCTTTGTGGGCGCGGTGATCCGGAAACAGCCTACACGGTCGGCCTGCTGTCGATTCTCGACGCGATGCTGGCACGCCCAATCGACGAGCTCATGCAGGACCTCCCACTCGCGGACGAGATCCGACAGGCGATTATCTCGCACGCAGGCCTGTACGGCGAACTGCTTGGTCTGGTGACTGGCATCGAGCGCAACGAATGGCCCGGCGAGGACCGCTGCGGCTTGCACCCAATGCAGACGGCCGAGGCCTACGCAGCCAGCTCCGAAGCGGCTTTCAGCGCCATCGAACTGCTCAGCGCCGACTGAGAATCAGGTTGCCGACAGCGTCCACCCGCAGTCGCCAACCAGGCGCGAGCCAAGTGGTCGCCACCGCCTCGCTGATCAGCGCCGGACCCTCCAACTCCTGGCCGGCAACCAGTTCGGGGCGCCGGTAGCGCGGGACGAGGCCGCCGATTCCGGCCAGTTGAGCGCTGCCGAAAGGCGCGCCTTTCGGCGATTGCGGCAGGAACGGCAGCTGCAGATCGGTGGCCGGGCCCCTGACCCACTGACGTAGATTGACCAGTTCCACCGGCAGATCCAGCCGGTGGCCATAGCGCGCCATGTGAAAGCGGTGGAAATCCTCCACCGTCCTGGCCGGTCCATGCCATGGCAGGTTCAGCGTGTACGATTGCCCGGCATAGCGCAGATCGACCGAGGCCAGCGCATCGCAGTCAGCGGCCGCGAAGCCTTCGCGCAGCAGGGCCTCGACGCCCTGCTGTCGCAGTTGTTCCAGCATCGCCTCGAGTTCCTCGGGCGACAACGCCTGCAGCAGACCGACCCGGGTGCGCGATAGCCGGCGGCCCGGCCGGGCGGCAAGCATGCCCAACGCCGACAGCACGCCAGCGTGGATCGGCACCATCGCAGCCGGCATCTCGAGCAACTCCGCCAACGCGCAGACATGCAGACCACCCGCACCTCCGAATGAAACCAACACATGCTCGCCCGGGTCGGCGCCGCGTTTGATCGCGGTCGCGCGCAACGCCTGTGCCATGTGCTCGTTGGCGACCGCGACGATGTCGCGTGCTGTCTGCACCAGGTCACCTCCGATCGGGGCGGCCAGTTCCCCGAGCACGCTGCGCGCCGTCAGTCCATCCAGGCGCATCCCGCCTCCGAGGAAGGCATCCGGCTGCAGCCTGCCGAGCACCAGATTGGCATCGGTGACAGTCGGCCGGGCACCCCCCCTGCCGTAGCAGGCCGGCCCCGGATCGGCACCGGCGGATTGCGGTCCCACCTGCAGCATCCCACCGTCGTCCAGCCAGGCAATCGAACCACCACCGGCACCAATCGTGTGCATATCGACCATCGGCACCGCGACCGGGAATGCGCCAATACGCCCATCCGTGGTCAGACGCGGCTCGGCATCGACCACCGCCACGTCCGTCGAGGTGCCACCCATATCGAAGGTCATCAGGCGCTCATGGCCCGCCAGTGCCCCGACACGGCGCGCGGCAAGCAGCCCCCCGGCCGGACCCGACAGCAGCATGCGAACCGCATTGCCGGCGGCCTGCTCGGCCGCCACGGTATCCCCGGAGCTCTGCATCACCGACACAGGCACGGCCCCAAGCCCCTCACCCAGCCGGTCCAGGTAACCGGCTACCCGTGGGCCAACCCAGGCATTCAACCAGGTCGCCATACCGCGTTCGTACTCGCGGATCTCGGGGAGGACACGTGACGAGAGGGAAACGAAGATCCGGTCGGGCAACGCAGAGGCGATGCGCTGCTCGAGGGTGGGGTCGAGATAGGAGAACAGCAGATTGACCGCTACGGCCTCCGGGGCGAGGCGTTCGACCTGTTCCAGCAGGGCCTCGATATCCGCCTCGGCCAAGGGCTCCAGCACGCGCCCGGCGGCATCCAGCCGTCCGGACGTCTCCAGGCAGTATTCGGCCGGCACCGGCGGCTGGACCGTCGGGGGCTGCAGATCGTACAGCGCGGCGCGCTGCTGGCGACCTATGGTCAACAGGTCGGCAAAGCCGCGATTGGCCACATACAGAGTCTTGACGCCCTTGCCCTCGAGCACCGCATTGGTCGCCACCGTTGAACCATGCACCAATTGCAGACCACAAGTCGGCAAACCCAACTCCGCGATTCCCTGCAGGATCGCCACCTCCGGCGCGTCCGGTGTGGACAGCACCTTGTGCACACGCAGCATGGCGTCTTCGTCGAGCATAACGAAATCGGTGAAGGTGCCACCGGTATCAACACCGAGTCTGATCATGGCGAGTATTCTACGGCCGGCATGCCAGAGGTTCGCAATTACGCTTTCGCAATGACGCTCCGGCACGGTAATCTGGCGCCGCATGGAAACCCTGCTACTCGCCCGTGGACTCAGCTATGGCAACGCCAAGGCGCCGCGCCTGGATCGTGTCGATCTGGAGCTGGCGGCCGGCGACCGCTTGGGCCTGCTTGGCGTTAACGGTGCCGGCAAATCCACGCTGATGCAGGTGCTGGCAGGCGTTCTCGCGCCGCGGAATGGCGAGGTCCGTATCCACGGCCAGCGTCTCGATCAGGCGGGACCGGCGTTGCGGCGCCACATCGGGTTCCTTCCACAGCCGGTCCCCGTGTATTCCGAGTTGACCGTCTCCGAAAACCTCGGGTGGGTCGGCCGGCTGCAGAGGCTGCGCGGCGCCAGGCTCGAATCCGCGATCCGTCGCGTATTGCGCGATCTCGAGCTGGAGAGCGTCGCCGAGCGCCTTGCCGGCCGCCTGTCGACGGGCATGACCCAGCGTCTGGGCCTGGCGCAGGCGGTATTGCATGAACCGGAGATCCTGATTCTGGACGAGCCGACGGCCGGCCTCGACCCCTTCCAGACCGAGCAGATCCGCGAACTGCTGGGCGGTCTTTCGGCATCGCGCAGCCTGATCCTGGCCACCCACCTGCTGGACGATGTGCAGTCCCTTTGCGACCGGGTACTCCTGCTGGATTCCGGAAGAAAGGCTGCAGAGCACGCGGTGACACCGGAGACCGACCTTTTGGCGCATTTTCGTCAGCCCACGCACCCCGCCGAGGCCGGGGAATGATCGGCAGCATCGCGCTGCATGAATGGCGGCGCCAGCGGGCCGGGATGTTGTTCTGGCTGCTGCTCGGCTTCGGCCAGCTGATCATCGCCTGGCTGTTTTTCGCCCAGCTCCAGGCCTTCGCCGATCTGGTCCCGCAGCTCAAGGCCAGCGGTTCCACGCTCGGGGCAATGGACCTGGTGATCGCCCCGACCCTCAACAGCCTGGTGCTGCTGCTGTTGCTGGGCACCCCGCTGCTGGCCATGGGCAGCCTGGCCGGAGAGACGCGCAGCGGGCGCATCGCGATCTGGCTGTCCGCACCGGTCAGCGGCCAGCAGATCGTGCTCGGCAAATCGCTGGGGCTGTGGCTTGGCATCCTGCCGCTGCTGGTCAGTGGCACGCTGACCGTGGCCACGCTGGGCCTCGGCGTCGACCTGGACTGGCCGCGCTTCGCTGTGGCGCTTGGCGGCCTGCTGCTGTTCAGCCTGTGGCTGGGCTGCGTCACGCTACTGATCTCCGGGCTGCTCGACCACCCGGCGGCGGCGTTGGCCACCAGCTACGGCATCCTGCTGTTCTTGTGGCTACTGGATTCGTTCAGCAGCCCCGACGCCCCGTGGCACTGGTTCGCACTGCTGCCCCACATCAAGCCATGGTTTCAGGGGCTCCTGCGCAGCCAGGACATCGCCTTTTTCGTCGGGACCGGCCTGGCGGCGCTGATCGCGACCACTTTCCTGATCGCGCGGCGCCGGGGAGAAGTCTAGTGGCCCGGCGGGTGCTGTTCGTCGTACTGCTGATCGCCAGCGTACTCCTGCTGGCACCGGCTAGTGAACGTTACAGCTGGCGCTGGGACCTGACCAGGCAGCAGTCGCACTCGCTGTCGGCAACGGCGCAGCGCGCACTTGACGCACTCGACGCGCAACTCGAGATCTCCGCCTTCATACCCGAGTATCCGGTTCAGCGCGAGGAGATCCGGCAGCTGCTCTCCCCCTATCTCGCGCACCCGTCACGGCCATCGCTGCGCTTCGTCGATCCAGTCGCGGAACCGGTGCTGACCCGCGAGGCCGGCGTCAGCCGGCATGGCGAGCTGCAGTTGCGCAGCGGTGAGCGGCGAGAGGTGATCGGACGGCCCGGCGCTGCCGCAATCGATGCGGCGCTGAATCGCCTGGCGCTGCGGGGTGAGCGCTGGATCATCGGCTTCAGAGGCCACGGCGAGAGCGAGGTGAACGATACACCGGGCGGCCTCGGGCGCTTCGTCGGACGTGTGGAAAATCTCGGCTACCGCTTCGTCACCCTCGACCCGCGCCAGACCCAGGACCTGCCGGGCAATGCGACCCTGCTGATACTGGCCGGGCCGCGTCAAGCATATGACGAACACATCGGGGCCCAGATCCGACGATTCATGGCGCGCGGGGGCTCGGTATGGTGGCTGTTGGAGCGCGCCCTGCCGGCCTGGACCGAGACCGAGCTGGGCATCAGTGTGCGGCCGGGCGTGGTGGTCGATGCCACCGCCGCGCAATACGGCTTGGACCACCCGGACAATGCCGTCATCACAAAATACCCGGCGGCGCTGTTCGAGCCACCGCCAGCCGGTCATGCGGTGCTGAAGCGGGCCCGCGCGATCGAGCTGTCCGAACGCGAAATCTGGCAGCCGGTCGGGCGCTTGCAGAGTAGTGCGCAGAGCTGGAACGAGACGGGCGACCTGCGTGGCCGCATCGCGCGTGATCCTGCGCTTGGTGAGCAGCCGGGTCCGCTGACCATCGGCGTTGCGCTGCAACCGCTCGCCGACGCGCAGGCCGGGCGCATCGTCGTGCTCGGTGGCCGCGAATTCCTGAGCAACGACCAGATCGGCCAGGCGGACAATGCGGCACTCGCCGTCGGCCTGCTGAACTGGTTGACCGCCAACCAACGACTGGCGACACCGAGCGCCGCACACGATCAGGACATCCAGTGGTCGTCCACGCTGGCCGCGGTACTGGCCGTTGGCTGCATGATCCTGCTGCCGATCGTCTATCTGCTGACTGGTTGGTGGTTGCGCAGACGGCGGCGCAGGGCATGACGCACTGGAACCGGATCAACCTGGTCCTCGGACTGATCGCCGCCGGGCTGCTACTGCTCCTCGTCTGGCCGGCCGGCGCGCCCGATCAGCAGCGACTGACGGCGCTGCAACCAGACCATGTTGCCAGCATCCGGATCGAGCGGGCCGACCGGCTGGCGCTCAGTTTTCAGCGCGCCGGTGCCGGCTGGCAGATCACCTATCCGGCACCCGCCGAGGCCGAGCCGCGCCGTGTCGAGCAGTTGCTCGCCGTCGCACGTGCCCCGGTGCAGCAGCAGTTCGCCGTGACCGGGACACTGGCCGACTACGGGTTGGACCAACCAGCGGCTGTGCTGCATCTGGATGGCGTCCGGCTTGCGTTCGGCGACCGTGACCCCATCCAGCGCAGCCGCTATGTACTGGTCGACGGGCAGATCCGCGTCATCGATGATGTCTACTTCAACCTGCTGACATTGCCGGTGCGGCACTTCAGCGCGGATTAGCCCGCTTCGCAGGTCTTCAGCATGCCCGAACTGCCCGAAGTTGAGACGACGCGCCGCGGTATTGCCCCGCATCTGGTCGGCGAGGTGGCAACTGGCGCGATTATCCGCCAGCCACGACTGCGCTGGCCGGTACCGGACCTGACACGCCTGCTCACCGGGCAGCGCCTGGAAGCGTTGGAACGGCGCGCCAAATATCTGCTGTTCCGCTTTGGCAACGGCACCCTGATCGTGCACCTAGGGATGTCGGGCAGCCTGCGTGTGCTGGATGCCGATCGCGTTCCGCGCGCGCACGACCACGTCGATCTCGTGTTTGCGGATCGCTGCCTGCGCCTGCACGACCCACGCCGTTTCGGTGCAATCCTGTGGGCTGGCGGCGACCCGCTAGCCCACCCGCGGCTGCGCGACCTGGGTCCCGAGCCGTTGTCAGATGCATTCGATGGAGCCTATCTGCACCAGGCCGCGCAGGGGCGGCGGGTGGCGATCAAGAACCTGCTGATGGATGGCCGGGTCGTGGTCGGTGTCGGCAACATCTATGCGAGCGAGTCGCTTTTCCGCGCGGGCATCCATCCTGCGCGCGCCAGTGAGCGCGTCTCGCGGGCCCGCCTCGAGCATCTGGCAGACGAGGTCAAGACCGTGTTGGACCGTGCGATCGAGCGCGGCGGTACAACCCTGCGAGATTTCGTCAACGGGTCGGGCGAGCCGGGCTATTTCGCCCAGGAGCTGTTCGTTTATGGTCGCGCGGGCGAACCGTGCAAGCATTGCGCGACGCGCATCAAGACGCGCCGGATCGGACAGCGCGCGAGTGCCTATTGCCCGAGCTGTCAGCGCTGAGTCGACGCCACCCGGCCGGACCTAGCCGTTGCTAATTCAAGCGAGCGAACTACAGGCGACGGCGCTTGTGTACCGGCCCGAAGGGCTCGGAGTTGGCGAGTCATCCGACATTCGAATCACGTCGGCGTGTCCGATTCGCGGCGACCCTGCCGGAGGCAGCGGTGGCGAACCCCGACACAGGCCGATTCACCGCATCCCGCGGGTCGCATGCGCCGGGATGCCGGTTTCCAAGCCAGTGCCACCCGCGTCAGCGCCGTGCTGCCGGACGGGCCCGCCCGCCGGAGCCCTTCGGGGCGCTACGCCGGCTCCGGGCACAATGACCGCGGCGCGACCGATCCCACGCGGGTCCGAGGCAGCGCTGACCTCGCCGCTACGCAGGTCCCAGGCGACCACCTGCATATTGCCGTATGGGTCGGTCAGCCGGCGAATCTGGTGCCCGCGCGACTCCAGCTCAGCCAGGACCGCGTCGGTCAACGCCCCCGGTTCGACATCCGTCCGGTCGGGCAGATACTGGTGATGGAATCGCCCGCGCGCCACGAGTTCCGCGGCCGACCGGCCGTCGGCGGCCTCCAGCAGTCCGAGCATCACCATGCTGATGATGCGCGAGCCGCCGGGCGTGCCGAGCAGCACGACACGCCCGCCACCCTCGACGAAGGTCGGCGACATGCTCGAGAGCATGCGTTTGCCCGGCGCGATCGCATTGGCCTCGTTGCCGACCAGACCGTAGGCGTTTGCCGCACCCGGCTTGACCGAGAAATCGTCCATCTCGTCGTTCAACAGCACACCTGTGCCGGCGGCAACGAAGCCCGACCCGAACGGGTAGTTGACGCTGAGCGTCGCGGCCACCCGGTTACCGGCCTGATCGAGGATGGAAAAATGTGTGGTGTCGCTTCCCTCGCCGTCAGGCCACGTCAGCTCGGTGCTGGCGCTGGCCTGGTGCATGTCGATCCGGCGTGCACGCTGGTAGGCGTAGGCGCGGCTCAACAGACGATGCAGCGGCACCTGAACGTAGTCTATGTCCCCGAGATAGCGGGCGCGATCGGCATACGCTCGGCGCATGATCTCGATCAACAGGTGCACGCGGTCCACCTCATCCAGGGCATCGAGCGGCCGCTGCTCCAGCATGTAGAGCATCTGTGCGAGCAGCACACCGCCGGAAGAAGGCAGGCTGGCGCTGACCACGCGCCGGCCGCGGTGGTGGATGACCACCGGGGCACGCTCGATCACGCGGTACTCGAGCAGGTCGTTCTCGGTCCAGATCCCGCCGCCCGCCCGCACCTCGGCGACAAGCCGCCGGGCGGTCGGCCCTGAATAAAAGGCGCTCGCCCCCTGATGGGCGATCGCGCTGAGCGTGTCGGCAAGGTCGGGTTGACGGATCACATGGCCTTCGGGCGGCACCTCACCGTCGAGCAGAAACTGTTCGCTGGCGGCCGCTGACCGGCGCAGGGCCTGCAGTCGAAAACCCGCCATTTCTATGTACAGCTGGTCCACCGGAAAACCCTCGCGGGCCAGGAAGATTGCCGGGGCCAGCGAGATGTCCAGCGGAAGACGACCATAACGGCCGGCCAGGTGCTCCAGCGCGGCCGGCACACCCGGGATACCCGCGGCCAGCGGACCATCGATCGACGCCCCGGGGATGACCTCGCCCTGTGGGTCGAGATACATGTCGGCGCTCGCCGCCGCTGGCGCGCGCTCACGCCCGTCGAGCATCACCTGCCGAGCGTCTCGCGCCCGGTGCAGCAACCACAGGCCACCGCCGCCCAGGCCTGAGCCGGACGGCTCGACGACCGCCAGCGCTGCGGTCACAGCCACCGCCGCATCGAACGCATTGCCGCCTGCCTCGAGTACGAGCAGGCCGGCCTCGGTCGCCAGTGGATGGGCGCTGGCGACAGCCGCGCCCCCGGGTGGGATCGCAGCGACACCAGGGCTGCAATTCAGCCACAAAACGAAAAGGCTCCACAGGGGAGCCTTGCGCGACCAATGCCTGGGTCGGGCGTCAGCCATTGACGGCAGTGATACGTTCGTATTTCGCCTTCAGCTCTTCCTGCGTCTCCTCGCGCTCCGGATCGTGCGGGATACAATCGACCGGACAGACCTCCACGCACTGCGATGTCTCGTAGTGACCAACGCACTCGGTGCAGAGTTCGGGGTCGATCACGTAGATCTCATCGCCCTGCGAAATGGCGCCGTTCGGACATTCCGGCTCGCAGACGTCGCAGTTGATGCATTCATCGGTGATGATCAGGGCCATGTTGGCTACTCCAAAATTCTGTTGCTTCAGCCGTCAGGTGCAACGCCGACTGTCAAACAGACGCTGCACCTCTGGATGCACGAATTCTGACACATCCCCGCCGAGTCGAGCGATTTCCCTCACCAACGTCGAGGAGATAAACGCATACTGTTCCGCGGGCGTCAGAAAGATCGTCTCGATTTCCGGGGCCAGCCGGCGATTCATGCTGGCCAGCTGAAACTCGTACTCGAAGTCCGAGACGGCCCGCAGGCCACGTATCACCACCGCGGCGGAGTGATCGCGGCAGAAGGTCACCAGCAGGCCTTCGAATGGAACCACTTCCGCGTTCTCGATACCCGCCAGGGCGACGCGTGCCAGCTGGACCCGCTGCTCCAGACCACACACCGGTGCCTTGCCGGTGTCTTTGGCGACGCCAACCACCAGGCGGTCGAACAGGCGGGCGGCACGCATCACCAGATCCGTGTGACCATTGGTTATCGGGTCGAAAGTACCCGGGTAAACGGCTGTCTTCATTGCAATTTATCAGATCCAGAGCATCGTCGACGGACATCCGTCAAGGTACTTCCCCGAAAGCATAAGCATGGCACGGATTTTAGCCTGGATTGCTGCGCCGCACCAATCGATACGCCGACTGACCCGCCGATCCCTCCCGTGAAACCGCCCAGTTGGCCGGCAGTTCGGGCCATGGACTGTTGACGTCCTGCTCCAGGTAGATCTGCGCGCCCACGGTCAGCCAGTGATGGTCCTCGAGTAGCCGACTGACCCGGGGCAACAGCCCATCGGCAAAGGGCGGGTCGACAAAGGCGACATCGAACGGACGGTCCGGCGACTTCAGCAGCATGCGCAGCGCGTCACGCTGCTGGACCTCGGCTGCCGCCTGTTCGTGCAACAGGGCGACGTTCTCGCGCAGACGCTGTGCTGCCGCCCGATTCTGCTCGACGGCACAAAGAAAAACGGCGCCACGCGACAACGCCTCCAGGCCCAACACACCGCTGCCCGCAAACAGGTCGAGGCAGCGCGCACCGCCGACGTCACCGCGCAGCCAGTTGAACAAGGTTTCTCGAACCCGGTCGGGCGTTGGCCGCAGGCCACGCCCCGGGATGAAATGCACACGGCGGCCGCGATGCCGGCCGGCGATTATCCGAACCTGGTTCGTGGCCCCGGGCAAGGTCTAGCCCGCATCCGTCACCGGCATCACGGGTGCCGGTGGATTTCGCAGCCGCTCGGGCGCCGGGCTGGAGCGAACAAACCGCCCGGAATGACTTGTCGCCTCAGCCCCGCAGGGGCGAGGCGCAGGGAAGCGCCGAACAAACTGGTAGCCGTAGCTAGCACTTGAGTGACCAATCCGCCGGGAGCGGATTGAAACAGCCGCAGGCTGGCCCAAAGGGCGTTGCACACGGAGGTGCAACGTAAGACCGAGCCGGAGCGAGCGAGAAACCGCCAGGACCGTGGTAGGGAAGCGGCGAAACAGGGCATCAAGCTGGTGTCACGCGCAGATTCATCACTTTCCAGAGACATTTCAGTCTGTTGTGTCACAGCTGCTTTCCGGCCGGTGACGGATGCAGGCTAGTGGAGCATGCGGGAAGTTCTGTAATGCTCAGAGTCCCGCTGTTGGGCCAGGGCAAGGCGCACGCCGAAGGGAATGGCAGGCCCTTTCCAAGGGGTGCAACAGGGCATTGGCCCGACAGCGGGGCTCCCCGCGGGCCGGTGCACGAGCCCCATCGCCGGCGTTACGATCGCTTGAATCAGCATGGGCGAGTCCTACGCTCACGTGCCCTCGTGAATCGGCTGAGTGTTACAGCACTCCCCGCATGGCCCACTAGCCACTGCCGCCAACGATCACGGCGATCCCCGCCTGTGCGCTCACGCGACGGCTGAAGGCATCACGCACTTGTTCCACATTCACCGCGGCCAGCTTGTCGGTCAGGGTTTCCAGGTAGTCGAGCGGATAGTCGTAGAAACCCATCATAGCGAGGTATTGGACGATCTTGCCGTTGCTCGCGATGCGCAGCGGGAAGCCACCGATCAGATTCTGCTTGGCGGCTTCGAGTTCCTCCTCGCTGGGGCCCTCCGCAACGAAACGCGCAAGGGTGTCACGCATCACCTTCAGCGCCTCGTCGGCCTGGTCGTTCTTGGTTTGCGCGACCATCAGAAACGGCCCTTCGACGCGCATCGGGCTGAAATAGCTGTAAACGCTGTACGAGAGTCCGCGCTTGTTGCGCACCTCCTCACCCAGGGTAGACACGAGGGAACCACCGCCCAGCACATGGTTGCCGACGTACAGCGCGAAGTAGTCCGGATCGTGTCGCGCCATGCCGCCCTGACCGACGTAGATGTGGGTCTGCGACGATGGGAACGATTCACGCAACTCGCCACCACTCACCGCGGGCGGCGGCGGCAGCGGCGGCGCATGTTGCCCGGTGGGCATCGCGCTGGTCAGCTGTTCGGCGATCCGTTCTGCCCGTGTCCGGTCGACCGCGCCAACGATCGCCACAACCGCATTGGCAGCTACGTAATACCGCTCATGGAAACGTACCAGGTCGCCGCGACTGATGCTGGCCAGCGAGTTTTCCTCACCGCTGGGCGAATGGGCATAGGGGTGATCGGCGTACAGCGTGCGGAAAAAACGCCGCTGAGCCACGGTACCGGGCGACTGCAGACTGTTGCGCAGGCCTATCTGCATCTGCTGGCGCACTCGCTCGATCGCACCAGCCTCGAAACGAGGGTTGGCGATCACCTCCCGCGCCGTCTCAAGCGCCACCTCGAGCACCTCGGACTCGGCCAGACTGCGCACGCTGACCCACGCCATGTCGCGCAGCGAACCACTGCCCAGTTCGATGCCTTGCTCCTCGAGACGCAAGGCCAGGCTGTCAGCGTCCCAGTCACCGGCCCCTTGGTTGAGCATGCCGTTGACGAAGCTCGACAGCCCCGGCAGGTCGGCGTCTCTGGCGCTGCCGGCGTCGAACACGACCCGCACATCGACCATCGGCAGATCCGGCGCGTGGACGTACATCACCTTGGCGCCGGCGCTCGTCTGCCAGGACTCTACGTTGGGACCGGCATGCACCAGGCCTACCAGCAGAGACAACAGGGCCAGTGCAGATCGCCAGCCCGTGAGACCCGGCCGGCCGCTGCTGGTACGAACACCGACATCGCCTGCTATCTGGATATCAGCTGCCATGACGACCTCCCGCTTGTGCCGCAGGCTGGGATGCCTGCTGATCCATGGGCAGCGGATGCAGCGTCGCTACGGTCAGATTCTCGTCCACCAGATAGCGCTGCGCCACCGTGCGCACCTGTTCCGGGGTCACGGCCTTGATCGCATCGATTTCCGACTCGATCAGGCGCCAGTCGAGGCCGATGGTCTCCAGCGTGCCAATCTCCATGGCCTGGTAGAATAGTGAGTCGGCCTGATAGACCTTGCTGGCCACGGCCTGGGTCACTACTCGCTTCAATTCTGCGTCGTCGATCAGCTCTTCGCGCATCCGCGCGACCGCATCACGCAGTGCCTGCTCGACCTCGGCCAAGCTGTGGCCATCGGTCGGTGTGCCGTCGAGGATCAGCATCCCCGGCAAGCGGCTGTAGGTGCCATAGTCGACGCCGGCCGAGGCAGCGATCCCGCTGCCTCGCACCAGTTCCCGCGCCAGACGCGCGCTCTCACCACCGTCGAGCACGCTCGACAGCACGAACAGTGCATACGGCTCCCAAGGTTCTTCCGAGCTTCCGACTTTCGGCGTCTTGTATCCCATCATCAGGTACGGCTGGCGGGCCGGGACTCTCACCTGGACCCGCGTCTCCCCTGCCTGCTTCGGCTCGGCCGCCGGCTTCAACGGCTGGATGTCACTGGGTTGCAGCGGTCCGAAATGGCGCTCGGCCATGGCCCGCACCGCCCCGGGTTCGACATCCCCCACAATCACCAGGGTGGCATTGTTCGGGGCGTACCAGCGTTTGTACCACGCCGACAGGTCGTCGATGCTCATGTGCTCGAGGTCGTTCATCCAGCCAATCACCGGATTGCGATACGGCGAAGCGCGCCATGCCACCGCGTTGAACTGCTCGTAGACCTTCCCGCTCGGCTTGTCCTCGGTGCGCAGACGACGCTCTTCCCTGACCACGGCGATTTCCTTGGCGAACTCGGCCGGATCTAACAATAGGTTACGCATCCGGTCCGCCTCCAGTTCCAGTGCCCGCTCCAGGTGGTCCACCGAAAGGGTCTCGAAATAAGCGGTGTAGTCCCGGCTGGTGAAGGCGTTCTCGCTGCCCCCGAGAGCCGACACAATGCGCGAGAACTCGCCCGGACCAACCGCCTCTGTGCCCTTGAACATCATGTGCTCCAGCGCATGTGAGATGCCGGTAATGCCATCCGGCTCGTAGCTCGATCCCACCTTGTACCAGACCTGGCTGACCACGACCGGGGCCCGGTGATCCTCCTTCACGATCACCTTCATGCCATTGTCTAGTCGGAATTCGCTGACCTGGGCCGCAGCCGGCAGCGAGACCAGCATCAGTCCAAGTAGGTAGGTTCGTAACAAATTTCTCACCACTGTCGAGGCTCCGAAGATAGGACGTCAGCGCCACCGATGGTACGATGCGCCGCATCATGATGCGCAGGTGCGCAGGCTGACCGGTGATTCTGGCAACTCGGCCGGACAGCATCAACCACCGGCGCTGCGCAGTATCTGCGGCAACAGACCGGTAAGCTACCCAACAGTTCCCACTTAGTCGCCACTATGTTCGGATTCGGCAAGAGCAAGACGCCCAAGACACCGTCGGAAAATGCAGCGACCAAGGTGCCGGGGGTATTCACACGTTTGCGCGAGAGACTGGCGCGGACTCGCGCCAGCCTCGGGGACGCGCTGGGTGATCTACTTAGCGGCAGCCGCCAGATCGACGACGATCTGCTCGAGCAGATCGAGACCCTGCTGCTCAGCGCCGACGTCGGCGTCGATGCCACGCGACGCATCATCGACGACTTGGCCGCCCGCGTGCGGCGCAAGGAGCTGTCTGACCCGGAGGCACTGGGCAAGGCCCTGCGCAGCCAGCTGGCCGATATTCTCCACGCCGTCGATGCCTCCGACGCTGCGCCGACGCCCGGCCGACCACTGGTCATTCTGATGGTCGGGATCAATGGCGCAGGCAAGACCACAACGATCGGCAAACTCGCCCGCCGCTTCAAGGACGAAGGGCTGAGCGTGATGCTGGCCGCCGGCGACACCTTCAGAGCCGCCGCGGTAGAGCAGCTGCAGACCTGGGGACAGCGCAACGACGTCCCGGTGATCGCGCAAGCCACCGGTGCCGATTCCGCCTCGGTGATCTACGATGGGCTCGAGGCCGCGACGGCACGGAATGCCGACGTGTTGATCGCCGATACGGCGGGCCGTCTGCACACCAAAAGCAACCTGATGGACGAGCTGGCCAAGATCAGCCGGGTGATGAAGAAAATCGATCCGGGCGCGCCACACGAAGTACTGTTGGTGGTGGACGCCGGCACCGGCCAGAATGCGCTAAACCAGGCGATCGAATTCAACAATGCCGTCGGCTTGACCGGGATTGCACTGACCAAGCTGGATGGCACCGCGAAGGGCGGCATCGTCTTTGCGATCGCGGAGCGCGTTGGTGTTCCGATCCGTTTCATCGGTGTCGGCGAGGGGATCGAGGACCTCAGACCATTCGATGCCGACGAGTTCGTCGAGGCGCTGTTTGAATAGCTGCGCCTCAAAGGGGCTATAGATCCCAGGTCTGATGATTCGTTTCGACAATGTCGCCAAGCGTTATCCCAACGGCCACGAGGGACTGGCCGGTGTCGACCTGCATCTCGCACCCGGCGAGATGGCCTTCCTCACCGGTCATTCCGGCGCCGGCAAGAGTACCCTGCTCAAGCTGATCGGACTGCTCGAGCGTTCCAGCCGCGGCCAGGTCTGGGTCAACGGCCGCAATCTGAACAAACTCAAATCGCGCGACATCCCCTACC
Source organism: uncultured Gammaproteobacteria bacterium (assembly GCA_963808165.1). Classification (GTDB taxonomy): domain Bacteria; phylum Pseudomonadota; class Gammaproteobacteria; order Chromatiales; family Chromatiaceae; genus Thiosocius. Next base: position 226,187 of record CAWEET010000005.1, on the reverse strand, counting down.
ACCGTCGCGAGGTCGGCATGATCTTCCAGGACTACCGGCTCCTGCATGACCGCACCGTGTTTGACAACATCGCGTTGCCGCTGGTCGTGGCCGGCATGCGACACGCCGAGACCAAGCGGCGGGTGCGTGCGGCACTCGACAAGGTCGGACTGTTGAAGAAGGAGAAGGTATTTCCGATCACCTTGTCGGGCGGTGAGCAACAGCGCGTCGGCATTGCACGTGCGCTGGTCAGCAAACCACCCGTGCTGCTGGCGGACGAACCGACCGGCAATCTCGACCCGGAACTCTCGCGCGAAATCATGGAGCTTTTCGTCCAATTCAACCAGGTCGGCGTGACCCTGTTGGTCGCGACCCACGACGTCGATCTGGTCAACCGTCTGGGCAAGCGCATCATCCAACTCCGCCAGGGCCGTGTGTCCGGTGACTATGGCGGGGACCAGCGATGACCCGGCGCAGCAGACAGCGCGGATTCAAACGCAATCGCAACCCGGTTACCTGGCTCCTGCGACATGCCCAGATGTCGCTGTCCTCGCTGGGCCGTCTGACCAGGAACCCGATCAGCACGTTGATGACTGCCGCAGTGATCGGTATCGCACTGGCGTTGCCCAGCGGCCTGCATCTGCTGGTCGACAATGTGCGCGAACTGAGCAGCTCCTGGGATGGCACCGCGAGCGTCTCATTGTTCCTGAACGAGACGATCAGCGACGAACAGGCCGCCGCGGTGCGCGAGCAGATCGGGCTGCACCCGGAGGTGGCCGAGACACGCCTGATCGCGCGCGCTCAGGCACTGGAGGAGTTTCGTCATTTGTCGGGCTTCGGCGAGGCGGTTGAATTGCTCGACCACAACCCGCTGCCCGCGGTGGTCGTGGTGCGACCTGACGACGGCATTCAGGGTGCCGAGGCTGTGGGTCGCCTGGCGCGGCAGTTGCAGGATTACCGTGAAATCGATCTGGCCCAGGTCGACCTGCAGTGGGTGGAACGCCTCGGCGCGATCACCCGAACCATCGAACGCGGCGTGCTGGTCCTGGCCGCCCTGCTGGCCGGCGCGGTGCTGCTGATCGTCGGCAACACCATTCGCCTGGAGATCCAGAACCGTCACAGCGAAATCGAGATCGTAAAGCTGGTCGGCGGTACCGATGCCTTCATACGCAGGCCGTTTCTCTACGAGGGTATCTGGTATGGCCTGCTCGGTGCAGCGATCGGCACGGCCCTGGTGTTGGGGTCTCTCTATCTGCTCGATGGCCCGGTGCGGCGGCTGGCCGGCCTCTACGAATCCGGCTTCGAACTGTCGCTGATCGATCCGGTCAGCCTGCTCGGCGTGGTCCTGGGCGGCCCGATGCTCGGGCTGGCCGGGGCCTGGCTGGCGGTCGGCAGGCACCTCGCACGAATTCAGCCAGAGTAAGCGCGCCGGGTATCAACTGGCTGGCGAGCCGGGGCGTCTGCCCGGCTGCCACTGCGACGCCAGCAGGGCACCAGTCCCAAGTCGGCGCCATCGACCTTGGCAGGGGAGCGCGACTTTACCGGCCACCGATCAGTCGGGTAATCAATTGCTCGAGGTCGCCATCGAATATCGGTTTTTCCAACAGGGTGAAGGGTTGCGCACCGCGGTAGTCTTTCTCCAGTTCGGCGGTGCCGGAGGCACTGATGAATACCGAACGAATCCCCAGCTGCTCCCAGATGTGGTTGGCCGCCTCGATACCTGACATCTCGGTACGCAGACGGGTGTCCATCAGGACCAGGTCAGGCCGATGCTCCGTGGCCTGCTGGATTGCCGCCTCACCGTTATCGACGCAGCCGACAATCTCACAACCGACACGCTCTGCGCTATACCGCAGCGCCATTGCCGAAATGGCCTCGTCTTCCACGATCAGCATCTTTATCGACATAAACAGCTGTCCCGGTTCACGCGTTGCGCGTCGCCCAACATCGCCAAGAATCAACAAGCCCGACCCCACGATACCAACCGAAGTCATGCGGGTATAGTGGCGCTGAGATTCGCCGGGGTCGGGGGGCGTTCGGGCGATGACGACAGCGAATGGCCTGCCGTTTCCGTGCGACCTCAGGCACTGGGTCCGGCAAAACGTGGAGCGGGCCGATCCGGCGACACAGGCCGCGCAACCGTGGCCAGCGGCGCGGCCGATTTTCGGGACCAGGGCCTGTTGACACTACAAGGGAGATGCCAGTGAACCCTATTGACCGCCAGGTTCCGGAAAGCGTCGCCGGTGAGGACGCCGAGTCGATCGAGGCACTGCGTTATCTGGAGCAGTTTGAAACCCTGATCCTGACGCTCTCGGGGCGCTTCGTGAACCTGAAGTCGCAGGACCTCGATCAAGAGATAAACGCTGCGCTGCGGGCGATCGGCGAGTTCGCCCGGGTCGACCGCAGCTATGTGTTTCAATTCTCCACCGATGGCAGACGCTTCACCAACACGCATGAGTGGTGTGCCGAGGGCGTCGAACCCATGATCGACCGTCTGCAGGACGCACCGGCGGAGAAATTTGGCTGGGCGCTGCAGCACTTCCTGGACGGTAAAGAACTCTACGTGGCCGATGTGGCCCAGATGCCACCCGAGGCATCCGAGGTGATGCGGGAGCTTAAGATCCAGGGCATCCGATCGATGGTCAACGTGCCGCTGATCTGTGACGAAAGGGTCATGGGCTTCGTCGGCTTCGACGCATTGCGCTCTCCGAAGGCCTGGACAAGAAAGCACCGGAATCTGCTGAAGGTCGTGGGCGAGATCATCGCCGGTACGATCGAGCGCGAGCGGGCCACGGCGGCGCTGTCACACCAGCTGGAACTGGAGCAGTTGGTCGCCGACATCTCGACCCACTTCATCAATGTCCCCATCGTGCAGCTCGAGGACGGGATCGAAGAGGCGATCAGACGAATGGGAGAATTCACCGGTGTCGACCGGAGCTATGTGTTCCGCCTGTCAAGCGACGGGAGGCGCATGGGCAACACCCATGAGTGGTGTGCCGACGGTGTGGAGGCACATCTCGCGCGGCTGCAGGGGCTGCACGTGGACGATTTTTCCTATTCCATGTCGCGGCTGAGCAAGGGCCGGGTATTTCACGTGCCCGATGTTTCTGAGCTTCCCCCGGAGGCGATTTGCGAGCGCCGGGAGTTCGAGAGTGAGCGCATCCGCTCACTGGTCAGCGTGCCCATCATGGCCAGGCAGAGAATGATCGGATTCCTCGGCTTCGATGCCGTACGGACGCGCAAGCTATGGACCCAGGACGATATCCGATTATTGAAGCTGGCCGCCGAGATCATTGCGAACGCACTGGACCGAAAAGCGGTCGAGGAACGGTTGCAGGCCTCGCTGGACGACAAGGACGTATTGCTGCGGGAGATTCACCACCGCGTGAAAAACAACATGCAGGTGGTAAACAGCCTGCTCTATCTGCAGGAGCATTCGGTTCGGGATCGGGTTGGCGACGTGGCGCTGGATGCCTTTCAGCAGAGCCGGGCGAGGATCAAGGCGATGGCGGCGATTCACGACCGCCTGTATCGCTCGAGCAGCTTCACCAGCATCGACTTCGATGAGTACCTCAACGCGCTGATTCCGGAACTTTTGCGCTCCTACCGCGTCGCAGAAACGGTCGCGGTTGAGATCTCCGCCCGCGGAGTCGAATTGGGGATAGACGCGGCCGTCCCCTGCGCGCTGATCATCAACGAGCTTTTCACCAACTGCCTGAAGCATGCATTTCCACCCGGCCGACCCGGCAAGATCGATGTCACGATGCGCTGGAGCGCAAACAGGGACGTCGAGCTAACCGTCGCCGACGACGGCATCGGGTTCCCCGGCGATCAGGGGCTGCAGACGCCGAAGACGCTGGGCCTGCGGCTGGTCGTCGATCTCGCCAGACAGCTCGACGGCACGGCCAGGCTCGTCGAGGGACAGGGTGCGCGGGTCGTGGTGGAGTTTTCACGACTGCACTAGCCGCACGACGCACCCGCGGCGACAGGGTTTCGGCGCACCGACGGGGTCCGGCGCCGGCCGCCTGCATCCGATGGCACAAAAAGGCCGCCAGTATCGGAGCTTTTTCGGACCCTGGGACTGCTTCCGCGTAAGGTCGGCTACGCAGCGGAGGCCAGGCGGCCAGTGTTTGGCGACGCCCCCCGAAGAGATTTGGATTACGGCTCAAAGAATATTATTTTCAATGACTTGAAGCCCAATAGGAACTTCCAGGGCAGATTAGCACTCTTATCGATGGACTGCTAAAATAGCGCAGCAGACGGGCCCGAAAGGTATTGGATTCGGGTCAAGTAAATTAAAATTTGGCAAGGGCTTATATGAGCAAGCAACTCGCGATTCCGATGACACTGCCAACGGGCAACATGGAAGCATACATCAGCGCCGCCTTCCAGCTGCCGATGTTGTCAGCCGAAGAAGAGCACGATTTCGCTGTGCGCCTGCGCGATAACGGCGATTTGGCGGCGGCGCGCGCGCTGGTGACCTCTCACCTGCGTTTCGTCGTCCGAATTGCGCGCGGTTACAGCGGCTATGGTCTGCCGCAGAACGACCTGATCCAGGAAGGTACGGTCGGGCTGATGAAAGCGGTGCGTCGCTTCGACCCGGACATGGGCGTGCGCCTGGTGTCTTTTGCGGTGCACTGGATCAAGGCCGAGATGCACGAATACATTCTGCGCAACTGGCGCATCGTCAAGGTGGCGACCACCAAGGCGCAGCGCAAGCTGTTTTTCAACCTGCGTAGCGCCAAGAAGCGCCTTGGCTGGTTCTCAAGACAGGAAGTCGAACAGGTCGCCCAGGATCTTGGGGTGAAATCCGAGACGGTACTGGAGATGGAATCGCGCCTGTCCAATTACGACCTGGCCTTTGATGGCTCCGATACCGATGACGATGACATTCCGGGTATCGCACCGGCCGCTTATCTGCCCGACCTGCGTCATGAGCCCTCGCTGGTGCTCGAGCAGGCGGACAGCGCCAGATACGAGCGCGACGGTCTGTACGCGGCGCTCGAATCACTCGACGAACGCAGCAGGGACATCCTGCAGCGCCGCTGGCTGAACGAGGCCAAGGAAACGCTGCACGACCTGGCGGAGGAGTACGGCGTATCCGCCGAGAGAATCCGACAGATCGAGGTGGCGGCGATGAAGAAGCTGCGCGGCACCCTGGCCGCCTGAGCTCAAGCCGCCACCTTCCGGAATGCAAGAGACCCGCCACGTGCGGGTCTCTTGCATTCGGCGGCGCCGCAGCAGAGCACGGACCCGCAGCGGGGCCGGCAGATCAGCCGGAGAGGATTACCGAGAGGAAGCTCGCCCAGGCCAGCAGGACCAGGGCGATAACGATGGTCATGGCAAAGTTGTCAAAGCTGAACACCGAGCACCTCTTCAATCAGTCGCATTGTCATTTGCCCCTCGGTCCTCCTTCCCGGCGGCCGGCTCCTCGCCGGTCTTTTTATTGCCCGGCTGTCGCGCCGGTTTCTTGGGTCGCGCATTGTGCGGGATCATCGGGTCGTCGTCATCCATCAGGATGCGGTGCGCCGGTCCCTCCAGGTCGTCATACTGGCCGGTGCGCACGGTCCAGAGAAAGAACGCGATGGCCACGACCATCAGTCCAACCGCCAGCGGAATCAAGAGATACAGGATCGACATGGTCTGATTGGTGCTTTCGGACTAGTCCCTCTTCAGGCGAAGCGCATTGAATACGACGACCAGCGAACTCGCCGACATACCGATCGCCGCCATCCAGGGCGCCACCAGGCCGGCGGCCGCCATAGGGACAGCCGCAAAATTATACAGGATTGCCCATGTCAAATTCTGCTTGATGACCGTACGCGTCCTGCGCGCCTTCGCCACACCGGCCGCCAGCACCGTCAGACGCTCCGACAGGACCACCATGTCGGCGCTGGCGTGAGCCAGCTGCGCACCCTGCCCCATCGCAATAGACACGTCGGCGCCGGCCAGAACCGGGGCATCGTTCACCCCGTCGCCGACCATCGCGACCTTGTGCCCGGTCGCCTGCAGCTCCCTGACGCGTGCCAATTTGTCGTCCGGGCGCATCCCGGAGCGGGCCAGGTCAATACCCAATTCGGCGGCCACCCGCTCGACCGCACCCGGGGCATCACCACTGAGGATCTCGACAGTCAGGCCGAGGCCGCGCAACCGATCGATCGCCGCGCCCGCATCGGGGCGCAGCTCATCACGCAGTTCGAAACGTGCCAACAGCCCATCGGTATCCCCGAGGTATACCTGGGTGGCATCGCTTTCGACCGCGCCTTGCTGGGCCAGGCCACTCATCTCGGCGACGTACGATCGGTTGCCGACGCGATAACGCCGACCCTCGATCTCGCCCTGCATGCCGCTCCCGGGTACCGCAACCAGTTCGCCAACCGACGGCACCCGTTCCGCGCGCGCCACCAGCGCCTTGCCGACCGGGTGCTCGGATCCGCTCTCGAGCGCAGCGGCGAGCGCCAGGCAGCGCTCCTGGTCGGCCCGCTCGGACAACAGGTGCACGCCCGATAACTGCAGGATGCCGCGGGTCAGGGTACCGGTCTTGTCGAACAGCACATGGCTGACCTGCGCCATGGTCTCGAGTGCGTGGCCGCGGGTGGTCAGCAGCCCCATCCGGGTCAGCGCACCCGAGGCGGCAGTCACCGCCGTCGGCGTGGCCAGCGACAAGGCGCAGGGACAGGTCACCACCAACACAGACAAAGTAATCGCGAATGCATGCTCCGGAGCATGCAGCGACCACCAAATAGCCACCGCCGTGGCGACTAGCAGCAGGATGCCGACAAACCAGCCGGCAACCCGGTCGGCCAGCCGGGCGATGCGCGGCTTCTCGGCCTGTGCACGGTCCAGCAGGCGCACGATGGCCGACACCAGGGTGTCCTCGCCGACCTTTTCCACAGTGAGCACCAATGGGCTCTCGACGTTTACGCTGCCGCCAACCAGCTCGTCACCGATCGTGCGCGGTCGCGGCAGGCTCTCTCCGGTCAATAGTGACTCATCCACCGAGCTGCGGCCCTCGCTGACCAGGCCGTCGGCCGGGACCGTCTCACCGGGACGCACCATCACCCGGTCACCCGGAGCCAGCTCCGACACCGCCACCACTTTCTCGCCCTGTTCGGTCAACCGGGTCGCGGTAGCCGGCAGCAGCTTGACCAACTCCTCAGCCGCCTCGCCGGCCCGATGCCGTGCACCCATCTCGAGGTAACGACTGCTAAGCAGGAAGAAAGCGAACATGCAGACCGAATCGAAATACACCTCGCTGCCATTGGTGACTGTCGACCAGACGCTCGCCGCGAAGGCACCGCCGATAGCCAGCGAGACCGGGACCTCCATGCTGAGCTGGCGGCGTCTGAGATCGCGCCAGGCCGTGGTAAAGAACCCGGCAGCCGAGTAGAACACGACAGGCAGGGTCAGCAGCAGACTGACCCATCGCATGAACACGCGCAGATCGGCATCCATGCCACTGTAATCGCCCGCGTACATCGCGATTGCGAGCATCATCACCTGCATCGCACCCAGCCCGGCAACCGCGAGCCGGCGCAGTGCCGCCGATTTCTCTTTCTTGTTCACGACCTCCTGGCGGCCCGGGTCGAACGGATGGGCGATATAACCGATCTCGGTAACCGCTTTGAGGATGTCGGATAAATGGATCTGGGTGTCGTCCCAGTGCACTCGCGCACGATGCGTGCTGTAGTTGACCGAGAAGTCGAGGACCCCTGGCAACGCGTTGACGTGGCGTTCGTTCAGCCACACGCAGGCGGCGCAAGTGATGCCCTCGAGGATCAGCGAGGCGGTCCTGGTGGACGCATCGTCAGCCTGCACGAAGCTTCGTTGAAGCGAGGGCTGGTCGTAGAGTTCAAGGCGGCGCAGCGCCTCGGGCACCAGGTCCTCGGGCCTGCGCGAAGGCGCCTCCCGATGCTGGTAGAACGAGGTCAGGCCGCCGTCGACAATCGCCTGCGCCACTGCCTGGCAGCCGTGACAGCACATCTCGCGCGGCCGGCCGTCGATCTCGACCCGGTAGTCGGCACCGTCGGGCACCGGCAGACCGCAGTGGTAACAGGTTTTGCTCTCGCCCACTAGCGCTGCCCCTTGCCGGGCTCCACCGAGGTTGCGGCCCGGATCTCGTGCACATCCTCACCGCGCCGGATCTGCAGCACCAGTTCCCAGAATCCGTGCAGCAGCATCTGCAGCTTCGCGCGATACTCGCCAGGGGCGCTTTCCGACATCGCGAAATCGAAATCGTCGCGACTGTTGGAGCTGCGTAGGAAGCGCCCGCTCACGGCCGCTGCCGACGCCGGCCTGCCATCCCGATCGCTTACCGCGACGGCGAAGGTCACCGGCTGGGAAAGCCAGCCCTTGCGCACCTGCCAACCGCGCGCCCTCTGCAACTCGACCTGACGCAGGTAATCGTTGTACAGGGCCTCTTTCTCCTGGAAGTCGTGCGACATGGTGCCTGGAAACTGCGAATCGACTACCTGCGAGTCCCGTGGCTTGGGCAGCAATGTGGCGAACAGACCGGTAATTCCCTGTTCGGCGACACCGAGAAAGACGACATTGGTAACGACCACCAGGACGAAGAACGCGACGATCAACGCAGGTGCCCAGTGCCAACCACGTCCCACCTGCCCACCGACCATGCCCAGCGCGTAGGCAACCGTGAGAAAGATCGCCAGGTGGATCGCGAACACATCCGCACCAGGCCAGTTCAGGATAGGCCAGGGAACGTAGATCAGCAGCACCAGCAGGCCGATGGCCAGCCCGGCGCTCTTGCCGTCCAGCCGGAACAGGTGGCGCAGCAGAAAAAACAGCAGGGCCTCGGCCAGCGCACCGGCACCGATCCCGAACAATAGGGTGGACGCCGGCATGCTCATCGCTGCGGCACGAAAAACACGCCGGGATGCGTCACCGGGGCCAACTTAGGCCGGTTTTGCGGCTCCGCAACCAGCTCGAAAGGATGACTCTGACCGTCGAATGCGTTCGGCAGCAGACGCACCTTGGCGGCGAGGCGCAGGCGCTGCTCTGGATGCATGTCGATCTGGTTGAAGCGCCCAAAATCCAGCTCAGCACCGGCCGGCAGGCCTTCGGCGCGAAAACGCAGCGTGAGTGTCCGGTTTGTCTTGTTGTTCACTTTGATCTCGTAACCGTTCTGGATACGCCCGTCCGAGAGCTGCACGAAAATCGGCTCACGCACCTGCGCAACCGACAGGTCGAACGCCGCCTGGTGCGACACGCTCCAATCGCGCTTGACTGGTGCGCTGAACGACATAGTAGGAGGTCGCAAACAGCGCGCTACCACCGAACCCGAAGACAACCAGGGTGGTGTGTACCGGGCGCAACCGGCCGAAGGTGATTTCCGCGATATCGAAGTTGAGAAACGGAAATGCCAGGTCCGCCGCGATGTAGGTGCCTGCCGACACACCCAGCAGGCCCCAGACCAGCGCCATGACCGCAAACTTCTTGACGATATCGTAGTTGTACTGCGCGGCCGCAGCGGCGGATTGCACCATATCCGGGCTCCTGTTGATCTTTAGGGCATCTCTAATAATCCTGGGTGCGCAGATTGGGCGACATCATTCGGGACATCAAGGCGAAGACCGCACGTAATAGCTGGCTATTGCGAAGGTCTTCAACGCAGAGAGCTCGGATTATGTCGTTCAAGATGCCATCTATGGATTGTTAGAGGTGACCTTTAGCCTAGTGACCGCCTTCATGGCCACGACAGCGCAGCAACAAAGAGTGTCAGAGCTGAATGCAATTGGACAATGCCGTCCCGCCAACGCGAATAGCGTAGTGCCGCTAGCCGGCGTACCTAGCAGAAAGAACGCCGCAGCCGCCGACCATTGACCGATACAGCGAAAGCGCCCGGATCGTAGCCGACCCGACAATATTAGTCAATTCTTATAAGGAGGACTTGGACGAATGGCACCGCGTCAAGCTGATTCCGGTCGTTTCTGGAGAAAACGTCGGCTGCATGGACGCCGCCGTCGAGCCTACAGGGACATATTCACGGCGTTTTGCGCAAGAAATGATCGGAAACACCAGGCCAAGTTGTCGCTTGCGCTCCCAAGCAAGTGCCATTCCGGTTGAGACCAGTCGAGCGACGGAGATTAGACGAAAGCGCCCCACGCGTCCCTTGCGAAGTCCCGATACAAGAGATCAGTCGATCAGCGACATTACGTGCGGCACATAGTGGTCGACCAGTAACAGAGCGAACAGTGCCATCAGGTAGGTGATGGAAAAACCGAAGGTCCGCATCGGCATGCGGTCGTCGTCATCGCGGTACAGGCGCACCGCGTAAAACAGGAAACCGAGACCCAGTACCATCGCCCCGCCGAGGTACAGGCCTCCACTCATACCATAGCCGTACGGCAGCAGTGTGACGACCAGTAACAGCACCGTGTAGAGCAGGATCTGCAGACGCGTGAAATCCGTGCCGTGGGTCACCGGCAACATCGGCATGTCGACCTTGCGGTATTCCTCGGCACGGTGAATGGCCAATGCCCAGAAGTGCGGCGGTGTCCAGGCAAAGATGATCAGGAACAGCAGCAGCGCACCCGGGTCGATGCTGCCGGTGACCGCGGTCCAACCGAGCACCGGTGGTGCCGCGCCGGCCGCGCCGCCGATCACGATATTCTGCGGCGTGGCACGCTTCAGGTACATGGTGTAGACAACCGCGTAGCCAATCAGCGAAAGGAATGTCAGCAGTGCGGTCAGCGGATTGACCAGCAAGGCTAGCAGGACCATCGCCAGCGTGCCGATCAGCACGGCAAATACCAGCGCGTCCCGGCTGCTGACGGCGCCCTGAGGGAGCGGCCGTCCACGGGTACGTCCCATGACGGCGTCGATCTTCTGGTCGACCACGTGATTGATCGCCGCAGCGGACCCGGCCGCCAGACCGATTCCCAGCGTACCGAACACGAGTACATCCAGCGGCACCATGCCCGGCGCGGCGAGCAGCATACCGACGATCGCGGTAAACACGATCAATGCCACCACATTGGGCTTGCACAGTTCGAGATAGTCACGCCAGCCGGCGTGGGTGGTTTTCAGTGCTGTGGTCGCCATAATCGATAGTTCAGGTAAACAAGTGAAACAAGCAGCAGCGCGGCCACACCATTGTGGGCCGTCGCCACCCCCAGGGGCAAATGCAACAACACGTTGCCGATGCCCAGCGCCACCTGCAGCAGCAGCAGTCCACCGAGCAACAGGGCCGGGCCGGCCAGACCGCTGCCGGAGCGCAGCATGCCAACAACCAGCCAGCCGAGAAACAGGAATGTCACCAGCGCCCCGATCCGGTGGGTCACATGGATTGCGGTGCGTGCCGGATGTTCAAGCACACCGTATTCGTAGTTTACGCCGAGTCCGCGCCACACCACGAAGGCCTCATCGAAGTCCATTTCGGGCGCCCAGCTCCCTTGGCAAGTCGGGAAATCGAGGCAGGCAAGTGCCGCGTAGTTCGAACTGGTCCAGCCACCGAGGGCAATCTGCATCACCAGAACGATGAGTGCGGCCGCTGCCGCGTGCCTCCAGCGGCCGGGCGTCGGCGGCGGTTTGCGCGGCGCCGTGCGCAGTGCGAGTAGCACCAGCAGCGCGAAGGTCGCAAAACCGCCCAGCAGGTGCCCCATCACCACAACAGGTTTCAGCAGCAGGGTCACGGTCCACATGCCCAGCGCCGCCTGGAAGATCACCAGCGCCAACAGGAACGTCGGCAACCAGACCGCTTGTTCGGGGTGACGCCGGCGCCGCATCCAGGACCAGATCGCAATGATCAGCACGGCAAGGCCCAGCGTTCCGGCAAAGTAGCGATGCACCATTTCCTTCCAGCCTTTCGCCGGCTCGAGTTGGCGCTGTTCCAGATAGGCCTTGTCCAGGACATGCTCCTCACTTGCCGGTACTGTCAATAGGCCGTAGCAACCCGGCCAGTCGGGACAGCCCAGACCGGCATCGGCGAGGCGCGTGTAGGCGCCCAGCAGGATCACCGTGAAGGCGAGCAGACACACGAAAATGACGAAGCGGTGGTACATCGGTTCCCTTCAGCCGACCTGGGAGATCTTCAGCAGTTTCTGGAGGTCCTTCATCATCCCTTTGGTCGGGACCTCGAGATCGTAGTACATCATCAGGTTGCCCAGCGGGTCGACCAGAAAATACTGTTCGCCCGTGGCGTCGAAATCGCCCCCCCGAAAACTGTCCAGCAGGGTATCGGCCGCCGCTCCCCGAACCACCCAGCGCAGGTCGGCATGCTCGTCTGACAGTCGCCGGACGAACTCGGGAGTCGGATCCGCTCCAAGCACCAGCAGGCGTTGCACGCGTGGGGTGTCCTTGTTCATGGCCAGCCGTATTTGCCGGGTCAGGTACAACTGCTGCATGCACCGTTCGTCACACTCGCCGGGCGAAAACATCACGTAAGTCCAGCGCCCGCGAAAATCGGCCTCGCTCAAGGACGAACCATCTGCCAGCCTCAGTCCCGCAACGAGCAGAGGCCGCGCCGGCGTCACCAGCTTGCCGGCGTTGGTGGTCGATTGGACGCCTGTCTCCTGGTAGTTCTTCCACACGATCCAGGCCGAAACCGGCGGCAGCAGGAACAGGGCAAGAATCGCCAGGAGCTTGATCCGATTGCGCCGGACCTGCCGGTCATCAGGCCTCGACATGGGTATCTCGATCATCGCCGTTGCGATGCGTGTTCACGCCGATGTAGATGATCAGCAGGGCCACGGCGAGACCGAACCACTGAACTGCGTAGCCGAGGTGCTTTTCGGGCCCCATCGGGGGGATAGGCGACCAGTCATGCTGCAGACCGCCAGGCTGTCCCTCGTCGATCACCAGCGCATAGCGCAGCAGGTCCATACCCCGGGCAGCGCCGAGCCCGGCAATGTCGAGTGACTGCAACAGCACCTTGTCCTCCACACTGTCCAATGGCACCTCGCCCATAACGATACCGACCGAGGCGGGGGAGTCCAATCGGCCGGACAGGGTCACCGGCCTCTCGGGCAACGGCAATGCCGGCAGGAACTCGCGTGTTGCCCCGACGGCAACCCAACCCCGATTGACCAGCAGGCCCGGGGCATCATCGCCTTCGATGCGAAACGCTGCGAACACATGGTAACCGGGCTGGCCACGATACACGCGGTTATCGAGCAGCCACTGCTGCCCGGGGACAAAGCTGCCGCGCACCCGCGCCGGACGATATCGGTCATCGACGCCCAGCGCCATGTTCCGCTGCAACTCCAGCGGCGCGACCAGTTCACTCGCCGCGCGACGCTCCACCAGTTGCTGCTTGGCACCGGCGCGCTCCATCTGCCAGAAACCGAGGCCAAGCAGGACGGGGAAGACTATCGCGAACGCCAGGCTCGGCCAGAGTGATGGCGCGAAGCGATAGCGGGCAAACTGTAATGGAGGAATCTTCATCGAAACGGGGGACTGTTATACTGCGGCGCCTGCAAACTCAGGAGTCGGGCGCCGTGTGGATCAAGGTCATCATCGTTCTCGCGTTCATCGGCATCATCGCCAGCTTGGCGTCCAGTCTGTATTACCTGGGCAACGACAAAGGCGACTCGCGTCGCACATTGCGCGCCCTCACTTGGCGCATTGGGCTGTCGATCGGCCTGTTCGCGTTCCTCATGATCCTGATCGGTCTTGGCGTGATCGAACCACACGGGCTCTATCCCGAGCCACCGGCAGCCGCCCCACCGCGAGACTAGACAGGCTCAACCGACAGGGCCCGGGCCACGCCCGGACCCCATGTCATCGCGTCAGAGCACGTAGACGAAGATAAACAGGCCCAGCCAGACCACGTCCACGAAGTGCCAGTACCAGGCGACACCCTCGAAGGCAAAGTGGTGGTCCGGCGTGAAATGACCCTTCGCCGCACGCAGCGTGATAACGATCAGCATGATGGTGCCGATCGTCACGTGCATCCCGTGGAAACCGGTCAGCATGTAGAAGGTCGAGCCGTAGATCCCGGAGCCAAGCGTCAGGTTGAGGTCTTGGTAGGCGTGGATGTACTCGTAGGCCTGGAACCCGAGGAAGATCAAACCCAACAGGACAGTCGCAAACAGCCACAGGACGGTCTTTTTCCGGTCGTTGGCCTTCAGCGCCCAGTGGGCCAGCGTGATGGTCACGCCCGAGGTCAGCAGCAGCAGGGTGTTGATTGCGGGTATGCCCCATGCCCCCATGGTGCGGAAGTCGCCGCCGACATTGCCTGGCCCGTTGGTCGGCCAGGACTCACCATAGGTTTTCCAAAGGTACTCATGCGTCGAGAAGTCGCCGCCCAGCAGCCACGGAAGTACCAGCCCACGTGCGTAGAACAGCGCGCCGAAGAACGCGGCGAAGAACATCACCTCGGAGAAGATGAACCACATCATCCCCTGCCGGAAGGAGCGGTCGACCTGTTCGTTGTAGACGCCTTTCAGGCCCTCGTTTATCACGGTGCCGAACCAGCCGAACATCATGAACACGACCAAGGCCAGACCGATAAACAGAATCATCTGCCCGGACGCATTGCCATTGAACCAGTTGGCGGCGCCAACCACGCCGACGGTCAGCGCGACGCTGGCGACGATCGGCCAGTGACTGCCATGCGGCACGTAATAATGGTCACCTGTATGTGCCATGTCTCCCCCCAGGATGTTTGTGTGTTGGTTAAGCTGTGTTACCCGCGAACCGGCGATGTCGTGGACCGCCACCGGTCCTAATTCATCGCTACCTGCTGCGTCACGTCAAACACCGTATAGGCCAGTGTCAGCATGCTGACGTCCCTGGGCAAATTCGGATCGACGATGAACCGCAGCGGCATGTCCTTGGCCTCGCCCGCGGCCAGCGGCTGCTGATTGAAGCAAAAGCACTCGGTCTTGTTGAAATAGCGGCTCGCCTTGCCCGGCGCGACGCTGGGTACCGCCTGGCCCACCATGTCATGCCCGGTCGGGTTGCGCGCGGTAAACGCCGTCTCGTAAACCTTGCCCGGGTGGACTTGCATACTGGCGACCACCGGACCGAATTCCCACGGCATGCCGATGTTGTTGTTGGCGACGAACTGCACGGTGATCGTCCGCGACATATCGGGCTCATAGCGCGAGACGACTGCCGCCTCGTCGACGCTCCCGGTCTTCCCGTTCAAGCCGGTAATCTCGCAAAACACGTCGTACAACGGCACCAGCAGGTAGCCGAAACCAAACATCGCCAGCGCTACCGCCGCGATCCGGGCGAACGAACGGCCGTTGTGCTGCTGTCCGATTCCACTCATCGGCTCAGACCCCTTTGTCCACTGCCAGATAGATCCCCATCAGAAAAAAACCGACGGCGACCAGCCCGAGGATGATGGCCAGGCGGATGTTCGACTTGGATCTGTTTTCGGCATCGTTCATCGGCTAACTGCCGGCTACCCCCGCCCGATGACGGGGATAGCCAGGTCATCACTTGACCTCGGGCGCCTCCGTGAAGCTGTGGTAGGGCGGCGGCGACGACAGGGTCCACTCGAGACCATCCGCACCCTCCCACACCTGGTCGGTGGCCTTCTCTCCGCCGCGGATCGTCTTGATCACGATCCAGGCAAACATCAGCTGCGAGAACCCGAATACAAAACCGCCTACCGAGGAGATCACGTTCCAGTCCGCGAACTGCACCGAGTAATCCGGAATACGTCGCGGCATGCCGGCGAGACCGAGGAAATGCTGTGGGAAGAACAACACGTTGACCGAGATGGTCGAGATCCAGAAGTGCATCTTGCCCAGCTTCTCGTCGTACATATTGCCGGTCCACTTTGGCAGCCAGTAATAAACTGCCGCCATGATCGAGTACACCGCACCCGTGACCAGAACGTAGTGGAAGTGAGCAACCACGAAGTAGGTGTCGTGGTATTGGAAGTCGGCCGGCGCGATCGCGAGCATCAGACCGGAAAAACCGCCGATGGTGAACATGATGATGAAGCCGACCGCAAACAGCATCGGCGTCTCGAAGGTCATCGACCCCTTCCACATGGTCGAGACCCAGTTGAATACCTTCACGCCCGTCGGCACCGCAATCATCATCGTGGCGTACATGAAGAACAGCTCACCGACGACCGGCATCCCCACCGTGAACATGTGGTGCGCCCAGACGATGAACGACAGGAACGCAATCGAGGCAGTGGCGTACACCATCGAGCTGTATCCGAACAGCGGCTTGCGCGCGAACGTCGGCACGATGGCTGAGACGATACCGAAAGCGGGCAGGATCAGGATGTACACCTCAGGGTGACCGAAGAACCAGAAGATATGCTGGAACATTACCGGATCGCCGCCGCCGGCCGCGCTGAAGAAGCTGGTACCGGCAAACTTATCGGTCAGCAGCATGGTCACCGCACCCGCCAACACAGGCATGGTCGCGATCAGCAGGTAGGCGGTGATCAGCCAGGTCCAGACGAACAACGGCATCTTCATCAGCGTCATGCCGGGCGCCCGCATATTGAGGATGGTGACCACAATGTTGATGGAGCCCATGATCGACGAAATGCCCGCCAGATGGATCGCGAAGATCAGGAACGGGAAACCGTCACCCATCTGCAATGACAGCGGCGGATAGAGGGTCCAGCCACCGGCCGGACCACCGCCGCTCATGAAGAAAGTCGAGAGCAACAGCGAGAACGCAAACGGCAGGATCCAGAACGAGAAGTTGTTCATGCGTGGCAACGCCATATCCGGCGCCCCGATCATCATCGGTATCAGCCAGTTGGCCAGCCCGGTGAAGGCCGGCATGACCGCACCGAAGATCATGACCAGCGCGTGCACCGTCGTCATCGAGTTGAAGAACTGCGGATCGACGACCTGCAGTCCCGGCTGGAACAGTTCGGCGCGGATGACCATGGCCATCGCCCCACCGACGAAGAACATCACCATGGCGAACAGCAGGTACAGCGTGCCGATGTCTTTGTGGTTCGTGGTGGTGACCCACCGCAGCAGGCCCTTGGCCGGCCCGTGATCGTGATGATCTTCGTGAGTTGCTGTAGCGGTACTCATCTTCGAGACTCTCCCAGATTGCTACTTAACGGGCTGCCTTGATCGCAGCGGGTTGAATGATGCCGGCATCGTTGCCCCAGGAGTTACGCTGGTAGGTCAACACGGCAGCCATATCGGCATCTTTGAGGATGTCGCGATAAGCGGCCATTGCGGTACCGGGCTTGCCGTTCAGCACCAGACCGATGTGTTCGGCGGGATCTCCGGTGGCGATCGCACTGCCCGCAATGGGCGGGAAGGCCGGAGGCAGGCCCTGTCCGTTTGCCTGATGACAGGCCGCGCAGTTTGTGTTGTAGACCTGCTCACCCTTGGCCATGAGTTCATCCTGAGTCCATTCACGGTCGGCGGACGCCGCCTCTGCGTCGGCCGCACCCTTCTGCTCGGCAACCCAGATGGCGTAGTCTTCCGGCGCCTTGGCCACGACCACAATGGGCATGAACCCGTGGTCCTTGCCGCACAGCTCGGCGCACTGGCCACGGTATACGCCAGGCTCATCGACCTGCGTCCAGGCTTCGTTGATAAAGCCGGGGATCGCGTCTTTCTTCCAGCCCAGGTCCGGGACCCACCAGGCGTGAATCACGTCGGCCGCCGTGAGCAGGAAACGCACCTTCTTTCCGGTCGGGATCACCAGCGGGTTGTCGACGTCAAGCAGGTACTCGTCGCCGAACTGATCGACATCCACGTCAGAACCCAGCAGGCGGGCCTCATTGTGCTTCGGGTGCAGTGAGCTGATGAACGAGACGCCGGCGGCGTCTCCGTCGACGTAGTCGTATTTCCACTTCCACTGGATACCGGTGACCTTGACGGTCATGTCGGCCTCGCTGGTGTTTTCCATCGCCAGCAGCGTGCTGGTCGCAGGGATCGCCATGCCGACCAGGATGACGATCGGGACCACGGTCCACAGGATCTCCATCGTGGTGCTCTCGTGGAATTGTGCGGCAACCGCCCCCTTGGATTTGCGGTGATAGATGATCGAGTAAATCATCGCGCCGAAGACGATGACGCCGATCGCGCAGCAGACCCAGAAGATGGTCATGTGCAGGTCGAACACACTTCGGCTGGTGGCCGTGACGCCTTCGCGCATATTGAGTGCCCAGTCAGCATGCGCTGACGCGAACGCGCCCCCCAGGTAAGCCGACACGACGCCGGTCAGTTTGCACATCAATCTCACAGCTTAGGACCCCTCGAATTTTCAGCGTTAATTCTTTCAAGCGCGACCCGCCACGGCGGGCCACAACAATTCATGCGGAGAGCAGCTTGTGCAATTCCGCGGCGAGCTCGGCCTTCTCATCCTCGATCAGGAACGCGCCGATCTCCACGCGTCGCCCCGAGGCCCCGATCCAAAGCCGCCGCGGGTACCATCGCTCGGTGCTCCGGGACAACTCGACCCTGACCCAGCCGCGCGCAAACTCTACGCGCTGTTCCGGTCCGCCGCTCTCCGGGCAGCGCCCACGATCGCGCCCCTTTTCGACAGTGACCACCGATTCGCCAATCGACACCACCTCGCAGCGCTGCGCAGCATGCGACACCAGATAGAAGCAGGCGAACAGCGCCGCGAGCTCCAGCCCGGCGAACGGCAGTACCAGCCAGAATCCCCGGGTCGCAAGGACGACGGAGATCAGCAGCAAAGGCACTGCGATGGCGCCGAGAAACAGCATCGACTGGCGCCAGCTCAGCGACCGGTTTGGCCGGATCACCATCCGACGCACCCTGGTGTTGGGACAGTTATCTGAGATCACCATCGACAAGAGATTCCCAGCGGTATCACGCAGCTTGCGCCGAGGCAGGCACAGCCCGCCGTCGCATCCCGAGCAAGAGGGTATCGCGGCGCACGAGGAGATCCAAGCAAATTTGAGCTGGATCAGTAAAAAAACTGTTTATAGCATTTGATTTCTCTAATATTAGGATTCTTTGATTTATGTCATGGCCTGACGCCAGAAGACCTCGCCCGAACGGGTTGCCACCGCTTCACAACCCGGCCAACGTCAAGGGTCTTGGCGGCAGCAGGCGACCGGGCGAATCGGGTTGGGTCAAGACGCCCAGACAGGGGACGTCGATCCGCTCGACCAGGGTAGCGACATTCTCGTTCAGGCAGGCCATGCCCGGCTCGACCTCAGAGCCGACCCAGCCGATCAAACGGGCACCACTGCCGCGGATTGCGCGCTCGCTCAGCAAGGCGTGATTGAGACAACCGAGGCGCAGGCCCACCACCAGCAGCACCGGCAGGTCCATCACCCGGGCCAGTCCTGCGATGTCCAGCGAGGCGCTCAGCGGCACCAGCCAGCCGCCGGCACCCTCGACAACCACGAAATCATGGGTCCGGCGCAGCTTGTCCAGGGCCGCGAGGATCGTTTGCGCTCTGATCTCTATCCGCTGCGCCGCGGCGGCCAGGTGCGGTGCAATCGGGGGCTCGAAGCAGTACGGATTGACCGCGTCATAGGGAAGTTGCCGATCGCTGGCGATGCTGAGCGCCAAAGCATCGTCATTTCGCAATTGTCCGTCACACCATTCGGCGCCGGCCGCGACAGGCTTGAAGCCAACGGCCCGCACGCCCTGCGCACGCAGATGCCGCAGCACAGCCTGGGCGACGAACGTCTTGCCGCAGCCGGTGTCGGTACCGGTGACGAAGACACCACCGCTCACCGCGGCTGCCGCAGTACGTCGAGCGAAACCCGGGTCTCGCCGTCGACCTGGCGCTGGTGCGGCGCCCAGGCGTGGCCATGCACGACCTCATAGCTGACCGGCAGGCGACCGTCGTCCCCGCGGAAGCGCTCATAGGCGGCGCACACCCGGGCGAATCGTTCGCGTCCAGACAGGCCGCGCACGCGCTGCGGACTGGCGTTGCCCGCACCGATGTCCCGAATCTCACGCATCAGCTGCATCGCGTCGGTGTAGGTCAGGGTCATGCGTTCGACATCCATTACCGGGTCGGCCAGGCCCGCGCGCATCAGCATATCGCCGTAGTCGTGCATGTCGATGAACCCATGCACATGCTGCGTCCCGTCGACCGCTGACCAGGCCGCACGCAGTTCCTGCAAGGTATCCGGACCGAAGGAGCTGAACAGGAACAGGCCGCCCGACCTCAGGATGCGCGCGATATCGACAAAGGTCTCGGCCGGACTGGCACTCCACTGCAAAGAGGCATTGGCGAACACCAGGTCAATACTCTGACTGGCGAACGGCAGGAAATCGAGATCGGCGCACAGGCAGCGAGGCCGGCGCAGCCAGCGCCCACGCCGACGCGCCCGCAGCAACATGGGCAGCGCGAAATCCAGCGCGATCACTTCGGCCTTCGGATAGCGCCGCAACAGCTCCCCGGTCGCAGCCCCTGTTCCACAACCGATATCGAGGATCCGCGCCGGCCGGATGCGCATGTAGTCGAGACGTGCCAGCATGCGTCGGCCGATCTCATGCTGCAGCACCGCCGTCGCGTCGTAGGAGGCGGCCGCCCGCCCGAAGCTGCGTCTGGCCTTGTCCTTGTCCAGCATCGGCGGCCAACCCTCGTTCATGTGCGCAAGGGCATGGCGACAGCGCGGACCAGCGCGTCCAGTCCGGCCTGCGGGTGCGACAGGAAAGGCGCATGCCCTGCCCCGTCGATGACCTCGCTGCTCGCTCCGGGAAGCAGATCCAGTATCCGCTCCCGCGCACCGACCGGCACGAGGGTATCGCGCGAACCGAACACCCAGTGTGTCCGGCAGGAGAGGTCCTTCAACTCACGGCGCAGATCTGATTGCAGCAGCAGTTCGAGGCCCTGGCTCAGCCCCATTCGGCTGGCCGGCGCACGCTGCGCCAGTTCGGCACGCAGCATTTTGAGGGTTTCGCGCGCGTGCTCATCGCCCTTGGCCTGCAGGCTGAGGAAGCGCAACAGGGTCGCATTGGGGTCCTCGGCCAGCGCGTCGGCAAACTGCTGGAAGGTGTCGACCGGCATTGCAAAGGGCCAATCGGCGGCCTGAACGAAGCGCGGTGTCGCCGCCAGCAACGCGAGGCCATCGACCCGGGCCGGGGAATCCAACGCTGCCCGCAGCGCCACCTGGCCGCCGAGTGACCAGCCGACCCAGTGGGCATGCGCGGGCGCCACAGCGAGGCACAGCCGGGCCCATTCGGCCAGATCGGCGGTAGCGGCCGCGTCGCTGTCGCCATGACCCGGCAGCTCCACCACGGTGACGCTGAAACGATCGCCGAGTTCGGGCAGCAAGGGCTCCCAGACCGCGGCGTTCATGCCCCAGCCATGCAGCAGCACCATGGGCTCACCATGGCCGGTGCGAAAATGGTACAGGCTCATGCCGGCAACTCCGCAGCCGTCTCGGCCAGCACCTCTAGCAGGGCGTCGACCTGGGCGGCGCTGTGGGCGGCCGACAGGGTGACGCGCAGGCGCGCCGCACCCTCCGGCACGGTCGGCGGACGAATCGCTCCGACCAGGACCCCCTGCTGCCGCAGTGCCTCGCTCCAGCGCGCTGCACGCGCACTGTCACCGACCAGGAGGGGCTGGATCGGCGTTTCCGACGCCATCAGGTTCAGACCCAGCTGCGCCGCACCGCGCCGGAAACGCTGGACCAGGCCCAGCAGACGCTCGCGTCGCCACTCCTCCTCGGCCGCGATGCGCAGACTGACCCGTGTCGCCTCGGCAATCGCCGGCGGCAGCGCGGTCGTATAGATGTAGGGCCGGGCGAACTGGATCAGGGTCTCGATCAGCTCATGGGTCCCGGCAACAAAGGCGCCGGCGGTTCCAAGCGCCTTGCCAAGGGTACCCATCAGCACCGGCGCCTGCGTTTGGTCGAGCCCGGCAGCGGCCGCACTGCCACGCCCCTGCGGTCCGACGACGCCGATGCCATGTGCGTCATCGATCATCAGCCAGGCATCGCAGCGCGCGCACGCGGCGGCGAGATCAGGCAGCGGCGCCAAGTCACCGTCCATGCTGAAAACGCCATCGGTGGCAACCAGCTTGCGCCCGGCGACACCGCTCAACTGTGCCCCCAAGGCCTGTACATCGGCATGCGCATATCGCCTCAACCGGGCCCGCGACAACAGGCCACCGTCGATCAGCGAGGCGTGATTGAGGCGATCCTCGAACACGCTGTCGGCGCGCCCCAGTAGTGCACCTATCACGCCGAGGTTGGCCATGTAACCGGTGGAAAACAACAGTGCGCGCTGCCGCCCGGTGAACTCGGCCAATTCCTCCTCGAGGGCATGGTGCGCTTTACTGTGACCGCAGATCAGGTGCGCGGCGCCACTACCGACGCCGTAGCGCGCCACCCCCTGCCTGACGGCCTCCGCCAGACGGTCGTCGGCGGCCAGTCCCAGGTAATCGTTGGAACAGAATGCCAGCATGCGCCGGCCGTCGACGATCAATTCGGGACCCTGTGCGCCCTCGGTCACGTAACGGCTGCGGTAAAGGCCCTCGGCCTGACGCCGCAGCAGATTCTCTGACAATCCCTTCATTACCGGGGCAACACCGTCCGGGTATCGTTACGCCTTTCAGTGTCCGGAGCCGCAGCAGGCCTGGTGGTCGGCCTCCAGGTCACGCCGTTGCATCTCCAGGCCAAGACGCTCGAACAGGTCCTGATCGTGATCTGCGCCGGGATTCCCGGTGGTCAGCAGGCGCTCTCCGTAAAAAACGGAATTAGCTCCGGCAAGAAAGCACAGCGCCTGCATCTCGTCGCTCATCTCGGTGCGCCCGGCCGACAGACGCAGATAGCTCTGCGGCATCAGAATCCGCGCCACCGCGATGCTGCGGACGAACTCCAGCGCATCCACGCGCTCCTTGCCGTACAGCGGCGTGCCCTCAATCTGCACCAGCATGTTGATCGGGACCGATTCGGGGTGACGCGGCAGGTTGGCCAACTCCTGCAGCATGCGTGCCCGGTCGTTGCCACTCTCGCCCATCCCCAGGATGCCGCCGGAACAGACATTGATGCCGGCGCCACGCACATGCTCCAGTGTATCCAGGCGGTCCTGGAAGGTGCGGGTGGTGATCACGTTGCCGTAGAACTCCGGCGAAGTGTCGAGATTGTGGTTGTAATAATCGAGCCCGGCATCCGCCAGGCGCCGGGCCTGGGCACCGGTCAACATGCCGAGCGTGACACAGGTCTCCATCCCCAGATCTCGCACCGCCCTGACCATCTCGATCACACGATCGAGGTTCTTGTCGGTCGGATTGCGCCAGGCCGCCCCCATGCAGAAACGTGTCGAGCCCTTGGATTTCGCGGCCTGCGCCGATGCAAGGACTTCATCGAGCGGCAA
Source organism: uncultured Gammaproteobacteria bacterium (assembly GCA_963808165.1). GTDB lineage: Bacteria > Pseudomonadota > Gammaproteobacteria > Chromatiales > Chromatiaceae > Thiosocius. The sequence continues at coordinate 202,986 of CAWEET010000005.1, read as the reverse complement.
CAAGCGCTCGCGCTCGAGACCCGTGTCGTGTTTGGCGCTCTGCGAACAATAGGCACAGTCCTCGGCACAGGCGCCGGTCTTGATCGACAACAAGGTGCTGACCTGAACCATGTTCGGGTCGAAGTTCTCGCGGTGCACCGTCTGGGCGCGAAACAACAGGTCACTGAACGGCAGCGCAAACAGCGCGCGGACCTCGTCCAGTTCCCAGTCGTTACGCGGCGCCTGGTCGGTCGCGGCAGCAGTCATATCAGGCCTCCTCGGCAGGTGCATTGGGTTCGGGCATGGCGATGTCCGGCCAGTACTCGCGACGAATCCGGGCGATCGACCACAGCGACCAGGGTATGATCACCGTCAGGCCGATCGCCCACGCGACCAGCCAGGGCGTGATGCCGCGACCGGGAAAAAAGGTGCCGATCGGGATGATTGCCCCCATCACGGCATAAAAACGGTAAGCGGCCCGCTGCGTGTAGTAACCCACGCGAGGGTTGGGATGGTGCCGATGCAGCGCATAGACCAGCATGGACCCGCCGAACCACAGCAGCGGCAGCGGCGGCAACAGCATGCTGATGATATTGCCGAGATCCATCTGCATCGCCGCGAAGCGCGACGAGCGGCCGCTGATCACTGGCTCGGACCGGGCAGTTTGGGCGTCCATTTCGAGTTTTGGCTGGATCCGATGGCTAATCCGCCATCATAGATCGGGGCCGACGACTGTCAACCGAAAAGGATTTCGATGGTTAACATTTGGTCTTTTTTTGCACAATTGAGCGGCGCGGCCTGTGCGCTGTGCCGCGCGCCCGGTGACGGCCTCTGCGCGCGCTGCCTCGACACGCTGCCACGCAACCACCATCCCTGCAGCATCTGCGCGCTGCCGTTGCCGCCCGGGGCGCCGCCGGACACGCCTTGCGCGGAGTGCCAGCTGCACCGCCCGTCATTCGATCAGGTGCGAGCGCCATTGCTTTACGCGAGGCCGGTGGATGAACTGATCGCGGGATTCAAGTACCACCATCGCCTGCCGGAGGGGCGGATACTCAGCGACATACTGCTGCAGGCCGTCGCCGACCGGCCCGACCGCCCCGATCTGCTGCTGCCGGTACCGATCCAGGCCGATCGGCTGCGAGAACGTGGCTTCAATCAGGCCAGCGAGATCGCCCGGCACCTGGCACGCGGGCTTGGGCTGAAGTGGTCGACGACACTGTTGGCCAGGGTGCGCGACACAGGGCCGCAGCGTGGCCTTGGACGACGCCAGCGCCGCAGCAATCTACGCGGCGCTTTCACCAGCCTTGGTCGTATCCCCAAGCACGTGGCGCTCGTCGACGACGTGATCACGACGGGAGCCACGGCGGAAGAGCTGAGCCGGGTTCTCAGGCATGCGGGCGCCGGGCGGATCGAGCTTTGGGCGATCGCCCGCACGCCGCGCGGCGGGGCCTAACGGTCAGCGAGGACCCGCTCCTTCATCTCGCGACGTTCCTGGGCATCGATGGTCAGCGTGGCGATCGGCCGCGCCTTGAGGCGCAATACCCCGATCGGTTCACCGGTATCTTCACAATAGCCATAGGAGCCGTCTTCGATGCGTTCCAGCGCCTGCTCGATCTTGCGCTGCAGCTTGCGGTATCGGTCGCGCGTGCGCAGTTCGAGGCCATGCTCGCTCTCGCGGCTGGCACGATCCGCTTCGTCCCCCACCTCCTGGTACGATTTGTCGCGCAGGTTGTCCAGGGTTTCCTGCGCCTCGGTCATCAGTTCCTCACGCCAGCGAATCAATTGGCGCCGAAAATACTCCAACTGCAGAGGATTCATGTAGTCCTCTTTAGGGGTAGGTTCATAACCTTCCGGCAGTTCCACTGTCATTCTTGTCCGACTCCGAGATTTGCTTTGGGCCGCGGGGTTTTAGCCTACCCGGCCGGCATAATCAACCCCGGCTTGCCCCGAAGGCAGCGCGCTTCCGGGAAATTCAAAGCGCTTCCAGACACTTGGGGGCCTCTCCGGCGCCGGGGTCGGCGAGAAAGGCGCGCACCAGTTCGACCGCACAGAGATGACTGTCGAGCACGCCGTGGCCGATCCCGGGAAACACGAACAGTTCGCCGTGGCGCAGCTTGCGCGCTGCCAATTCTGCCCATTCGGGCGGCGTGACGGGGTCGAACTCGCCAGCCAGCAGCAGGGTCGGGACATCGGACACCACCGGTGTCCGAAACGCGGGCGGCGCCTGACCCGAGTCCCAGTAACGGCAGGCATGGTACTGCCAGTCGAGCCGCTTGATCCCGGCCGCGCGCGGAAACCGCCGCAACTGATCCTCGGCGTCCCGCATGTCCACTGGGCCGGTATCGTGACAGTCAATCGAACTGGCCACCGGATCGCTGATCGAATCGTCGAGCAGGGTGTCCACGCTGTCCTGGATCAGGCTGCGCATCAGACTGTCCAGTCGCCCCTCGGTCAACGCACGCACGCTTGCCGGGAGGCCCGGGATCAGATCCCACTGATACATCGCCTCGAACAGCAGCCAGGCCAGGTCCTCGTGGTCGTAGACCACGGCCATGTCCCGACCACCGTCGGGGTCGCGCACGCTGACCTTGATCGATTCGTCTGCGACCCGGGTGAAGGCCGCCTCGAGGCGCTCGTTCAACTCTCCCGGTGCCTGCGAGCAGCCCCCGGCGAGTTCGCAGATGCGACCGAACATCTCGAGCGAGCGCTGCAGCAACCAGGCGTCAGCAAGCTCTGCGTTGACCTCGGGGGGATACAGGGAGTCGAGTACCGCGGCACGCAGATGCTGTGGCGAAAGGCGCATGACCTCCATCGCGACCCGGGTGCCATACGAAACGCCGTAAATGTCCCATTCCTCCAGACCCATCGCCAGCATCAGGTCGGTGGCATCCGCAGCATTGGCTGCCGTTGTGAATCGCCGCAGGTCCATGCCTCCGGACTTCAGCCGGTCGTGACAGGCGCGCGTGGTCTCGCGCACCTGCCGGTAGGTCTCCTCGGTCGGCAGCGGCAGCGGCAGCAGCGCGCGACGCAGCGCGCGTAACTCGGGGCAATCGAGCGCCGGCTCGGAAAGGCCGACGCCGCGCTGATCGTACAGCACCAGATCGCCCGGCCAGCCGGCGTGCTCCGCCCAATCGAGCCAGAAACCCACCTCGTCGCGGCCCAGCCACGCGGCTCCCCCGGGACCGCCGGCTATGTACAGCACAGGGGGTGCCGAGCGCAGCCAGAAGGACTGCGGGATGTACAACACGGGCAACGAGAAACTCTCGGGATCGGCACCGGCCTCGGGGGCGGTGTGGAACCGCGCGCAGTAGACCGTTCGCCACCGCGGCTTCTCGAACCAGCAGTCGACCCACTCGAGGTAGGCGCCGTTGGGCAGCGCGAGCGCGCCGGGCGGCGCATGCAGTGCCTGCCACGACCACCACACGGCCGGCAACAGCACGACGGGCCAAAGCAGCCAGCGCACCAGGGCGGTCACAGATTACCGGCCATGTAGTCGGCGAACAGGCCCCCGAATATCAGCATGCCGACATAGTGGTTGTTGAGAAAGGCTCTAAAACAGGCGGCAGCCTCGCGATCACGGATCAGCCACTGCTGGTAAGCGAACAGGCCCGCCGCAGCCAGCAGGCCCAGCAGGTAGGGGGCACCACGCCCCGCCATCTGCCCGACTTGCCACAACAAGGCGAGCATCGCCAGTTGCAACAGGCCAATCACCAGGCGGTCATGACAGCCGAACAGAATCGCGCTGGATTTGATACCGACCTGGAGGTCGTCGTCGCGGTCGACCATCGCATACATGGTGTCGTAGATCAGCGCCCAGCACACAGTGGCCGCGAACAGCACCCAGGCGACCGGCGGGATCTGGTTCTGCACCGCCGTGAAGGCCATCGGCACCGCCCAGCCGAACGCGACACCAAGCACCAGCTGCGGCATGTGCGTGTAGCGCTTGGTAAAGGGGTAGAGCGCGGCCAGCGTGACCGCGGCGAAGGAGTGCGCGATGGTCTTGGGGTTGAGGGTCAGCACCAGCGCGAAGGCCAGCAGGCTCAACACGGCAAACACCGCCAAGGCCTCGCGCGGGGTGACCAGGCCGGTCGCCAACGGCCGCTGCGCGGTGCGTTCGACGCGTCCGTCGAACTCGCGATCGGCGTAGTCGTTGATCGCGCAACCTGCCGAGCGCATCAAGGCGGTGCCCAACAGGAACACCAGAAGCACCCACCAGGGAGGGACGCCTCCAGCGGCGATCCACAGTGCCCACAGGGCCGGCCACAACAAAAGGTAGATCCCGATCGGCCGATCAGCGCGCACCAGCCGCCAGTAGTGGCCGAGACGGGTTCCCCAGGCACCCTGAGCGGCAATCGATCGGCCCGGGTTCAATGTCTGAGCTCCGCGATGCCAGGCAGGAACAGCTCGTTGACCAGAATCAGATCGCCGCGGTAGTCGAACAGTGTTCGGCGCCCGAAGATCGACTCGGGCAGGCGCCTCAGGTGCGCCGTGGCCGGGGCGAACAACCGGTGGCGCGGCGTGATCCGCGCGACCTCGACCCGCAGCCGGCGGGTGGTCGGGTCGGAGAACAGCACAGCGCCGAGCGGCCGCCGCCCGAGCCTGCTCAGCGCCTGCGCGGGTCCACGCAGGCTGCCCACCGGGATCAGTGTGCGGGCGTATACCCAGGCGTCGCTGCCGCAATACAGACGTACCTGACGGATCAGCGTTGCCTGTGCCGGGCCGGCGCCGAGCAAGGCTGTCTCGCTGGGCCGGGCGGTACCACGTGCCTGTCCGATCAGGTCGACCCGGAACTCGCCGCGGCAGCTCGCGATGACCGAACGCGTCAGCGAGCCGTCATCCACCAGCCACGCGTGCAGACAGACCGGGACACCCGGCAGACGGCGCTGCGATAGCGTGGTCCAGGCGGGTTCACGTGGGCGGAGGTTTTCGCCTTGCTGCGTCGGAACATCAATGATGGCGGATTGGGATTTGCCCGCCATTATCGCACGCCCGCTCACACATCAGCATACTGCACCCTGTCGCCGACCCAGCGTCGGATCAGCGGGGCGACGCACTCCGGATGATCGACCAGCAGACGCTCGGCCAGGACCTGGACGCGCGGCACAAGGTCCTGGTCACGTAGCAGGTCGGCGATACGAAACTGCATCTCGCCGGTCTGGCGTGTACCCAGGACTTCGCCAGGGCCGCGGATCTCCAGATCACGCCGCGCGATCTCGAAACCGTCGTTGGTCTCGCGCATCACGCCGAGGCGCTCCTGCGCGACGCTGCCGAGCGGCGGGTGATACATCAGCACACAGTGACTCTGCTGGGCCCCTCGACCCACCCGACCGCGCAGCTGATGCAACTGCGAAAGACCGAGGCGCTCGGCATTCTCTATCACCATCAGACTCGCATTGGGCACGTCCACACCGACCTCGACGACCGTGGTGGCGACCAGGAGGTCGATCTGGCCCATCTTGAAGGCCGCCATCACCGCCGCCTTGGCGGCCGCTTTCAGGCGGCCGTGCACCAGGCCCACGTGCAGACCGTCCAGCGCCTCGGCGAGCGCCGTGGCGGTATCTTCCGCGGCCTGGCATTGCAGCGCCTCGGACTCCTCGATCAGCGTGCAGACCCAATAGGCCTGGCGCCCGTCGCGGCAGGCCATTGCCACCCTTTCAACCACCTGGTCGCGGCGGCTGTCCTTGATCACGACGGTAGACACCGGCGTCCTGCCGGGAGGCAACTCGTCGATCACGGACAGATCGAGATCCGCGTACGCAGTCATCGCCAGCGTGCGCGGGATCGGCGTCGCGGTCATCACCAACTGGTGCGGGACCTGACCAGCCGCACCTTTTTCACGCAGCGCCAGGCGCTGATGCACACCGAAACGGTGTTGTTCGTCAACGATCACGAGACCCAGCCGTTCGAACAACACATCGTCCTGGAACAGGGCGTGGGTGCCGACCACGACCTGGATGCCGCCATCCGCCAGTCGCTCGAGCGTACCCGCGCGCCGCCGGCCCTTGTGTCGCCCGCTGAGCCAGCCGAGTTCGACACCCAAAGGGCCCAGCCAGGTGGCCAAGTTCTGCAGATGCTGCTCGGCCAGCAACTCGGTGGGGGCCATCAGCGCAGCCTGATGACCCGCCTCGACGCAACACAATGCGGCCAGTGCGGCGACCACCGTCTTGCCTGAGCCGACGTCGCCCTGCACCAGTCGCAGCGCGGGGTGTGGCTGCATCAGGTCGCGGCGGAGCTGCTCGAGCACCCGCTGCTGGGCGCCGGTCAGTTGAAACGGCAGGCTGGCCAGCAGTGCCCGCTGCAGAAGGCCGTCGCCGGCCAGCGGCGGCGCATGTCGCCGCCGCTGGCGTCGACGCAATACGCGCAGGCTCAGCTGATGGGCCAGCAGCTCCTCGAGCGCCAGGCGGCGTTGCGCCGGATGACCTCCGCCCGACAGCAGAAGTCGCGACTGGTCGGGGGGCGGCCGATGCAACAGGCGCACGGCCTCCGCCAGCGGCGGCATGTCATGCTCGGCCAGGACCGCGTCGGGCAACAGTTCCTGCAGCCCCCCGTCAGCGAGCAGGCCGAGCGCGTGCCCGGTCAGGTCTCGCCAGGTCAACTGGTGCATCCCCTCGGTCGTCGGATAGATCGGCGTCAGTGCCTGTTCCACCTCCGCCGGCTGGTCCTCAGCGACCCGCTGCACCTCGGGGTGGACCAGCTCGTAACTGGCCGGTCCATTGCGCACCTCACCGAAACAACGCAGCCAGGCACCACGCGCCATGTTGGCGTGCTGCGCGGCGCTGAAATAAAAGAAACGCAGCATGATGCTGCCGCTGCCGTCGGCCAGGCGGACCAGCAGGGAACGGCGTCGGCCGTAACGGACGTCGGCCAGTTCGACCTCACCCTGGATGACCGCCTGATCGCCGGGACGCAGGCTGCCGATCGGCACGACGCGTGTGCGGTCCTGATAGCGGATTGGCAGGTGGAACAGCAGATCCTGCACGCTGGCGATCCCGAGTCTGGCCAGACGCTCGGCGCTCTTCGGGCCGACCCCCCTGAGCTCGGTGACAGGCGTATCGGCGAGACTGGTCGAGGATTTGGCCACCGGCGCAGGATACGAAAGGCCGACACGTGCAACAAGCGTCCACCGGGACGCAGTCCTTCAGCTCGATCAGACAATCACCAAAGCGGCGACGGCTGAGCGAGACGCATGCCAGGGCGCGCTGCCGACGGCCGCTGGGCGGTTGCCACGGGATTCGGCGGCAGGCCCGCGCCATGAATATTGCGACCGGCATCGCCGTGGTGGCGGCGGGGAGAAATGCCGCACTGGCGCAGAGGCCCGGCATTGCGCAATACGTGTTGGTCTAGGGCCTGTTAACACTAATCCGGATCGCGTCGTTGCTGCCCCAAAATGGGCCAATCAAGGCGCGAGGAGTAAAGTTTGGTCATTCCCAATGAACGACGAGTAACACCGAGTGCCCCATTTTGGGGCGCAACCCGAAGGGACGGGGCCATTTTTCCACAGCTCTGCGTTGCACCTCGCTTATGTAGCCTGCTACACAGCGCTCGCTACGCCTTGATCTGCGAAAAAATGGCCTCCGGCGACGCGATCCGGATTAGTGTTAACAGGCCCTAGGACGATGCCAGACCTCGTCGCAGGACGACCGCGGCGCTGCCGCGCGACGGACATCCACGTCAACATAAGGGCAATGGCACTGACTTAAGCTGATTCCGGTCGTTTCTGGAGAAAACGTCGGCGGCATGGATGCCGCCGTCGAGCCTACAGGGACGTATTCACGGCGTTTCGCGCAAGAAATGATCGGAATCACCAGGCCAACTTGTAGCTTGCGCTCTCAAGTCAGCGCCATTCAACATAAGGGGACAGAAGTGACACACCAGGAAATCATCCGCTACCCGACCAAGGGACGCGGCACCTACGAGATCACCGAAAGGGTGCATGCCATCGTGCGCAATGCGCACATTGAGACCGGGTTGTGCCATCTGTTCCTGCAGCACACCAGCGCCTCGTTGATCCTATGCGAAAATGCCGACCCTTCGGTGCGGGATGACTTGGAAAGATTTATCGCGCGGCTGGCGCCGGACGAGGGTCAAACATACCTGCACATTTCCGAGGGACCGGATGACATGCCGGCGCATCTGCGCACCATCCTGACCCAGGTAGACATAACGCTACCGGTCAGCAACGGCAGATGTGCTCTGGGTACCTGGCAGGGGGTCTATCTCTACGAACACCGCTGGCGCCCGCATGAACGCCGGGTGATTGTCACAGTGCGCGACTGAGCCGCCAGCCGACGACCCAGCCAGAGTAGCGTCTAACAATTACTTCTTCAGTGACGCGAGCGCCTTGGTAAAGCCCTTTAGCGAAAGCGGCAGACCGACCACCTGCTGATTCGGGGCGGCCACGCGAACCACCGCCTGCTCCCCCTTTTTCATCGCGGTGATCATCGCGGCTGGCAAGGGTTTCGCAATCGTGGTGCAACCGTCCTCCGCGCAGAGGAAATAGTCCAGTTCAACCGGGTCGACGCCTTCCATCGTCAGCGCCGCGCCGGGCGGCAACAACGAGCCGAGCGGAACAGTCAGCACAATCATCGGCTCGGACTCGCCCTGACGATAGGCAACGCGGGCCCCCAACACCAACTGCCCACCATCCGTCTTGGTTACATTCTGAAACACGTAGCACAACTCGTCCTTGCCATCCGGGGACTTGTCGCAGTTGTAACCCCAGTCGCCGTAGGTCGGGTTCTTGGCGTCCTGCGCCATCACCGCCGACGACGGGGCCAGCAGAAATCCGGCAAGCGCCAGCGCGAGCGTGGAAAAAAGTTTACGCATCATGCAATCCATCGTTGATAAAGGTGCGCGCAGTCTACCGGGAAACCCAGTCGACGAGAATGATCGACTCCACAGCACGCGGACAATGCCGACGGGGACACGCATAAAATAGTTAAAAGCTATCGAACGATTTAAGACAAACAATTTCACTAATCGAGGCCGGTTCGCGAAACTGCACTCACCGGATGTCAATGCAAATCACAGAGGAGAGCATCAGATGAGTTCGCAAAATCGCCAGGGTCAGACCGTCCCGAACGTTGTTTTTCGTACCCGCCGAGACCATGAGTGGGTCGACGTCAGCAGCAACGAGGTTTTCAGTGGCAAGACGGTGGTGGTGTTTGCGCTGCCCGGCGCATTTACCCCGACCTGCTCGTCGACCCATGTGCCCAGATACAACCAGCTCGCACCCGCGCTCAAGCGCAACGGGGTCGACGAGATCGTTTGCATCTCGGTCAATGACGCGTTCGTCATGAATGAATGGCGTGCCGAGCAGAAGGCCGAGAACATCACCTTCCTGCCAGATGGCAACGGCGACTTCAGTCGGGGCATGGGCATGCTGGTACCGAAGCAGGAGCTCGGCTTCGGCGAACGCTCCTGGCGCTATTCGATGTTGGTCAGGGACGGCGTGATAGAGAAGATGTTCATCGAGCCGGACCTGCCGGGCGACCCCTTCGAGGTCTCCGATGCCGACACCATGCTCGCGCACATCGCTCCGAATGCCGCAAAACCGCTCGATGTGACCGTTTTCACGCGTGAAGGTTGTCCGTTCTGCGTGCGCGCCAAGGGGTTGCTGCGCGATGCCGGCGTGGACTACGACGAACTGATGCTGAATCGGGACTTCAGTGAAGTCACGCTGCGCGCGGTGGCCGGGGCATCCACGGTGCCGCAGGTATTCATCAATGGCGAGCACGTCGGCGGTTCGGAAAGGCTCGAGGAGTATCTCGGTCGGCCCGACAAGGCCGCCGCCTGATTGTCCGACGATGCCCTTGCCGCGGGCGGCGTGTCCTGCACACGCTCGTCCGCGGCGAGCGAAGCACCGGCGGAGAACCATTCGCAGCAACAGACAGTTTTCGGGAGCAGTAAAATGAGTACGCATTTTGATCTGATCACCATCGGTGGCGGGAGTGGCGGCCTGGCTGTCGCCGAAAAGGCGGCGCAGTACGGCAGGCGAGTCGCGGTGATCGAGGCCGGCAAGGTGGGCGGGACCTGCGTCAACAACGGCTGCGTGCCGAAAAAGGTGATGTGGTACGCGGCCAACCTGGCGCATGCGGTCAACGATGCCAATGCCTTTGGTGTACCGGCCCGACGCGAAGCCACCGACTGGCGCAAGCTGGTGCAAGGCCGCCAGCGCTACATCGCGAGGATCAATAACTACTGGGATGGCTACCTGGTCGACAGCGGCATCACCCGCATCGATGGCACGGCACACTTCGTCGACGCCCACACCGTCGAGGTCGGCGGGCAGCGCTACAGCGCCGCGTCACATCGTGATCGCGACCGGCGGCCGGCCGCTGGTACCGCCGGTGCCGGGTGCCGGGCTCGGCATCACCTCGGACGGTTTCTTCGAACTAACCGATCAGCCACGCAGAGTGGCGATCATCGGCGCCGGCTACATCGGTGTCGAGTTCGCCGGCGTGCTGCGGGCGCTCGGCTCCGAGGTCACGGTCGTCGCACTGGAGGAGCGGGTGCTCGAAAGCTTCGACCCGATGATCAGCGAGGTGCTGGCCGGGGAGATGCAAAAGCAGGGGATCGGGCTGCGCCTCGGCTTCCATGTCGCGGGACTCGCACGCACCGATCATGGCATTGCGCTGGATGCCCGCGATGGCGAACGCCTGGACGGCTTCGACCGGGTGATATGGGCGGTCGGCCGCGCGCCAAACACGCGCGGGCTCGCGCTGGACAGGGCCGGGGTCGAGACCCGGGCCAACGGCATCATCCCGACCGATGATTACCAGAACACCAATGTGCCTGGCATCTATGCAATCGGCGACATCACCGGGCGCACACCGCTCACGCCGGTGGCAATCGCCGCCGGCCGGCGCCTGGCCGACCGCCTGTTTGGCAATCAACCGTCGAGTCGGGTCGACTACGACAACATCCCGAGTGTGGTGTTCGCCCACCCGCCGGTCGCCACGGTCGGCATGACCGAGTCGCAGGCACGCGAGCGGCACGACAAGGTGACGGTATACAAGACCGACTTCACACCGATGCGCCACGCGCTTTCGGAGCACGGCGTCACGACGGCGATGAAACTCGTCTGTATCGGCGACGAGCAGCGCGTCGCAGGAATCCATCTGGTCGGTGACAATGTCGACGAAATGCTGCAGGGCTTCGCAGTGGCAGTGAAGATGGGCGCCACCAAGGCGGATTTCGACAATACCATCGCGATTCACCCGATCAGCGCCGAGGAGTTGGTGACCATGAAGGTGGCGGAGCCCGAGCCGTATCCGCATCACGGCATCGACACCGGCATCGAATGGAAAGAGGCGGTCTGACAGAAAGCCATGCATGCACCGACAAGGATCACAACCGGCACGCCCCGCGCGACTGAGCTGCCAGCCATCAATGCCGTGGTCGAGGCCGCGCTGACGACCTGGGACCTCCCCGACCGGGTCAGGCGTCTCGTGCTACCGATCTACCGCTACAGCGAGGCCGACCGGCAGCACCTGTGCTTCGCCCTCGCCCGCGCAGCCGGTGACGCCGACATCCTGGGGGTCGCGGCATGGGAGCCGGCCAACCCCCGGGAATGTCCCGCCGAACGGTCGGGCCTGCTGCTGCACGGGCTGTATGTCGCCCCGGCGCAGCATCAACGCGGCATCGGGTCACGCCTGTTGCGGACCGTCATGGCGCAGGCCGCCGCCGGGGGGTTTGATGGCGTCCTGGTGAAGGCGCAGCGGGATGCCGAGGCCTACTTCGCCGCACAGGGCCTGCGGCACCTGCCGGTCGACGACAGCCAACGCGACTATTCCGGGCGCTACTGGCAGGCCGTGGTCTCGAGTCGACACCGCGGCTGATGCGCCGACGTGGGTGGTCGCGCAGAAGTGACATCCACCGCGACCATACGACAGCCACACCCGACCAGTTTCTATACGCTAAGCTAACCCTCCACGGAAGCGCGTCATGCTTCAGCGGGAGGGTCGCAATGTTTCAACTGAGGATACACGGCAGGGGGGGACAGGGCGTTGTCACCGCCGCCGAAATGCTGTCCGTCGCCGGATTTCTCGAAGGAAAACACACCCAGGCGTTTCCCAGTTTCGGTTCGGAGCGGATGGGGGCGCCGGTGATGGCATTCTGCCGAATCGACGACAAAGAGATCCGGTTGCGCGAGCCGGTGATGGCACCGGACGCGCTGATCATTCAGGACACCACGCTGCTCCATCAGGTGAACCTGTTCGAAGGCCTGTCGGAGCGCGGCTGCCTGCTGATCAATTCAACGCGCAACATGTCCGAACTCGGCCTCGATGATTTCTTCGCCGCTCACCCGGCGATCGGCGTGGTGGCGCTACCCGCCTCACAACTGGCACTCGAGCACGTCGGCAGGCCACTACCGAACGCCGCCCTGCTCGGTGGGTTCGCCGCAATGACCGGTATTATCCAGTTCGATTCGGTGGCGGCCGCCATCGAGCAAAAATTCAAAGGCAAAATCGCCACCAGCAATATTGCCGCGGCGCGGGCCGCCTTTGCGCTGGTCGATTCCGCGCTGCAGGGGGCAGCTGCATCATGTTGAAACAGATCGAGGGATCCCGGGCCGTTGCGGAGGCGGTGGCCCTGTGCCGCCCCGAGGTCATCTGTGCCTACCCGATCACGCCGCAGACCCATATCGTGGAAAACCTCGGGCAGATGGTCAAAGCCGGCGAGGTGACAAACTGCGAATTCATCAACGTCGAATCCGAGTTCGCTGCACTGTCGGTGGCGATCGGCGCGAGCGCTACCGGTGCGCGAGCCTACACGGCGACTGCCAGCCAGGGCCTGCTGTTCATGGCCGAGGCAGTGTACAACACCTCCGGACTCGGGCTGCCGATCGTGATGACCATCGGCAATCGCGCGATCGGCGCACCGATCAACATCTGGAACGATCAGCAGGACAGCATGTCGATGCGCGACGCCGGCTGGATCCAGCTCTACGCCGAAACCAACCAGGAAGCGGTCGACCTGCACATCCAGGCGGTGCGGCTGGCCGAGGAGCTGTCGGTGCCGGTGATGGTCTGCGTCGACGGGTTTATTCTGACGCATGCCTACGAGCGCGTGGATATCCCGTCGCAGGCGCAGGTCGACGACTTCGTGCCGCCCTACGAACCGCGCCAGGTGCTCGACCCAGCACAACCGGTAACGATCGGAGCCATGGTCGGACCCGAGGCGTTCACCGAGGTCCGCTATCTGGCCCACTATCGGCAGATGCAGGCCCTGTGGCTGATACCGGAACTCGCGGAGGAGTTCGCGGAGCAGTTCGGCCGTCCATCCGGCGGCCTGCTGCATCCCTACCGCAGCGAAGATGCCGACACACTGGTCATCGCGCTCGGCTCGGTGAACGGCACCATCAAGGATGTCGTGGACGGACTGCGTGACGAGGGCGTCTCCATCGGTTCGGTCAGCATCACCTCGTTTCGGCCATTTCCGGCAAAGCGGTTGCGCGAGACCCTACGGCAGGCGAAGCGGGTCGTCGTGATCGAAAAATCACTGGCCGTCGGCATCGGTGGCATCGTCTCCACCGACGTGCGCATGGCGCTGGCCGGGGCCGGTCTGCCGGTGCACACCGTCATCGCCGGACTCGGCGGGCGGGCGATTACCCAGGCGTCCCTGCGCGAGACCCTGCTCAAGGCACATCGCGACGTCCTCGAGCCCCTGACCTTCCTCGACCTGCGACACGATGTGATCCATCGCGAGATCGAGCGTCTGGAAACACAGCGCCGCTCCGGACCGGTCGCAGAGAACATCCTGCGCGAACTCGGCAGTGTCGCCGACCACATTGGCTAAGGGGGCTAAGCGGTGAGGACTTCACACGTAAAGTTTTACCAGACCGGCACCTTCACGGTGGGCAACCGTCTCCTCAGCGAGACCGAGCGTTCGGTGCAGTCGACGATGGAGCGCACCAACTCGCTGAACTCGGGCCACCGGGCCTGTCAGGGCTGCGGCGAGGCACTGGGTGCACGCTATGCGATCGATGCGGCGATGCGCGCGACCGGCAACCGCCTGATCGCGGCAAACGCGACCGGCTGCCTGGAGGTGTTCTCGACCCCGTACCCGCAGACATCCTGGCAGGTCCCCTGGATACACTCGCTGTTCGGTAACACCGCCGCGGTCGCGACCGGCGTGGCCGCCGCGCTGCGCGTCAAGGGCCGCAGCGAGACCCGGGTGGTAGCCCAAGGCGGCGACGGCGGCACCACCGACATCGGCTTCGGCTGCCTGTCCGGCATGTTCGAGCGGAACGACGACGTGCTGTACATCTGTTACGACAACGAGGCCTATATGAACACCGGGGTGCAGCGCTCCTCGGCCACCCCGCCGGGGGCACGCACCGCCACCAGTCAGGCGGTGGGGCCGGAACCGGGCAACGTGTTCGGACAGGGCAAGAACGTGCCGTTGATCGCCATGGCGCACGAGATCCCCTATGTCGCCACCGCATCGGTCGCCGACGTGCGCGACCTCGAGGCCAAGGTCACCAAGGCGATGTCGATCCATGGCGCGCGCTACATCCATATCCTGGTGCCCTGCCCGCTCGGCTGGGGTTCCGCGCCACACGACACGGTGAAGCTGGCCCGTCTGGCGACCGAGTCCGGGCTGTTCCCGGTGTTCGAGGCGGAACGTGGCGAGGTCACCGACCGACACACCATCCGCCGACCGGTGCGGGTGGAAGAGTACCTGAGGCTGCAGAGGCGCTTCGCCCATCTGTTCAAGCCGGTGCTCCAGGTCGAGGTGATCGCCAGGTTGCAGGCAGCGGCCGACCGCAATATCCGGCGCTTCGGCCTGCGTGAACAGGAGGAGGCGTGATGCGAAAGCCATATGCGATAACCCTCGATGTCGGTTCCAGCCTGGCCAACCTGACAGGGTCGTGGCGCACCGAGCGCCCGGTCTATGTCGACCGGCTGCCGCCTTGCAACGCTGCATGTCCAGCCGGGGAGAACATCCAGCAGTGGCTGTTCCACGCCGAAGAGGGTGACTACCAGACCGCCTGGCGCCTGCTGGTCCGCGATAATCCGCTGGCCGCGATCATGGGCCGGGTCTGCTATCACCCCTGCGAAGGCGCGTGTAACCGCGGTCAGCTCGATGAGTCGGTAGGTATCAATGCGGTCGAGCGATTCCTCGGTGACGAGGCCAACCGCCAGGGCTGGCAGTTCGACCCGGTGCCATCCGACAGCGGCAAGCGGGTCATGGTTATCGGTTCCGGTCCGGCCGGACTGTCGGCTGCCTATCATCTGAGACGGCATGGCCATGCCGTGGTGATCTTCGAGGCCGAGTCGGCGGCAGGCGGCATGATGCGCTTCGGCATCCCGCAATACCGTTTGCCGCGCTCGGTACTGGACGATGATGTGCAACGCATCGTCGCAATGGGCGTGGATCTGCGCCTCGGTCAGCGCGTCGACGACGTTCAGGCAACCATGCAGGACGAGGGTTTCGATGCCTGCTTCCTCGGTGTCGGATCGCAGATCGGAAAGCGCGCCTACATTCCGGCGGGCGATGCGCAACGCATCACCGATGCGGTCGCGGTGCTGCACCAGATGGAAGGAGAGGACAAACCGCTGCTGGGGCGTCGCGTGGTCGTCTACGGCGGCGGCAACACCGCGATCGACGTCGCACGCACCGCTCGCCGACTGGGCGCCGAAGAATCGGTCATCGTTTATCGGCGCACGCGCGAGAAGATGCCCGCGCACAGTCACGAGGTGAGCGAGGCCCTGGAGGAAGGGGTCAAGGTCAAGTGGCTCAGCACCATCAAGGCGGCCGACCAGGAGGGCATCACGGTCGAAAAGATGGAGCTGGACGAGAACGGCGCGCCCCAGCCAACCGGCGAGTTCGAGACCATGCAGGCGGATTCGGTGGTGCTGGCGCTCGGTCAGGACGTCGACCTGGACTTCCTCAGTGGCGTTGCCGGGCTCGATATCGAGCGCGGACAGGTCCGGATCGACGCCGCTTTGATGACCGGCCGCCCCGGGGTTTTTGCCGGTGGCGACATGATCGGTGGCGAAAAAACCGTGACTGCGGCGGTCGGACATGGCAAGAAGGCCGCGCGGGCCATCGATGCCTATCTGAGCGGTTCCACCTATCAGGGTCCAGCCAAGCACGAACTGGCCACCTACGACCGGCTGAACACCTGGTACTACTCGGACGCCCCCAAGACCATCCGACCGGTGCTCGACATTATCCGTCGCCAGTCGACTTTCGACGAGGTCGTCGGCAGCCTGGACGAGGCCAATGCCCTGTACGAGGCGCGACGCTGCATGTCCTGCGGCAACTGCTTCGAATGCGACACCTGTTATGGGGTCTGCCCGGACAACGCGGTGATCAAGCTCGGGCCCGGCAAACGTTTCGAGTTCAACTACGACTACTGCAAGGGCTGCGGCCTTTGTGTCGCCGAGTGCCCCTGCGGCGCGATACGCATGGAACCGGAAGTCGACTGAACCTGCTGCGTGCCCGGTCGTGTCGCCCGCGCCTGGGCCGGTGCCCGGCGGACCGCCTGCGCGTCTCACCGATTTCCTGCTGCGGACGCCGATCCTCGCGCTGTGACGCTGCATACTCGCTTCAGCCGGTTCGACGCAGTGTCGGCTACGCCTTCACCGCCTTTCGCTCCGTGCACCTCGCCACAGTGGCGTCTCGACGCCCTCGAAACGAAAAACGGTGACACATGCACATGCAGGCCAGTCGGCGTCCGAGTGGCCGATCCCGATTCCGTCCAGGCAACAGGCGCGCGCTGGCCACGGGATACCGGCGCGATAAGGCTGCGGCACCGGGAGATGCCGCAGCCGGACCTCATTCGCCGAGGTCCACGTCCTTCCCCGACGCGAGGATCTCGGCGGTCTTCACGTCCAGATAGTCGTAGAAGCTGTCCGGGTATTCACGATAGTGGCGCTCGCCGACGTAGCGCAGCATCTCGCGGAAATGATAGCGGTACAGCAGGCCCTGGATGCGGCCGATCTCGCGGCCCTCGTCGAACAGGACGATGCCGGGGCGATAGGTCAGCCCAAGGGTCTCGGCATACTCACGCGGCGTGGTGGCGTTGCCCTGCACGTCGATCAGAGGATCGGCGGACAGTGCGTCGAGCCGGACAAAGGTAAAGTTGCGCAGCACCTCGTTGACTTCCGGATCACTCAGGTGGCCGTTGTGCAGTTGATCACAATCACCACAGCCCTTGTCTTCGAAGAGCACCGCCAACGGCTGCTGCGCCAGGGCCTGCAGATTTTCGCCCGCCTTCAGTTGCGGGTGTTCACGGAAGACGTAAACGGCCTGTTTTCTTTGGTTGATGAAATCGGCCAGCGAGGTGGTCTCGTAGGCCTTTTCGTTCACATAATCGAGCACGAGCTTGAAGTCCCCGACCGAACGGTAGCCGTTGATCCTCGCAACGGTCTTGTTCTGGCCGTTCAGGAACAGGATGGTCGGCGTGTAGGTCACCTTCAGGCGGTTGGCCAATTCCTTCTCGGTCAGCGAAGTCTCCGCATTCAACGCCACTTCCCGGTCACCGCGGATGTTCAGCGCAATGACGTCGAAGTGCTCACGGATGAAGTCGGTGTAGGGCGCGTGCTTGATGTTCTCCTCGACCATCTTGTAGCAGTACGGACAGCCGTTGAGGTGCAGAAACAGCATCACGTGCTTTTCCGCTTCGGCCGCCTCGGCGGCGTCCTCCGCGATATCGAGGAAGCTCTCCTTGAACCACGCGGGATGCTCCGACAGCTTCCCGCCCAGCACGACGCCCTGGCGCGGCTCTTGCGCGGCGAGAAGCGGTGACATGAGCAAGGCAATGCCGACTGACATCAGCATGACCCAAATGCCGAATCCGCCACTTCGCCCCATCGGTGCCCATTGCGCCCGATCAGATTTCGATATTTTCATCTGCTACCCCAATTTACCCACTCTGGCCTGGGCGCATATTGTCAAAGCTTGTTTCGTCGTTGTCACCTGCGCTGCCATAGCCTTCTGTCTCCAGAGGCCGGCGATACCTGCGCGGCAGAAAGTCCTTTCTGCGCCATGCTCCTGCGCAACGACAACAGGTGTTCAGGACATCGATGGCCGCGGCCTGCCGCCCGCATCGCAGCACCGCAATCCTTTATCGAAAATACAGTTGTGTATAGGACAGCACTGTCGATTCTATTTACAAAACTACAAATTTCAGGGAATTCGAAAACCGACAACTCACTGAATATATGAATCTTTTAATTCTTGGCACACATCTCGCGTGCAGACAAACCGATTCCGCATATCGAGACGCGCGCTATTCGCTCGCGGCCGATGCTGAACATTTACAATTTCTAATATTGGGGTTCTGACATGCAATGTCCAAGACAGACACTACTGACATCCTCTTTACTTTTGGGTGCCGGCCTTTTCTCAGTTTCCGCCCATGCGATCCCGGTGGACGTGATCGGCGGGCAGACCAGCGTGCTGCTCGATACCGCACTGCTCGAGTCTGCCGCCGGCCTGACGCTGTCGGGTGTTTCTCCTGACGTGGCGGTACCCGGCAACCTCGGTCCCGACTCCGTGGCGTTCGGCATCAACTCGCGGTCGGCGACCGCACCACTGCTGCCGACGACCTTCTCTTACGACAGCGACGACTTTCTCGGGACCTTCTCCGGAACTATCGAGCACTTGGGCTCCGTGTTGTTCAACACCGATACCGTCGAGGTCGGCAATTTCACGATCGGCTTCGATGCCGCTCGCGCGTCCGGCACCGCCAGTGGCTTTTTCGTCGAGAGCACGGTCGGCATTCCGGCCATCCTGTTCGATGTAGCGCCGCCGACCGCGCTCTCGGCGACGGCGACCGACCTGACCATTGCCGCAGACCTGCTCGTTTCCCCTGAATTCGCTGGCTTCCTCGGCGATACCGGTCTTACCGGTGCTGATGTGGGTGATGCGCTGGTCGAGGGAGTCTCCCAGGCCGCCGCCCAGGTGCCGGTGCCGGCAACGCTGGCCCTGTTCACCCTGGGTCTGGCCGGTATCGGCTACCGCCATTGCCGCAGAACAGGCACGGCATAAAACATGCGTAGGTAAGAGTTTTTTGAACCCTGCCTCGGCAGGGATTTTTTTGCGCCGGGCGAATCCCGCCTATTTGTAGTTGGCACGATCCAGGCTGTACTTTCTCATTTTGTCGTACAGCGTCTTGCGTGGCAGTCCCAATGCAGCCATGGTGTCTTTGATACTGCCGTTGTTCGCCTTCAACTGCTGCTCTATCAACGAGCGTTCGAAACAGTCGAGCTGCTCCGGGAGGGTCATCGGGGGCCGGTCGCTGTCGCCGCCGACCATCTGATCGATGTCGTAGCCGCAGGCCTCGCCGAGCAACACATAGCGTTCCGCGGCATTGCGCAACTCGCGGACATTGCCGGGCCAGTGGGCGAACATCAAGCGGTGCAGTTGCTCCGGGCTCGGTGGCGGAGGCTCTCGCTGATAGCGGGCACCGGCCACCAGCACGAAGTGCTGGAACAGCAGCGCGATGTCTTCGCGCCGCTCGCGCAGCGGTGGGATGTCGATCATCACCACGCTCAGCCGATAGTACAGGTCCTCGCGGAACTCACCGCGTGTCGCGGCCTCGCGCAGGTCGACTTTGCTGGCAGCCACCACGCGCAGGTCCAGCGGGATCAGCTCGTTCGAACCGAGCCGCTCGATCGCGCGCTCCTGCAACACCCGCAGCAGGTGCACCTGCACCTGCTGCGGCATGCTCTCAATCTCATCGAGGAACAGGGTGCCGCCATTGGCATGCTCAAACTTGCCAATACGGCGCGACCTGGCATCGGTGAACGCGCCGGCCTCGTGCCCGAACAACTCGCTCTCGATCAGGCTCTCGGGCACCGCGCCGCAGTTTACCGCCACGAAATTCTGGTCGCAGCGCCGGCTGTTCTCATGCAACGCCCGTGCAACCAGTTCCTTGCCGGTACCCGTCTCGCCGTTGACCAGCACGTCGGCATCCGTGTCGGCAATCTGGCCAATCAGCAGGCGCAGACGGTGCACCGCTGGGGTGTTACCAATGATCCTCGGCCCAGGCTTGCTTTGCACCGCCAACTCATTCTTCAGGCGGCGGTTTTCGATGGTGAGCGTGCGTTTGTCCAGCGCCCGGCCAACCGTGTCGACCAGGTCTTCGACCGCAAACGGCTTCTCGATGAAATCGTAGGCCCCGGCACGCATCGCCTCGACCGCCATGCTCACGTCGCCATGCCCGGTGATCAGGATCACCGGCAGGTCCGGATCGATTGCCCGGGCACGCTGCAGGAACTGCATACCGTCAATGCCTGGCATGCGAATATCGCTGATCACCGGTCCCGGCCACTGGGTATCAAGGGCGTTGAGCGCCTTCTCGGCTCGCTCGAAGACACGCACCTGATAACCGGCGAGATCAAGGGCCTGACTCGCGGCCACACGGATGTGTTCCTCGTCGTCGATCAGCATCACGGGCCGTGGATTGGGCTGTGTCATGGGCCTAGGATACTTGGCCGCCGGCCAGGAAGCACGGCCGGATGAGGCCTCGGGGTTGATCAGACCCGTTACCCTGCTCACAGGCTGTTGACGGCAACGGCGCGCCGATCTCGTTGTAATATTCAGCTTGTGGAAGCTCATAATTGCCACCCAACCCGAAGAGGAGAAGAACCATGGCCGAACTGTTCTCTGCAGAATGGATGAACCAATTGAAAGACGCCTGGAACGAGGAGCCGGAGGTACGCGACAAGCTTGCAGACATCGGCTTCAACTCGGTGATCACCTGCGGCTTCAAGGACGAGGATCAGCCTCGCGGCGTGTTCGTTGTGGAAAATGGCGAATGCGTGCGTGCCGGCGACTTTGCCGGCGAGGCCCCGGACTGGGATATGCGCGCCTCGCGCAGCGACTGGATGAAGTGGGTCGAGAAGGGAATCGGCATGGCCGGCATGGGCACCGCCTTTGCGATGGGCAAGCTCAAGTTCAAGGCCGGCGACTTCAAGGCCATGATCAAGGACCCGCGTATGGCGGGCCCGTTCGTCAAGAGCTTCGGCCTGATGCAAAAGATCGGTGCCGAGTAAGGTCGGACGATTGTCGGATACGGTTGCCGCTTGCCGAGCCGCAGGGTTCGGCTGTGCGGCTCGGCGCTGCAGACGGGGAAGCGGCTAATCGGCTGCAGACGCGTCGGACCAAGCGATCAACGTCAGGGTGAAAACAGCGCCCCCCTCGGGCGCGTTGTCAACGCTGAGCGTCCCGCCCAGCCGTTGAACGATGGTGTGTGATATGGATAGGCCAAGCCCCAGCCCGCTCTCGGTGGTGGTGAAGAAGGGGTCAAAGATCCGGTCCAGGTTTTGGACTGCAATCCCCGGACCACTGTCGCGCACCTGCAGCCGGACTTGGTCACCGCTGCGTGTCGCCCCGACACGGATGATCCGTTCATCTTGCCCGGCCAGCACGTCGCAGGCGTTGCCGATCAGGTTCACCAGCACCTGCTCCAGTTGCACCATATCCGCCGCAACGTACAGGTCTTCCGGGGGCAGCTCGACCAGCAGTTGCGCACCGGCCTGCTCGATGCGGGTGCGCAGGATGCGTTGCGCCCCCTCGAGACAGGCGCGCAACGACACCTGAATGCGCTGACCGCTGGCCTTGCGCGAAAAGACCTTGAGCTGGCCGCTGATCTGAGCCATGCGCCCGGTCAACTCGCGGATCTGTTGCAGATTCCAGCCGACCTGCTCAAGGTCCTCGCGCGCAAGATAGGTACCGGCATTGTCGGCATAGGTGCGCATTGCCGCGAGGGGCTGGTTGAGTTCGTGATTGATGCCGGCCGACATCTGCCCCAGCGCCGCCAGCTTCGCGGCCTGAATCAATTCGTCGCGCGTCTGCTCATGTTGCTCGACTTCCTCGCGCAACAAGCGGTTGGCCTCGGTGAGATCCCGCGTGCGCTGACTCACGCGGCCTTCGAGTTCGTCCAGGGCCTCCTGCATCGCCAGTCTCTTTTCACGCTCGCGTTCACGCCGGTTCCGGATGCGCTCTGCGTACAGCCATGCCCCGGCGGCGAGCAGCAGTAGCAGGCTCATCGCGAACAGGCGGGTCTGCCAGACCTGCGGCACGATGATCTGCTGGGAGACCAGCAGCCGCACCCGCCAGCCGGCAGAGGGCATATCGGTCGCCATGCTGAGGTATCCGACACCTCCCGGCTTGCCGACATGGATGATCTCCGCGCCCGAGGGCCGCACATCGCGAAGCTCATTGAACAGTGGCGCAAGGCTCGCATCCGGGTAACGGCGAGACGCACGGACCCGATCAATGGCCGCTGCAGACAGCGGCCTGAACGAACGATAGCGCCACTCCGGCCGGGTCGAGACGAAAATCACCCCGTCCGGATCGGTGACGATCAGTTCTGTATCCTGGCTGCGCCAACTGTTCTCCAGCGTATCGATGTCGATCTTGATGACCACCACGCCTTCCGGCTCCGCCGCGTCCCCGACCGGGTGGGAAAAATAGTAACCACGCCGCCCGGAGGTCGTGCCCAGCGCGTAATAGCGGCCGGGCTTCCCATTCATGGCATCCATGAAATACGGCCTGAAGGCAAAGTTGATCCCGACGAATGTCAGTTCATCCTGCCAGTTGCTGGCCGCCAGCGTGACCCCCCTGGCGTCCATCAGATAGACATCGAGCAAGCCGGCAATCTCGTTCACATAACTGAGAAAACGATTGACCTGCTGCTGTTGGTCACGATTGTGCGGCGCGATCAGCAGACTTTGCAGACGGAAATCGTCGGCCAGTAAGGCTGGAAGAAAGGCGAAACGATCGAGCTGTCCGGCGAGGTGTGAGACATACAGGTCCAGTTCCTGCTGCCCGCTGGATTCGAGTTGCTGCAGTGCAGACTCACGCTGCAGGCTCCCGAGATACCAGGACACCGCCAACACCACGGCCGCCAGCAGCCACCAACCGAGTGCACGGGGCAGCCTGGCGACCGGCAGCGGCGAATCAGCCGAGTTCGAGGATGCCATCCATTTCGACGTTCGCGCCACGCGGCAGCGAGGCCACGCCGATCGCCGCCCGGGCCGGGTAAGGCTCCTGGAAATACTCGGCCATCACCTGGTTCACCAGGGCGAAATTGGCCAGGTCGACCAGGAACACGTTGAGCTTGACCACGTCATCGAGACCGCCGCCGGCCGCACGTGCAACGGCACGCAGATTGTCGAGAACACGCCTGACCTCGGCTTCTGTATCGCCATCGATCATGGTCATGGTTTGAGGATCGAGCGCGATCTGACCGGACAGATAGACCGTGCTGCCGACCTTGACCGCTTGCGAATAGGTACCGATTGCCTGCGGGGCCTGATCTGTCGTTATGGTTTCCCGATTCATGCCGAAACAAATCCTCAATTAAGGTTGGCGCCGCCGACTGTCATCCCGCAGCAGTTCTGGCGGGACAGCCCGGTGCCCACCGGCGACCGGATCGGATTCCATCAGGAACGCCTGAGCTCACTGAATGCACGCACTCTATCGAAACCGCCACCTCCTGCCCAGCCTGCTGCTGGCCTGCCTCACCTGGGCCTGCGAGGGTGAACCGCCGCACCCGCGAGAAACCGCCACGGGACTACCGAACAGGTATCTCGAGGCCATACAGGAGGCCGAGGTGCTCAAACACACTGTCGAGCAGAGCGATTTGGAACAGCAGCGGATCGACGCGCTGATCGGCGAAGGTCAGGCCCAGCCCCCGGGTCGTTGACGCGCGGCGCCGATCAGCAGCATCAACGCCGCCAGCAGCACCACGGCGGCATTGCCCCAGCGCGCAAACGGGGTAGCCCCCGCCAGCGGCTGCACCTCGTTCGTCAACACCGCCTTCGTAAACTGTGGAGCAGTATCACGCAACATGCCATGCTCGTCGATGATCGCCGAGATGCCGGTATTGGTGGCCCGCAGCAGGTAGCGCCCGGCCTCCAGCGCCCGCATGCGCGCGATTTCCAGGTGCTGATGCGGCGCCAGCGAAGCGCCGAACCAGGCATCGTTACTGGCGTTGATCAGAAAGGCCGCTTCGGGCAGCGCACGAATGACCTCGCTGGCATAGGCATCCTCGTAACAGATGTTGATTCCGGCGGCATGGCCGGCCAGCGTGACCAGGGGCCGGCCATTGCCGCCGGCTGTGAAATCGGACATCGGTATACGCAGAAAATCCAGTACCGGCCGGGTCCAGCGATCCATCGGCAGATACTCGCCGAACGGCACCAGATGACGCTTGTGGTAACGGTCGCGGCCACTCGCTCCAAGGCTGAGCATGGCGTTGAAATAGGCCCCGTCACGGTCACCGTCGACCACGCCCAGCAGCAGATCACGCCCCTGATCACTCAGCGCCCGATGCAGCGGGTCGAGCAGACTCGATGCGACCTCGTCGGCAAACGCCGGCACCGCCGTCTCCGGCCAGACGACCAGGCGGCTGTCGGGTACCGAGGCGGTCATTTCCCGGTACAGTTTGATGGAGGGGGCGCGCATAGCGCGCAGCCACTTCTGTTCCTGCGGGATATTGGCCTGCAGAAGGCTGGCCCTGAACGGCGCACCGGCCGGTTCGGTCCAGCTGAGCTGTTGCAGGCCGAGCCCCGCACCCCAGAGTGCCAGCAGCGCCAACACCGCCGACGGTCGCGGCCAGAGATTCAGCAGAGCTGCCGACACCGCCAGCACCAGGCCGATCCCGTATACCCCGGCGACCGGACCGAAACCCGCGAGGGGCAGGTCGATCTGGCTGTAACCCAACGACAGCCAGGGGAACCCGGTCAAAAACCAGCCGCGCAGCCACTCGACCAGCACCCAGACGGCCGGCAGCACCAGTAACAGCCAGATGGTCTCCGAGTCCCGCCGCAGCCGCTCGCCCAACCAACCCGCAATAGCGAAAAACAGGGCCATCAGCAGCGCGAAAAGCAGGGTGATGACCACCGCCATGGCCGGCGGCACGCCGCCGAACTGCGCAATACTGATGCGAATCCAGAACACGCCGAACCCCATCAGGCCGAGACCGAAGGCGTAACCGGTCCACGTGTTCAAGCCGGCACGCGCCGGGTGCCGCCACAGGTAGAACAGCAGCGCCAGGGACAACAGCGCCAGCGGCGCGAGACCGAACGGTGCGAACGCCAGGACGCTGGCAGCGCCCGCCAGGAACGCGAGCAGCAACTGGCCTCGCGCAGACCATCCGGCGGGATTCATCGCGTCAGCTTCCGCCCTTGGTCGACAGCACCGTCCCGGCCGAACCTCCGGCGGGGTCGGAGGTGTCGTCGATACGCTCCACGTTCAGCAGGCGCACCGTGCGGCTGTCGGCCCGCACCACGGTGAAGCGAAAGCCTCCAACCACCACCGACTCGCCACGCGCAGGCAGATGACCCAAGGCGTTTACGGTCAGCCCCGCGACGGTCTCGAAATCAGTGTCGTCGAAAGCGACCTCGAAGTACTCGTTGAAATCGTCGATGGCGGTATGCGCCTTGACGGTGTAGCTGTTGGGCCCGCGCCTGAGGATGAAAGCGCCCTCGTCGAAATCGTACTCATCCTCGATCTCACCGACGATCTGCTCGAGGACATCCTCGATGGTGACCAGCCCGGCAGCATTGCCGTACTCGTCGATGACGACCGCCATATGGTTGCGACTGGCACGGAACTCCCGCAACAACACGTTCAGGCGCTTGCTCTCCGGTACGAACACCGCCGAACGGACGATATCGCGAATCTTGAAGCGCGGCGCATCCTCGCCGCAGTACTGCAAGAGGTCCTTGGCGAGCATGATGCCAACCACCTCGGCGCGGTCATCGTCGATCACCGGGAATCGCGAGTGGGCGGATTCGGTGACTACCGGCAGCACCTGACTGAGTTCGTGGTCTCGCGCCACCACCACCATCTGGGCCCGCGGGATCATGATGTCGCGCACCTGCAGGTCCGACACCTGCAGTACACCTTCTATCATCGCCAGCGCCTCGGTATCGAAAAGGGCTCGGTCCCTGGCCTGCTTCAGCAGGGCGATCAGGTCCTCGCGGTCTTGCGGTTCACTCACCACACCGGGGAACAGGCGTTCCAGCCAGCGGGTGGTGAGTGAACCACTGCTAGATCGGTCTCCGCTCATATCGTCTCGTCTACATAAGGAGCCGGATATCCCAACCCGGCCAGGATTTCGGTTTCGAGCAGTTCCATGCTGCCGGCCTGTTCGTCGGTCTGATGGTCATAGCCCTGCAGGTGCAGCATCCCGTGTACCACCATGTGCGCCCAGTGTGCCTCAGTCGACTTGCCCTGCTGCCGCGCCTCGCGCGCGACGACCGGGGCGCAGATCACCAGATCGCCGACGTGCCTGAGATCGATACCGGGCGGTGGCGGACCAAACGGGAAGGACAGCACATTGGTCGGCCTGTCCTTGCCTCGGTACTCATGGTTGAGCTGTCGACTCTCGGCTTCGTCGGTGACCCGCACCACGACCTCGGCATCCTGCTCAGGCGCCAGCCAGGCACCCCGCACCCAGTCGCCAATCCGGTCCGTGTCGGGCACGTCCGTATCGCGCAGAGCAAGCTGGACCTCAACCGCGACGGCCATCTGCCGCGTCCGAATCACGGTCGTGCTGCTCATAGGCCTGCACCACCTTCTGCACCAGGGCATGCCGTACGACGTCGCGGGCATTGAAGAAGGTGAAGCTGATACCCTCGACTTCGCGGAGCACCTCGGCGGCCTCGCGCAGACCCGACTTCTGACCGCGCGGCAGGTCGATCTGCGTGATGTCGCCGGTGATCACCGCCGTCGAACCGAACCCGAGTCGGGTCAAGAACATCTTCATCTGCTCGGTGGTCGTATTCTGCGCCTCGTCGAGGATGATGAAGGCCTCATTCAGTGTCCGGCCTCGCATATAGGCCAACGGCGCGACCTCGATCACGTTGCGCTCGATCAGCTTGTTCACCCGTTCGAAACCAAGCATCTCGTAGAGCGCGTCGTACAGGGGGCGCAGGTAGGGGTCGATCTTCTGCGCCAGGTCGCCGGGCAGAAATCCCAGCCGCTCCCCGGCCTCGACCGCCGGGCGTACCAGGAGGATGCGGCGGATCTGGTCGCGCTCCAGCGCATCCACCGCACAGGCAACGGCCAGATAGGTCTTGCCGGTACCGGCCGGGCCAACGCCGAAATTGATGTCGTGGGTCAGCACCTTGTGCACGTAGTGCGCCTGATTCGGCCCGCGCGGACGGACCAGACCACGGCGCGTCTTGATCACCGATGCGGGGACATCCGGCGCCTCGTCGAGCAGCGCGTCGACGCCGGAATCCTGCAGGAACAGGTGCACGCGTGCCGGACTCAGCGGCTCCTCGGCGCTGGCGTCATAGAGGCCCTGCAGCACCTCGCGCCCGGCAGCGATCGCACCCGGGTCGCCGAGCAGCCGGAAGCTGTTGCCGCGATTGCTGATCTCTATCCCGAGGCGCCGCTCGACCTGGCGCAGATGTTCGTCGAGTTCACCGCAAACATTGCGCAGGCGCTCGTTGTCCTCGGGTTCGAGGACCAGGTCCAGCGATTCGGGATGCTCAGACATCGGTTGTTCCGGCGAGAATTGGATTACCGGCCGTCATCGGGCGCTCGCAACCTCGGCGGGCGACGCGGCAAGCAGTACGCCGCGCAGCGAATTGGGATTCGCCACCGTGATGCGCAGATCGACGAACTGTCCGATCAATTCGGCGCTGCCGACGAAGTTCACCACGCGGTTGTTTTCGGTACGACCCGCGAACTCATTCGGGTCCTTGCGTGACGGCCGCTCGACCAGCACGCGCTGCACCGTACCAACCATCGCCCGGCTGATCTTTTGGGCGTGGTCGTTGATCGCATGCTGCAACCTCGCCAGGCGCGCCTGCTTGAGCGCCAGGGGCACGTCGTCCGGCATGTCGGCAGCCGGGGTGCCGGGGCGCCGGCTGTAGATGAAACTGAACGAATGGTCGAAGCCAATCTCGTCGATCAGCTGCATGGTGTGCTCGAAGTCCTGCTCGGCCTCACCCGGGAAACCGACGATGAAGTCGGATGACATGCTGACATCCGGGCGAACCGCACGCAGCTTCTTGATTTTCTGTTTGTAATCGAAGGCGCTGTGGCCGCGCTTCATGGCCAGCAGGATACGGTCGGATCCGGATTGCACCGGTAGATGCAGATGGCTGACCAGTTCGGGCACATCAGCGTAGGTTTCGATCAGGGCGTCGGAAAACTCGACCGGGTGAGAGGTCGTGTAGCGGATGCGGTCTATGCCGGGAATCGCCGCAACATAGCGGATCAGCAACGCGAGGTCGGCAGTCTCACCGTCGTGCATGCGCCCGCGATAGGCATTGACGTTTTGGCCCAACAGATTGACCTCGCGCACGCCCTGGGCAGCCAGTTGCGCGATCTCCGCCAAAACGTCGTCGAACGGACGGCTGATCTCCTCGCCGCGGGTGTAGGGGACCACGCAGAAGGTGCAGTATTTGGAACAGCCCTCCATGATCGAGACGAACGCGCTCGGCCCTTCCGCGCGCGGCTCGGGCAGCCGGTCGAACTTCTCGATCTCGGGAAAGCTGATGTCGACCGTCGGCTCATGGCCTTCCTGCGCGCGGTTCAGCATCTGTGGCAGGCGATGCAGTGTCTGCGGGCCGAATACCAGATCGACGTGGGGCGCGCGCTCGCGGATCGCCTCACCTTCCTGGCTGGCCACGCAGCCACCGACACCGATCACCAGACCGGGCCGGTCGCGCTTCCAGTCCTTCCACACGCCGAGTTGCGAAAAAACCTTCTCCTGGGCCTTTTCACGGATCGAGCAAGTGTTGAGCAACAGCACGTCGGCCTGTTCCGGGTCGTCGGTCAATTCCAGCCCATGCGAAGCGCGCAGCAGATCCTGCATCTTCTGCGAATCGTACTCGTTCATCTGGCAACCGAAGGTGCGAATAAAAAGCTTGCCCGCCATAACCCAAATATATTTCCCAAGGGGCGGCGATTTTACAATTGAAATCAGGGAATTGCACCCGGTCCCACGCACCAGTACGGGGCAGGGTCCGGAAGACAGAGAATCCAGCGACCGGTCCGTTCGATGCGCCGGCTACAACCTTCCGCCGGCATCGGGCAGGCCCGTCCCTGTGCCTCTCGCGCGACTGCCCAGCGCTCCGCGAGCGACCGGCTGATGGAGCAGTTTTCGCTTATCAATCATATGCTTCATATGGTATTCGACGGCGCGCTGTCGCATCGTCACTAGTGCCCTGTCCGGCAAATAACTTGCCATTCAGAAGGGCAGCGCAGGTTGGCGTTGGATGACGGGGAACAATGCCGTCTCTATCTGTTGACTCATGTGATTGACCGGATACAACACACCCGTCTGCGGGTCCTCCATCAGCGCCTGCCACATGCCATCCAGCCCGTCACCGAGCGCTGCCCGCAGCTGAGATTCGATTTCCGGCCTTTTCAGGTCATGAGAAATGGCGCTCCAGGCGATAACACCGGCAGAGATGAACGTTCCGAGCGCCTGACCGACGACCAGTGCCGCGGCGCTCCCGCCCGCACGCACCGGCAGTTCGGCCACCAGTCGGGCCACTGCGTCCTCGGCCACCTCCTGCAGGTGTTCTCCGCTCGAGGAAACCTCTTCTGCGCCGGCGACCGAGGCAGTTCGGGCCAGCAGGGCCTGATAGGCGGCCTCCGCAGACAGATCATTGGGCTGCATGACACGGGACAGGGCGACACGGCTGGGCGGACTGCCCGGCAACACGATCAGCGGAATCCGTTCCAGCCTTTCCCGCAGCGACTGCGGCGGGACCGCGTATACCCCCGGGAGGCACTGCAGTTGTTCCGACAACAGCCGCACATAGAGCGCAGCCGACTGCTCTGTGATCGTCCGCGGATTGCCCCCCTCGCCGGCCGGTTCGAGCACGAGTTCGTCGAATCGTTCCTGCAGATATGCGACCAGGTAGTCATCGACACCCGCCTCGCCGTCTGGGGTGTTTATCTCGTACCAACCGGTCTTCACGCCGATCCACTGCTGAGCCCAGTAACCCGTATACCAGGGCACGAACTGGTTCTCGGTCTCCTCCCGGACCCGCATCATCCATCGCTGCATGGCCTCTCTCGCGAAGACCTCCGCTTCGGCCCGAGCGAGTGAGGAAGCGACCCATATTTCTTCCGTGATCTCCCCCCATTTGGCAGCGGAAATCGGCGGGAGCGGCTCGACCGGAACCGCTGGCGGGATGCGCGGCCCACACCCTGCCAGCGTGAGCAGCACAAGGGCTGGCAGCAGTCGACCGAAATATGCGCAGGGTCTCATTAGCCAAAAATACGCCTGTCGACACCCGTATGCCATGGGTCATCGAGGTCGTGCAGGGCGTCAAGCCGGTCGCACGCCCGGCGACAGTTCACAGACTCCGCCTGGTCGTTTCAATGCGACACCGTTCGGGTTCTCCCGACCGGCTGATTGCAGATCATTGAGGCGGGGCCTCCAGCTGCGTTTCGGGCCAAGGACGCGGGATGCCTGCTCGGAGGTCCCAGCGGGCGGAGGGATGAGTAGAATGGGTCCGAAGGTTTCACGAGAGCAGAAGGGTTTGGCCAAATTGTCACAGTGGGGGAAACAATCGATCCTCAGACCGGGGCTTTCCGGCATGATCCTGATCGGTCTTGCTCTCGGCATCGCCTGCGGACTTTTTTTCGGCGAGATGGTGGGTTTCCTGGAGGTCGTCGGCGAAGCCTGGATTGCGCTATTGCAGATGACAGTGCTGCCGTACGTGATGTTATCGCTGATCGTCGGGCTGGGACGCCTGAGCTATCAAGAGGCTCTCAGGCTCGCAAAGAAGGTCGGTCTGCTGCTGATTCTGTTGTGGGCCGTCAGCCTGGCAGTGGTCTTCATGTTTCCCTTCACCTTCCCGGACTGGGAAAGCGCCACCTTCTTCAGTAGTTTGCACAGCGAGTCTCGCGAAGAAATCGATTTCCTCGGCCTGTACATACCGGCCAACCCTTTCCATGCACTGGCAAACAACCTGGTACCGGCGGTGGTCCTGTTCAGCATCGCCATTGGTGTCGCCTTGATCGGCATCGGCAACAAGGAGTCTCTGCTCAACGGCATGGACATCATGATCGATGCCTTGATGCGAGTGGCCAATTTCATCGTCAAGCTGACGCCGATCGGGGTGTTCGCCATTGCTGCCAGTGCGGCAGGGACCATGGGCCTGGACGAGCTGCACCGAATGGAGGTGTTCATCTGGGCCTATGTGGCATTTTCCCTTGTCATGTCGCTCTGGATATTGCCCGGGCTGGTGGTCGCGCTGACACCGCTGCGCTATCGGGACGTCGTCGGTGGCACCCGAGACGCGCTGGTGACCGCATTTGCCACCAGCAGCCTGTTCGTCGTACTACCGATCCTGGTGGAGCGGTGCAAGGAGATGATCGCCCGTTATGCGCAGGACCGGGAGGAGGCCGAATCCTCGGTCGAGGTCATAGTCCCGGTTTCGTTCAACTTCCCGCATGCGGGGAAGCTGTTCACGATGACATTCGTGCTGTTTGCGGGATGGTACACGAGCAACCCGATCGAGATCAGCGCATACCCATTGATGGTGAGCACCGGCATCGCCAGCCTGTTCGCCAATGTCAACCTCGCCTTGCCGTTCATGCTGGATATCATGCGGATACCCAGTGACATGTTCCAGCTGTTTGCCGCGACCAGCGTCATCAACAGTCACTTCGGCACCCTGCTGTCTGCGATGTTCACGATTACGCTCACCCTGCTGGGCGCATTCTCGATGAGCGGTTTGCTGCGCGTCAGCGTGATGCCGATTTTGCGCTACCTGGTGATAACGGCGATACTGCTGGCGTCGGTCACGCTAGGCCTGAGAGTGTTTTTTTCGCTGACGATAGAGAATACCTACGACAAAGACAAAATCATCGCGGGCATGCAGCTGATGAGCAGACTGGTGCCGGATGTAGTCCATCTGTTGCCTCCGGAATCACCGGCACTGCCAGCGGCAGGCAATCGCCTGCAGTCCATTTTGGCAAGGGGGGAGCTGAGGGTTTGTTACTGGCCGGACAATCTCCCGTTTGCCTATTTCAACGAGGCCGAGGACCTGGTCGGTTTTGATATCGAGTTGCTTCACCACCTTGCCCATGACATGCAGGTATCTCTCACCATGGTGCCGGCCGAGCGCCAGGACATCGGCGAGCAACTCAATGCCGGTTACTGCGATCTGGGCACAGGGATATTGGTTACCCCGGAGTTTGCATTGCAGGATCGGTATTCCGCTCCTTATCTTCGCCTGAGTGGCTCGGTTCTGGTGAAAGACCATCGGCGCAACGAGTTCCGCAGCCTGGAATCCATCGCGCAGTTGCAAGACCTGAGGATGGGCATCAACCATCTCCCTTATTACGAGGCGCGACTTCGGTCGCGCTTTCCCGGGTTGGAACTGGTGCGGGTGGATTCCCCGAAGGACTATATCGAGAACTACTCGGATGAGCTTGATGCAATGGCACTGCCGGCGGAGATAGCATCCGCGTGGAGCTTACTGTACCCGCAATTTGCTGTCGCCAGGCCCGAGCCATTTACCAACAGACTCCCGGTCGCCCTGCCGCTGCCCAGGGGCGAAGAGGCTTTGGAGAACTTTCTCAACGTGTGGATAGATCTCAAGCAAAGTGATGGGACCATTGATCAACTCCACCGCCGCTGGGTGCAGGGCAAACAGGATGACCGCGCCCAACCACGCTGGTCGGTCATTCGTGATGTGCTGCACTGGGTCGACTGACAACTATCCCGCCAACAGGATCACGCCAAGAATCATGAAACAATTTATGCAGAAACATTTATTTCGAAACCTGATTGCGACAGGTGTGGTCGTGCTGCTGGGCAACGCTGCACTGGCCAAGAGTGACGCCGGCTTCGAACCGGTGAATCCACAGTACAAGCAATGGATCGAAGAGATGAAGAACCGCGAACGCGGCCCCTTCGAGCGCATTCGCTGGTTCTGCAAAGACGGCAGCGTGCTGCCGCCGAAGTCGTTTGCCTGCGTTCCGCATGGCGGTGGTTATCAGCACGGGGAGTGGAGCGAGAAAACCGCTGAGCTTCGTGCCAAGGGGTACCTCATCGCAACACTGCTGGCCGGTTCGGACCCCAAGGAACTGACTGCGCGAGCCGACTTCGTCGAGACCTGGAATCAACTGCTGATCGAGCGGTTTCTGATGGCGGTCGACAACGGCTGGATCATGCGCCGGGCCCAATTCTACCGCGGTGCCATTCAGGAAGAGGATGAACGTGCGGCGGCCCGGGATCTGTTGGTCGAGTTGGCAGGCAAGCCGGAATGGATCGGGCTGCGTTACCCCTCCCTGCGCATCGGCGCACGCCTGTTGCCGCATGGCAAGACTACCGCCTCGGCCCAGAAGGTCCGCCAGTTGTCAGCGTCGCTCTCCGAGCAGGATCCAGGCTTCACGAACATACGTAGCAAGATACACGGCGCACCCGACAAGACCGATGCGCAGCTGGTACGCGATTACGCGGCCGGAGTGAAGGATCCGGCCCTGCTCAAACAGTACGAAGAACTTGCGATCGACATCGACCGGGTTTATCAGTCCGAACCGTTGGACAAACGCTTGAAGAAATCGGCTGCCCGGTTTACCGCCGCTCATTGGCTGCAAAAGCTGCTTCGGGATGCCGCAAAGGCGCTCGAACAAGACCCGTCAGACCGCAATGTATACCAGGTGACTTCCGCCCTGCTGGCCGATTTGCGCGATGCAATGCCGCGCATAAGGCAGCCCTCGGCACGCCTGACCGTGATGGATCTGGGCCTGGAGATCGAGGCCGAGAACTTTCGCGCCAGCGCCGCTATCCGGGATGAGCTGGCCAATGCGACCCGGCAACAGCGCGTCGACACGCTTGCCGCTGCGGTGCAGAGTGCCTATGGCACTGGCATGATCAATGCGCGGGAGCGCAGCGCGCTGAAAGAGACCCTGGGGCAGTTGGGCCAGACAAACCTCCCCTTGACGCACTACATGGATGATCTGCGCTATCTTGGCAGGGTGCCGGGGTGGGGTACCCAGGGTTTGCGCTTCCAGTTCTACGAGTCGATGCAGAAGCTGGCCGACATCGAACCGAACGCTGTTTTGTTCATCCAGGACCAGTTGCGCGGCAGCCCGCTGCTGTTCTATTCGCAGACGCTGGACACCCTGCAGCGCGATGCCAACCAGCTCGCCGGAGTGACTCACAGCCTGTTCGGCAAGAAGATCGGTGTTGGTTTCCGCGCACTCAACCCGGGGCTGGCGCGCGGCGTGCTGCACGCGCGGGCAGACCTCGCCCGGGCGGATGCGTTCCGGGCCGACGGCATCTACCTGTTGCCGGAGACCGTTTCCGACCTGCCTCCGATCGCCGGCATCATGACGGCGGGGGAAGGCAATCCGCTGTCACATATCCAGCTGCTGGCGCGCAACCTCGGGGTGCCGAATGTCAGTGTGGACGAACAGTTGATATCGCAGTTCGATTCGCGCGATGGGAAACCCGTCGTGATGGCGGTCAGTCCCGCGGGGCTGGTGGAGCTCGCCGATGACGGGGCCCGCTGGGATACCGTCTTCGGTGACCGCGCAGCAGAGGGACAGAAGAACCTGATCAGACCCGATCTCGAAAAGCTGGATCTCGACGTGAAAGAGTTTGTCAGCCTCGACGATCTGCGGGCTGGAGACTCAGGCCGTATTGTCGGCCCCAAGGCGGCGAAGCTGGGCGAGTTGCGACAGCATTTCCCAGATGCAGTCGCTCCGGGTGTCGCGATACCCTTCGGCTTGTTCCGCGAAACGATTCTGGATAAGCCCTACAAGGGCTCGGGCCAGACCGTGTATGAGTGGATGGTGTCCGAGTATCAGCGTCTCCACGAGTTGCCGGCGGGCTCGGATACGCGTGAGGAGCAGACCGAGCAGTTTCGCTCCGAGCTCTACGAGCTGATTCTGAACGCCCGGTTGGATGACGATTTTCGTCATGGCCTGAAACAGGCCCTGGAGAAGAATATTGGGCCCGCGGGCAGCTACGGTGTCTTTGTTCGCTCGGATACCAACGTCGAGGACCTCCCGGGATTCACCGGTGCCGGCCTGAACCTGACATTGCCGAACGTCGTCGGTTTCGACAATCTGCTCGAGGCCATACCCAAGGTTTGGGCATCGCCGTTTACCGCGCGCGCATTCGCCTGGCGCCAGTCTCTGATGGACCAGCCCGAGCACGTCTACCCGGCGGTGCTGCTACTCAAGTCAGTGCCCAACGACAAGTCCGGTGTGCTGGTCACCCAGGATATCGACACCGGAGACAAGGCCGTGCTGTCCGTGGCGGTCAACGAGGGCGTCGGCGGCGCAGTCGACGGCCAATCCGCCGAATCGCTGCGTATCGATACCCGCGACGGGTCGGTGCGTCTGTTGGCCAGCGCCACGGCCGTGTGGCGTCGCGTGCCCAATGCGAGCGGCGGGGTCGACAAGCTACCGGTCAGCGGTGACGCGAGTGTGCTCAAACCGGACGAGATCAAGCAACTGATCACGCTGGCAAAGGATCTGCCCAGCCGGTTCCCGCCGATTACCGACGATGACGGCAATCCGGCACCGGCGGACATCGAGTTCGGCTTTCTCGACGGCAAGCTGCAGCTGTTCCAGCTCCGGCCTTTCCTGGAAAGCCGCGACAGCCAGGGCACGGCCTATCTGAGTGCAATGGACCAGTCGCTGCAGGGCAAATTGAACCAGACGGTCAATATGCAGGAGATACCAGGATCATGAAACCATTCATGCGCTCAACCCTGTTCGCCGTAGCGGCAACGCTGTCCATGCCTGCCGCTTACGCGTATCCGATCGATGGTTATGAGGACACCGGCATACGTCGCGTGGAAGGCGCCCGCCTGGCCAACGAAGGCATTGTGAAGGGCAGCAAGCAACCGCCGGGGGCCCTGCTGACCACGCAGCAAGTCGACCTGAGGCTGCTCGATCATCGCGACCTCGACCTGCCGGCACCGGATCCGCAATTCGCTGCCGAACTGCTGAAACTTCTCGGCAACAACGCCGGGAGTTACGGTGTGGCGGTACTCGATCTGAGCAACCCAAACAATCCACGTTATGCCGAACACCGGGGTGACTATCGCCAGAACGTGGGGAGCGTCGGCAAACTCATCGTGGCGCTGGGGCTGTTTCAGGCGCTCGCCGATACCTGGCCGGACGATACCGCCCAGCGTGTCAGCGTGCTCAAGAATACGCTGGTGACCGCAGACGCGTTTTCCCAGAGCGATCATCACAAGGTGCGTATTTTTGATGTGGAGAACCGCAAGCTGACCCGCCGTACCATCGAGATCGGCGATCAGGGGACGTTGTGGGAGTATCTGGATTGGATGCTATCTGTCAGTTCCAATTCCGCCGCCGCAATGACCATGCGTGAAGCAATGCTGCTGCGACAATATGGCAGGGACTATCCGCCTTCGGAGGCAGAGATCAAGCGGTTCTTCAAGGAGACACCCGGCAAGCAGCTGACCGCCCTGTTCCAGAGCACGTTTTTCGAACCCATCACGCGCAACGGTCTCGATCTGGAAAAGATGCGCCAGGGCAGTTTTTTCACCCGTCAGGGCAAACGGCTGGTCAACGGCGGTGGCAACAGTTACGGCACCGCGCGGGAGTTGATGCTGCTCACCCTGCGCATGGAACAGGGGCGGCTGGTGGACGAGTTCTCCAGTCGCCAGATCAAACGCCTGCTATACATGACGGAACGGCGCATACGCTATGCGTCGTCGCCGGCGCTGAGCGACTCCGCCGTGTATTTCAAATCCGGTTCACTTTACAGTTGCCGCGAGGAAGAGGGCTTCACCTGCAAGGCCTACGCCGGCAACAACAAGAACTACATGAACTCGGTGGCGATCATCGAAAGCCCGGCCGGGGAAAACAGGCTGCACTATATTTCCACGCTGGTTTCCAACGTTCTGCGCAAGAACTCGGCCGTAGAACACCAGACGATGGCTACCCGGATTCATCGTCTGATCGAGAGTGCCAACCAGGAAACGAATCCCTAGTAGGCTGCTTTCCGACCACCAGCTCGTGCAGGGGGGCAGCCAGCCTTTCGAGCCACTGCCCCCCCCGTGGATCCTCCGCCAGTCCGATGATGATGGTTTTATGCGGACCGTACTCCACCAGCACGCTGTCCGCGTGAAACTGCTTCCAGGTCCCGGATTTGCGATACAGCTCCAAGCCAGGACGGCCCTTGAGCCCTTTGACAAACTTGTGACTGATGCCAGGTTCTGAGAGGATCTGTTTCATCTTCGCGGTCAATTCGGGCCCGACCAGCCGATTGGTGTCCAACAGATAATAGAAACGCGCCCCCTGGATTGCGGTAATCCCATGCGAGATATTGTTCAGCGGGTCACGACGGTAGGCACCGCCCTTCGCGTAGGCCTTGCCCACCCAGAGACCGCCATCGTAGCGCCGGTCGTACAGCATGAACTTCGGAGACTGCAGTATCTTCAGCAGTTCTTTACGACCGACGATGTCCAGCACCCGGGTGGCTGCCGCATTACTCGAATAACGGATCATATCGATCATGTCCGCTTCGAGTGCCTCGTCGAGTTCCAGCCTGCCCTGTTCGATCTGCACAAAGGCAGCGAGCAAGATGCCGATTTTCGGCAGGCTGGCCGCGTATTTCATAACGTCGCCATTGACCGCTGCCAGGCGAGGCTTGCTCGGGTCGCTTATGTCTACCAGCGCGATCGCCAAGCGCTCCTGTTCGACGGCACTCCTCATGCCTTTGTTCCGAATCAGTTGCTCTAGCTCTTGCTGCAGGCGAGGGTCTACACTGTCGCGTAGCTCGGGATAGTCGTCCGATGAAAAGGCCGTTCCCGCCAGGGCCAGAATACCGAACAGTACTGCGAATGCAGGATAGAGGCCGGACGTCTTTCTGGCAGGCAAGGAAGGTTTCTCTCTGTATCGGCAACAGGCCAACAGCCTGCTGGTACTCGAAAATACAACAACGACCAGCGCTTTGGAACCACTCGTGATGATGACCCGTGCCGCCGGCATGAATCGATTTTGTCTGGCCATGGCCACAGTGCTGCTCTGTTACGGTTGTGTCGGCAAATATTCAGCCAGGATCAACCTGAACAGCACCGCGTGGATGCAAACCAGCGAGGAGTATCGCGCACTGTCGCTGGGGGCCTACAATGTGGCCCGGAAAAGCCTCGACGAGGCACTCGAAGACCCGGGCTGGACCGCGCTGCCCTCGCAAGTCCCGGCCAACAGCGCCGAAGCCGCCATGCTCGCCCGGCTGCCGGCAGCCATCATTCTCGATGTCGACGAGACTGTGCTGGGCAACCTCCCATACCAGGCATGGCTCGTGAAGAATGAACAGTCGTTCACACCGGCAAGCTGGAATGCATGGGTCAGCGAGTCGAGTGCCGAGCCACTGCCGGGTGCGCTGGAATTTGTGCAGTACGCCAAGCGCAAAGGTGTCGCGGTGTTCTACCTGTCCAACCGCGCCTATCGTGGGCCACTGGACCGGAACGCGGATGGCCAGATCGACCCCGCGGAAGAACAGGTCGGATTGAAATCCTACACCGTGGCCAATCTGCTGCGCTGGGGCTTTCTACCGCAGAGCAATATCTCCAATGAGGATGCTGCCATACTGCGCGGCGAGACCGATAAAGAAGGACGGGTTCGACCGGGGTGGGCCTCATCCGACAAGACCGCCAGGCGTGAGTCATTGTCATCCGGTTACCGTATCCTACTGATCATGGGCGACGATCTGAACGACTTCATGGCACACCCAGGCCATCAGGGTGCTGCAAACCCTGTGAGTGTAGCGGCTGAGCACAGGACACGATGGGGACGCTCGTGGATCATGCTGCCCAATCCGATCTACGGATCCTGGGAAAGACGGCTTTACCGTTCGGATCATAAGCTGTCGGCTGAAGAAAAGATCAATATGAAGCTGGATAGGCTTGAAGCATGGCAATGAGCATGGGTCCGGATTCGAACTCTCCACGGCGTCCACTCGGTGAGCGTGTTCTCGGCCTGTTCACAGAAGTCCGGCCAGGAGAAGCCACAACCGCGCTGCTGATGTTTGTCAATGTCTTTCTTATTCTGTGCGCCTATTACTTCGTCAAACCGTTGAGGGAGGGATGGATATCCATCTCCGATATCGGCGGCCTGTCGAAGATGGAGGTGAAGGCCTACACGAGTTTCGCGCAGAGCCTTTTGCTGTTGTTCATCGTGGCTTGGTACGGACGCCTCGCCGGTCGCCTTAACCGGGTCACCCTTATCACCCGCGCCACATTGTTTTGTATTTCCAATCTGGTGATTTTCTGGTTTCTGCAGCCAGGCTATTTCTTCTCGGCCCTCCCTTTCACGGGTATCGCATTCTACGTGTGGGTCGGTATGTTCGGCGTCTTCGTGGTCGCCCAGTTCTGGACCTTCTGCGCGGATGTCTATACGGACGAGCGCGGCAAGCGCCTGCTGCCATTGATCGCCATCGGCGCTACCTCCGGCGCGGTCGCCGGCTCCTGGATTGTCAGTCAACTCGTTGATTCAGGCATCGTGGACACGAAGATGCTGTTGTTGCTGGCGACCGTTCCACTGTTTGTTTCGATATGGTTGACCCGGGTGGTCGAAAAGAGGGAGCCAGGCGCGAAACCGCCAACAGTGGAGGAGGCACGGCAGGACAAACATGCCAGCTCCATCCTCAGTAGCGCCAAGTTTGTCTTGCTGAGTCGTTTCCTGCTCGCCGCCGCGCTGGTGACCCTGTTGACCAACTGGGTGAACACGAACGGCGAGAACCTGCTGTTCCGTGTTATCCAGGAGACGCTTGCCACCCAGGCCGCCGAGCAGGGGGTGACGGACTCAACCGCGCTGCTCGAATTCACCCGTGACGGCACGACCGCTTTCTATGGTGATTTCTTCTTCTGGGTGAACACCGTTGCACTGTTGCTGCAGGCATTCGTGGCATCGCGGCTTTTGAAATATGGTGGTTTCGCGACAATCGCGCTGATGCTTCCGGTGATTGCACTGCTTTCGTATACGGCAATGGCACTGTTCCCTGTGCTGGCCATCGTCAAGATGATGAAGATCGCCGAGAACGCCACCGACTACTCGATCAACAACACCGCCAGACACGTGCTCTGGCTTCCGGTCAGCTCGGCAATGAAGTTCCGTGGCAAGCCGGCGATCGATACGCTTTATGTCCGCCTGGGCGATGGACTTGCCGCGGTCACCGTGCTGATCGGGGTTCAGATGCTTGCCATGAGTACGCGGTCGTTCTTCGTATTCAACGTCGTGCTGGTCATTTGCTGGCTCGCTTTCTCCCTGATGATGGTTCGCGAGCATCGAAAGGCCACAGACGCGATGGCGCGTTCTGAGTGAGCATAAGGTCTCTTGAGCGCCTATGGTAGACGCGAGGCCGCGACGCGTTTGGGCGATTCGACGGTCAGGATGCTTTGCGCGCCAAAGTCTGCGAACAGTCGCTCCCGGCCAGGGCCAAGCGGTCAATGAACTAAGCAACTCACGATTCGGGTGTCGGCTCTCTGCCGCAGAGCAGACCGCCGAGAGTATCTCCTTACGGGCCGGACGGCGGCCGGATCGAACGTTGCTGCCCCATAAAGTATGGTTGCCGTTGACCCCGATAATTCACTTAGAAACTGAGTGCTCCCGATTAGGAAGATAAAGCAACGCTTCGATGCACCTGAACTAGACTTTTCATTCAGCGAGAGGACACGAGGGTCGGTTTCTTCCGACTTCCAGGACCATATCTCAAATCCGAGACAGTCGCCTCGCAACACCCCCGCACAATGATTCGCTGTTGCCAACACAGCCTTACGGACATTTGGATCATGCAGATCTGAGCAGCGAGTCCCCATTACGCAACGCCGCCGTCGTCGCGCATAGCCATTCACCTTTTGAAGAATGCACCCATGAAACACATCGCTATTGCTGGGCTTATTGTGCTGTCCACAGGCGCAGCCTCTGGCGCACCCTTCGGTTTTCAGCAGCAGGTCGGGAGTTCGGAACTCGATCCGAGCATCTGGGAAGGAGCTGCGGTGGCCACAGCGCCATTCACGGCTGGCAATCTCGCCCCGTCCGAGTTCGTTTTATTCCCGGGCGTGGACATTGAGGGCAGCGCGGACTTCGCGTACGTGGGCCAAATGATGCCAAGCGTCGACTCGGGTATTTCCAGTTACGAGCAGGTCATGAACTAACGATAGCAAAACGGACCTTTCCCCAGAACTGGGGAAGGTCAGAACGTCACAGCGAATACCTCCGTTAACCCATAGAGTGCGAAGGATCAACAGTCGAAACTAAGGAAACATGAGAATACAGAGATGAAAAGGATTGCTAACAAACTGACCATATTCGGCCCATTACTGCTCGCAGCCGCCGTAACCGGAGCAGTAGAATCTTCCGAGGTCGGCATGACGTTGACGCCCGATCAGATGAAATGGGAACCCAATCCACGGGTCCCCGGCCTGGGTGTGGCGAGGATCATCAGTAGAGGTACCGATGCAGGGACCTACGTCTATCGGGTCAAGTTCCCTAAGGGCCGCGTCGTACAGGCGCACAGCCATCCTGATGATCGTACTTACACGGTGCTTGAAGGCACCTGGTACATCGGATGGGGCGAGAAGTCCGATGAACTCAAGCTGGTTGCCCTAACCCCTGGCAGCTTCTACACCGAGCCGGCTGGCGTAGCCCATTTCGTCGCCACACCGGATGGGGAGGCGGTCGTACAGGTAACGGGAATGGGTCCGACGAAGGCCGACTATGTCGATCCGGCGCACGCGCCCAAGAAGCAATACGCGGGTTACTTAGTGTAGGTCGGCACGGTGGTTAACCGTGCCGACGTGAGCTGTATGCCAACAGCAGCCTTGTGGCCGATCTCGTGCATGCACATTGGGTAGGTAGCTTCAGCTCCTCTGAAAATTCGAAGACGATGAATGCTGCGCGAACGGCAGCCCCGTCTCAGATAGCTGAGCTTCACGCCCCCGCAGGCCGAACGGCGCTTGTGGGTCCAGTCATTTGTCCCGAGGAGGGATTGAAGCGATCTGATAGCCCAGTGACACCAGCCGAGGAATGTCTGTTGTGTGTTGATCTCGGACATGCGCTGATTACCCCTGCTATCCGCACAACCGGTGGTGTTGAAAGCGGCATTTTCGGCCCACATGTAAGAGCAACGGAGTTATCAAACGAGATCGCTGATCGGCACCCGTCGCGGAAGCCGCTTGGCTTTGTGAGGAGTATCCAACATGAACGATGCCTACTTCTGGATTGCTTTCTTTGGCGCGCCCCTGTTGCTGCTGCTGATGACAGCCTTCGTTTTCAGACCGTCCGCGCGTCAGCAGTACCGCGAAGCCAAGCACGTCATCTTTGCCGACGCAAAAGTGACTCATCATCGACATGCGTCCTCTGCCGACTCCGATAGGCGGTTTGTGAAATGAGGTTCCCACACCCATAGACAGGGATTGCGTGCACGTCGAGGCGTACTGATGCCAATTGTGTGTTGGATGCTGCCCTTCGGCAATGACCCTGTGCAGAGCCAACTGACCGTCCAGCAGCCACTTCGGATTGTGCCTGTTGTGGGTCGTAATCGGTCTATTGCATCGCACAAACTCACCGTCAGCTTTCTCGTAACGTGCCTTTGCGTGCCGGAAAGTTTCGGCCGGAGGACCTATCTATCGGCATCACGCCCATGCCCGTGATCGCTTCGATCGGCGATTTCCCGCACTGGCATGCCCAGGCAATGGATCGGCGATAAGCATCCCCCGCCGGGGCCGTGCGACGCTTCGATGGCAGTCGCGCATCGGCTTTGCTTTGTCAGCCAAGGGCGTGCGAATGCAAGCCATGCAAAAGCTTCCCGCTGTAATGTCCATCACAATCCCGTACCCGAAGAGCGGAGCGGCGGTTACGACCCGGCGAACTCCAGATTCCAGGGCTGGTCCACTCTACGTCGTCGATCCACCGTACGCATCACGTTGCATCAGCCGTCCGTTCAAACCGCGACATGGGCGACCGTGGCAGGCCGACGGTTAGGTAACAACAACTGTCCTTATCCACATTTTGAAAGGAACTATTCAATGAAAGACAAACCAACAACGATGACCCGTCGCCGTGCGCTCGGTGTACTGACTGCCGCTGTGGCCGTAGCGCCCGTGGGTAGCCTGGTCGGGATGCGTTCTGTGATGGCTGCGGACCTGCCCAAAGTGGCGGAAAGCGATCCAACCGCTGTCGGGCTGAGCTACAAACACGACGCGACGCAGGCCTCGCGTGTCGATAAAGCAGGCACACCTGCCGCCGAGCAGTTCTGCAAAAACTGTCAGTTTGCGCAG
This sequence comes from uncultured Gammaproteobacteria bacterium, assembly GCA_963808165.1. GTDB lineage: Bacteria > Pseudomonadota > Gammaproteobacteria > Chromatiales > Chromatiaceae > Thiosocius. The sequence continues at coordinate 159,781 of CAWEET010000005.1, read as the reverse complement.
GGTGAAGGCGACTGGGTGCCATGCTCGATCTTCCCTGGTAAGGCGGTCGCCGCCAACGGCTGGTGCTCTGCGTGGGCGCGCAAGGCCGGCTGATCAGCGCTTGGTAAAGCGACGCGGGTGGGCACGAGGATGTGTCTTCCCCGCATGTCGCTGACATAATCAGCGGAACAGCGGTTGTTCAGGTTGCCGACGGCAAACGGCGCCCAGCTCTCGTGGCGGATCGCCATCAGATCCGGTTCGGCGAACTCGGTCGGCCTGCCGACGGCAAGTCCGTCGCTGGATCAAGTGTGCTGCCGATCGTTGACAGCTCCTTGCACGATACCGGGTGCACAGGCTGCAAACTCGACGCTTCGAAAGGGCTGCCAGGTCCTGCGCCGGGTAACGATGCTGGCAATCCCTCAGTCCGCGCCATCTCCGGCTACTCCGCGCAAGAACAGCAGCGGGGTGAGTTGGATGCGGCCGAGGCCGAGCAGGCGTCCCACCAGGCCAGCGCGACTACCCGGCAGCAGTTGCGCTGCGGTGCGGCGCCAGAGGCGGATATCGAGCGTCAGGTCAGCCATCTCCAGTCCGCGACTCAACCTTTCCATCGCGGCCGCACGTGCCCTGCGTCCCGGCGCAATCTGCGCCAGGGCGCTGACCGAGCCGAGGCTATGCAGGTGCAGCACGACGGCCGATCCAGCGCCAACCAATCGGTGCTCATTGCCTTTCGGGTCCTGCATCGTCAGCGCCCCCGATAACGTCAGCGGCCCGATCATGCGGCTCACTCCTGGGCGAGGTCCCGGGCGCGGATCTTGAGAATACCGTTGACCTTCCAGCGCGCCAGCGGCGCATCCTCCGAGTGGTATGCCGGCACATAAATCTCGAGATTGTCGAACTCGTAGGTAATTTCGGCGCCACGTCCGGTCAGCTTGTCGTACAAGGTTACCGCGAGTTCAGGCCAGGTCATTACGTCATTTGCCATCTTTATTCTCCAATGCATATGCCATGTGGGGGATCCGGTCACGGCGCCATCGTCCGGGACGGGGCCGACCGAGGGGCCTGTCGATCGACCTGGCTCGGGGGTCTATCGCGGCGCGAGCACCTGCGGGCCTTGGCGCCCGGTTGCGCACCATCACCGCGCGCTGCGCATCTGCCGCCCGGCTATCCAAGCCACGCCGCCTTTCCCGCGACACCGACTTTCTGCGGTATACCCCTGTCAAATGTAGATGCTGTGACCAATGCCTGTCCAGGAACCAGGATGAATCATGCCCGCAGACAGCCGGCGATGGTCTAACCTGTCCGCATGGCCTCAGCTGTGCCGCAACACGGCAGCCGCCGCCTGGTGTTCGGTGCCAGCGGATATATCGGCTCCAACCTGGTCCCACGACTGCTTGCTAAAGGCTTTGTCGTGCGCGCCGCTTCGCGTCGGCCGCAGGTACTGGAGGCCCGAAACTGGCCCGATGCAGAGTTGTGCACCGCCGATGCGCTCGAGCCGGCGACGCTCGCAGCGGCCCTGCGTGACGTCGACACTGCCTACTACCTGGTGCACTCGATGGCCGCCGGCAAGAACTTCGGTCGACTTGACCTGCAGGCGGCGGCCAATTTTGCCGCCGCGGCCGCAACCGCCGGCGTCAGGCGCGTCGTCTATCTCGGCGGCCTGGTGCCCGATAGCGCGGACTCAGAACACATCCAGTCAAGACGCGACACCGGCGCCACACTGCGCCAAGGCAGCGTCCCGGTGACCGAGCTGCGCGCAGGCATCATTGTCGGCCCAGGCTCTGCCGCGTTCGAGGTAATGCGTGACCTCGTCTATCATCTGCCGGTCATGGTGACGCCGCGCTGGGTGCGGGCGAAATCACCCCCGATTGCGCTCGACAACCTGCTCGAATACCTGGTTCGTCTGCCGGAGATCGAACAGGCGGCGGGCAAGGTCTATGATGCCGCGGGCCCGGAGACGCTCACCTATGAGGATATGATGCGAGTCCTGGCCGATGTCGCCGGCAAGCGCCGCCCGCTGATCGTGCCCGTGTCGGTGCTGTCGCCGAAACTGTCTTCCTACTGGTTGAAATACGTCACCTCGGTGCCAACCAACATCGCACAGGCGCTGATCGGCGGACTCAAGCACGATTTCACCGCCGACAGCGCGCCGCTCCGGCAGCTGGTGCCACAGCCTCTGCTGAATTTCCGCGACAGCGTTGAGGCAGTGTTCGAGGCGGAGCGCAGCAGCAGGGTTGAGGCGCGCTGGGTCGAAGGAGCTTTTGCCATGCGAAAAAGCCGCATCGATTATGCGTACTACGCCAAACAGGCCTCCGGCAGCGCGGTCTCCCGCGCATCACCGGCAGCGCTGTGGAAGGTCGTCTCGGCGATCGGCGGCAACAACCGTTACTACTATCTCAACACGCTATGGACCCTGCGCGAGCTGCTCGACTGGTTGGTCGGCGGTCATGGTCTGCGGCGTGGTCGCCGCCATCCGCAGGATCTGCGAGTCGGCGACAAAATCGACTCATGGGAGGTGATTGGGGTCGAGCCCGAGCGCCGCCTGACCATGGCATTCGGTTTGCGCGCGCCCGGGGCCGGTGTGCTGGAATTCGAGATCGATCCGATCACAGACGGACAGACCCGCGTCAAAGCGACCGCCTATTGGCATCCAGCCGGTGTCCTGGGGCTCGCCTACTGGTTCTCGCTGGAACCTGCGCACCTGGTAATCTTTAACGGCCTCACGCGCGAGATCAGTGCCCGCGCCGAGGCCGCTGAGGGAATCGCCTGAGCGGTTAGCCGTCCGCTGGGGGCCGAAATGCCTGCAGCAACCGCACGCCGTCGCCGTCATCGTGGCGCTGTCACGAGGTCCGCGACTGCCGCGGGGGCGCGAAGACGACACACCCCCCGACCGCTTTCATCAGAACGCCGGCCTAAATCGCCGCGGACAGCTCGCCGTTCTCGCGCACGCCCGGCACCTAGTGTCCTACTCGCCGGTGAACTTGGGTTTGCGCTTCTCCAGGAAAGCACTCAGCCCTTCCTGGTAGTCGTGACTGTCATACACTGCACGGCGCAAGCCCTGCAGGCGTTCGAACATCCGCGGGGTGACAGAGTGTGCACTCTCCATGATTCTCAACTCCTCCTTGATCACGGAGATACTCAGCGGAGCATTCTGCTTGATCTGCTCCGCAAGCGTGTGCACCTGCTGTTCCAGCTCTGCCTTTTCGACCACGTAGTTGATCATGCCAAGCCGCTCCGCACGGGTCGCCGAGATGGGCTGTGCAGTAAAGGCCATCTCGCGCAGAATCATGCGGCTGGTCGCGTTCATGAAATTGAGTACACCGGTGATGTTGTACGGAACCCCGAGCTTGGCCGGGGTGACTGCAAAGGTTACATCGCTTGTCGCCACGATCATGTCGCAGGCAAGGGCCATCTCACAGGCACCGCCCCAGACGCCACCCTCTATCATCGCAATGACCGGCATCGGCAGCGTCTCGAGCTGCCTGATCACCATGCGCAACGGGTCGTCCCACCCGAGCGGGTCGCGACGGGTCAATGGCAGTTCCTTTACATCGTGACCCGCCGACCAGATCTTTGCCCCGGGCGGGGCACGCAGGATGACGACCCGGGCGCTGTGCTTCTTGAAATGCTTGAGCGCGGTAATGATCTCGTCGATGAGCATCTCGTTGAGCGCATTGTGCTTCTTGAGATGATTCATCGTGATCGTACCGATCGAATCCTCTAGCTCGGCTATAACCAACGACATCGGAATCACCCCCCATGCAGTGACTGGTGCTAGTTGAAGTTCTCTTTGTACTCGCCGAACACCTGCTGCAGACTGTGGCAGATCTCACCGGTGCTGGCACACAAGCGAACGGCGTCGATAATCGGCGGCATCAAATTGTCGTCACCGCGCGCGGCAGTCTCGATCGCGGCGAGGGCCTGAGCGACCTTTTTGTGGTCGCGTCCCGCCTTGGTGCGGGTGAGATTCTCGATCTGCTTCCTGGCGGTCTCCTGCGGCACCGAGAAGGTCTCTATCTCGGCCTCTTTGCCCATCTGGTATTCGTTGACGCCGACCACGATACGCTCCTTGTCCTCGACCGACCGGCCGTAACGGTAGGCGGATTCTTCGATCTGTCTCTGCACCCAGCCCTGTTCGATCGCAGCGACCATGCCGCCCATGTCATCAATGGCCTGGATGGTCTGCTCGGCCTCGGCCTCGAGCTGATCGGTGAGCTGTTCGACGAAATAGCTGCCCCCAAGGGGATCGATGGTGTTTGCGACACCGGATTCGTGCGCCATGACCTGCTGTGTGCGCAGCGCCAGGCAGACGGCGTCTTCGGTGGGCAGTGCCAAGGCCTCGTCTTTGGAGTTGGTGTGCAGCGACTGGGTACCCCCCAGCAAGGCAGCGAGCGACTGGATCGCTACGCGGACGATATTGTTGTCAGGCTGCTGGGCGGTCAGGGTTACACCGCCGGTCTGGGTATGGAAACGCAACATCATGCTCTTGGGGTTCTTCGCGCCGAAACGCTCCTTCATGATCCTCGCATACAACCGGCGCGCGGCACGAAACTTCGCGACCTCTTCGAAGAGATCGGTATGGCATGCAAAGAAAAACGCCAGGCGCGGAGCGAACTGATCGACATGCAGACCCGCTCGGACGGCGGTCTCGACATAGCAGATTGCGTCGCACAGCGTGAAGGCGATCTCCTGTGCCGCCGTGGCACCGGCTTCACGGATGTGGTATCCGCTGATGGATATGGTGTTCCATCTGGGTACGTTATCCGTGCAGTAAGCAAAGATGTCGCTGATCAGGCGCAGGCTGGGCTTGGGCGGAAACCGGTAGGTGCCACGGGCGATGTACTCTTTCAGGATATCGTTCTGGATGGTGCCGGTGAGTTTATGCGGAGGCACGCCCTGCTTCTCCGCCGTCACGATGTACATCGCCAGCAGTATGGCGGCGGTCGAGTTGATCGTCATGCTGGTGGAGACCTTGTCCAGCGGAATGCCGTCGAACAACTTCTCCATTCCCCGCACCGTGGAAATGGCGACGCCGACCTTGCCGATCTCCCCCCTGGCCATCGGGTCGTCGCTGTCGTATCCGATCTGGGTCGGCAGGTCGAACGCCACCGACAAACCGGTGGAACCCTGCTCCAAAAGATACCGATAGCGCTTGTTGGATTCTTCGGCAGTGGAAAAGCCCGCATACTGCCGCATCGTCCACAGCCGGCCACGATACATCGTGGGCTGCACACCACGCGTAAAGGGGTATTCCCCGGGAAAGCCCAGTTTCTCGAGGTAAGAAGCGTCTGCGCCGGCGCATGGCGTATACAGACGCGCCACCTCTTCCCCCGACACGGTATCGAACCTGGTACGGCGTTCGGGAAAACGACTGATCGTGTTGGCGACCGCAGTCTCCTCCCACTGTGTCTTCGCCTGCTCTACCGCCGGTCTGGCGTCAGGGTCTTCTTTCATCGGCATGGCCCTCGTTGTAAGGCGGTTGACCTTCTGCGCTCAGTTGTAGCAGCGCGGTGGCAAGTTCGTTCACCGTCGTCTCACCCCGCAGGACCCGGCTGATCCCCTCTGAACCGATCCCCGATGTACGCAGCATGTCGGCCAGCCGACGCTGCGCCTCCTGCAACACGGCTTGTTCGACCTCCTGTTCGAAACGTTGCCTGCGCTGCATGAGCCACTGGGCACCGCTGCGTGCGCAGTGAGCTTCCAGCAGATCGAGAAACCCTTCCATGCCCTCACCGCCCAGAGCGCTGGTCATGCATACCGGGGGCGGGGCGGCAGCGTCAGCAACCGATGACCGCAAATTCAGGGTGGTGAGTAATTGCGACTGCAACTGGGTGGCGCCATCTCGATCGGCCTTGTTGACAACAAACACATCACCCGTTTCCATCAGCCCGGATTTGAGCATCTGAATGCCGTCGCCCTGTCCGGGGGCCAGGACGATAGCCACCAGATCGGCAAACTCGGCCACCTCCATCTCGCTTTGTCCCACGCCAACGGTCTCGATCAAGACCAACTGGCACTGCATGAGGCCCATGACCCGCAGCACTCCTCTGACGCCCAGCGCCAGGCCACCCAGGTGCCCCCTGGCTGCCAGCGAGCGGACAAAGACGTGCGGATCGGTGGCGTGGCGCATCATGCGGACCCGGTCGCCCATCACGGACCCTTTGCTCGCATGGGAGGAGGGGTCGACGGCGATCACGCCCAGGCGCCTTTGCGGATGGCGCTTGCGATAAAGCTCTATCAGCTGGTCCACCAGCGTGCTCTTGCCGGCACCCGGCGGTCCGGTAATGCCGAGCACCATGAGTGGCTCGGGCCAATCGGCCAATCCTGCATACAGTTCGGTAATCCTGGCCGGTTGATTCTCCAGCAACGACATCAGCCTGGCGGCCGACCTGGTGTTCTCGGCAGGCCCCTGCCGCACGTCACGTACCAGATGGACGATGTCCCCGTTCATCAGGCCTCCTGTCGTACGGATAGCAAACGATCAACCGTCGCTATGATCTCCTTGGCCGACGAGCCTGGGGTGAATACCGCGGACATCCCCATGTCATGCAGACCGGGAATATCGGCGGCTGGAATGATGCCGCCTCCGAATACCAGAATGTCCTCCGCCCCGCGCGCCTTGAGCAGATCGATCACCTGCCTGAACAGTTCGTTGTGGGCTCCGGAGAGCAGAGACAGCCCGATTGCGGCCACATCCTCCTGGATCGCGGCCTCCACGATTTGCTCGGGGCTGCGCCGGATGCCCGTGTACACCACTTCGTAGCCGGCATCCCTGAGGATATGCACGATGTACTTGGCGCCACGATCGTGGCCGTCGAGACCCGGCTTGCCGATCAGGATCCGGGCGCGGGGATGTGCCGTGGTCATGAAACGCTCCTGCCTATCGTGTTCACCGTTGCTTGAGATGACATTGACGTTACCGCCTGTTCAAATGTAGCAGGCGCAAGGCAAACCAGAGTTGACAGCCAATTCCGACGGTATCCCCTGGGTCTCGAGGTCCGCAACCCGGGCACGTGCCAACGGACATGTTCGATCCCAGGGACGCGGTGAATCCGGCCCTCAGCGTCTGGACGGGCCCGACGCACAACATCGGTGTCACAGGGCAAAAGACGCTGCAAGCAGGCGCCCGGTCGGCGTCGCAGGTGCCTTTGCAGTATCGGTCAATCGCCGGCAGTCCCCGCGGCCCCTGCCAACAGCCAAGGGCGTTCGAGGCATCGAGCTCAGGCGCGAACCTGGCCCGCATTGGCGTGCAGATGCTGCACCAGACCCGGGTCCAGTTCCAGGCGCGCAGCCAGTTGCGCGAGATATTCACCCTCGGCCACACCGCTCGGGTCGATGGCGAACAGCGACGCCAGGTAGATCTCTGCAGCCGTTTCCGGGCATGTCGCGCCCGCCGCCACGGCCCCGATATCGGCGGGGCCGGCCAGTTCATCCATCACGAATGCCTTTTCTTCTGCACCCAGCTGCATGTCATTGACCGCACGGTATATCCTTTGCTGCTCGTCGGCGTCGATGTGGCCGTCTGCCTTGGCGGCGGCGATCATCGCGCGCAACAGGCTGCGGTTCAGATCGTTCTCCTGTCCCGGTACGGGCAGGAACGCCGATCCCGTCGGCGGGGGTTGCAACGTCGCTGCGGCAGCAGCCCGCGCAGGCTGCTCTGCACCGGTGCCCCGGCCGGCACGCCAATCGTTCCAGGCCTTGTAGGCCAAGCCGCCCAGCAGCGCCGAGCCACCGTAACCGACCGCCGCCTTGCCCAATTTCCGCCCGGTCTTGGTGCCGGCGATCAGTCCCACCAGCCCACCGGCGAGCGCCCCGCCGAGCAGGCCACCGGCATTCGACGGAGCGGCATTGGGCACATCGGAGGCGCGGCCAACCGGGGCATCACCCTGGCTGGCGAGAAACTGATCGAGGAGTCTTTTTGCATCGAACATATTCGTGGGTTCTCCATTTGTCTTAGGGTCTGTTAACACTAATCCGGAGCGTGTCGCCGGAGGCCATTTTTTCGCAGATCAAGGCGTAACGAGCGCTGTGTAGCAGGCTACATAAGCGAGGTGCAACGCAGAGCTGTGGAAAAATGGCCCCGTCCCTTCGGGTTGCGCCCCAGAATGGGCCACTCGGTGTTACTCGTCGTTCATTTGGAATGACCAAACTTCACTCCTCGCGCCTTGATTGGCCCATTTTGGGGCAGCAACGACGCGATCCGGATTAGTGTTAACAGGCCCTAGTTTGTTCAAGACCGCCATCCGCTTCCCGGGCCTGCCTCCGGGGATCGCCGCGGTCCGGGTCCGCGTTGCTGACCAGCGCCGGCGAATGCCTCAGCCAGAAACGCGAATCAGCTTGAGTAACCAGCATTGGGCTTAGGCACGCTCGCATCGACAGTCCCGCGTCTTGTGAAGCTGTATGATGAGGCCCGGGCAAACACAGGAAAAGTCGTATTCAATTGCCCTGTACATCGAAAATTCCGAAGCTTGACGTAGCAGCCATGCGGCGCGCGGTGATCGAAGGCGTCTGGACTGCATTCGACGGGCAGGCACTTTTCCAACCTATACTTTTTCCATGCAGGGCAGACAACAGCAGCACCCCGACCGTGACGCCCGGCAGCCAGGGCCTCCTGAGCTGGACGTGGTCATAGAGATACCGCTGGGCAGCTTCCTAAAACGTGGCTCATCCGGACGGCTGGATTTCATCTCGCCTTTTCCCTGCCCGTTCAACTACGGGTCGGTCGAGGAGTTGCTGGGACTCGAAGGTGACCTGCTCGATGCGGTAGTGCTCGGGCCGCGACTGTCGCGCGGTACCAGGGTGGCGGTCAAGGCATTCGGCGCAATAGGCTTGACGGACCGAGGGATGTACGATGACAAGATAATCTGCAGTCATCGTCCATTGAGTCGGCGGCAGCGACTTTTGGTGGTGGCCTTTTTTCGGCTTTATGCGAAATGCAAATGGCTGTTGAATCTGGTCCGTGGCCAGGATGGGCGCAACGCCTGTGAGGGATGGGGTGATGCGCTATCGGCCATCGCCAGGGCGCGTCCGTTCGACAAGGCGAGCTGGAAGGGTCCGGCAGCACGATTCTGATGCCCCGCGCAGCGACGTCAGGGGTGGCCGATGAGTGCCACGCCAAGCCGCCAGCGATCCAAGGTCGCAGGGCCGTTCGCCTGGACGACATGACCCTCGGGACCGCAAACTATGGAGATTCTCATGCGTCATTCGATCCTGCTCGCCCTGCTGGGCCTGATTCTCCCGGCGACCAGCGCCTGGTCGGACGGGTTCGGATTCGAACCCGCCGTCGCTTGCGGTTTTATGGCCAATCAGGGTCTGCGCGAACGTGGCGGCTACAGAAAGAGCGGCTCGACCCACCAGTGTCGTACTCAACGGCGTGATCTGATCGGCGGCGGCAGGGTAAACAACAACATCCGCTACGTCGCCTATGGCGACGCGCAGACCGTCACCCGGCTCGAGCTCGACCTGAGGGTCAATTCCATGAGCGCGGTGCAACGCGCGCACAGAGCCCTGGCCGACTATGCATCGGCATTGACGAAGGCCGCATTGCACACCGCACTGCCCGGCGAGATCGAGTCGGCCATCCTCAGCGCAGTGGATGGCCGGTGGACCGTCGAAGGCCGCCCGGTAAGCCTTCAACGCAGGGTCGGCGGCGGTTCGGTATACGAATTGTTATACCGCATTGAGTAAACCGGACTGCCGCGGTCCACAACCCTGGCGAGCATTCGATCGTTCGCCGGTACCCGTCAAAAACATCCGGGCAGCTTGTGCAGGAACGCAGAAAGCATCCCGCCCGTCGTGTACTGAGCCAGGACGAACCCCAGTGCAACTCCTGCAAGCAGCCAGATGACATAGCGCACACCGACACGCATCACCGCCTCCTCAGGTACGGGCCTCGGCAAGTCGCGGCAGCGGTCGTTCCCTGATCGGGAGATTGAGCAACGCGGCCACGACGCTCAGGCCCATGGCAATCATCCAGACGATATCGTAGCTGCCGGCGATGTCATACAGGTACCCACCCAGCCAACCGCCCAGGAAGGCACCGAGCTGGTGGAACAGGAAGACGACGCCGCCTAGCATCGACATATTCCCCACACCGAAGATCGTTGCCACGGTCCCGTTGGTCAACGGTACCGTGCTGAGCCACAGCAGACCCATGGCTACTGCGAAGGTGTATGCGCTCCACTCGGACAGCGGAAACATCAGGAAGATCCCGATCACCCCCAGCCGTGCAGCATAGATGGCACTCAGCAGGGCCGGCTTGGAGACGCGACCGCCCCAGAAACCGGCCAGGTAAGAACCGGCAATGTTGAACAGACCGATCAGCGCGAGGGCCATCGCGCCCGAGGTCGCATCCAGACCACCGTCGGTCATGAACGCCGGCAGATGCGTCGCGATAAACACAACCTGGAAACCGCAGACGAAAAACCCGAAGGAAAGCAGCCAGAAACCCCGGTGTCTGACGGCTTCGTCGAGAACCCGTCGCACCGGCAGTGCCTGCTGACCCGCACGGGCTTGCGGCTCCATCAGTGCCCCCGAGAGCGGCAGCATCAGCAGGCTGAGCGCCGCCAGCAGCAGCAATGCCTCGCTCCAGCCGACGCCTGAGATCAGTGCATCGCTTCCCGGCAGCAGCACGAACTGTCCGAGCGAGCCCACGGCCATGGAGACGCCCATGGCCCAACTGCGCTTCTCTGCGGGTAGCGCCCGGCTGATGACGCCGAACACCACGGGGAATGTGGTGCCGCTCAGCCCGATGCCGATGATGACGCCGGCGCTGATGAACAGGGCCAGCTCGGTCAGCGACTGGCTCATCATGTACAGCCCAATTGCATAGAGCAGTGCGCCGCCAAAGACGATCCAGCCTGCGCCATAACGGTCCGCCAGACGTCCGGCAAAGGGCTGGGTAAGGCCCCAGACGAGGTTCTGGGTCGCAATGGCAAGGGCGAACACCTCGCGGCTCCAACCCAGATCCGACGACATGGGCCAGAGGAACAGGCCAAAGGCATGACGGATACCGAGCGAGATGCTCAGTACCAGCGCGCCGCACAGCAGCACGGTAGCGGGAGTGCGCCAGGAATCGGCTGGCATAATCGCCTCCTTTGTGGGCATATACCCGCTTTTGTGTAACGAGCCGTCCAGCGTAGAACAGTGCTACAGCATGCTCAATGGGCGGACGTCTGCGGCTGGGGAGCGGCAGTCGCGGAGGGATTCACCACGTCCCATGGGCCGAGGCCGCTGGGGCGACACTCCCCAAGTAGATGCCCTTAAGTCGAATGGCGCTGACTTAGGAGCGCAAGCTACGAGTTGGCCTGATGATTCCGATCATTTCTTCCGGAAAACGCCGTGAATACGTCCCTGTAGGCTCGACGGCGGCGTCCGTGCCGCCAACGTTTTCTCCAGAAACGACCGAAATCAGCTCAAGTTAGTGCCATTACCCTTAAGTCGCTGTCACTTCTTCCAGCAGCCGAGCCAGTTCCCTCGCCTTTAACGCGAACGATGAGGGTCTCTTCGAGTGGGACACCGTCGATGAACGAGGCCATGGATCCCGGCAGATAGTGGCCCGACCCACCCTCTTCGGCGTGCGCAACGCCGAGGGTGCTGACAACCGAGGCAACCGCCACAAAGACGACACCAATTCTGCTGCCGGGGTAGACCGGGGCGCGGGTCTGATTCAACGACGCGGGCCTGGCAATTCTCTTCCGGCGAGTCGCAGGAGCGCCTTGGCGTCATGGCGCATACCAGATGGGCGAACCCCAGGCGCGTTCCTGAATCGTGGCCGGGACGTCGTCAAGCAACGGCAGGCCGTTCCTGACCGCGTCATAGGTGGTCCAGCGCGGCGTTGGGATCTCCAACGCGCGGGCATAGTAGAAGGCGCCCTCAGCCGCTCTGAAGTCCGTGTCGGTCCAGCTACCGATCAGCAGCGACGCGCCGATGTCGTTGGTGAATTTCGCGGTCTTCAGATCGACCGAGTTACCGACCGATGGCAGCTTGCCGCCCGGCTGCATCTGACGGTCACCCGACCAGGCCACATCGACGATCTTCTCGTTCAGGTCGCCGGCTTCGTCGACCCAGCCCTTGACGATCTGGATGCGGTCCAGGTTCGCGCCGTCCGGATTTTTGTGTGCATACACGGTGAAGGTCGGGGCCACAGCGATCGGGCCCAGATCGCCACCCATCGGTACACCGAGCTGATAGCCTTCCCTGACCAGGGTCAGCGGGTCCCCGGGATCGGAGGCCAGTCCGACACCGCCGAACATCCGCAGCCGGATGCGTGGACCGGAGGTGGCAAAGGTCTCGCGTCTCTTCATCGCATCCCAGATGGCCGCCCGGGTATTGGCGATCGCCCAGACGCCACTGATCGAACCTATGGACAAATCCCTGCCGTCGATCCAGCCCGAGACGTCACCGCTGCGACGGCGCTCCACGCTGCCGTCCTCCGGGCCGTGGCCACCAATGAAGTCGTCCTCGGCCACATCGGACATCAGGCCGTTGTGGTTGTCGGTGCCACCGACAAAACCGTACTTGAACGGGTTCACACCCAGCGACCGTTCTTTCTGCAGGCCGGCCTTCAGCCCGCCGCGGACGAAATCCCTGGCCTTGAAAATGCGCCCGGAACTCTTCTGGATGGAGTCGGCATTCTCGAAGTCGGCGAACTCATCGGCCGCCCAGAACTTGCGGTGCACCTCCGAGTTACCTTTGATCTGCATCATTTCGATCAAGGGTTCGAAATGCTGGCGGGTGCGGGCGTATTCGAGCGTCAGCGGGGCACCCGTGGAATCGGTATTCGGGAACATACGGCCCTTGGATGCATTCGAGTTGTGCGGGATCGCCAGCGCATGTCGCCCGGCGGCTTCCTGCTGACGCAACCAGGCCCATAGGCCTTCCTCGGTATTGACGTCGACGTAGCTAATCGGTGCGGCGGGTACCTTGTTGCCGCGGAAGAGCACGTTGCGGTGCAAATTTGCGCCGTTCGGCGCGCCCGACCACTCGAAACCGATCAGCGCGGTGAACCGGCCCGGTTCATTGTGTTTTTCCGCGGCGTCGATCATGATCTGCCAGGCACTCTTGACCGTCGCCGGCCCGGCAAAGAACTCAGGGTGCTGTGGCGTATTGCCGCGATTGTTACTGACCACGTACTTGAGGAACCACTTCTGCTTGTCCTCGATCGTCTCCAGGTTACGCAGCGTTTCGAGATCCTTGTTGTCGTGGCCAGGCGCACCCTCAACCATCGTCGAATACATCTCCCCGATGTACTCGGCATGATCGGTCACCGCGGCAAAGTCGAGTGGGCGCTTCAACTGTTTGCGCGAGCCATGGATATCGAACCCCTCACCCTTGGCAAAACGGTAGGCCATATCGGGCGTATGGCGGTTGTCGCCGATATAGGCGTCGAGTGAAAAGGCCGTGTGCATATGGGTTTCACCAAAATAGGCGTCACGCAGCGGATTGACACTCACCTCTGCGGCGCGGGCAAGGCTCAGCGGCGCGACAGCGAGGCAGGTGGCCAGTGTGACAGCCGCTATCGGTTTGCGGGCGGGCATGCGAATCGTCTCCTTTGATCGGTTCATTACGCTTCGTCCTGCGGCAGACGCCGCGGCGGCGTCGGGCACAAGGGCCGCCCAGACCGGGACCGCGAATGTCGGCACGCAGCTCAGCCATGCGGCGATGTGTTTCATGTTGTTGCTTTCTCCAGTTGGGCGCAGCACCGCATCTGAGCCCCGCTCATTGCGCGAGCCCGATCTGCTTCGGTGGATACTTTTTGAAGGTCGCCGCGTGTGCCTTGGCCTCAGCACCCATCGATGCCAGCCAGGCATTCTGACGATGCCCAAGCGGCATCTGTTCCTTTGGGTCAACGTACAGCTTGAACAGCCAGGGTGCCAGACCCACCTTCTGCTTCACCGAATAGTCGATGCCAAGAAAGGCACTCTGCTATTGCGTCGTGCTGAAATGGATCTTGTATTCCCGCATGCGCAGCGCGGCCAGGTCTGTCTGGGTCCAGATGTAGACATGCTCGCGCCTGCTCTGGCCCTGGTCGGCAAGCAGGAAAGGCGTCTGATCGATGCCGTCGATATAGCGCTCGGACGGCAGCGCGTCAGCGGCACCTGCCAGGCGGGCAGATGTATTGAACAGGTCCATCAGATCGAACAACTCGGCGCTCTCGCGTGGCTCGATCACGCCCTTCCAGTAGGCAATGCCGGGGACCCGCACACCACCTTCCCAGGCCGAGGCCTTGCCGCCGCGGAACGGCGTATAGCCACTGTCCGGCCAGCTGTCCATCTGCGGGCCATTGTCTGAAGTGAAGAATACCAGGGTATTCGCGGCAACGCCCGCCTGTTCCAACGCGGCCATGATACGCCCGACCAGCGCATCGACCTCGACGACGTTGTCCTTGTACTGGAACTTGCTGGCGCTCTTGCCCCGGAATGCCTTGCTCGGGTGATTGTCCGCGTGCACGCGCATGAAATTGTGTGCAATAAAGAATGGCTTGTCGCCTTTCGCCAGCGTCTTGATACGTTCGATGGTGAATGCAGCGAGCACCTGGTCTGCCTCGGCGAACTGTTCGATGCCGGTGGTCCGCTCGACGACCTTTTCGCCCTCGCCTTTGCGGCCGTAGTACATGTCGATCTTGCCGCCGACCTTCTTGAAGCGTTCGAGCTTCTCCGCATCGTAGACCAGGTCCGGGTAGCGCCGCCCGTCGACCTGCTGGGTCAGTTCCTTCTGCGAGGCGTAGTAGCCCTGAAACTCATCGAAGCCGACATCGAACGGACGCATGCCGTCCAGCCCGCCCGTGTGCCACTTGCCGGTGACGACGGTGTGATAACCGGCATCGGAAAGGAGCTTGCCGATGCTGGTCTCGCCCTCCCAGGGATTCACGGTCACCTTGTCACCGGCCAGGATCGGGCGGATCAGGCCGGTGCGCACCGGCAAACGGCCGGTCATCATCGCCGAACGGGTCGGGGTACAGATCGGTTGCGAGTAGGTCGCAGTCAGCGCCAGCCCGTTGCGCGCCAGCGCGTCGATGTGCGGCGTCGCGGCACCTACGTGTGCACCGCCACCCCAGGGGCCACCGATGTCGCCGAAGCCCATGTCGTCGACGACCAGCCAGAGGATGTTAGGCCGTTTCCCCGTGTTCTCGTACAACGCGTCAAGCTTGGCCTGTGCAGCCCGTTCCTGCTCGGGGCGCGGGATCGCCGGCTGCATGTTTTCCGCGCTGCTCAGGGCGCGACTCAGCGCCGAGGCCTGGTCCGCACCCGTGACTGGGGCCAGCGTCAGCAGCAGGCCAAGCAACATAATCGACACGGGAACGATACTGATGCCGATCAGCGACAGACCCCAGAGGACACCGACAACGACAGCGATACGGCGTATCCAGATGCGGAGGAAGCGGCGCAGCAGCACGGTGGTCGCCCCGGATACCCCAAGCGCGACCAGATGGCGTATCGCAGTCGGGAGTATTCCAAGGCGCGAGCATGTTGCGCATGTTCCCGTCGTTGCCGCACGCCAGGTTAGCGAAACTGGAACAACTCCTGGTGAAAACGCCGGGAAGGCAGCCCCTTCTGTTCCAGGCCGGCACGCATCGCCTCAGCAAAACCCGCCGGGCCGCAGAACCATACACTGGCGTCCTTCCAATCGCCGACCACGTCCGCCAGGCGCTCAACGGTCAGCGGCCCGTCGACAGTCGACTCGACCACGTGCAGCGCGACCCCGGCCTCGGTCGCCGCCTGTTTGAGCCGTGATACCACGCCGGGGTCTGCGCGGCGCGTACTGTAAAAGAGATCGACCGGGTAACCGACGCCACCACGGGCGGCCAGCTCCTCCAGTCGCGCAACGAACGGCGTCAGTCCGACCCCGCCGGCAACCCAGACCTGGCGCTTGCTGTCGTCTTCATAGTCGAAGCTGCCGTAGGGTCCTTCGATGACCAGACTGTCACCTACCGCCAGGCTGTCCGTCAGCCCTGCGGTGTAGTCTCCAAGCGATTTGACCGCGAAGCGCACCTTGCCATCCCCCCTCCATGCCGAGGCGATCGTGAACGGATGATGGCCTTCGCGACTATCGAAAGACACCAGCGCGAACTGACCGCTGCGATGCCCGTGCCAGGCGGTATCCATTTTGGCCTGAATCTCCAGCACATCGGTTCCGATTCTATTGAGTTCGGTGATCACACCAGCCGCGCGCCTGCCGGCGCCGATCCGCCCGGATAGCGACATAACCGCGGCACTGCCGCCCAGCAGCATAAGCAGGGCCGAAACCGGACCAGCCAGGGAAGCCCAATAATCAGTCGGGATGAATACCAGCGCGTGGAAAGCCAGCACCAGGAACAGCGCCGCCATCAGCCGATGCAGACCGGCGAATCGCCGGTAACCCACCCGCTGCCAAAGCGCCACGACCACCAGCGCGATCAGGAGGTAAAGGCCCCACTCCCCGGCCAGCTTGCCCGCGTCGTGCAACGAAGCGAACATTTCAGTGGAGCGACTGGGATAGTGTTCCGGCTTGATCAGCAACCCATCGCCCCGGAGTTCCTTGGACCCCAGTTTGATCAGGTAGTGGAGCAGACCTGCAAGCACACCGAGTATGCCCAGCCATTTATGGATCCGGTACGAGCGGTCCAGGCCGCCAAGGAGCCTGTCGATCAAGGGCGCGCGCAGCGCCAACAGCATGGCGACCGACATCAAGCCGATCGACAGCACGCCGCTGGCATACAACAACGCGAGGTATGTCTCCCAGGATCCGGCCGGATCGGGGGCCGACAACAGTTCGTAAGGAAGGCTGACGATCACCACGCCGCCCAGTAGAAAAAGTACCAACGCAATAATCCACATGATGGCTTCACCTGACGATCGGCGTGATGACGGCTCTTGTTGATTTTCGCCACTGGAACAAACAAATCAACAACCCAGGTCAAGGTTGCGGAAACGGCCGCCAGCGCGGTTCCACATCTGTGCTGCTGAGGCAAACGGCCGTGCGTCCAGCGAAATGGCGATGGCCTCCGGCATACGCGGGCGTCGGGCCATGCGACAAGCGATCACCGTTCGCTTGAAAACCGGCTTGTTCACCCCGTTCAGCGCCGGTTCAGCTACCGAGAACAAGAATTAGGTTGAGGGTCCAGACCGGACCTGTTCATCGGAATGGGAGAACTCGAAATGAAAAGCCCGAAAAACATGCTCGCGATTCTGGTCGCAGCCGCGCTGGGACTCACCAGTGCTGCAAGCATCGCGGCCCCCGACATCGATACAGCTACCGGCCCAACCGCCGATGGCGCCGATCAGCAAGCGGCAGTAGAACCCGTCGCCGGCGGCCGCGACAGGCGCAGCGACCGTGGCGGCACCACGGACGCGGATCGTCGAAGCGCACGTCAACAACGACGAATCACCAGCGACGGCGGCAGCCGCAGCGTCGCCGACGAACCCCGCTCAGACAGGTCACGCAGGGGTCAGGATAGCCGCGGCCGCATCGCACCGGCCACAGAGAACCGGGCCGGAGAGCACCGATGGAAGGACAATCGAACGGCTGGACGCATGCGCAATCTCGACCGCGGCGATCGGCGCAGCGTCGCGTCAGGCGAAGGGCGTTTCGGCGGCAATGACCGTTACGTCAGAGGGTATCGGCAAGGCGCCGAAAGAAAGGACGTCCGTTCCCATGGTCGCAATGAGCGATTCGACCGGTATGACCGTGCACATGCCTCTTATGTTGAGCGGGGCCGCACGAAACAGCGCGGCTTCGAAAACCGCGTCGATCGTCGACTCTCCAATCAGAAGTCTCGTATCCGGGAGGGTTGGAGGAGTGGCGAACTGAGCAGAGGGGAGTTCCGCAAACTGCGCAAGGACCAGAAGAAAGTCGCCCGTATGGAAAGGCGCTTCGGCAGCGACGGTCGGTACACCAAGACCGAGCGTCGCCGCCTGAACAAGGCGCTCGACCGGACAAGCAAACGCGTCCGGCGCGCGAAGAACAACGACCGGGTCGCGTATCGGGCGGGCCCACGCGAACGCCGCCGGTAGCCGGAGACTTTGGCGAAAGGCATTTCACAGTCATGAACGAGGGCATAGGAAGATGAAAACGTTGAGTTACATGTTGGCAATCGTCGCCGCAGGCGCACTCGGGTTGAGCGGCCTCACGCTGGCCGCGGGCCATGGCCACGCCGGCGGCTATTACAAGGGCGCGGCATCGCAGGGCTTCGAACGCCGCGTCGATCGGCGCCAGAACCGACAGTGGGCACGTATCGGCGGCGGTATAGCAGACGGGGATCTGTCGCGTCGGGAGGTCAAGCGCTTACGCAAGGACCAGAGGAAGATCGACCGGATGGAGCGTCGCTTCGAACGGGACGGCTATTACAGCCCGAGGGAACGAAGGATCATGGAACGTGTGCTGGACCGCAGCAGCAAGCGTATCCAGCGCGCGAAAGAAGATGCCCATGGTCGACACCATGGACGCCACCATCGCGGCTGGCGTGGCGCCGACTACCGCTATGGCGCCGATGCATACCTCTATGAAGAGCCTGCAGACAGCTACGTTGCAGGTATTTCATCGAGCACCACCCTCAGCGCACAGACCGAAGGATTCACGGTGAGCTGGAGCAATTCCGAACAACGCTGAGCAGGAAGTCACGACGGCCCGCTCTGACCTGGCGGGCCGCCCCTGCAAACCGGCGTCCATTCAGTTTCCAAATTCCTGCTCAAAGTTTGTTCGCCTCCAACCCATCTTCCAACTGCCCAAGCATGGTCAACGAAGACCTGCCAAAACGGCCAAACTCGCGGGTGACCACAACCGGCGTGGCGCTCAAGACCGGCCGGTTCACCAGACCGATCTCCTTCATCTCTGTCAGCCTTTGCGCGACAATCTTTTGACCCGCATCACCGCGTTGGTGGGCAAGATCATCGAGGCGCACCGGCCCGTCCTGCAGATATCAACATATCGAGCCGTTCCCCTTGCCGTCGATGATGCGCATACTGCGCTTGACCGGACAGCCTGCCGGGCGCGCCGCCGCTTTCTTGCAGAGAACGCCAACGATCTCGGAGCCCTTCGATGCCGACTATCGAAAAACCAGATGGCAAGACCACTGACACGCCGGTTCGGCGCCGCGTCCTGGTCCTGCTCGCGCACCCCTCGCTGGAGCGATCCGAAGTGAATCGTCCGATGGCGGATGCACTCATCGGTATCGACGGAGTGACCGCGATCGACCTGTATGCGGAATACCCCGACTTCCAGATCGATATCGACTGCGAGCAGCAGCGCCTGCGAACCCACGACGTTGTCGTCTTTCAACATCCGCTTTACTGGTACTCGACCCCGGCAATCCTGAAGGAATGGCAGGATCTGGTGCTGGAGTATGGCTTTGCCTACGGCTCGAACGGAACGGCACTGCGCGGCAAGATCTTCTTCGCTGCGCTATCTGCGGGTGGCGCGGAGCTCGCTTACCGCGCAGAGGGTTACAACCACTTCACGATCCGTGAGTTGCTCTATCCGCTCGAGCAGACGGCCCTGCTTTGCGGCATGGTGTATCTGGCGCCATTCGCTTTGTTCGGCTCGCGTACCGCGGTGGACGAAGGGCGCGTCGACCGTCACGTCGCGGACTGGGTTCGCGTACTCGAGGCCTTGCGCGATGACCGACTCGATCTCGACCTCGCGAAAGATCAGGCAACACTGAACGACAACCTCGACGCAGTCATCAGGGGAGACTGAGCCATGGGCGGACTCCTGTTTCAGGCCTTCATCTATCTCTGCGCGGCAGTGATCGCCGTACCGATCGCCAAGCGGCTGGGCCTGGGCTCGGTACTCGGCTACCTGATCGCCGGGATCCTGATCGGTCCGGTGGCCGGGCTGGTCGGCTCCGAGACACAAGAGATACAGCACTTCGCCGAATTCGGCGTCGTCATGATGCTGTTCCTGGTCGGACTGGAACTGCAACCAGGCATGCTGTGGGAAATGCGAAGCCGATTGATTGGTCTCGGTGGCCTTCAGGTGGCCGTCACCACAGCGCTGATCGCGGGCGGCGCACTGCTGACGGGCGTCTATTGGAGCGTCGCGCTCGCCATTGGCTTGGTCTTCTCGCTGTCTTCGACCGCGATCGTTCTGCAGACCTTGAACGAGAAGGGCTTGACCAAGACCGAAGGCGGCCGCGCGAGTTTCTCCGTCCTGCTGTTTCAGGACATCGCCGTGATCCCGATGCTGGCACTGATCCCGCTGCTGGTGCTGCCCGAATTGGCTGGTGGTGGACTGGCGGAGGCGACTGGCGCAGGGACGCACGGTGCAGTTGAACAGCACGCACCAATGAGCCTTGTTGCAGGCCTGCCCGGATGGGTGCATGCGCTGGTGGTTGTCGGAGCGGTGGCGTTCGTGCTGCTGGGGGGACACTTTCTGTCGCGGCCGCTGTTCCGCTTTATCGCCAAGTCGCGGCTGCGCGAGATCTTCACCGCCAGCGCACTGCTCCTGGTCATCGGCATCGCCTTGTTGATGACGCTGGTCGACCTGTCGCCGGCCTTGGGGACATTTCTCGCAGGCGTCGTGCTGGCCAACAGCGAGTTCCGTCATGAGCTCGAATCCGATATTGAACCCTTCAAGGGCCTCCTGCTGGGACTGTTTTTCATCACGGTGGGGGCCGGCATCGATTTTGACATCCTGTTTGGCCAGTTCGCTACCGTATTGGGGCTGACGCTCGGCGTCATTCTTCTGAAGGGACTGGTCCTGTTCGGATTGGCAAGACTGTTTCGCCTGCCACCTGGAGACCGTTGGCTGTTCACACTGGGCCTCGCACAGGCGGGCGAGTTCGGCTTCGTGCTGCTGAGCTTCAGTCTGCAGAACCGCGTGATCCCCCCGGATCTGGCACCGACGCTGTCGCTCATCGTTGCGCTGTCGATGCTGTTGACCCCAGCCCTGTTCATTGCCTACGACCGATTTATCCAGCCGCGCCTGAACGAAAACGACGCTGCCGGACCTGATGAAATCGGTGAGCAGGGCAACGTCTTGATCGCAGGAATGGGGCGTTTCGGGCAGATTGTCAATCGGCTTCTGGTGGCGAGCGGCGTGCCTACCGTCGTGCTCGATCACGAGGCGTCGATGATCGACATGCTCCGCAAGTTCGGCGTCAAGAGCTATTACGGCGACGCCTCCAGGCCGGAGCTGTTGCATGCGGCAGGGATTGCGAACGCGAAGGTGTTGGTCGTTGCGATCGATGATCGTGAGCGTGCTATCGAAATGGTCGAGCACGTCAAGCGGCACTATCCTGGCGTCCGGGTCCTGGCCCGGGCCTTCGATGTCCATCACCTCTACCGGCTAAACAAGGCTGGTGCAGACCTCGCTGTAAGAGAGGTGTTCGACGGATCGCTGCAGCTCGGTACGGAGGCATTGAAGGCGCTCGGGATGCACCCCTTCAAGGTAGAGAAGATGTCGCGCGCCTTCCGTCGGCACGACCGGACCGGGCTGGATCAACTCTACGAGCTATGGGACGAAAACCCGGACGTCGCCCGTAACCGAGCCTATCTGGCCCGCGCCCGTGAACACGGCGCGACGCTCAAGGACATGATGGAATCCGACCGGCTGGAGCTTCACGATCGGACCGAGCGTGGCTGGACGCCACCACCGAAGGCGTACACCAAAGATCTGGACAGCTGAATTCGGCGAACGCCGACCCCGCCTGCCTCTCGCCACGCAAGGACTGACCGGGGACCTGTCGCGGGCAGCGGCTCCACGGGATTGCGGGATCAGGCGACGGCGCGTGGTCCGGCGGTGTATATACTAGGTAAATACACGCCTGCGGTGCCGCTCGACACCCCGCTCAGGCTGCCGGCTCGAACAAGGGTTAGGGATGATGCAGGAAGCTCAGGGTAGGACCATGCCATTCAAGGTCGGCGACTGGACTGTCGACCCGGCCGCCAACCGCCTGTTTCGCGGGGTCAGGGAGGTCCGGGTGGAACCCAAGGCGATGCGGGTGCTCACCTACCTCGCCGAACGCCAGGGCGAGGTGGTGTCGCGCCATGACCTCGAAGCACATGTCTGGACGGGCATGGTCGTGACCGACGATGCGGTGACCAATACGGTGATCAAGTTGCGCAAGGCGCTGGGCGACAAGGCCCGCGATCCGAGCTATATCGAAACCATATCAAAATCCGGTTATCGCCTGATTGCCGATATCTCAGCGGTGGCAGGCACCGGCGACCCGACGGCCTCTGCGACGCAAACCACGAGCGGCATGGCGCCACATGGGCAGCCGTCGTGGTCGAAAATCCTGCTCATCGGTCTGTTGGTACTGTCCGGCACCCTGGTCTTCTGGTTTACCGCCAGCCCCCCGCTGTCGCATCCCGACCTGGCGGCGCAGACACCGACCAGCGGACCGGTAGTCGCCGTGCTGCCATTCGAGAACCTTTCCGCCGACCCGGAACAGGACTATTTTTCCGACGGCATCACCGAAGATCTGATTACCGACCTGTCCAAGATCACCGGCCTGCGGGTGGTCGCGCGTAATTCGGTTTTCGCCTACAAGGGCAGCACCGAAACGGAACAGCAGATCGGTGCCGACTTGCATGCCCGGTACATCGTCAAGGGCAGTGTCCGCAGGGCCGAAGATCGACTGAGGATCAACGTGCGTCTCACGGATGCCAAGGACGGGAGCAGTCAATGGGCGGAACGTTACGATCGCGAGGTCGCGGACATCTTCCGAGTGCAGGACGAAATCACCCGGCGGGTCGTCAGCGCACTGCGTGTCACCCTGTCGTCCGACGATCGTCAGCGCCTGCTGAGAAAATACACCGCCAGTGTGGAGGCCTATGATCTCTTTTTGCACGGCCTGGACCACTATGGCCGCCGGTCGGGCGAGGACAATGCACTGGCCAAGGAATTTTTCGAACGCGCAATTGCCATTGACCCCGGTTTTGCCCGTGCCTACGCTGGCCTGGCACTGACCTATACGATCAACGCGGTCAACGGCTGGGGGGCGACGCTCGAGCGGTCACTGACGCAGGCGGAGGCCCTGGTGAACAAGGCGCAGGAACTGGACACTGACCTGCCCCAGGTACATTTCGTCACCGCCGAGGTGGCGATGTACAAGGGTAAGCACCTGGCTGCGCTGGACGAAGTCGCGCGGGCCATTGAGCTGAAGCCCAGCTACGCCGACGCCTATGCGCTGCTCGGCTGGGTTCTGCATTTCGCCGGCAGACCGCAGGAAGGCCTGGTGGCGATGAAGCAGGCTATCGACCTGAATCCCAATGTTCCCGGGGCCTACCGGATGGTGCAGGGGGCCCTGCGCTACGCATTGGAGGAGTTCGCGGAGGCCATTCAGATGCTCGAACTGGCAGTCGAGGGTAATCCAAACTATCAACTCGCGCGGGTGTTTCTCGCTGCCGCATATGCCGCGGCCGGGCACGAGGAAGAGGCCAACTGGCAGATCTCCGAGATTCTTACGCTCAACCCGGATTTTTCGCTCGCTGATGTCGAACGCGGAGCACCGTTTCGTGACCCTATCTACAGGGAGAGATTCCTGAGCGACCTGAAACGCGCCGGACTAGGGCCTGTCAATACGATCGCGATGCCCAGCGTTGGCTCTCCCGGGAGGCCATTTTCCCCATGACCGCGTGGCACTTTCGCTGATGTGCCGCAGGTACACGGCGCTCAGCGCGCCTTGCCCCGTGAAAGAACGACCTCTGTCGATGAAAATCCGCATCGTGTTTACACGCCCCAATGTCAATCGCATTCACTGAAGCTGATTCCGGTCATTTCTGGAGAAAATGTCGGCGGCATGGACGCCGCCGCCGAGCCTACAGGGACGTATTCACGGCATTTTGCGCAAGAAATGATCGGGATCGCCAGGCCAACTCGCAGCATGCGCTCCGAAGTAAGTGCCATCCCCTGCGGTGTGCGCCTTGCCTTGGCGCATCAGCGATGTCCTGCGGGCCGGTGCACAAGTCCCACCGCCGGCGTTACGATCGCTTGAATTAGCATGGGCTAGTCCTGCGCTCGCGTGCCTGGTCGATGAGACTCGTGAATCGGCTGAGTGTTACAGAACTTCCCGCATGGCCCACTAGGCCGAGTTCGCTGCAGCCCGATGGCCCTTGGCCGGTCAATTGGCCGCCATTGCGCCACCCATAGCGTCCTCCTCGGCCTGGCTGGCGAACAGACCGTTCGCAGATACGTCGCCGTTGATACAGGGTTCGAGTTGCAGGGCCCACCGGCTCGCTTGATGGGCCGCCTCCTCGGCCTGGGTAGCAAACAATCCGCTCGCAGAAACGCCCCCGTTGATACTCGGTTCGAGGGCATAGGGGTCGACATGGACATGATCCGCGATCGCGTCAGCGCCGAACAGCACCTGGGTCAATAGCATTGCCGCCGTGTAGAGCTTCATTTTCGACCTCCTGATCGATGTGAGTCCGCCTGTTTGGCAGACATGCCATCATCAATAGCATCGCCGGGGAGTAATCATGCAACCGGCTGCCAACGGTTGCCCGACGGTTTTCAAACGGCCGCAGCTCGCACCCGACGCAACGACGGCAAGCCGCTCAAACGCAAGAGAATCTTCGGAGATTCGCCTGGTCTGCACCTGACGCCGCAGCGCATGCCAAACAGACACGCCGTCGACCCACAGCGCGGGCCCGGGTGAAGCGGGTCAGCGAGACAGGGACAGATCGGGCCCGGCGACAGACGTGGCGAAGCGCGACTATCCTTGGACCGCAAGGCGATGCCAGCGGCGCGTGAAAAGGGGGGATCCAGGCGATGAGCCGAGAACAGATCAGCTACTACCAAGCCAAACTGCGGTATGAAACGGACGCATCCGATTTGTTCGTCGCATTGAGCGCCCGGGAGAATCTGGTGGTCATCGATACTCGTTCGCGCGAGGCGTTCGCCACCGAACACATTCCCGGAGCCGTCAACATTCCACACCGGTCCCTGTCGGAGGACACGACTGCCCAACTCGACAAGGAGGCCGACTACGTCACCTACTGCGACGGTATCGGGTGCAATGCGTCGACCAAGGGCGCCTTGAGGTTGGCACAGCTTGGCTTCTCGGTCAGGGAGCTATTGGGCGGGCTTGATTGGTGGCGCCGTGACGGCTACGCGACACAGGGAGAGCATGCCGCCGTGGGCAAAACGCCTTCCTGCGGTTGCTGAGCGGCAAGGTTACGGCGGTGCCCGGGCATGCGCCCTGTCAGATCGAACCGAGGATGCCACGACAGATGGCAAAGAAATCCACGGCGACGAAGGCAGCAGGAGAAGACCGCCTGCTGCCTTCGCGATATCGCTACATGCGTTCGAATACCGCGGCGATGCCCTGACCACCACCGATGCACATGGTCACCAGCGCGTACTGCCCACCGGTGCGCTGCAGTTCGTACAGCGCCTTGGTGGCGATGAAGGCCCCCGAGCAACCCACCGGGTGACCCAGCGCGATCGCCCCACCGTTGGGGTTGGTCTTGGCCATGTCCAGCCCGAGGCCCTTGGCAACGGCAATGGCCTGCGCGGCAAAGGCTTCGTTGGATTCGATGACATCCATCTGATCCAGAGTGAGCCCGGCACGCTCCAGCGCACGTTTCGAGGACGGGATCGGACCTTCACCCATGATCTCATTGGGCACGCCGGCAACCGCGTAGGATACGAGGCGGGCCATCGGCTTGTGGCCGGCAGCCGCTGCGGTCTCGGCCTCGGCGAGCACCATGAAAGCGGCACCGTCGTTGATGCCGGAGGCGTTGCCGGCAGTCACGGTACCGTCTTTCTTGAATGCCGGGCGCATCCCCGCCAGCTTTTCCACGGTGGTGCCCGGCTTCACGTGTTCATCGGTGTCGAATACGGTTTCGCCTTTACGGCTCTTCAGCGTGATCGGGACGATCTGGTCCTTGAAACGCCCGGCTTCGATGGCCGCGGCCGCACGTCTTTGCGACTCGACCGCGAACGCATCCTGCTCTTCACGCGAAATGTCCCACTTCTCGGCGAGGTTCTCCGCGGTAATGCCCATGTGACCGACACCAAAGGGATCCGTCAGCGTTGCAACCATCGAATCTATCATCGTGGTGTCACCCATCCGCGCACCGCTGCGCATCGCCGGTGACAGATAGGCGCCGCGCGACATGACCTCCACACCTCCGCCAACACCATAGTCACAGTCGCCCAGCATGATCGCCTGTGCGCTGCTGACGATTCCCTGCAGGCCGGACGAACAGAGTCGATTGACGCTCATCGCGACGGATTCCATCGGCAGGCCCGCCTGGATGGCGGCAACCCGAGCGACGTACGCATATCGTTGTTCGGTAGGGATACAGTTACCGACGGTGACGTAATTGATCAACTCCGGATTGGCACCCGAGCGCGACACGGCCTCCTTCATGACCATACCGGCCAGATCTGCCGGCTCCATCCCGCTCAGGGAACCACCGAAGGTACCTATTGCGGACCGGACAGCACTCAGAACCACGACTTCACGATTAGCCATAACACTCCCCCAAAAAATAAGGCGCCTCGTCGCCGGCAACAGCGATACATGCCAACACGAGCAGAAAAAACAAGACGCACCGCATCCAGACCGGAGTCGACACGGCAGCGCTGTCAAGATCATCGCCTGCACGCAGGCGACCAACGTTCAGCGAGTCGTTACAAACTACTGGCAAAGACCGCCGAAATCAGCGTCCTTGATGAATCGCTCTGCGGGACAGGTCGTCAGACATCCAGTCAGCAACGAGTATAGGCAGAACAGATGCCCTTTTCCCCCCTAGCTGGCCGAGTATCCCCAAGCCAGCAGGCAGCCGTCAACAGGCCTGTGAACGGCAAGCCGGCCTCACTACCGTTTGCGCGGCTTGCAGACACCCGGTGCATGAGCGCGTTTTCTCAAATGTTTTGCTTCACGAGGCAGCTCGCCGCTGCGGTCGCCGTCTCGGTTCATTCAGCGCGTCCCACCGTCCCGTGAAGGGTCATTTGCGGGAACGGGATCTCCCAATCGTGTTCGCTGCAGGCGTCCACGCACCAGCGCTGTATGGCGCGCCGCAGGCGGTTGTACAGGTCACCGAGCTCGCCCTCGAAGTCGGCAATTACCGCCAGATCCAGCGACGAGCTGTTGGCCTGTGCGAACTCCACCCGCAGGTTCAGCAGCCGTTCACCATAGCCCTCCTGTTCGATGCGGCCCTGGATGTAGGCCTGCAGTGTCGCCGGGATCTCGTTGGTGGCCTGGCGCTGTAGTTTGTAACTGATGCCGATGATTTCCTTGATGCGGAAATTCGTACCCAGGTTACGCGGCGACTTGGCGAGGAAATCCGCGGTCTGGTAGGTCAGCTGGGAGCCCCCCCGCTCCACCAGCTGCACCAGCTCCGGGGAAATCCCAATGACCTTGCCGCGCAAACCGTCGCCGAGGATCACCCAGTCGCCCCTTTTGCATGGAAACCAGGGCTCATCTTGCCGTGCCGGCCGGGACTTGAGGTCGACCAGCGCGTCGATCGGCACCCGTTGGGTCAACTCGGCCGTCGGGTTGACCAGCGTGCAGAACACGTTGATCTCGCGCACCTGCCAGGGCAGATCGTCCATGAGCAGGCGCTCGCCCTCGCGCACCGCGCCGATGTTGAGAAAGGTCTGGATCTGGTGCAGGTAGCGCGGCAGGGCCTGGCGTAGCGTCCAGAGAATACCCAGCAGCAGCAGCAGACTGAGGCTGAACAGTACCCAGTCTTCCACCACGTAGAAAACAATCATTGGCCCCAGGACGACTAGTATCACCGTAACGATGCGGTGGATCAGCTCGGCCAGACGCACCCGGAAGCTGCGATGGTGTTTTCGGAAACCCGGTAGGTAGCGCACCATCGCCCAATAGCTCAGCCGCGACAGTAACAGGATCGCGAGCACCACCAGTACCGCCACGGTCAGGTAGAGACCGCGCTGCTGGAAGAACGACTTGAGGTAGCTCTGAGACGCCTCGCCCAGCGACACCTCCGCGGCCTCCAACTCCTCCAGCTGCAGCTTGGCCGCCTGCAACTCGCTCTCCATGAACGACCGCTGACGCAGCCAGTTGTCTGCTGTGACATTCAGGGCCTGAGAGATGGCGGCATCCTTGCTCTCCCCGGACAACCGCTGCACATTTTCCAGGGCCCGTTCCATGACCGGCAGGCGCTCATCGTAATAGACGATCTTTTCCCGCAGATCCGACTTTTGCCGCACATGGGCGGTCATTTCCTTCATCTCGTCGATGGCCGGCTTCAGCAGCGCCATCAGTTCGCGCTGGAAACTGAACTCTTCGGCCGACGCAGTGCGCAGGCTGGTGATGTCCACCCCGGCGGCGATGTTCTCGAAGTTGCGGGTGATGGCACGGAGGTCGGATTCGAGCTTGTCGAGCTCGGCCTTCAGGTTCTGTTTCTCGTTGTCGGTTGCGGAGTCGGCCAGCTGCTTGTTAACGCCCCTGATGTCCTTCAGCAGATCGTTGCGCAGGTCGACAAAGGAATCCAGCGTGGCGAGGGTGGCCGCGACCGTGCGGGGCTGCGTGGGCCCGGCGGGCGCCGCTGCGGCATCTGCCGGCGCGTTCTCTGAGCACCAGCACATTGGCAACCAGAGACAAAGCCCGATCACAACGCCCCAGACTACCGTTCTGTTGGCCCTTTCACCGCCTTTCGCCATCGCACAGCCTCTCTGCATTTCTTGCGCTTCGCCATGACGAGGCCACGCCTGAATGCCGGGACCTGCCAACGGAGCAGGCCGACGTCAGCTTGTGGAGTCTCGTCCTCGGCATGCAGAATAGATGGAAAGTTCACAAAAATGTCACGTTTTGTGGGTCGTCCGAGATTTGCGGCGGCATTGGGGACCGAATCCAGCGACAGCGCAGCACCGGGGCCGCGCCAGGCGGATCGCAGATACCCCAGATCGGTCTGCGGCGGCGGATCGAGCCCGGGCGCACGTTTAAAATTCATTGTCCGTTCAGCCCCCGGAGGTGATCCCATGATCCGCGTCTTCAACTATCACCCCGCCGAGAAACGGCTGGAAAGCGGAGGCCCAGAACTGATCGAAGTCTGGGCGGCAAGCCCAGACGCGCTGCTGTGGGCCGACTTTGGCGACGAGCCAGAGGGCAGCGAGCGGGCGATGCTCATCGATCGCTTCGGCCTGCATCCACTGGCGGTGAGCGACGCGCAGCGCAGACGGCACCCGCCCAAGTTCGAGCGATTTGCAGATCACAGTTTCCTGCTCTTGCGGGGGCTGGACGCCGCGACCGATAACGTCGAATTCGGCACCCTGCAGATCGCGCTGTTTGTCGGCGAACGCTTCCTGGTCACCCGCCACCAGGAGGTGTCACTGGGCATCGACGGCGTCTGCCGGGAACTGCGCGAAGACCCGGCGCCGCTGGCCGAGGGCACCGAACTGCTGGCCCTGCGCATTACCCGCCGGGTCGCGGACCGTTATCTGCCGATCCTGCTGGATCTGGAGACCCGGCTGGACAAGATCGAAGACGACATGCGGGAAAATCCCAATGACCGGCTGCTGAACGAGTTGGTCGGCTATGTCTCTAACCTGAAGAAGCTCAAGCGCATCGCCGCCTATCATGTCCAGGCCCTGAGCGGCTTGAGCAGCCGCCCGGCCCCGGGTCTGAGCCCGGAGCACGAACACGAGCGGATCGATGTCTACGAACACCTGGAAAGGGTCGCGAGCCTGTCCAACCTGCTGCACGATCTGGCTGCCGACCTGATCGACGGCTATATCTCGGTCGCCTCGCATCGCCTCAACCAGATTATGAAGGTACTCACCATCGTCACCGCGATCTTCGTGCCCCTGGGTTTCCTGGCCGGGATCTACGGCATGAATTTCGACCACATGCCCGAGTTGCACGCCGCCTGGGGCTACTACGGCCTGCTGACGCTGATGGGGCTGATAGCGGCCGGCTTGTTGCTGCTGTTCAAACGAAAGCGCTGGCTGTAACGAGGCTAGCCAGATCCCTTTTCGGGGTGCGCACAAGCCGGGGAAGACGACGCAGCCGTCCCCGGTACCGGACTACCGGACCTTATCCAGGCGTCGCGCTACTTCTTGTGGCGTTTCTTCTTGTCCTTCTTGTCCTTCTTGTCCTTCTTGTCCTTCTTGTCCTTCTTGTCCTTCTTGTCCTTCTTGCCCTTGTCCTTCTTCTTCTTCTTTCCGTTGCCCGATTTTGGCGAGGTTTCGGCACCACCTGCCCTCTGGAAGCCTTCGGATGCGGCGAGGTCCTGGGCTGCTGCGATCACGACGGCAGCCCGTGAGGGGCCAAACCCCGGCACCACGGCCAGTTTGTCTTCGCCCGCATGGGCAATCGCCTCAACAGTGGAAAAGCCGGCATCAGCGAGCACGCGGGCGGTAGCGGCGCCGATTCCCGGGATATTGGTGAGCTGCAGGTTGGACATGACGGTCTCCATAGATTCAGGCAATCGTGAATCAAAAGAGTATAACCCAGCACCAGCAGAGGCGACGGCAGGCCGGTCCTGAGCAGATGATTGCCGATTCGTCGGCGGACTCACCGCTTGGCGAAATTGCCAATGTCGCCCTGAATCACCAGGCGGCCATCGACCTTGACGATGGCCATGGTGGCGATCGGATCAGAGGGATATCGGACAAGTCCATCATCGGCCACCAGGATCTCGGCCTGCCGCCCGCTTGGATAGACGAGAAAAAAGCCTTCATCACGCTTGACGACGGACAGGCGCATCGGCTGACTGCGCTCGAAGCGGGCCGTAAGCTGCTCATAATCGCCGACGATGCGGTCAGAAGGGCTGGGATCGATCGTCACTGCGGAGCTGTCAGCCTGATGCTCCAGGCCTGCCGCAAGATGGGCGCGCACGGCCTCTTTGAGGTCTGACAAGGCCGCCCGCTTGAAGGCGTTGAGCGTGACGAAATAACCGACGCCCAGGTCCTTCTGGTAGGAAAAATGCGACAGGTAACCGTCGCCGTCTCCATGATGGCCGTACCACACCCGGCCGCCGTCGATCTCCTGATCGAGACCGAGACCGTAGCCATAGGTCAGCCCGGCTCGTGCGGCGAGGCTGCTGCTCGGCAACTCCATGCGATCGATCACGGTGCGCGCCAGCAGCCTGCGCCCGTTCAACTCGCCGCGTCGGAGAAAAAACTGCGGCAGACGCGCCATCTCGAGTGGCGTCGCATTGATAGCACCCATTGGCGGGAACACCATATGCCAATAAGGGATGGCGGTCTGGCCATCGGCATCATAGCCGACCGCCAGGCGGTCCAGCGTTGTGTCATCGGCCCTCAAGGTCGCCGTCGGCAGGCCCATCGGCACCAGTACCTGTTCACGCATGAAGTCCTCGTAGGACCCGCCGCTGATCTGCTCGATGACATAACCGAGATAACCCGAACCGACATTCGAATACTCGGGATACCGGCCTGGCGGCCAATGCGTTCGCCGTTCTTGCGGCGCAAAGTCGAAGGCCGCGCGCAAGGACGGAAAAGGCTCATTGTGCGCGAATTCCTCGCGACTCATGTCCATCAGACCGGCCGTGTGCTCGAGCAAATGGGTCAGCCTGACAGGGTGTTTGCGCCGCCAGGGGTTAATCAGCGGCAAGCCGGGCGCCAGGTCTTTGAGCCGCGCATCGAGCGACAGCAGCCCCTCGGACTCGAGCCGCAGCAACCCGATGGCATTGAAGGTCTTGGTTATCGAACCGATGCGCACCATCGTATCGACTGTCATCGGCCGCCGCCGCGTCAGGTCAGCGTAGCCCAGCGCCTGGAATTCGCGGACCCCGGATCCGTCGACGAGCAGCAGTGCAAGACCCGGGACCTGATGGCGGTCGCGGATAGCCTGGATCGCTTCGTTCAGACGATCATCGGTCTGCATAGACAGCGCGGGCGGACACAAGAAGCTGCCCAGCAACGCGGCGGATGCGATGAGCCTCATGGCTCACCCATGATCGACGCACGCATCGCGACCTGATCCGGGTGGTCATCGAAGGCCAGGCCACCGCCGGAGAGCCGGCGCAGACCCAGTTGTGCATAGGCCACTGTCATATCGGGAAAGCGGTCGGAAGTGCGATACCGGGTGGCAAGCCGGGTGAACACCTCAGAGCCGGACAAGCGGTCGAGCTGCCCCAGGAAGTCCTGTCCCGTCCAGTCACTGCCGGCCGGCAGACAACAATCGGCGAACGCCTCGAGCACCCGATCGAGCGACAGGCGCTGCGCGCTTGCCTGCCGCAGTTCCAGATCCGCAATCAGGAATATCGCTGCGCCGCTCCAGTAGACCTGCATATAGGCGCGTTCCGCATGCATGTTCTCCGTGGCGTCCGCCAGGGAGCGCCCCGGCCGGGTGCCCTGCCTGCCGCGCTCGAACCCTGCGTGCAGGTCCTCCCATGCCGCGCTCGGCGACATCATGCCGGTGCGAGCACGGCTGACATTCTGATAATAGCTGGCCAGGCCCTCGTAAACCCAACGCGCACCATCCGCCAGATAAGGGTGAAACAGGTGGCTGAGCTCATGGCTCAGCACCCAATCTTCCATGAACGCCTGCTCGGACATGCGCTGGTCGATATACAGGTGCACCGCGTCGCCCCCACTGCGCGACACCTGCCCCCAGGGAACCGGCTCATCACCGCTTCCGATCGGCACCACCAGCAGCTGCAGTCTGGATACCGGAAAACGCCCGGTGACTGCGGTCACCGCCTCGATGTTCGCCTGCAACCATCGACGCAGCATGCGCCGGTCCACTGCAGGCACACCGCTCAGCAATGCGACTTCGACGATCGCCCCAATGGCATCGAGTCGATAGGTTTCGAACCGACCGAGTGCCACCTTGCCGTCACCAAGCGCGGCGTGAGCCCCGGCGCGAAAGACCGCACCTTTTTTTGTCGACGCCAGCGTTTCCCACGGGGCCGACACGCTGTGACCCGGCGGCAGCCTGAATTCCACGGCGACGTCCGACACGCCGTCGGGCAGCCAAAGGAACAGTTCCGGATCGAGCAGGATCGCGTCGGTGGCAACGACAAGTTCGCGGCGCCAGTGGCCTTGCTGGGATGCCCTGTCGAGGTTGACCCGATAGCTGAGACACCCCTCACGGCCCGGCACCCTGACCTGAATACGCTCACCGCGCCAGGCGACCAGCGTGTCGGCGTCCCCCGCAAGGCCATCGAGCAGACCGCCGGCCTGTGGCGAGCGGGATCGAAGGTCAAAGATGCCGCCGGCCTCGAAGCATGCCTCTACCTGCAGGGAACCGAGGTCGGCCGGGACGCCTATCGTATACCTGGCCTGCACGGCCGTCGGCCCGGCCCAGGCCGCTGTGGCCGACAGGCCGAGCAGCGTCACGAGGGCAATCAGTAGTGGGGGCATGGCAGGTCTCTGGAAACGCAACGTGAGTTGGACCCGGGCCGGCGCGCGATGTTCCGGAGCGATACATGTTCTCCAGAAACGACCGGAATCAGCTTAAGCTGGGCAGGCAGCGACGGCCGTTTTGCCTCCGGACTCCCCGGTTTCGACGCATCGTTCTATCATGCGTCCCCTCTCGGTCATATCTAAGGGCATTGTCATGAACAAGACCGCAATCGCACAGTGGACCGACCTGGAACCACTGAAACCTGCCTATGCCATGGTCGCCGGTGTCGATCTGGTCGTCATCCGCTGGAAGGACACAGAACAGGTTTCGATCCTCTACGGCCGTTGCGCACACCGCGGAGCGCTGATGTCGGATGGGCGTATCGAGGGCGACAACATCATCTGCGGCCTGCACGACTGGGACTATTGCTTCAAGTCTGGCGTGAGTTCCTATAACTCCTCGGAACGCCTGCACCGATTCGAGTCATGGGTCGAAGACGGTCGCGTGTGGGTGGATGAAGACGAGATCCGCGCCTGGGCGTCAGACAATCCGCAGCCCTATCGACGTGACAGTTATCAGGGTCTTTACAAAGACCTGCACGGTGGCCCGGAAGAGCCGCACTATCAGTACATTCAGCATCTCGCCGAACACGGCCTGTCGAAAGTGGGGCATCACGGCCGGGTCAGCGCCATGGGCGTGCCGCGCGACGATCTGCCGAAATGGGACGACATCCAGATCGTTACCGCTCAGTTGCACAAGCTGCCGCTGCTCGATGATCACCCGGTCGGCAGCGAGGTGGTGATTGGCCCGAATGCGGCACGACCGCTGTTACTGGAGCGGCCGCTGTTTGTCTCGGACATGAGCTTTGGCGCGCTTTCGCAAGAGGCCAAGACCGCGTTGGCTATGGGTGCCGAGATGGCCGGCACCGGCATCTGCTCCGGCGAAGGGGGAATGCTGCCCGAAGAGCAGGCAGCCAACTCACGTTACCTGTACGAGCTGGCCTCAGGGCGCTTTGGTTATTCCATGGACGCGGTACAGAAGTCACAGGCGTTCCATTTCAAATGCGGCCAGGGTGCCAAGACCGGCACCGGCGGTCATCTGCCCGGCAACAAGGTGAAGGGAAAGATTGCCGAGGTGCGCGGTTTGGCCGAAGGCGAGCCGGCCGTTTCGCCATCGCGCTTCCCGGACTGGCTGGATATCGATGACTACCGCCGTTTTGCGGCCGAGGTGCGCGAAGCCACGGGCGGTATTCCGATCGGCGTCAAGCTGTCCGCACAGCATATCGAGCGCGATATCGAGGCGGCACTGCAGATCGGCGTCGACTACGTCGTTCTCGATGGCCGCGGTGGCGGCACCGGCGCGGCGCCGCTGATCTTTCGCGACAACATCTCGGTACCGACGATCCCGGCACTGGCACGTGCTCGGCGCTATCTGGACAAGCAGGGACGAAATGATGTCAGCCTAGTGATCACCGGTGGCCTGCGCCTGCCGGCCGACTTCATCAAGGCCATGGCGCTTGGCGCCGATGCGATAGCGATCGCCAATTCGGCGTTGCAGGCGATCGGTTGCCTGGGGATGCGCGCCTGCCATACCAACAACTGCCCGGTCGGTATTGCCACCCAGCAGGCACACCTGAGGCAGCGTCTGCAGATCCGGAAAGGTGCCGAGCAACTGAGCAATTTCCTGTGCGCATCGACCGACTTGATGAAGGTGATGGCACGCGCCTGCGGTCACGATCACCTGAATCAGTTTTGTATCGACGACCTGACGACATGGCATCGCGACATGGCAGAACTGTCGGGCGTGGCCTATGGCGGTGTGTCAGGGGATTGAGTGCAGCATCCGCAAGACGTAGCCGGAACCGGGGTATCTGCGACGGCCCAGGCAGTGTCCGTGGCAGCCGTCGGTCGGGATCAGCTTTCTGCCAGGATCAACGGCACCCACAGCTCGTCGTGGCTGAGCCCGCCATGCACGCCGACCATCTGGTGCCTATCCTCCTGTGGCAACCAGTCCTTGAGCAGGTAATCCTCCTTCATGACAAGGACGCGGTCACCGATACGATCGATCAATTGCGGGTTGGGCTCACCCCGCCCGAACCAGGCCGACTCGACAAGCTCGGCGCTGGGGATGCAGTCTGCCACCTGCGCGAACTCTCGCCGTGCGTAGTCGTCGAACCGGCTCTCACAGCCGGACCGCAGGTAACAGTAAGCTGCACGAGGTTCGCCACACAACGGCAAGACCATGCAATCAGCCAGCGCCGGGTGGTTATTCAGATCAATGCGATGCTCCGGTGGCGGATCTATCTGCCCATGGTCCGCACAGACGATTACCAGGGTGTCGGTTCCCCGGATCGCATGCAGCAGCTGTTCGAATGCCCGGTCGAGTTCAAGCAGGTGAGCACGGGCCGGTTCACTCCCGATACCGAAGCGATGTCCCAGGCTATCCAGTTCTGGCCAGTAGGCATAGAGGTACCGGGAACCCGGCGAACACAGGAGTTCAATGCAGCGGCTCAACATGTCGCCAAGATCGAGATAGGCGATACTTTGCGCGCGACCCAGGTAGGCCCGGTTGAAATCCGACCCGGCGATAGACGCCGGCGAGACCGCATAGGCGTCGATGCCGATGCGATCGGAAAACGGCCGAGGTCGCAGCAGTTGACGCACGTCTATCCCCGCCTCGCTCAATCCAGGCCCGCCGTAACGCGCGTGACCCGGCAGGACCGCCAGTACGCTGGCCAACTCCCGGAAGTACATGTACCAACCCGTCAGACCGTGCTGCTGCGGGGCCTCGCCGGTCAGGAAGGTCGGTATGGCAGCTGCCGTGGTCGGCGGAAACACGGTCGTAATGCCGCCGGCCAGATGACGATTCAGACAGGTCGCCTGCGGATGGGCACGCAGATAGTCCAGGCCCAGCCCGTCAACAACGAGCAGCAAGACCTGGCGATGGCCCCGCACCCTGTCAGGCGAGAGTAAAGTCAGCGGCACATAGTCGTGGTCGTCCCCGTCGAGGCCGATCTGGAGCGAGGCCATGAGATTGACGATGCTGGCGCCTTGATAATCGGGTAGCTGCATCCATAAAGTGTAACCAAAGGGCGGCGGACCGGAGAGAGCCGCGTCCGGACACACTTCGGATCCAGCGCGATGGGTTTACAGATTTGAACTTCACCAGCACAGAGACCTGATATGACACGGTTCTCAACCTTCATCCTGGGCCTGACCCTTGTTTCCTCGAGCGCCGCCGGTGTGATGGAGGATTCGCTGAACGAGGCGGACGAGTTGTGGGACAAGACGCTGGAGTACGCCGGCTCCGGGATCGAGCGTGCACGGCGTTTTTGGCGCGAGCAGCAGGCCGGGGACGCACGCCTGTGGCAGGATCTGATGCCGCGATTGGACGAGATCCTGGCGCTGCAGGATCGACAGCGGGAGCTGCCGGAATCGGCCTGGTTCGGCGAGGACCAGGTTTCCAACACCTCCAGAATCAACGCCTTGTTGGACGAAGCGGCTGAGATTCTGGTCGGGAACAACGCCCTGCGTGCCCGGATACGCCAACTGGCGCGGGGCATGAACGACAACCGCCGCGCGATTACCGATCTGAAACGTCGCAGGATGGCTGCCCCATCAGATTCCCTGTGGCGCAAGACGGTACAGGACATCGAAGACGAGATCGCCGAGCGCGAACGGATGCTGACGGAACAGCAAAAGGAACTCGACCGCGTGCGCCGCATGACCGCCAGCGAACTGCGCGAGATGGGCGTGGACATCGATGCCGAGGGTCTGGAGTTCCTGCTCTCCACCGTGGTCGGTGATGACGTGGTAGACATGACGCTGGCCTTCGAGCAGGTACGTCGGTTGACCGAGCAGTTGGAGGCCCTCACATCGAGGGGCCGCGAGGATCTGCCCACCGCGCGTCGTTACTATGGGATGTACACGGTACTGCTCGAGATCCTGGATCACATGAACGCCACCTTGATCGGCAGCATCGAGCAGGACTATCTGCCCCGCATCGCCGCAATCGGCGGGCGCGCCCGGGAGTTGCGGCGGCAGACGCGCGAATTACAGGCGCACGCGCCGAGCGCGGTACTGCAAGCGAATCTCGAGGCCCAGCAGTTGACGATCGATGCCGCGGGTAGCTATGCGGACTATCTTCAGCGTCAGCGACAGCAGCTGCTTACCTCCCGGCAACGCCTGTCGCTGGACATCGCGGTCGCACGAAACACCTACGAGACGGTCAAGATGTCGGGCGATCTGGTCGCACTGATGGAGGACAGTCAGGTCCTGCTGGACAGCCTGTTCCGCCTGCAGGTGCCAGCGCTGCGCGCGTTCGAGAATGCGGAGATGAAGCGTGAGTTCCAACGGCTGACATCCACGCTGCGCAAAGACAAGGAGGTGTAGGCGAAGCATCGGATGGTATCGCCGGGCCATGCAGGGCCGATCGGTCGAGTACCGTCGGGGCAACCTCAATGGCGCCCGCTCAAAGACCGAGCAGGAATCGAGTATCGAAAAGTGCCACGGTGAGTGCCTTCGGGGCCGACGGGCTGGCATCCACGGGGGCCGGCCTGTGCGTTCAGTGTGACGGGCATGCCGAGCGATCCGAATACCCGAACCGCCCACCCTTCGGAGGACAATCAACTCAGTCTCATGGAATCAGATGTCGATGGAAACCGGCGGGGGGCCTCTCCGCCTGCAACGGAGCAAGGTGCCGCGATCCTTTTCCGGCAGGGCTGCTTCGACCAGGCCGCCAGAGCCTATCAGGCGCTGTCGGAACGCCACCCCGAACGATTGGACCTGCTGGCAAGGCTAGGTTACCTGGACCTGCTGGCGAATGATCCTTGCAGCGCCGTGGCCCGGCTCTCGGAGGTGCTCGAACAGGGTTTGCGGACCCGGGAGATCCTGTCGCACCTGGCCGAGGCCTATTACCGCGCCGGTGATCTGGGACCGGCGGCCCTATGCTACCAGCAACTGGGACGCGAGGGTCTGGCCGGCACCCTGGCGGCGATGGCGGACCTGGAGGTCATGCGGCTGCGCACCCCGCATGGCGGCGGCGAACTCTCCTGGGTCGCAGCTGACCCACTGCCGGTCGTCCGGGCCAGGATCAACGGGGAGGAAGCCAATCTCGTCCTGGACACGGGCGCCGGGGACAGTGCTTTGGATGCACACTTTGCCATCTCCGCCGGGGTGCGCCTGGGCGGGCAGGAGTGGCGGGATTTCGCCGGCGGCAGGCCCGCCCAGGTAACCCACGGCCACGCAGAACAACTGGACCTCGGCGGCGCGCGAATCGACGATCTGCCGGTGCAGGTGTTCGATCTGCAAGCCGTGTTCGGCCACTGGTATCCCGACCTGACGATACACGGCATCCTCGGCATTCGGGCCATGTCGCTGTTCCGTTGCATTTTTGACTATCGGATCGGCCTGCTGAGGCTGGAGCCAAGGGATTCCGTTCAGCCGGTGGACGCGGGTGTGCCTATCTGGCTGGCTGAAAACTGGATGCTGCTGACCCACACTGACTTCCCCTCACTGCGACAGGCACTGGTATTCCTGGACAGTGGAATGACCGGTGGCGCCTTCGCTGTCTCGGAGTCCCGAGCGGCGGCATTGGGGGTTCGACCGAATGCAGCGCCCCCGCTGGTCGGTACGGGTGGAGGCGGTGATATCACCGGCACCGGCGGATATGCCGAGGAACTGCGCTTGGATACGGTACGACGGCGCGGCGTGCCCGGACTGCTGCTCGATGCCCTGGCCATCGAAACGCGCCAGGGTTACCGGATCAACGGGCTGATCGGCCACGACTTGCTCCGGGGCACGCGCCTGACCCTCGACTTCGCCAGCATGCGTCTCGGCCTCGTTGAGGAACGAACCGACCAGGCATAGCAGAAAAGTCTTCGTGCGAAAGGCAATGCGGCTTGCTGGGCGCCCCATGGGACGACGGCTCAGGTCAGCGAAAGCAGCGCGGCCACCAGCAGTTCGTTGTCGTAGTAAGGGGCACTTTGCTTGCTGATCAACTTGGTATCGATCAGTTCCAATCCAAAGCCGTTCACCAGCGTGCGCGATAGCCCATGCGGGTACTTGCCGTTGCTGATGTCGACCAGAACGAAATTGAGCAGTTTTTCGTTCGCGCAATCCGACCCGACGTCGGCCCTGACCGTTTCCAGCAAGGCCCTCAGTACCTGCTCGAAATCCATGCCCAACTGTTCCGGGTCGGAACCGAGGTTCGGGACGAACACCTTCGGACAATCGTTGCCGGCGATTGCCCTGCCCACGCCTGCAGGCAACAAATTGGCCAGCACACTGGAATAGAAGCTTCCCGGTGGATAGCAGATCAGGTCCGCGGAACCGATCAGTTTTCGGTTCTTCTTCCTCAGCTTTGCAGGTGCCGCCTCAAAGTGATCAGGGCATTTCGAAAGGAACAGCCTCTGCACCGGTGAAGCGAGGGGCTCCACCTCTTTTCCGGTCAGCCGATGCTGGCCGATCACGCGCTCACCGTTGGCAAGGTCTGCGCCAAGATGAAAATCGTTGTTTACCACCGCACGGACGATACCCTGAGCATTCACCAGCTTGGAGAACAGGAAGATGATGGGATCCAGGTGCTGATGGTTGTTGAGATAGCCGCCGGCCAGGATAAGATTCCCGATGCTCGCACCGCGCAAATCAAAATTGTCCGGTATCGCAGCGAAAAAATAGCCCAGCTGATTGCGGATCAGACGCCGCATGGGATTGGTGATATCGGACATCAGATCCGACCTTCCCGCGGCCATCGCTTCGAGCCTGGTACGCAGGTCTTGGTTCTCGGCGTCTTTGGGGAAGCGATAGGTAAACAGCTGGTAGACCTCGGGATGCCCGAGCACGCTCTCGTCGGCAAGCGCCATCAGGCGGCTGCGCAAGTCGCCGATCGACGGCATATTGAACGCGCGCCGCAGTTCGGCAGAACTACCCCCGGAATCGAAAGGGGTCACCAGGTGGATCGAGTTGTGCGTGTAGTATTTGAGGGTCTTGCACAGACCGTTCAGCGCGGAACCACCGCTGAAAAACAGAATCCGCGGACCCAGTTCGGGTATCTTCCGATAACGGGTAACGCGCAGTGGATCAGGGACTTCCACCGTCCGGACGACACGGATCTTAGCCATCGCGCACCGGAAACCCTGCGATAATCGACGTGATACAGATGGACACGGCCGTCGGGATCAAACTGTTAAACACATGCAAACCATTGGCGAAAACTTCAACGGACAATCCCGAGCCAGATGCTTCACAATATTAAGATAGAATTCCTTAAAAACCCATCGGTAATGACCACAATCGAGATACGATGGAACTGACACCTGGCATCCGCAATGCTGCGCGCGCCCTGATTTTCCGACAGGATCGGATTCTTTTGCTCCGAAAAGAGGGCGGCGGGCGTGGTGAACGCTATGCACTGCCCGGCGGTGCTCAGGACCCCGGTGAAAACCTGAGAGACGCGCTCAACAGAGAGTGCATGGAAGAGATCGGCACCGCCGTGGACATAGGCGAGCTGCTTCATGTCGCGGAATTCTTCAAGCTGCGGGACACGCAGCCGCCCACCCGCCGTCACCTGGTCGAGTTTATTTTTCGATGCACGGTGCCCGGCGATTATTCACCCCGCAACGGTTATCGCCCCGACAAACATCAGGTCGAAGTTGTCTGGGCAGACGTGGAGGCGCTGACCAGCCTGCCGATTTTCCCGAGATACCTCTCGACCTGTATCCCGCATTCCAGGGGTGGCGACCGGACCCACTACCTCGGCACCTTCGAAGACCATGCAACTCCCGAAGAGCATTAGAGACAATCTGCGTTTCCTGAGCGTCGAAGTCGATTCCCAGGTCGCCAATCTGCAAACCTATTTGACCGCCCAGTCCCCGGTCGTGGCCAAGCGCATACTGGATCGTGGAGGCTACGCCTACAACCTGAAGATGCGCATCCACAACAGCAGTCTGAATCAGCTCGCGCGCTGCAAAAAGGGTGGAGTCGACACCCTGACCCTGCGCGGCGTCGAGTTCATCGCGACCGACCTGGAGCGCATTGCGGAGCTTTGCCGCGACTGCATCAAGCAGATGGAGTATCTGACCGACATCGAGTGCCTGCGGCCAAAGGCCCTGGGTGCGATGCTCAAGCGTGTCAGGCTCGCCATCCGTATGGTGGAGCCGGCGATCCAGGCAAACGATACCGGTCTGGCACTCAAGATCGGCCAGACCGAAGGCAAACTCGACCGTGACTACAAAAAGCTTTTCAAGCGCTACATCAGCGCACTCAAGCAAAAACAGAAAACCGAACAGCTGATCAGTGCAATGTTCGTTGCCCACAATATCGAGCAGATGGGTGATGCCTTGCTGGACATCAGCGAGTCCATCATCTCCGCGAACCTGGGACAACCGGTCAATTTCGAGCGCTACCATTCGCTTCAGGCCTCGGTGGAAGATCTCGAGACCGAAGATGAACTCTCGGATGTGCAGATCGAACGCATTGCCGATACTCGTTCAGGCAGCGCTATCGCCGGCATTTCTGCCGCTGACAGCAAGAATGACGCCTATGTCGCCATTTTCAAGGATGGCGTGAAGAGCAAGCTCAAAGAGGAGCGCCAGGGGGTAGAGAGTTGGCACGAGATCTACCCGGGGCTTGCGCCCAGGATTCTCTCCTACAAGAAGCGTGGACAGTCGGCCGCGCTCTTGATCGAACACCTGCCGGGCCTGACCTTTGAGCAGATACTGCTGAATGAATCACCGCGGCTGCTGAATGAGACGCTGGACAAACTGGGCGCGACACTGAAATCAGTATGGCGCGAAACCCACACCGACACACCGGTTTCCGCGCAATACATCGAACAGTTGCAAAAACGCCTCGCCGAGGTCTACAAGATTCATCCGGAATTCAAGCAAGGCGACAGTTTTGTATGCGGCCAGAAAATCCCTTCGTTCGATACCTTGGTAAAACAGGCACGAAAGTACGAAAATCAGATCCGCGCGCCATTCTCGGTCTATATTCATGGAGACTTCAATGTCGACAACATCATCTACGACCCCATGGAGCAGCGCATCAATTTCATCGACCTGCACCGCTCCTGCTACATGGACTATGTGCAGGATGTTTCGGTATTCATGGTCTCCAACTACCGCCTGCAGATCCTCGATGCGCCGCTGCGCCGCCGGATCATGAAACTGGCAAAGGATTTCTATCGAATTGCACGACGCTATGCGGACAAGAATGGCGATGCGACCTTCGAACTGCGCCTGGCGCTCGGCCTGGCCCGGTCTTTCGCCACATCAACCCGCTTCATACTGGACAAATCGCTGGCCCGCAGCATGTTTCTCCGCGCCCGCTACCTGCTTGAGCGGATACTTGTCACCGACCCCAAGAAGGCGGCTGATTTCAGGATTCCGCTAAAGGCGATTTTCGTTGGCTAATCTCAAGATCGGCGTCATCGGCATACCGGGCAAATGGTCCACCGAGACCCTGGCCGACGCCGTCGAACGGCGCACAGACTACCGCCTGGTCATTGACATGGCCCGGGTGGCACTCGACCTCGAGGACCGGCGCCTGTTGTTCGACGGTCACGATCTTTGCCGACTGGATGGCCTTATCGTGAAGAAGATCAGCGCCGAGTACAGCCCGAACACGCTGGATCGGCTGGAGCTGCTGCGGGTCGCCGAACACGCCGGCGTGAGGGTATTCAGCGGCGCGACCAACATGCTGCGCCTTATCGATCGCCTGAGCTGCACCGTCACCCTGCGCAATGCCGGCATTCCGATGCCCGATACGCGCGTGACGGAGGATCCGGACGCCGCCATGCAGGCGGTCCGCGAGTTTGGGAGCGCCGTGTTCAAACCCCTGTTCTCCACCAAGGCCCGGGGCATGAGCATCATCGATGCGGATCGGTCGACAGATGCCTTGGCGACCGCGGTGCGAGACTTCCAGCACAGCAACCCGATGATGTACATCCAGCGCAAACTGGACCTGTCAGGGCGCGACCTCGGCATGGTGTTTCTCGGTGGGGAATATCTCGGCACCTACGCCCGTGTGTCTCAGGACGACGCGTGGAACACCACTATTCACAGCGGTGGCCGCTACGAAGCCTACTCGCCGCCCGACGAGATCGTCGACCTGGCTTATCGCGCGCAGGCCCCTTTCGACATGGACTTCACTACGGTCGATGTCGCCGAGACCGGGGATGGCCCGATCGTATTCGAGGTGTCGGCCTTTGGCGGTTTTCGTGGCGCTTTCGAAGGGGCCGGTATCGATGCTGCAGGATCCTATGCAGACTATGTCATCGCGAAGTTGCAAGCATGATGAATGATACAGACAGCGTGAAGGCCTTCGCCGACAATCTATACGACGGCGCCCGCTTGTGCGACCAGGCACTCTATCTTGCACTCGGCGAATGTATCCTGTGTGTGCGCTCCAACTCCAGTGAACACATCGCTCAATTGAAGCGTTATTTCTCGCATGTCGCAGGCCCCGCGAAAGCGGCGGATATCGAAGTTATCGCGATCGACCGCGACGAACCCGAACTGGGCGTCGATTTTGTCGACTGGAAGCGCGAGCCGGGCAAGAGCGGCCGCAAGGACAGCTACCACGACCTGGACGGTGGCCGCCTGATACGCAAGGTACGCACCGGTATGGTCTTCCTGCAAAGCGCGACCCGGCGTATCGCCGCCGGGCCCTGCCTGCGATACGACAATCAGGTGATCAACTTTATCAATGCCCAGTACATGAACTGGCTGCAAAACCGCGGCTGGCTGATCTGTCACGCCGCCGGCCTGGTGTACGAAGGGAGTACGCTGGGAATAGCGGGTTTCTCCGGCGGGGGAAAGTCGACCCTGATGCTGCACATGATGGAGAATGCAGAAACCCGCTACCTGACCAATGATCGCCTGTTCATCCGCTCCAACGGGGGCGGCACCCGGGCCACTGGCATCCCCAAGCTGCCCCGGGTGAACCCGGGCACCATCGTCCATAACCCGCGCCTGCTGCCACTGATCCCGGAGGCACAGGTCGCATCATTGCTCGCCATGCCGAACGAGCGACTGTGGGAACTGGAGGAAAAATACGACGTGCTGATCGACCGGGTTTACGGCCGGGGAAGAATCACCCTCGAGGCACCACTGGGCAGATTCCTGGTCCTCAACTGGCGACGCGGCAGCGACCAGCCACTGCAGCTGGAGAGGGTCGATCTGTCCGATCGCCGTGAACTGCTGGGCGCGATCATGAAGTCGCCCGGACCTTTCTACCAATATGCCGACGGTACCTTTTTCGATGCCGAAACGCCGTTCGACGAGCAGGCCTATCTCGACGCCCTGAGGGGCGTTGACGTCTATGAGGCGAGTGGCGCAATCGACTTTGACGGCATCATCCAGCGCATCGACGAGTTAACCGGCTGAACTTATGACACGAGAACTGCTTCTGCTGCGCCACGGGAAATCGGACCGGGACAC
Organism: uncultured Gammaproteobacteria bacterium; assembly: GCA_963808165.1. Classification (GTDB taxonomy): domain Bacteria; phylum Pseudomonadota; class Gammaproteobacteria; order Chromatiales; family Chromatiaceae; genus Thiosocius. The sequence goes on along the minus strand of CAWEET010000005.1, from coordinate 115,151 downwards.
TGCGACCGAAGATTTCAAACGCCCTCTCAAGGACCGGGGCAAAAGGGGCGCGCAACGGATCGGCGTGTGGCTGGCACAACAGCAGTTCCTGCCGGATCGGGTGATCTGCTCGCCGGCCGAGCGCGCGCTGGTCACCGCCCAGAAATGTTGCAAGGTGATGGGCATCGGGGCCGCCGAGATAGTACAGGACAAGCGCATCTATCAGGCCGACCCCGCTGAACTCCTGCAGGTCCTGGCCGACTGCCCGGCATCGGCGACAAGGGTTATGCTGGTCGGGCACAACCCGGGGCTCGAGCAGCTGCTCGAGCTGCTCGTCGAGCAACCACCCGAGATTCCCGAAGATGGCAAACTGATGCCCACCGCAACCCTGGCCCGACTGCGGACAAGGAGTGAATGGGACGCGCTGGCCAAGGGTCGTGCCGAGCTGTTGCAGCTGTTACGCGCCTCCAGCCTGCCGAAAAAATTCCCCTTCCCGATGCCGGACGGCGACGACCGGCGCGATCGTCCTGCTTACTACTACACCCAGTCGTCGGTGATCCCCTACAGGGTGGACGACGGGCAGTTGCAGATACTGATCATCCGCTCCAGCCAGGACAAGCACTGGGTGGTGCCAAAGGGCATCGCGGACCCGGGCCATAGCCTGCAAGACTCAGCACGCAAAGAGGCTTGGGAAGAGGCTGGCGTCGAGGGCGAGGTACACGACGAGGCCCTGGGCAGCTACAGCTACGCGAAGTGGGGCTCGACCTGCACCGTCACGGTCTATCCAATGGCCGTCACCCGCCAGCTACCGGAAGAGGTCTGGGAAGAACGCCATCGCGGTCGGATGTGGGTGTCCACGAAGAAGGCTGCGGAGTTGCTGAAACAGCGGGAGGTCCACCCAATGATAGTGACCCTCAAGCAGCGGCTTGCAGCGGATTGAGCGCATGCCGAGAGTCGTTGCCGCCGTCATCCGCCATGGGGACTACCGACAGTTGCCGGACACCCCCAGCGCCCACCAGCCCTTCCCGCTGACGACTGAAGGCGAGTCACAGGCACGCAGCGCCGCCGCGGCATTGCGCGAAACGGTCCATGCCAAGGCCTGGACGTTGTCTGCCGTGGTGCACAGTTCGCAGATGCTCAGGGCCTGGCAGACCGCGCAGATCATCGTCCGGGAGTTATCCGCGAGTTTCCCGGGCCCTCCGCAGCTGATCGGTTTCGATGCCCTGGCCGAGCGCGGGCTCGGTTGTGCGGCGAATCTCAGTATCACCCAGATCGAGGCGGTCATCCGCGAAGATCCGCGTTACGCCGACCTACCTCCCGACTGGAAATCCAACAGCCGGTTCCAACTGCCCCTGCAGGGAGCGGAATCGCTGCTGCAGGCGGGGGCGCGTGTGGCCGGGCATATCTCTCGGCAGATGCAGGCGCTCGCCGACAATGTCCACAGCGACACGCTGCAGCTCTTCGTCGGTCACGGCGCCGCATTTCGCCACGCCGCCTATCGTCTGGGCTTACTGAGTTACGAACAGATCGCGCAGTTGAGCATGTACCATGCGCAGCCGGTATTGATCGAATACCTGTCACCCGACGAATGGCGGCATATCGGCGGTGAATGGAAAATTCGTGCCAGTCACAGCGAGTACACGGATTGAACGCCAAGCCCTGCCCCAATGCAGTTTCCCGGTATGGCCAATTGTGCACCGATGGAGCCGTAGCCGTCCTTGCCGAACATACCCGACTTCCATTCCCGCAAGCCGGGTAGCCGGGCAAGATGTCAGCAACGAAGAATGGGGTACGACTCCCACGCTACCGCGGCAAGCGCTGGATACGGGACGGGCTGCCCAAGGCAGGACGCAAGTGGCTAGCCGGAAGACATCAGCCGATCGAAGACGATGACGGCAGCCACCGTTCCCTGGATCGCGCACTGGCCCGCACCGTGGCGGATGCTTCATGGAAGTGGCCAGACCGCCCGATATACTTCCTCGCCGATCCTCACGCCGACACCCAGGCCTTCAATGCCTCGCTGGTCGCCTCCGGCGGCGTGCACAAGACCGGACCCGGCGACCTCGACATCAAGCTGACTTCGGCCGGTCGCAAGGGCACCTTCATCATTGGCGGCGATTGCCTGGACAAGGGTCCGAGTAATCTCCGTCTGCTGCGCGCCGTGCGCAACTTCATCGACACCGGAGCCCGGATCAAGCTACTGGCCGGCAATCATGATGTCCGCCTGTTGATGGGGCTGCGCGCAATGGTGTTGAAACGCGATCCGCGCACCGAGCACCTGTTCGTCCGCATGGGACCGAAGGTGGTGCCGCTGCTGAAAGAGGTCCACGCCCAGTATCTCGATGGCAAAAAGGCATTGCGAGGGATACCGGGCAGGCAAAAGTGCCGGCGCAAACTCTATCCCTCGCCGCAGTGGTTCGACGAGTTTCCCCGGCAGGCCGCCGGGCGACTGTCACAGCCGCATATCCAGCGAGAACTCACGCGGATGCGTGTCAAGGTCGACAACTTCGAGGGCGCCTGCAGAGAGGCGGGACTCTCACTGCGCGAGGTCTACGCCACCGCACTGAAGTGCCGCGAACTGTTCCTCGAGCCCAGGGGCGAGTTCGCCTGGTTCTTTCGCGATATGCAACTCGCCTATCGCGAGGGCTCCTTCCTGTTCATCCATGCCGGCCTCGACGATCACATCGCCCGCCTGATCAAGCGCAAGGGCGTCCATCACCTGAATCGTCTGTACCAGGAGCAGGTGCAACACGACCTGTTCGAGTTCTACTACGGCCCGCTCGCCAATACGATGCGTACCAAGTACCGCGACGTCGATATGTCATGGAGCCGGCATGGCGCAAGACTGGCGCATCGGCAGGGCCTGTATGCCGTTGTTCACGGCCACCGAAATCGGACCAACGGACAGCGCATCATGCTCCGCAAGGGCATGATCCACTTCGAAGGCGACATCACCATGGACCGCAACTCACGCCGAAAAGAGGGGCTGAAAGGTTACGGCTCGGGCGTCATCATAGTGCAGCCGCAGGGGCAGGTCATCGGCATCAGCACCGACTATCCTTACGCAAAGGTCTTCGAGCCCGCCAATTATCCAAAACATCAGAAACAAGCCAATGCGCCAAAGTAAGAATACCTTTCGACACGAGTCCCTGCAGGACAGCAAGACCATTCAGGAACTCCTCAAGTCCATCACCCAAGGCATTGGCAAGGGCAAACTGACCTTCAGCGACGAGGGCGGCGAACTGCTGATGGAACCCGAGGGCCTTTTGAACCTGAAAGTCACTGCGAGCCAGGACGAAGCAAGACACCGGATAGACATCCGCATCACCTGGCAGGCCGAAGAGAGGATCGAGCGGAAAAGGCCGCTGTCCGTCAAGTGAAACGAAGGTCGCTCCAGAAACAGCGAGCTGACCTTATCGGCCGTGGGTTCGACGTGAATTTACCTTGGCAGGCATGACTGCCGAATCCCTACAGCAACCGCTACGGATTAACGTCTGACCAGAGCTACAGCTGGGACTCCGGGACGATGGGCGAGAGGATACGGGTGCTGAAACGCTGCCAGAAGGTGGTACCCGGCTCCTTGTCAACACGCTGCTCCTGGCCATCCGGGGTCGAGGTTACCCATTCGAGATCGCCTTCGTCATCGAGCTGCACCCGGTATGCGATCAGCAGGATCTCGTCGTCGAATATCTCTGCCATCCGACGCGCGCTCTCGGGACTCTCGAAATACGCCCCGAGTTCGGTATTCAGTCTCGCCGAGCGTGGATCGAGATTGAAGGACCCGACGAACAAATAACGCCGGTCGAACCCAAAGAACTTGGCATGCAGACTCGCCCGGCTGGCACCTATCTTGTTTCTACCCAACTCGTCTTCCAACTCCCCGCTTTGGACGGCCTTGAACTCATACAGTTCCACACCACCGGCAACCAGTTCCTCGCGGTACCGCATGTAACCGGCGTGCACCAGCGAAACGTCGTTCGATGCAAGCGAGTTGGTGAGAATCCTGACTCTGACGCCTTCGGCTGCCTTGTCGGTCAGGAACTTCGTGAATTTCTCGCCGGGCACGAAGTACGGTGAGACGATATCCAGTACCTCGCGCGTGCGCTTCATGCCCTCTATCAGCTTCGGTGCCAGATTCGTCTCTAACGTGATCTCGGTGGCCTCGACATTGCTGGGTGGATCGTAGGCCAGGAACCACGGCGACCAGGACATGTCGAGTTCGGCGAAACCGGACCGCTTCAACGAATCCAGCTGAGCGATTACTTTGAAATACTCGGAGTTCCTCGCATCATCCATCTCTGCATCTGAGAGTGTCCTGAATTCCTCGACATCGGCTGAGGTGACAGGCTGATCCGGTGGAAATGCAGCGATCGGGTACACCCACTCACTGTTCCAGAAAAGATCGAACTGGTTGGAAACCTTGGACACTATCGGACCCACGGCCATGGCATCCATATCGCCAAACCCAACGTCTTGTGCCGCTGAAAAGTATTCATCACCGATATTACGGCCACCAAAAATCGTCGCCTGATTGTCTGCCGTCAGGGTTTTGGTATGCATGCGGCGATTGACGCGCCGTGTATCGCCAACGAAGTCGCGGGCGCGCCGGTCTCGATTAGCGAAAGGATTGTAGAGACGGACTTCCACATTGGGATGGGCATCGATCCGCCGCAGCATGTCATCCTTGCCCGCCGTGTCGAGATCATCCAGTAGGATTCTGACCCGCACACCACGGTCCGCGGCACGCAACAGTTGGTTATACATCGCATTACCGGTCAGGTCGGTATGCCAGATGTAGTACTGGGCATCGACGGTTTTTGTCGCGGCGTGGATGAGGCGCAGGCGGGTCGCAAACGCGTCGACCCCATCACCCAGGATATGAAACCCCGAAAGACCGGGATGCTCCTCCAGCAATGGCTGTATATCCCGAGCCAGCCAGGTGGAAGACGTGTCACTGAGCGCATACGATGGCGCACGCTCAACGTCCGTCGGCAGGGAACTGCAGGCTGCCAGGGCCAGCGACGACACGACCAGCAGCAGCTTAGCGAGTCGCAGTGGCGCAAAGACCCAGGCACCATGCCAGCGAACTTGGATACCAAGCTTTCTCATAGAAATATCGCAATTCCACGTGAACAAAATCTCGTCAAGCATAGCTCAGCATACTCCCGGGCTCCAGCAAAGATCCTCGCTTGCGCAACCTGCGAGGTGACCCGGTCAAGCAGCTGCCGGGCATTGACCACCGGCCAGCCTCGGGCTGGCCGTCCTCACTCACGATTGTTTCACTGAGCGAGAAAGTCCATTGACCCCGGCGCTGTTTATCTTGATCGGGCGCCTCACTAGATTGTTTCACTGGGTTGAGCGCAATGGCACTTGCTCAACTTGGAGCTTGCGCTCCCGAGCAAGTGCCATTCGGCTCAATGGGGGGTCATCTCAACTACTGGGGGAAAAGATGTTTACATTGCGACGTGCTGAAGATCGCGGCCACGCCGATCACGGCTGGCTGGATAGTTTCCACACCTTCTCGTTTGGTTCCTACTACGACCCCAGGCACCCGGGCTTCTCCAGGCTGCGCGTGATAAACGACGACACGGTCGCGCCCGGTGGCGGTTTCGCTACCCACGGCCACACCGACATGGAGATCATCAGCTATGTGCTCGAAGGTGCCCTGGAACACAAAGACAGTATGGGCAACGGCTCGGTAATCCGGCCAGGTGACGTTCAGCGCATGAGTGCCGGCACGGGCGTCAGACACAGTGAGTGCAACCATTCATCGGTAGATCCCGTGCACTTTCTTCAGATCTGGCTGGAACCCGACGAGGTGGGCGTTCAGCCCAGCTACGAGCAAAGGCACTACACAAGGGCACCTCTAACAATCCATAGATGGCATCTTGAACGACATAATCCGCGCTCTCTGCGTTGAAGACCTTCGCAATAGCCAGCTATTGCCTACGGTCTTCGCCTTGATGTCCCGAATTATGTCGCCCAATCTGCGCACCCAGGATTATTAGAGAGGCCCTCAATCGAGCAGCGCCGTGGGCGCCTCGTGCTGCTGGTTTCGCCGGATGCGCGCGATGGATCGATCGCGATCAATCAGGATGCACTGCTGTACGGTACCTTGTTGATTGCAGGCGAGCGGCTGAACCATCAGCTCGGCGATGGCAGGCGGGCCTATGTGCACATTGCCAAGGGCAGTGCACGCGTGAATGACGCAGTCCTCGAAGGCGGCGATGGCGTGGCCATGGAAGACCTGGGCGAAGTAAGGCTCGAGGGCGTCAGCGAGGCGGAGGTACTGCTCTTCGACCTGCCGTGATGAAAATACTGACGGGTGAGGCCAGGGACCGGTGCAGCTGATAACCTTTCGAGATGCTGCTCAACATTTTCAATATCGTCGCACCCGTATTCCTGGTGATAGGCGCGGGTTATCTGGCGGTGCGGCGCGGACTGTTTGCCGACAACATGGTGGACGCACTCATGAAGTTTGCGATCCAGTTCGCTGTGCCGTGCCTGCTGTTTCGTGCCACCTCGACCATGGATCTCGGGACTGCCTACGATTGGCGTGTCATGGGTTCTTTCTATCTGGGCTCCACGGTCAGCTTTACCGTGGCGACACTACTGGTCTGGCAGCTGTTCGGCCGCGAGCCCGCAGATGCGGTCGCGGTGGGCTTTGGCGCGCTGTTTTCGAACCTGGTGCTACTGGGCCTGCCGATCTCGGAACGGGCCTGGGGTGCCGATACCGATGCGATGGCAGCCGCTTTCGCGATCGTATCGGTGCATGCACCATTTTGTTACCTGCTCGGCATCACGAGTATGGAGCTGTTGCGAGCCGACGGGCGATCACTGCCGGATACCGCCAAGGTGGTCGCTCGTGCGATGTTTCGCAACAGCCTCATGATCGGCATCGGCCTGGGTTTCATCGTAAACCTGGGCGGACTATCCCTGCCGGCGGTACTCGTATCGTCGGTGGATATCGTGGCGCGCGCAGCTTTGCCGGTGGCCTTGTTTGGCCTGGGTGGCATGCTCACACGATACTCCCTGAAGACATCTGTCGGGGAGGCAAGTAGCATCTCTGCGATATCGCTGGTCGTCCACCCGGGCATCGGCTTCGTCGCCTGCCGCCTTCTCCAAGTGCCGGACGAACTGACCAGCGCGGTGGTATTGATGGCCGCGATGGCGCCCGGCGTCAACGGCTACCTGTTCGCCAGCATGTACCAGCGAGGGCAAGGCACGGCCGCCAGCACGGTGTTACTGGGCACGGCCCTCTCGATACTCAGTGTCAGTACCTGGTTGTGGATATTGAGTGTCTAGGCGCGACCGGAATCAGCACCTCGTTACGACGCAGAAACCAGGGCAAGAACGGCGGGTTGTATCTCGCAAAGACCGGCTCACCAACAGTCTCTAAGCCGCGTTGCGCCAGCAGCGACCTGAGCGTCGCCTCCTGTTCCTCGTAGCGGGCCTCGCCCCAAGTGCCCGAATAGCGGATTGTGGCCATTAGCCCACCGGCTTCGCGCTTCAGCTTCACCCGGTCGTCAAGGGGCTCTGGCAGGGTTTCCATCGTGTACTTTGCGGGCATCGTGAAGGTGATGCGCCATTTGGCGCCCTCTGCCTGCTGACCGACCGGTGCAGTCATGGCGATCTTCTCGGAGCTTGGCGCCTGGTTGACCGGCGCAGTCATCGCGATGGCCTCTTTTTTCCGGTTGTTACCGAAGATGTAGCCTGCCAGACGTCTGAAACCCTCATTTCCCACCTTCGAGAAATCCCCCTCCACGATGGTTTCGGCAACGATGTAGGGCTCGTATCGCCGAAGCTCAAAGTCCTCGCTCTGCTCGATCACCTCATATGCCGGCTCTTCGATCGCCATAGCCTCTCCCGCGCCCAGGCTGACGGCCGCAAGCAACAGCAGCGTCCCTCCGACCAGCTCTCGTATGTGACTCTTCAACTCTGCTTCACCCCGCACGCATGTCTGATGCACTTCGACAAACCATCCAGATCTGAGTCGCGGATGGCTTGCTGACCCTTACGGCCGCCCCGCCGGGACGGCGCACTTCCCGATATCATCCACTGCGCCGGCCGGTCTCCCCGATCCGAAGCGCCTGTTGAGGTCTGTTGCAGCACAGCCATTCTCGCGCGCTGCTATTGTGCCGGAATTCGGGTACTTTTAGGGGCACCGAGCCACTGATCGATGCGAACAGCACAGCATCCCGACCGAGCGCCAAGCCCATGACTATCGTGCCCCTCCGAGCTTTTTTAATTGGCCTGTGCTGCACAATGTTTCTCGGCGCCTGCAACGACCAGAAGCCGGTGTCCGACCAGACCGCCGAGCCTGGAGAGCGTCCCGCGAAGATCGTGGCGCTGACGACGGGTCACTCCGGCCTGCTTCGCACTTACCCTGGCACACTGGAGGCCTCGCAACAGGCAGACCTTGCATTCCGGGTCAGCGGCCAACTGATCGAGCTGCCGGTCTTGGCGGGAGACAGGGTAAATGCCGGCGACGTGCTGGCCCGGCTTGATCCCACCGACTACGAGAACACGGTCGCCGATCGCCAGGCGCGCTTCGACCTGGCCAAGACCCAGCTCGATCAGGCACGCGAACTCCTCAAGAAGAACCTTTCCAGCAAACTCGGTTTCGACCAGGCTGAATCGGAGTTCAAATCCGCACGCGCAGCACTGCAACAGGCGCGCGACGACCTGCGCTATACCAGGTTGCTGGCACCGTTCGAGGGCGTGGTTGCCCGTGTCACTATCGAGAACCACCAGCCGGTGCAGGCACAGGTGCCGATCATCCAGATCCGAACGGACGACGAGCTGGAAATCCAGTTCAGTGTACCGGAGTCCGTGCTTGCGAGATTGAAGCGCATAGAAGACCCGAGTGTAATCGCAAGCTTCTGTGGAAACGTGCGCTTCGCCATCTACCCGACCCGGACTTTTCGGGCCTGCCACATAGAGCACGAATCGATTCCCGACCCGCTCACGCGCAACTATGCCGCTGCATTCAAACTCGACGAAACCACCGATTTCATCGTGCTTCCCGGTATGACGGCAACCATCGAACTGGACTTCTCGGCGTTTCTGGCCGACCACGCCGCGAAAACGCTCTATGCGCCGGTCGAGGCCGTCTTTTCCGAGGACGGAAGAAACTGGCTGTGGGTAGTCGATGCCGATATGAAGGCGCGCAAGACCCCTGTCGATGTCGGACGCATCACCGGTGACAGCATCGAGATAAAGAGTGAACTCCCTCCGGAAACGCGCATTATTGCTGCCGGCGTCAGCTATGTACGCGAGGGCATGCCGGTCAAACCGTTCGTGAAGCAACGCGGACTGTAGACGGCGCGATGGACATCACCGAGTACGCAATTCGCAACCGTACGGTGACCTGGATGGTGGTCATCCTGATGGTCCTGGGCGGCATTTTCTCCTTTGCCCAACTCGGCCGACTCGAAGACCCTGCGTTCACGATCAAGCAGGCGCTGATCACGGTCGGCTATCCGGGTGCCTCTGCGCTCGAAGTGGAAGAAGAGGTAACGCTGCCGCTGGAGAACGCGCTGCAACAACTGGCGGCATTGGACAATGTCACATCGACCTCCAGTGCCGGCTTGTCGCAAATCATGGTCGAAATGAAAAGCACCTACCGCAAGGCGGAGCTTGAACAAATCTGGGATGAAATGCGGCGCAAGATCCGCGACCTGCGCTCCAGCCTGCCGCCAGGTGTCGGTGATCCGCAGATTATCGATGAGTTTGGTGACGTGTATGGCATGTTCCTCGCCATCACCGGGGATGGCTACGGTCCCGATGAACTCGCCGACTACACCGACTACCTGCGCCGCGAACTGGTTTTGGTCACGGGCGTGAGCAAGGTCAATGTCGGCGGCCGTTTGCAGGAGCAGATCTTCATCGAACTGGATCGCGCCAAGCTGACTGCCAGTGGCTTTTCGCTGACCGACATCCGAGCGCTCTTGAGCACGCAAAACTTGGTCTCGGATGCCGGTCGGGTGCGGGTTGCAAGTGAGTACCTGCGCATCAGCAGCAAGAGCGACGAAGAGCCCGGCCTGGCCGGCCTGGGCCATCTGCTGATCGGCGACCTCGATGGCCAACTGGTCTACCTTCAGGATATCGCACACATCAGCAAGGGATATGCGGACCCACCGACCCATCTCTACCGCTTCAATGGAAATCCGGCGCTGACACTGGGTATAGCCTTCGCCGATGGCGTCAACGTTGTCGGGGTCGGTGAAGCAGTGCGCGAGCGCTTGCAACAACTGGAAAACGAACGCCCGGTGGGGATGATCGTCGACACCGTCTACGATCAGCCAGCCCAGGTCGAGGCCTCGGTCAACGACTTCCTGGTTGGCCTTGCACAGGCGGTGATCATCGTCGTGCTTGTGCTGCTGTTCACCATGGGTCTGCGGCCCGGGCTGTTGATGAGCGGCGTCTTGCTGTTGACCATATTGGGTACATTCGTCCTGATGCGTGTCTATGGCATCGAGCTGCATCGCATCTCGCTCGGGGCGCTGATCATTGCGCTTGGCATGCTCGTCGACAATGCCATCGTCGTCACAGAAGGGATCATGATAAGCCTGCAGCTCGGTCAGAGCAGGTTGAACGCGGCGCGCAGCATCGTCAGCCATACGCGCTGGCCGCTGCTGGGCGCAACCATTATAGCCATCACGGCGTTTGCGCCCATCGGGTTGTCTCCCGATGTCAGCGGCGAGTTTACCGGCAGCCTTTTCTGGGTGTTGTTGATATCGCTGCTACTCAGCTGGGTGCTCGCGGTGACCGTAACGCCATTCTTCTGCTATCTGCTGTTCAAAGAGCCACCGGCTTCGTCGGGCGAATTCACCGACCCGTACAAAGGAGTCGCGTATCAGACCTACAAGGGGCTTCTGCACCTGGTGCTGCGTTTCCGCTGGGTGACGGTATTGTTCATGCTTGGTGCGCTTGTCGCGGCCGCGATCGGTTTCGGCCAGGTCAAGCAGGCGTTCTTTCCGGCCAGCTCCTTGCCCATGTTCATGATCGAGTACTGGCTTCCGGAAGGCAGCGATATCAGGGCAGTCACGGACGACATCGAGAAACTGGAAAAAGACATTTTGAAGCTCCCCGGAGTCGAGCAGCTTACCGTCACCATCGGGCGCGGCGCAGAGCGCTTCATGCTGACTTATCAGCCGGAGTTCACCTACCCGAGCTATGCCCAGTTGATCGTGCATGTGAGCGACTTCGACACCGTATCGTCGACCATCACAGCTGCCAGGCAGCTACTCCATGACCGCTATCCGCAGGCATTCAGCAAGTTCCTTCGTTTCGAACTGGGACCGAGCACCAAGGCGAAGATCGAAGCCCGACTGATCGGCCCGGATCCCTCAACATTGCGTGAAGTCGGCCGGCAGGTCAGCGCCATTCTGGAAGCGGAACCCAACGCCATCAACGTGCGCCAGGATTGGCGTGAGCGCACCAAGGTCCTGCACCCGATATACGACGAGGCCGAGGGCAGGCGACTCGGTGTCAGCAAGCGGGATTTCGACCAGGCACTGGCGATGCACGTCAACGGACAGGCAGTCGGTTTATACCGGGATGGCAGCAAGCTAATCCCTATCGTGCTGCGCCCGCCACTCGAAGAGCGGAACTCCGTGAACCAGGTCGAGGACATCCACGTGCACAGCCCGGCCAAAGGTGCATACATCAATATCGGCCAGCTGATGAAGGCGCTGGAACTCGAATGGGAAGATCCTCTGATCAAACGTCGTGACCGTAAGCGGACCCTCTCGGTACTCGCTGATCCCGTGGCAGGTATGACCCCGGCATCACTATTGGCGACGGTGCGACCACAGATCGAGGCCGTTGCGCTCCCGGACGGCTACGAGCTGCAGTGGGGCGGTGAATACGAGGCTCAGCAGGATGCGAACGTTGCCGTGTTTACCTTCGTGCCACTCGGTGTGCTGGTGATGATCGTGCTCACGATCGTGCTGTTTGGCTCGGCCAAGCAGACACTCGTTATCTGGCTCACGGTTCCGCTGTCGCTGATTGGCGTAACGATCGGCCTGCTCGCGACCGATTCACCGTTCAGCTTCATGGCACTGCTGGCGCTGCTGAGCCTGATCGGTATGCAGTTGAAAAACGGGATCGTGCTGGTTGAGGAAATCAAACGGCTCCGCGAGGAACAGCAGTATGATTGGCTGAAAGCGATCACCCAGGCCTCGGTCAGCCGTTTGCGTCCGGTATCCATGGCAGCGATAACCACCATACTCGGTATGCTGCCGTTGCTGAGCGATGTGTTTTTCAAGCCGATGGCCGTCACGATCATGTTCGGGCTGGGTTTCGCGACCTTGCTGACCCTGATCGTGGTCCCCGTCCTGTTCGCACTGTTCTATGAGGTCGAACTGACGGACGCCAGCTAGACAAGCGATGCGGCCCACTGGTACAGGATCGATCCGCGCCGGGGGCTTTGGGCCGACTGCGCTGTCTGCCGGGTTTGTTGCGGCCATCTGCCAAGCGGTGGACGTCTGCAGTAACCGGCACAGCCGCCCATGGCTGACCACGGGATTGGAGAGCCGTTGCTCAGACGACGGGTCCACGCAGGTGAGACGGGTCAACACACAGTTGCCGGACCGGGCTAATATAAGCACCCTGCAAACCCCTCGGCAAAAAAGGAAAACAGACATGAAGCCAAAACTATGGGCGACGCTATTTACCCTGATCCTACTCCTGCCCGTCAGTGCGGCATTGGCCGACGAATTCTCCAACACCAGGACCATGTTCGAGAACGCCGGCGCCTCCAACATGTTCCATAGCGCTTATGGCTACGCGCTCTTCCCGACCATCGGCAAGGGTGGCTTTTGGGTCGGCGGCGCCTATGGCAAGGGGCGTGTCTATCGGCAGAACCAGTACATTGGCGATACCACGGTGACCAAGGTAACGATCGGGTTCCAGCTCGGCGGCGCCGCCTTCAGCCAAGTCATATTCTTTGAAGACCAGCGCGCACTGGATGATTTCATCCGGGGCAATTTCGAGTTTGGCGCCGATGCTCAAGCCGTGGCGCTTACCGCGGCGGCCACCGCGTCCGCCAACACCAGCGGGAGTTCAGTCGGTGCCAGCGGTGGCAGAAATGACGCCGTCACGGTAGGAAACTATTACAAAGGCATGGCTACTTTCACCATCACCAAAGGCGGCTTGATGTACGAGGCCAGCGTTGGCGGGCAGAAATTCACCTTTACGCCACCACCTCAGCAACCGCTCGCACCGGTGACCACGACGCCATTCAGTGGCTGATGCGTCCTTGCCAAAAACCAGCCCGGACCGGTTCGGCCAGCGATGCGCCCATCCAGCGCCTGTCCGATGGTCTTTTTCATCCGCCCGCGTCGCCCCTTTGCTCAACCTCCGGGGCGATCATGCCCAGCCGGGAGGTGCCCAATTATCCATCATCTTGCGGCGGGCCGCATGCAACCGTTCCGACATCAGGCCGGCAAACCGCTTCATCAGCGCATAACCAAACACATTGTCCTTTTCGCAAAGCTGCAACAATGCCTTGCCGTCAAAGGCGACCACCTTGGAATCGCTGACCGCCTTTGCCTCGAAGGTCCATTTGTATGGTGGTATCAACCATGACCAACCCAGGACGTCATCTTGTCCCAATGACTGCACGACCAGTGCCGGGCCCATGATAGACGGCACCTCAACCTTGATCGAGCCATCCCTCAGAATGTAGAAGTTCTCCGCTGCATCCTGCTGCTCGAACAGCAGCTTGCCGGAAGCGAATACCTTTTCCTCCGCATGATTCGCGAGGATCTCAATATGGGCGGGTTCGAGATCGGAAAAAATCGTATGTGACCGGAGGTAACTGACCAGTTCGTCTTTGCTCAAGGTTCGGGTTCCTGTTCAGGTGTCGGATGCAATGCGGCTGCGCCCGACGGGATCAATTGCATAACCACAGCGCAGTTTTAGCATATACCCGAATAGAAGACACTTATGCCAACCGGATAGATGCCAGCCGGACGGGGCATGGAATCTGGCTCCCGGTCGATAGGCTGGCGTGGATCCCGATCGATTGCCAGCCACCAGGCGCGAACCGGTTCCGTCGTATCCGTTGGAGCCACAGCCAACGCTGCTGAATTTTTGATGCCAGCCAACAATCGACTCCCGGGAGTCACCTGAAGAAGTTTAAGTCCGAGTTGCGACGTACCTCAGAGCAGCCCGGCGCGGTCATGCGGAAAACGCTCGCCCCTCACCGGCAAGCGATGAACGACGCGAGGCCAAAGTGTTCCCGAGTGTCTGGACAATCCGGGGCAACTCACAGGGACGACTTTTTGCACACCCCTAATCGCCCACATCGTCCGCCCTGGGTGATACTGGTACCGCTAGTTGATATCGAGATAGTAGACGTCTTCGATCAACGGCTTCTCGTTGACAATGTTCACACGCCTCATTGCATCCAGCTGATCCAACGCCTCATCGATGATTCCCAGCAGGCGGGATTGTGCCCGTGCATTGAGCGGCTGATCATGATCGCTGTTACGCAGCACCAGCTGCATGCTAATCAGTGCGTTACCAAGGGTATCCTCAACAGTATGCATCGTTGCCTTGAGTGTACGCAGTTTTACTTGTTCAATTTCGTTCGTCGTCATATTGCTCTCTCCGTTTGGAGCCGGCAGCGCTTTCGAATGATTCCGGACCGGGCACTGTTGGCGATGCTCCGCGCTATTGCCGCGCCGAGGTCATAGGCAAACCAATGTGGCCGTGTCCATAGGTCTGAATCTAGTGCCCGGGACGCTGCTTACAATGTGACATACTGTCGCACCCGCACCAACGCGCAGACGCGGCCTAAAGCCCGCTTACTTCTGTTTTGTCAATGCTTTACTGGCTTTTTCTGCAATTTGCGCTGAAGCGTTCTGCGATGCATACCCATCGCTCTTGCGGCCGCAGAGATGTTGCCGTCATGCTCCAGCAAGACTTTCTGCATATGCTCCCACTCGAGTCGCTTGACGGAAACAGGGTTACTCTCGAGCGCGGCCTCGGCATCTCCTTCGGTCTTGTGTAAGGCATTGACCACGTCGTCCGCTGAAACCGGTTTGGTCAGATAGTGAACGGCGCCCAGCTTGATTGCCTCGACTGCGGTAGCGACACTAGCGTAACCGGTCAGTATCACGATTTTGATTCCCGGGTTGGCCGCCAATAACTCCTCGATCAGGGTCAGGCCGGATTCAGATCCTATCTTGAGATCGAGGACCACATACTCCGGGGTGGCACTACCGAGACTTTGCCTCGCTGCGTGAAGATCGGCAGCCATGCACACATCGAAACCACGCTTTTCCAGCGCCTTGCCCAGCATTGCCGAAAATACGCCATCATCGTCGACGAGCAGCAACTGTTGCCGGACGCCGTTGTCTGCCGAATCATCCGTCATCGCTGGTCGATAAATTTTCCCTGATGAAAGGCAGCATGACTTGCGTGCAGCTCACACCACTCTCCCGGTCATTGAAACACCTGATCTGTCCACCGATCCTGTGAATTGTTGCATGTGTCAGAAGTAGTCCGATTCCCAATCCATGCTCCTTGGAAGAAATCCACGCCTCACCCAGTTTGTAACAAAAATCGTCGGAACAACCACTCCCCTTGTCGAGCACAGAGATCAAAACACCGGATGTATCCGCCTCAATCCTTATCTCGATATATTCTGGCGAGGCATCTGCGGCATTGTTCAGAATATTGGTAATCGCCTGGTTACCGTCAGGTCGGCCAAGACATCACCCTCAAGGCTTGAGGCCTGGGGCTCATAGATCAGCCCTGAAACTCCCCTCTGTTTCTTCCAGTTGCCGATCACTTGGTCCAGGTACCGACCCGCAGCACATACGGTACCCCCTTCCAGATGTGACTCACCCGCTGTTGCACTGATCAGAGAAAGGGCCTCTTTACAGCGAAGTATTTGCTCGTTCAGGGTCTCTACCGAATCGTTCAATTCCGGAAAGTCTTTCTTCGGGTACTCTTCACGAAGACTCTCGGCCACCAGCATCATGGTCCCCAGCGGCGTCCCGAGTTCATGTGCGGCCCCGGTTGCCAGTGTGGCCATCGCAACCAGCTGCTGGTCTTTCATGGCCTGTTGACGGGCGAGTAAAAGATTCTCGTCTCGTTCGCGCAGTGCGCGCGCAAGGTCAACGACGAACCAGGCCACAAGCAGTGCACTGACGGCAAAGCCGAACCACATGCCGAATATGTGCAGCGAAAAGGCACTATCCACATCGGTCATATGGTGCATGCCATGCTGCGCATGATCATCCATCGCGAAGCCAGGCAGCGGCACATAGAATTTGAACAGCAACAGATAGAGCAGGATGCAAGCCACCGCTATCGCGAGCGTGTGATTCTTTGGCAGCAGGGTCGCAGATATCATGATGGGAACCAGATAGTACCAACCCAGGGGGTTGGTAGCGCCGCCGGTGAAATAGAGAAATGTTGTAAATGCTGCGATATCAAAAGAGATTTGCAGAAGGGCCTCATTTTCATGTGGCGTCAGTTTATTGTGCGCCTTGAGATAAGTCAGGGCGTTCCAGACTGCCATGGCCATCCAGAGCAGAGCCAACGCGGTTACATTCGGCATCTCCCCTTGCCACAGCACGAAGATCACCACTGCGACAATCTCCCCCGCGATCAGGAGATTTCTCATGACCAACATTCGATTGAGGCTCTGGTCTTCGAGGCTTGGTTGTTGCTGCTCGGAGAAATTCTGCATATCGGGCGTTTCCATCAGCCTGAGAGAATGGCAGCTGATTCCCGGTCAGCCCGGCACAGAGACGATCAGGCATCCGGTCTGTTGCCCGCGGCCGTGTTTCCTCAACTGCCAGCCGCGAACCGTAACCGCCAAACTCGGTTTCTGGTAGGTCAGCACAACTGCCATTCCGGTACGCATGCCCCCGTCGTGGCATCGGGGAACAGCGAAAAACTGCAGGCAATCAGCGTTCAGTCATCCATGCGTGCCATCTGAAAAACAAAAGGGGGTACAAGCCCCCTCCATTTCGCAAATCTTACCCAGTCCTAGTCGGCAAGGGGAAGTCCGCTCGGAACGCCATAGACGACATCCTGGTCACTACGCAGATCGCTGGTGCCCGGGTCCGTCAGGGCATTCAGGAAATCTATGATTCGATCGACATCCTCGGCACTGTAGGTGAATGGCACCAACTCGTTGTGGTCTGCAATGAAATCGACAATCGCCGGGTCATCCATCGCCCTGTAGTTTTCGGCATCCAGAATCGGGTGGTAGGGAAGGACCGCTTGGCGGTTTTCAGTTGTAAGCGTAGAGCGCGCTGACCGGATCGAGATGAAGCTCGACAATCGCCCGCAGCGAATTGTACGCACCGCTGTGACCGTAGGGTGCAGTGATAGCGACATTGCGCAACGAGGGCGTGCGAAACTTCAGCGTATCCTGCGGATCCAGCGTCACCTGCTGACGGCCATAATCCTCGACGCTATCAACACCACTACCGCGCCCAGACCCTATCTGGGGCATGGCGATCGCATGGAAGCTCTGGTCGGTCTGATACAGCCCGCTGTGGCAGTCTGCGCAGGCATGGCCATTGCTGTCACCCTCGTAGAACAACCGCATGCCCCGCTTGGCGTTCCGGCTCATTGCGCCTCTGTCGCCGCGTATGAACTGGTCGAACGGGCTGTTGTCGGCACGCCAGGCACTGCCCTCGAAAGCCGAGATCGCGTTGGCTGCATGTGCGAAGGTGATATCGTCCGCCTTCTTGACCCGGTTCTTACCCCGTGGAAAGGCCGATTTGAACAGATCCACGTACTCGGGGATGGCCTGTAGGCGATGTGCCAACTGCTCCCAGACGCCACCCTCACCGGCGAGTTTTCCTGCCGCTGCGGCATCGGCAACCGGATTCTCACCAGGTTGACCGGCCATTTCCGTACCCGAGGTGACCGGGAACATGGCCTGGCAGGCGAGGACATTCTCGAGGGTGTCGGGTAAATCATGGCCTGCCGGCGTCACACAGCCGCTGGGGAAGGTTTCACCACCAATCGTGGTAACACGACCGTCGTGGAACAGCGTGTGAAACGAATCGTCGCCCAGATTCCAGACCGGTGGCGCATTCCGTGGCACCCGTTCATGGATCAAATCAGTATCGGAGCCCACGTTCCGGGTCACCCCGAGGCCTTCACCGCCCTCACCGACCGACAGAGACAGACCATCACCTGTGTCCGCCAGCGAATGGTGGCAGGTACCGCAAGAGATGTTCTTGTTCCCACTCAATATCTTATCGAACATCAACAGCCGCCCCAGTTCGACCTTCTCGGCACTCGGTGCGCGGAATTCATGGCTGGCGCCTGGCAGGCCCGGCCCGCCAATGGCGATACCCATTGCGCCGCTGAGACCCCAGATGGCTGCAGCCATGGGAAAAAACACGATTCTTCTGGTTTCCATTTACGCGATCATCCTCGTTGATAGCTAATGTACTCGGTCACTTTTTATTTCGCTTGTCGCAGGAAAGAAATGCGACTTACATGCTGTCCGAAGCATGGGTAAAGGAATATATCTTGGAAAACGTCAGACCATATGCGGCATATTGTCGCAGAGAATCTCATGACTGAAGGCGCCATGATTATCCGCACCCTGATCAGCGCAGAAGATCAGGCTGGAGAGTAGCAATTTATTTTATAATTTTATTATATTGAAGATCGCGCTCCGGGGCTGATTTCAAAGATCGTTGCAAGCAAGGAATATTCAGGGCATCTCTAATAATCCTGGGTGCGCAGATTGGGCGACATCATTCGGGACATCAAGGCGAAGACCGCAGGTAATAGCTGGCTATTGCGAAAGTCTGCAACGCAGAGAGCGCGGATTAGGTCGTTCAAGATGCCGTCTATGGATTGTTAGAGGTGCCCTAAAGTAGCTACCAGTGCAACAACAGGACGAAAATCCCGATCATGGCGCTGAGTTCAACGATCTATCGATGTGCACTCCAGGTATCTGACCTGGACCGCGGTTACTATCAGGCCCATAGTCTGACGGTTGCGCGCCATCCATCCGAGACGGACGAGCGCATGATGGTGCGTCTGCTGGCGTTCGCACTCAACGCCGACGAACAGCTGGGCTTTACCCGCGGAGTCAGCCAGGACGACGAACCCGACCTGTGGCAACGCTCGCTCGGTGGCGATATCACCCTTTGGGTAGAGATAGGACAACCGGACGAGAAGCGCATCAAAAAGGGCTGCTCCAGATCCGACCGGGTAATCGTCTATTGCTTCCAGCATCGCGCAGCCAGTGTCTGGTGGAAGCAGATCTCAGAGAAACTCGAACGCTTCGCCCACCTGTCGGTGTTCAAGCTACCGGAAGGTATTGGTGAACAGCTTGCATCATTCGCACAGCGCAACATGGATCTGCAATGCACTGTGCAGGATGGTGAGATCTGGTTTTCGAATAAGGACGCCAGCATTCATTTCACGCTCGAGCAATTGCGTTAGCCCCTACTTGCGCGCCCGCAGCACCACGAACTTCTTGTTGGAAGCCACCAGTTGCACGCTGGCAAACAGGCGCCTGAGACTCACATGGTAGCCCAGGTGGCGGTTGCCGATCACCCACAACTCGCCACCCTTGCGCAGCGCCCTGTGCGACTGGCGAAACATGCGCAGGGCGATCTGGTCGCCCACTGCACTGTGCAGATGAAACGGCGGATTGCACAGCACCAGATCGCAGGTATCGTGATTGCTGTCGGACAGGCCGTCAGCGACGCGAAAGCTGGCCTTGCGGCTCGTCCCGAATGCATTCCTGAAGTTCTGCCGTGCCGAATCGACGGCCATGTAGGACTCGTCGACGAAGTGGATCATCGCCTGCCGGTTCTTCTCGGCAGCGATCAGGCCCACCACGCCGTTGCCACAACCGAGATCGACGATGTCTCTGGCATCTGAGCGAATGGGCAGATGCTGCAGGAAAAATCGTGTGCCGATATCGAGACTGTCGCGCGAAAAGACGTTGGCATGGTTGCTGATCAGATAATCGGTACCCTCCAGGCGGTACTCGACCGGATAGGGCGAGGGTGGCACCTTCAGCTTCGGATCCACATCGGCAAAGATCAGACGCGCCTTCTTGCGGGCACGCGATGTCGTGGTCGGCCCGACCAGGCGTTCGAGCAGTTCCCAAACCCTTGGCGTGAGCCCCTTGACCATGCCGGCCGCGATCACGCGGGTCGAGCCGGTCATCTGCGGTCGCAGGCGGGTCAATTGATCCTCGAGCAGTGCCAGCGTCTTCGGCACCTTGACCAGGATCCAATCGAAAGGCCCTTGCGGCGTCTCCAGGCTGCTGGAAAGCCGCACGCCGTCTTCCGGCAGGCCGTTTTCGGCCAGGTTGAGTCGTGTGGCGGCCTGCGACAAGCAGGAGTCGGACAGCGCCAGCGGGTGACAGGCATACAACGCCACAGCGAGTGCGCCGAAGGCGTCATTGACGATCAGCACGCGGTGGCCGTCGGACAACCCGGCTGTTTCCGCCAGATGTTGCAAGAGGTACTCGTCGGCGGCATCCCAGGCGCGCAGCAGTTCCCGCGGACGCCTCGGGAGACGTTGCAGGCTAAACCGGCCTTGGGGCGTTTCGAGCAGATTATCCATCTGGCACTGTATTGTGTTTGCAGAGACTTCGCAGGCATCCGAACGTCGGACCGATGGCAGCGACTTCAGGCCGAGCGCACCGGCGTGTTCGATTGCCGATGGCTGGCAAAATAAGGCATCACCCCGGCATGGTTCGGTAACGCCGGGCCAGCTTCTTGAACCCGGCCACATCTTCCTTCGCCGCTCCGAGTTCTTCAGCCATTATCGAGGCGACTTCTTCAGCCAATGTTGCGGCCAGCTCCGCATCCAGAAACAATATCCGCGACCGACGGGCCAGTACGTCTTCCACCGTCCGGGCCGCTTCATGGCGTACGGCAAAGCGAACCATCGCCTCTGTCAAACCCATGCCCAATTCCCGCTGATGACCCGGCAAATCGTCCAGCAGTGCGGCCTCCGTGCCGTACAGGTGGGCGCCCGGCGGATCGCTGATCTTGTGGCTTGCCGTCTCCGGCGCACCAATCAGCGGAAGATCGATGGTGCGGCAGGGTTCGCCGGGCTCGAGCAGACCGGCCTCCAGGCAGCGCCCGATGACGTCTTCGGCCATGGCCCGGTAGGTTGTCCATTTGCCGCCGCTCACTGTCACGAGGCCGGACTTGTCCACCAAGATAACGTGCTCGCGCGAGATGTCCTTGGTGTTCGCCGCCGCGGCTCGGGGCGGACTGACCAGCGGCCGCACGCCACCCCAGATCGAGCGCACGTCGGATGCCGACGGCGCGTGCGCTAGGTACTTGCCCGCCTCGCTCAGAATGAAGTCCACTTCGTCTGCGAGCGGTGTGGGTTCGGACTCGATGGTATCGCGCGGTGTGTCGGTCGTGCCGAGAAGCACCTTGCCAAGCCAGGGCACGGCGAACATGACCCGCCCGTCATCGGTCTTGGGGACCAGCAGGGCGCTATCTCCCGGCAGAAACTCGCGGTCCACCACCAGGTGGATACCCTGACTCGGCGAGACCATGTGACTCTGCTCATCGACATCCATGCGCCGCAGCTCGTCCACCCACACACCTGTCGCATTGACGATGCAGCCGGCATGGACATCGATGCCCTCGCCAGTCTGTGCATCGATAATCGAAGCGCCGTTGACCTTGCCATCCGCGTGCAACAGGCCCCGGACAGCGCAATGGTTCAACACCACGGCACCATGGGCTGCCGCAGTGCGGGCCAGCGCAACGGCCAGCCGGGCATCGTCGAACTGGCCGTCCCAGTACTGCACGGCACCGACCAGTTCATCGGTGCGGACGCCCGGCATGGTCGCGAGGGTCTCGGCCCGATTGAGAAGATGCGTGTCACCCAGGCCGGCTTTGCCCGCCAACAGCCCGTACATCATCAAGCCGGTTGCGTAGAACGGCCTGCCCCACAGACGTCCCTTCAGCCCGAATGCGGGCACCAGGAACGACAGCGGCTGCGCCAGGTGCGGCGCATTGCCCAGTATCGCCTTGCGCTCGCGCAGCGCCTCCCTGACGAGGCCGAGGTTGCCCTGGGCAAGATAACGAACCCCACCATGCACCAGCTTGGTGGCGCGCGAGGAGGTCCCCTTGGCAAAGTCGTCACGCTCCAGCAAGGCGACCGACAGCCCCCGCGTGGCGGCATCGAGTGCGACCCCCAGGCCCGTGGCGCCGCCACCGACCACGAGCAGATCGAATCGACGGGTCCGCCTCAGCCTGTCCAGGGACTCCGGCCGGGACAGGGACCCGCGATCGATGGTCGTTACACTCACTGCTATTGCTCCTTTCCGGCGTCGACGACCAGCTCGACGGTGACGTCGCTCTCTGCACAGATCCGCGAGAACTCGGCCTCGGGGGCCCGGTCGGTGACGAAGAAATCGAGGTCGGCGATATGACCGATGCGCACCGGTGCGGACCGGGAGAATTTCATCGCATCGGCGACAAGTATGGAGCGTCGACTGGCGGCCATGATGGCCCGCGACACGCTCACCTCGCGAAAGTCATAGTCCAGCAGGGAGCCATCGGGATCGATCCCGGACACGCCCATGACCGCGAAATCGACCTTGAACTGCCGGATGAACTCGACTGCGGCCTCCCCCACCACACCGCCGTCGGCATGCCGCAGCACGCCGCCGGCCACGATCACCTCGATGTGCGGTTGCCCGCGCAACAACTGGGCGACGTTGAGATTGTTGGTGATCACCATCAGACCCTGATGATTCCCCAGCGCACGCGCCACCTCTTCGGTGGTGGTGCCGATATTGATGAACAGGGAGCAGTTGTTCGGAATCAGCTGCGCGGCGCGCTCGCCGATCATCCGTTTGGCCTGCGAGGAGATGTTCCGACGGCTCTCATATCCGACGTTGGCCACGCCGGCGGCAAACATCGCCCCGCCGTGAAAACGCTGCAACACGCCCAGTTCACACAATTCGTTCAGATCCTTGCGGATGGTCTGCGGCGTGACCTCGAAGCGGGCCACCAGGTCGTCCACAGCCACCCGGCCAGCGCTGCGTGCCAGCTTGACGATCTCGGTCTGTCGCGGACTCAGCGCCTGCATCTGCTGCCATTCACCCGGATTCAAGGCCTGGTTCGCATTATTTCGTATCACTTTCGTTTTGAAAAGAACTTTTTCGAAACGAAAGTGATCAGGCCCGTTCGCCCGCTAATCCGGCGAGCGAACAGATGACCACCAAAAACCATTTCTTCATTGGAAAATTTGTAGACTACACTTGTACGGAGGCGGCGCTGCGAAAACACCTAATCGGAATACACAAAGATTCCAATTCCCTGAAATGCTAATTCCTTGCATTTCGTTTGACATTCGTTTTTTTTCGCTTAAATTGCCGATGCAGCCTGAATAAACAACAACCATCCCGCGAGGAGAGACACCATGCCCAGTCATCGAATGCTGGTCGCCACGATGTCCCTGGTGACATCAACCCTGCTGGCCGGCGTCGCCCACGCCGACACGTCCGCGGCCAAGAAATGGATCGACAAGGAGTTCCAGCCGTCGGCCCTCTCAAAAGAACAACAGATGGAAGAAATGGAATGGTTCGCCAACGCGGCCGCTCCGTTCAAAGGCATGGAGATCAACGTCCTTTCCGAGACCATCCCCACCCACGAATACGAATCCAAGACGCTGACCAAGGCCTTCGAGGAGATCACCGGCATCAAGGTGAACCATCAACTCCTCGGTGAAGGCGAGGTGGTCCAGGCGGTGCAGACGCAGATGCAGACCAAGCGCAATCTGTACGATGCCTACATCAACGACTCCGACCTGATCGGCACGCACTCGCGCCTGCAGCTGGCGGTGAATCTGAGCGACTGGATGGCCGGGGAAGGCAGGGACGTCACCAACCCGAATCTGGATGTGGACGACTTCGTCGGCAAGTCGTTCACCACGGGTCCCGACGGCAAGCTGTACCAGCTGCCCGATCAGCAGTTCGCGAACCTCTACTGGTTTCGCAAAGACTGGTTCGATCGCCCCGACCTGAAGAAGCGCTTTAAAGAAAAGTACGGCTACGAGCTCGGGGTGCCGGTGAACTGGTCCGCCTATGAAGACATCGCCGAGTTCTTCTCGGAAGACGTCAAGGAGGTCGACGGCGTTCGTGTCTACGGCCACATGGACTACGGCAAGCGCGCACCCGATCTCGGCTGGCGCATGACCGACGCCTGGCTGTCGATGGCCGGCGCCGGCTCCAAGGGACTGCCCAACGGCATCCCGATCGACGAATGGGGCATCCGCATGGAGGAAGGCTCCTGCAACCCCGCCGGCGCTTCCGTGACCCGCGGTGGCGGCACCAATGGCCCGGCCGCGGTCTATGCGATCCGCAAGTGGGACGAGTGGCTGCGCAAGTATGCACCGCCCGGCGCCGCCGACTACGATTTCTATCAGTCGCTGCCGGCCCTGTCCCAGGGCAACGTGGCCCAGCAGATCTTCTGGTACACGGCGTTTACCGCCTCGATGGTCGCCCCCAAGTCCGAGGGCAATAACACCGTGGACGATGCGGGCAAGCCCTTGTGGCGCATGGCACCCTCGCCGCACGGCCCATACTGGGAAAAAGGCCAGAAGCTGGGTTACCAGGACGCCGGCTCGTGGACGCTGTTCGAGTCGACCCCGGTCGACCGCCGCAAGGCCGCGTGGCTTTATGCCCAGTTCGTCGTCTCCAAGACCGTCGACGTGAAGAAGTCTCACGTGGGCCTGACCTTCATCCGCGATTCGACCATCAACCATGAGTCGTTCACCGAGCGGGCCCCAAATCTGGGCGGCCTGGTCGAGTTCTATCGCTCACCCGACCGCGTGCTGTGGTCGCCCACCGGCGTCAACGTACCCGATTACCCGAAGCTGGCGCAGCTCTGGTGGCAGAACATCGGTGACGTGAACTCCGGCGCCTTCTCCCCGCAGCAGGCCATGGACCGGCTCGCCAACGAGATGGATCAGGTCATGGCCCGCATGCAGCGAGCCGACGAGAAGGCCAAGGTCTATGGTGGCTGTGGCCCGCGCCTGAACGAAGAAAAGCCGGCATCCGAATGGCTCGGCAAGGGTGGCGCCAAGGCCAAGCTGGCCAACGAGAAGCCGCAGGGCGAAACCATCGCCTATGAAGAGCTGATCAAGCGCTGGTCCAACTGAGGGCTCGGCCTGAAGCCGCCCGGGCGCACGGAGGCGCCCGGCGACCTCCCATCCGTATCAAGGCCCAAGGCCCCGGTACGCCAGCGATGGCCGCTTGATCGATCAGTGCCTGTTGGTGGGGCAACCAATAGGCGCAAGCAACGGACGAGAGAAAACCGGCATGTCGCTGTCGTTGAAGAATGTCTCATTGAGCGTGGATGGGCAGACACATATCTACGACACCTCGGTGGAACTGGCGCCGACCGGGTTCAACATCCTGTTGGGCACGACGCTGGCCGGAAAGACCTCGCTGATGCGCCTGATGGCGGGCCTGGTTCAGCCGACTTCGGGCGAGATCTGGTTCAACGGCCGCAATGTCACCGGCATCCCCGTGCAAAAGCGCAATGTGTCCATGGTGTACCAGCAGTTCATCAATTACCCGAACATGAACGTGTTCGACAATATTGCGTCGCCGTTGAAACTGGCTGGCCACGGCCGCGCCGAGATCAAGAAGCGCGTCGGATCCGTAGCAGAACTGCTGCGCCTGGAAGCGCTCCTGAAGCGCCGGCCGACCGAGCTTTCCGGCGGCCAGCAACAGCGCTGCGCGATGGCGCGCGCGCTGGTGAAGGACTCCGATCTGGTATTGCTGGACGAGCCCCTGGCCAACCTGGACTACAAGTTGCGCGAGGAACTGCGTGAAGAACTCCCGCTGCTGTTCGCCACACGTGAACGCACCGTGGTCTATGCGACCACCGAGCCCTCGGAGGCGCTGCTGCTGGGCGGCCGGACCGCCGCCATGCACGAAGGCCGTATCACACAGTTCGGACCGACCGGCCATATCTATCGTCACCCGGTGGACAGGCTCACCGCCAGCGTCTTCTCCGATCCTCCGATAAACACGATTCCTGTCAGCAAGCAGGGGGAGCAGCTGAGCATCGCGGACGGCACCAGCTGGAAGGCGCGTGGCGCCTTCCTTGCATTGACCGACGGCCGCTACGAATTCGGCATACGACCGCATCACGTGAGTCCCGCCAATGGCCGTAACGATGGCGCCTTCATCGAGGGCACCGTGCAGGTTGCCGAGATCTCCGGTTCGGAATCCATGGTTCACTTCGACCTGCAGGGCCTGCCCTGGGTCTCCCTGGCCCACGGGGTGCACACCTTCAGCGTCGGCGAGACGGCGCGCTTCCACATCGATGTCGACCACTCGATGCTGTTCTCGATGCAAGGCGACCTGGTCGCGGCGATGGATAGCTAGGGCCTGTCAATACTGTGCGGATGCCCGTCGACAGCACCCCATTTTTTGCAGGACCAGGCGCTGTGAACCTGCCGTACATGAGCGAAACTGCAACGCGAGCCTGCGGAAAATGCGGTCTGTCCCTCCGCGTTGGCCCTCAAATCAGGCCCTAGGAGCCGAGCCGTGGCACGAATCGAACTGAAGGGCCTGCGCCACAGCTACTCGCCGAACCCCGCGACCGATGCCGACTATGCGCTGAAACAGGTCGACCTGGTCTGGGACGACGGGGGCGCCTATGCATTGCTGGGCCCCTCGGGCTGCGGCAAGAGCACCCTGCTGAACATCATCTCGGGGCTGCTTGCGCCCTCTGAAGGCAGCATCCTGTTCGATGGCGTTGAGGTCAACGACAAGACCCCTGAGGAACGCCAGATCGCGCAGGTGTTCCAGTTCCCGGTCGTCTACGACACCATGACCGTTTACAACAACCTGGCCTTTCCACTGCGCAATCGTGGCGTCCCGGAAAAGCAGGTGGACGCCCGCGTGCGTGCCGTTGCGGACATGACCGACCTCACCGACATGCTGGGCAACAAGGCCGCCGGCCTTACCGCCGACGGCAAGCAGAAGATCTCCCTGGGGCGCGGCCTGGTGCGCGAAGACGTCAATGTGATCATGTTTGACGAGCCGCTCACCGTGATCGACCCGCACCTGAAATGGAAGCTGCGTTCCAAGCTCAAGGAGCTTCACCAGCGCGTCGGAATAACGATGATCTACGTCACGCATGACCAGACCGAGGCCCTGACCTTTGCCGACAAGGTGGTCGTCATGCACGAAGGCTGGGTCGTGCAGCAGGGCACCCCGGTGGAGCTGTTCGAACGCCCTCGCCACACCTTCGTCGGCCATTTCATCGGCTCGCCCGGGATGAACCTGATGCCCTGCGAACTGGCAGAGGGCGGGGCCCGCGTCTCCGGGCATCACATCGACATCGCCCGCAGGATTGCCCAGCCGGCAGTCGAGGCCAGACTCGAACTCGGCGTGCGGCCGGAGTTCGTGAAATTCGTCGAACCGGATGCCGCCGGCGGCCTGCCGGTGGACATCGTCAGCGTGCGCGACACCGGCCGCAACCGGATCGTCGAAACCGACTTTGCCGGCCACAAGGTGCGCGCACTGGTGCCGGAGGGCATGCCGATACCCGAAGACCGGGCCAGCATCCGCTTCGATCCCACCCACACTCAGATCTATGCCGACAGCTGGATCCTCGAATGAGCCTTTGACCGATGAGCGCAAAAACGACCAATCAGAAGGCATGGTTCCTGGTCGCCCCGGTGGTGGTGCTGGTGGCATTCAACGCGGTCATACCGCTGATGACCGTGGTCAATTATTCAGTGCAGGAGACCTTCGGTGACAACCTGTTCTTCTTCGAGGGCATGAAATGGTTCGAGGAAGTGCTCACCTCCGAGCGCTTTCACGACTCGCTGCTGCGCCAGCTGCAATTCACCTTCATCATCCTCGCCATCGAGGTCCCGCTGGGCGTGGCCATCGCGCTGGCCATGCCGCGCAAGGGGTTCTGGGCCTCGGTCTGCCTGGTGCTGATGGCCATGCCGCTGCTGATTCCTTGGAACGTGGTCGGCGCCATGTGGAATATCTTCGCACTGCCCGACATCGGCCTGCTGGGCAAGACGCTCAACGCGATGGGCTTCGATTACAATTTCACCCGGCAGCCCTTCTCCGCGTGGGCAACCCTGATCGCGATGGATGTCTGGCACTGGACCTCCCTGGTGGTGCTGCTTTCGTATGCCGGGCTGAGTTCGATCCCGGACGCCTATTACCAGGCCGCGCGCATCGATGGCGCGAGCCCCTGGGCGGTGTTCCGCTACATCCAGTTGCCCAAGCTCAAGCATGTGCTGACCATCGCCGTCCTGCTGCGATTCATGGACAGCTTTAACATCTACACCGAGCCGTTCGTCCTCACCGGCGGTGGTCCGGGCAATTCCACCACCCTGCTGTCACTGGACCTGGTCAAGATCGCGCTGGGACAGTTCGACCTCGGCCCGGCCGCGGCGATGAGCCTGATCTACTTCCTGATCATCCTGCTGTTTTCCTGGATCTTCTATACGGTGATGACCCGCGGGGAGGAGAAGTGATGTCCGCCAGGCACGCTGCACGTTTCAAATGGATCGTCCCGTTTGTCTATATCGTGTTCCTGATGCTGCCGATCTACTGGCTGCTCAATATGTCGTTCAAGACCACGAACGAGATCCTCGGGACATTCAGCCTGTTCCCACAGGAATTCACGCTCGACAATTACAAGGCGATCTTCACCGACCCCACCTGGTACAACGGCTACATCAACTCGCTGATCTACGTGTGTATCAACACGGTGATATCGGTGAGCGTGGCCCTGCCGGCGGCCTACGCCTTCTCGCGCTACCGCTTTCTGGGCGACAAGCACCTGTTCTTCTGGCTGCTGACCAACCGCATGGCACCCGCTGCAGTGTTCGCGCTGCCGTTCTTTCAGCTGTACTCGGCGATGAACCTGTTCGACACCCACATCGCCGTGGCGCTGGCCCATTGCCTGTTCAACATCCCGCTGGCGGTTTGGATCCTCGAGGGCTTCATGTCCGGCGTGCCCAAGGAACTGGACGAGACCGCCTATATCGACGGCTACCCGTTCTGGAGGTTCTTCGCCAGGATATTCCTCCCCACGATCGCGGCGGGCATCGGCGTTGCGGCCTTTTTCTGCTTCATGTTCTCCTGGGTCGAACTGCTGCTGGCAAAGACCCTGACATCGGTGGCGGCCAAGCCGATCGCCGCGGTCATGACACGGACGGCGAGTTCTTCGGGTTACGAGCTGGGATTGCTGGCCGCGGCCGGCACCCTGACCATGGTGCCGGGTGCGATCGTGATCTTCTTTGTGCGCAATTACATCGCCAAGGGCTTCGCCCTGGGGAGGGTCTGAGCATGGGCCTGTCATGGATGGCCTGGACCTGGCAGACCGCGGTGTTTTTCGCAATCATCGCTTCGCTGCTGGTGCTGATGACCGTGCTGGAGATCCGGCACCCCGGCGGCAATCCCCGGGACGGTATTCTGGGATTGCGCACGACACGCGGCGACCGCCTGTTCATATCGCTGCTGGCCGCCGCCTATGTGCATATACTCTGGTTGTTTTTTTTCGGCATGCCATTGACCTGGGCGATGGTCATCTCACTGGTGCTGGCGGCGGCAATCTGGAAGTGGGTCTGAACCCGGAGGGTGTGAATCGACCATGAACGACTACGTCATCGCCATCGACCAGGGCACCACCAGTTCACGGGCTATCGTGTTCGATACCGACTTCCGCATCGTGAGCACCGGCCAGCAGGAGTTTCAACAACACTTCCCGAATTCGGGTTGGGTGGAACACGAACCCGAGGACCTCTGGAACACGACCGTGGCGACGGTCCGTGAGGCGATGGACAAGGCCGGCATTTCGGCCGCTGACGTCGGTGCGATCGGCATCACCAATCAGCGCGAGACCACGCTGATCTGGGATCGTGACAGCGGCCAGCCCATTCACCGGGCGATCGTCTGGCAGGACCGGCGCACCGCACCGAAGTGCGAACAGCTCAGGGCCGAAGGCCTGGAGCCCACCTTCAGCACGAAAACCGGCCTGCTGCTGGACCCGTATTTCGCCGGCACCAAGATCGCCTGGCTGCTGGACAATGTACCCGGTGCGCGCGCCCGTGCCGAGGCGGGCAAGCTGGCCTTCGGCACCGTGGACTGTTTCCTGCTCTGGCGGCTCACCGGCGGCAAGGTGCATGGCACCGACGCCAGCAATGCCTCACGCACACTGCTGTACAACATCCGCGACAATGTCTGGGATGACGAACTGCTGCGGATCCTCGATATCCCGGCCGCGCTGCTGCCCGAAGTGAAAGACTGTGCCGATGATTTCGGGGAGACGGCAGCGCAGCTGTTCGGCTCGGCGATCCCGATCCGCGGTATCGCCGGCGATCAGCAGGCCGCGCTGATCGGACAGGCCTGTTTCGAACGCGGCATGATCAAGTCCACCTACGGCACGGGCTGCTTCGCGGTGCTCAACACCGGCGACGAACTGGTGGTGTCGCACAACCGGCTCGTCAGCACGATCGGCTATCGCCTGCGCGGCAAGACTACCTACGCGCTGGAGGGTTCGATCTTCGTGGCCGGCGCCGCGGTGCAATGGCTGCGCGACGGGCTGGGGATAATCGACAGCGCGCAGCAATCGGGCCAGATGGCCGCCGAGGCCGATCCCAATCAGCGCGTCTACCTGGTGCCCGCCTTCGTCGGCCTGGGTGCGCCGCACTGGGACGCCAATGCACGCGGCAGCATCTTCGGGATCACCCGCGGCACCGGACCCAACGAGATGGCCAGGGCGGCGCTCGAATCCGTTTGTTACCAGACCCACGACCTGCTGGAATCCATGGAGGCCGACTACGCCGGTTCCTCCGATGCCCCCTTGCGCGTGGATGGCGGCATGGTTGCCTCTGACTGGACCATGCAGCGCCTGGCAGACATTCTCAACCGCTCGGTAAGTCGTCCGGAAGTACTGGAAACCACGGCCCTGGGCGCCGCGTGGCTGGCCGGCATGCAGGCCGGGATATGGCCGGACGAAAAAGGATTCGCCGCCGCCTGGAAACTGAACAAGCGTTTCGAACCCGGCATGCAAGCCGACCTGCGCGACCAACTCGTCAGCGGCTGGCGCGATGCGGTCCGCCGCACACTCACCTGAAAAAGGGGACATGAAAAAAGGGGACAGACCACGATTTCAATGCCGCGGGGATTCCGATCATTTCTTGCGCAAAACGCCGTGAATACGTCCCTGTAGGCTCGACGGCGGCGTCCATGCCACCGACGTTTTCTCCAGAAACGACCGGAATCCGCCAAGGAAAAAAGGGCACAGACCACGACTTCAATGCCGGACGCTGCCGCCGGCCGTTCAGATGTCCATGATCCATTGGATGATGGATTTCGCAATGAAACCGAGCATGCCGAAGGCCAGCACGAAAAAAAGACGGATAGCCGACAGCTGATTTCCGTGGCCCTTCCCAAGCGTCCCGGCATTCGGCTACGACGCAACGCTGGCGCCCCGCGCATTCTCTCGCTCGAATAATCCTTCGAGAATGGTTAGGCTTTCGGCCGATACAACTGAATAACCGGAGCCATCCACCGCGGGCGTCTGTGCGACGCGCGGCGTCGGCACAAAGTATGCTCAACATCTACAAGGCGCTGATCGGGTTGGTATCGTTTGCCGGCATGCTGGCGAGCGGATCGGTCGGCGCGGCAACCGTCACGATCTCCTGCGGTGCGGTCGGGATCGAACTGACGCTCTGCCAGGAGGGGGCAGAGGCCTGGGCAGAGCAGTCCGGCCACGAGGTGCGGGTGGTCTCGACGCCAAATTCGTCTTCCGAGCGCCTGGCCCTTTACCAGCAGCTGCTGGCCGCGCGGGCCAGCGATATCGACGTGTTCCAGATCGACGTGATATGGCCAGGTCTGCTGGCGGGTCACCTGCATGACCTCAAACCCCATATCGCCGGAGACGCCGCCGATCACTACCCGGCGATGATCGCGAACAATACGGTTGACGGCCGCCTGGTGGCGTTGCCCTGGTTCGCGAGCGTCGCGGTACTGTATTACCGCCAGGACCTGCTGCAGAAGTATGCAGAGGCGCCGCCTGCCAGTTGGGACGAACTGGCGGCGGTGGCGACGCGCGTGCAGGCCGCGGAGCGGGCTGCCGGACAGGCCAGGCTGTGGGGCTATGTATGGCAAGGCCGGGCCTATGAGGGGCTGACCTGCAACGCCCTCGAATGGGTGGCCAGCGAGGGTGGCGGCACGATCGTCGCCGACGACGGCCGGGCCGCGGTGGACAATTCTGCGGCCGTGCAGGCACTGGCGCGCGCTGCAGAATGGATAGACAACATCAGCCCGCCGGGGGTGCTCAACTATGCCGAAGAGGAGGCCCGTGGCGTGTTCCAGTCGGGGGACGCCGTGTTCATGCGCAACTGGCCCTATGCCTGGTCCCTGGCACAGGGTACGGATAGCCCGGTCCGCGGAAAGGTCGGCGTCGCGCCCCTGCCGGGCGGCAGCAGCGGCCGCAGCGTCTCGACGCTGGGTGGCTGGCAGCTGGCGGTGTCGGAGTACTCGCGCCACCCGGCGATCGCGGCGGAGCTGGTGCGCTACCTGACCTCGGCGGAGGAACAGAGGCGGCGGGCCATCCGAGGCTCGTTGAATCCGACCATCCCGGCGCTCTACCAGGACCCCGAGATTCTGGCCACTGCGCCCTTCTTCGCGGACCTGGAAGGCATCATGCGCACGGCGGTTGCGCGGCCATCGGCCGTCACCGGCGGCAAGTACAACCAGGTGAGTCACGCGTTCTGGAGCGCGGTGCATCAAGTGCTGAGCGGCAGGCACACGGCGGCGGAAAGTCTCACGGCGCTGCAGCGACGCCTCGACCGACTCAGCCGTGGTGGCAAGCGCTGGTGAGCACGACGCCAGGTCTTGGCAGATCGGCCTCAGCCGCCATCGCAACTGTCGCGCAACCGTGCACGCACCGCATGGCTATTCCTGGCGCCGCTGCTGGCGGTCATGCTGTCGGTCGCCGTATGGCCGCTGCTGCGCAGCATCTGGTTTTCACTCACCGACGCCGACCTGTCGCGGCTGGACGATGCGCGTTTCATCGGCCTGGAGAACTACCTGCTGCGCGCCGACGATGCCTGGTACGGCATCCTGGCCGACCCACAGTGGTGGGCAGCGGTGTGGAACACGACCTACTTCGCCGTGGTGTCGGTGAGCATTGAGACACTGCTCGGTTTGGGCATCGCCCTGGTGTTGAATTCGACCTTTCGGGCACGCGGACTGGTACGCGCCGCGGTGCTTGTCCCGTGGGCGATCCCGACGATCGTTTCCGCCAAGATGTGGGGCTGGATGCTGCACGACCAGTACGGCATCATCAATGATCTGCTCATGCAGCTGGGCTTGATCGACCGCGCGATCGCATGGACGGCCGACCCGGACCGGGTGATGACCGCAGTGATCCTGGTGGACGTTTGGAAGACCACGCCGTTCATGGCGTTGCTGATCCTGGCGGCCCTGCAACTGCTGCCCAGGGACTGCTACGAGGCCGCACGGGTCGACGGCATCCACCCGCTGCGCGTGTTTGCCCGGGTGACGCTGCCGCTGATCCGGCCCGCGCTAATGGTAGCGGTCATCTTTCGTCTGCTCGACGCCTTGCGCATGTTCGATCTGGTGTACGTGCTGACGCCAAATGCCGCAGAGACCGCGATGATGAGCACCTTCGCCCGCCAGCAGCTGGTCGACTTCCAACAGGTGGGCTACGGGTCGGCGGCCACCACCGTGATGTTCTTTCTGATCGCCCTGCTCACCATGATGTACATCATGCTGGGGCGGGTGCGTCCGGGGACGACGCCGATGAGCCGCGCACCGGCCTGGTCCGCGTTCGGTTTCCACCTGGCCGTGCTGGCGATCGTGCTGTACGCGGTCTTCCCTTTCTACTACGCGGTGATCACGTCGCTGAAGACCGGCAGCGCCCTGTTCCGGGTGGACTATTTTCCGTTTAGCTGGGACTGGCAGAACTATGTGGCGTTGTTTGAACAGCAGCCTTTCGGCCGCAACATCACTCAACTCGGTCGCGGTCGCGCTGATGGTGGTGCTGGCATCGCTGCTGTTGGGCACGCTGGCGGCCTATGCCCTGAGTCGCGTGGCGTTCCGTGGCCGCGGCCTGCTGCTGGGGACCATCCTCGCGGTGTCGATGTTTCCGCAGGTCGCGGTCCTGTCCGGGATGTTCGAGCTGATCCGCGCCCTCGGCCTCTACAACAATCTCGTGGGACTGATGTTTGCGTACCTGATCTTCACGTTACCGTTCACGGTCTGGGTACTCACGACCTTCATGCGTGAACTGCCGAAGGAGCTGGAAGAGGCAGCGATCGTCGACGGGGCCTCGCCCTGGACCATCGTCACCCGCATCTTCCTTCCCTTGCTGTGGCCGGCCATGGTCACCACCGGCCTGCTGGCCTTCATCCAGGCCTGGAACGAATTCCTGTTCGCCCTGACCTTCACCCTGACCGACGAACAGCGCACCGTGCCGGTCGCGATCGCGCTGATCAGCGGCGGCAGCCGCTACGAACTGCCCTGGGGCAACATCATGGCCGCCTCGGTGGTGGTCACGGTGCCTGTGGTGATGCTGGTGCTGGTCTTTCAGCGTCGGATCGTCGCCGGCCTGACCGCCGGCGCACTGAAGGGCTGACCGGTGGCAGCGGTCAGTCTGCATCGGGTCAGCAAGGCCTTCGGCAACGTCGAGGCCGTCCGCGGGGTCGACCTGGACATCGCCGCGGGCGAATTCTGCTGTTTCGTTGGCCCGTCCGGTTGCGGCAAGTCGACGCTGCTGCGCCTGATCGCCGGACTGGAGGACGTGAGCAGCGGCGAGATCCGGATCGCCGGGCAGCCGGTCAACGACCGACCGCCGGCGCAGCGCGGCATCGCGATGGTATTTCAGTCCTACGCCCTGTATCCGCACATGACGGTTTTCCAGAACATGGCGTTCGGGCTGCAGCAAGCCAGGGTGTCGCGCCAGGCCGTCCGCGAGCGGGTCGAGGAGACGGCCCGGCTGTTACAGATCGAAACCCTGCTCGAGCGTCTGCCGAAACAGCTGTCGGGCGGGCAGCGGCAACGCGTGGCCATCGGCAGGGCGATGGTGCGCCAACCGCGCGTGTTTCTGTTCGACGAACCGCTGTCCAACCTCGATGCCGGCCTGCGGCAGCAGACCCGCGTGGAGATCGCCAGGCTGCATGCGGGACTGCAGGCCACCATGATCTACGTGACCCACGACCAGATCGAGGCCATGACGCTGGCCGACAAGATCGTGGTGCTGCGCGAGGGTCGGGTGGAACAGGTCGGGCCGCCGTTGCAGCTCTACCACCATCCGGCCAACCGCTTCGTCGCCGGTTTCATCGGTTCGCCGCAGATGAACTTTCTGCCCGCCCTTCTGCAACGGGCCACGCTGCCTGCCGAACTGGCACTGGCGGGTGGCGAGGCCCAGCAGGCAGCGGTCGACGCCTCGGCCCTGCCGGTGGGCGTGGCGGTGACCTGCGGCATACGACCGGAGCACGTTGAACTGGTTGGCCCGGAAGACGCCGCACTGCGCGGCACAGTCGTGCTGCGCGAACAGCTGGGCGATCACAGCCTGGTGTTCCTGCGCGCCGGCGATGGCGACGGGCTGCTCACCGCCAAGCTGGCGCCTGGCACCGAGCCGGCGCAAGGGCAGCAGGTGGGTATCATGCTGCCGCCCGGGCATTGCCACCTGTTCGCCCCCGATGGCCGCGCCTGCCCCCGTTCGATGATCGCGGACAGTTAAGGGCACCTCTAACAATTCATGGACAGGCACCTTGAACGACATAACTCGCCATCTCTATGTTGAAGATCTTCGCAATAGCTCGCTATTACGTGCGATCTTCGCCTTGAGCTGACGAATTCTGTCGCTCAATTCACTCATCCAGAATTGTTAGAGATGCCCAAAATGGTGGTGTCGCCGACCGATTCAAGGGCGGTCTGGATATACAGCTCGCGCAGACGCCGGGTCAGCCGGCCCGGCCGGCCGTCGCCGATCGGGTGGCCATCGACCGATATCACCGGCATCACGAAGGTCGTCGCCGAGGTGATGAAGGCCTCGCCGGCACGACGGGCCTCTTCGACACTGAACGGTCGTTCCTCGATCCGCAACTGCTGTTCCCGGGCCAGTTGCAATACCGCCTTGCGGGTGATGCCGGCAAGGATTTCGTTGCCCAGCTGACGGGTTATCAAGGCCCCGTCCGGGTCGACGATGAACGCATTGCTGGAACTGCCCTCGGTCACGTAGCCGTCTTCGACCAGCCAGGCATCGTCGGCCCCGGCGGCCCTCGCCTGCATCTTGGCCATGCACGGGGCCAGCAGACCGACGGTCTTGATGTCCCGGCGGCGCCAGCGCATATCGTCGACCGCGATGACCGATATGCCGCTCGCGGCCTGGGGGCTGTCGATCAAGTCTTTCTGCTGCGTGAACATCACCAGCGAACTCTCGACGCCCTCGGGGTAGGCGAAATCGCGGTCGGCGGCACCGCGCGTCACCTGCAGGTAGACCAGGCCTTCGTCGAGCGCGTTCTTCTCGATCAGCGCCTGCTGTATCGCCTTGATGTCCGCATCGCCGGCGGGGGCCGCCATGTCCAGCTCGCCGAGGGACCGGTGCAGTCGCGCCAGGTGTCCCCGGTTGTCGATCAGCTTGCCACGCAATACCGACGACACCTCGTAGACGCCATCGGCGAACAGAAAGCCGCGGTCGAACACCGATATCCTGGCCTGTTCTTCCGGCAGGTAGCTGCCATTCACATAGACGATTCGGCTCATTCCCATTCTCCTGACAATCCAGACCCGGACGAATGCGTCGTACCCACGACGCGTTCACCCCCATAACTCGGGCGGCGGCGGAAACACCCGGCTGCGCTCGAACCTCAGTCCCGGCCGGCGATCGCGTTCCAGCAGCAGCGGGCCATCCAGATCCACGATCGCGGCGCCCTGTGCAAGCAGCATCGCCGGCGCCATCGCCAGCGAAGTGGCCAGCATGCTGCCGACCATGATCTGCAGCCCCTCGGCCTCGGCGGCCTTGCGCAGTTGCAGCGCCTCGGTCAGGCCACCGGCCTTGTCCAGCTTGATATTGACCATGTCGTATCGGTCGACGATCTGCGGCAAGGACCCGGTTGCGTGGCAGGACTCGTCGGCGCAGATCGCTATCGGCCGGTCCAGCGAGCGCAGCGCCTCGTCTTGCGCCGCAGGCAGCGGCTGCTCGATCATTTCCACCCCGAGTTGCATCAACTCGGGCACCATCGCGCGATAGCTGCCGACGTCCCAGCCTTCGTTGGCGTCCACGATCAGGCGCGCTGTCGGCGCGCCCTGGCGGACGGCGCGCACGCGGTCGATGTCGCCGTCACCGGCGAGCTTGAGCTTCAACAGCGGCCGGTCGGCATGCTCCAGCGCGGCCCTGTGCATGTTCGCCGGGCTGTCCAGAGACAGGGTGTACGCGGTGGTCAGCGGTTGCATGCGTGGCACTGCGAGCAGTTCGCAGACGCCTTGCCGCGACATCTTCGCCTGCAGATCCCAGAACGCACAGTCCAATGCATTGCGCGCCGCACCCGGCGGCAACTGCTGTTGCAGCTGCACCCGCTCCATGCCGTTGCGAATGTCCTGCCTCACTGACTCGATCTGCCCGATCACCGAGTCACGCGATTCACCGTAGCGTGCGTAGGGGACGCATTCGCCATGTCCCAGGAAGCCACCGTGATGCAACTCGACCCGCAGCGTATCGGCCGAGGTCTTGGCGCCACGCGAAATCCTGAAACTGCCGCGGATCGGCCAGGATTCGGCGCTGACGGACAGTTCGGCCATCAGGGCAACTGGTCGATGATGCGTGCCACGCCGTTGCGCAAGGGGTCGACCGTCACCAGGCCCAGCTCCTGCTCGGTCCGTTTCAGGTAATCATCGGCCTCCCGTTCACCCAGTCTCGATGTATTCACCGCGACACCGACGAACCTGGCTTCGGGGTTGGTCAGGTAGGCCACACGCAGTGAGGCGTCCATGCACTCGCCGAGGTCGGGAATCGGGAAATCGGGAAGACCGCGCATGTGGGTCCGTGTCGGTTCGTGGCACAGCACCAGTGCATCCGGCTGGGCACCGTGAATCAGCCCGGTCGTGACGC
Organism: uncultured Gammaproteobacteria bacterium; assembly: GCA_963808165.1. Lineage (GTDB taxonomy): Bacteria > Pseudomonadota > Gammaproteobacteria > Chromatiales > Chromatiaceae > Thiosocius. Next base: position 77,046 of record CAWEET010000005.1, on the reverse strand, counting down.
CGGCGAACGAGGGGTGAAACAGCGAGCCCTGGCCTTCGACGATGTCCCAGTGATCGTCTTCGTTGTCCGGGGACAGCCATTCGACCGCGCCGGAGATGAAATCGGCCACCACCGCATCGACACAAACGCCTGCACCGGTGATCAGGATGCCGGTCTGACCGGTGGCGCGGAAATCCGCGTTGATGCCGCGCGACCGCATCGCCTGCTCGATCGCCAGCGCGGCGTACATTTTTCCGCAGGAACAATCGGTGCCCACCGGCAGCAGGCGCTTGCCGCTGCGCTTCACTCCGGCCCCGACGTCGAACGTCCGGGTCGGGTGGCGCACATCGAACAGGCTGCGGCCCAGCCGGTCGGCTTCGGCCTTCAAGCCGGGGACGTCGGCCAGCCGCTCGTGCAGACCGGCGGCGACATCCAAGCCCTGGGCCAGGGCGTCGCGCAGGATTGCCACCCAGGCATCGGAAATCACACCACCGCGATTGGCCACGCCGATGACCAGCGTCTTTGCACCGGCGGCAACCGCCTGCGCAATGGTCATATCCTGCAAACCCAGATCGGCGTTACAACCCGGCATTCGCAACTGACCGACCGCATTGTCGGGCCTCCAGTCGCAGATCCCCTGGGCCACTTTGGCAGCCAGGGGATCTGCGGCATCGCCCAGAAACAAAAGGTAAGGTGTCTGGATATTCATACCCCATGCCCTGTCATCAACTGTTGAGTTTCACCCGATCGAGGCCATCGCTGTTACGACGCCCCCGGGACGACCACGCCGGTGACCGGCGCGGATCCTCGCCACCCTGGCAAACGCTGCTTTCTTCTAGGCCCCTCGCGCCGCCCCGGTCAGGACTGCGACGCGCAACACACCTGTCGAGCGCTGCGGCTCAGGCCCGCTGCTGGGTACCCGGGCCTGAGCGGCCCGGTGCCCTCCCTGTCCACGGTTCAGTCCGCGGTGGCCGCCGCCTTCTCTTCACTTGCCCCGCCACTGGCAAAGAATTCCCGGGTCAGCTTGAACACCACAGGGCTCAGCAGTATCAGCGCGATGAGATTGGGCACCGCCATCAGGGCGTTCAAGGTGTCGGCCAGCAGCCAGATGAAACCCAGGTCGGCGGTGGCGCCGAGTGGTACCGCCAGGCACCAGAGGATACGGAAAGGCTGGATGGACTTCACGCCGAACAGATACTCCACGCATTTTTCGCCATAGAACGACCAACCGAGCATGGTCGTGAATGCGAAAACGGCCAGCGCAATGGTCACGACGTGCGCACCCACGCCGGGTATTGCGGCCTCGAACGCCGCGGAGGTCAGGGACGCACCGGTCTCACCGGAGGTCCAGGCGCCTGAGGTGATGATCGCCAGGCCGGTGATGCTGCACACGATGAGCGTGTCGATGAAGGTACCCAACATCGCAACCAGACCCTGGTTCACCGGGCCCTTGGTCTGCGCTGCCGCGTGCGCGATCGGCGCACTCCCCAGGCCGGCCTCGTTGGAGAACACCCCGCGCGCAACGCCGAAGCGGATTGCGGCCCACACCGCCGCCCCGGCAAAACCGCCGGTTGCCGCCGTGGGGGTAAAGGCGTGAGTGAAAATCAACCCGAGCGCGGCCGGTATCTCGGCGAAGTTGATACCCAGCACGATCAGGCCAGCCAACAGGTAGGCAATCGCCATGAAGGGCACCAACTTGCCGGCAACCTGCGCGATACGCCGGATACCGCCAAGGATCACCGCGCCCACCATCACCAGCAGCACCACGCCGGTCGCCCAGGCGGGGATACCGTAGGAGGAACTCAGCACATCGGCGACCGAGTTCGCCTGCACCGTGTTACCGATACCGAAGCCGGCGATCGTCCCGAACCCGGCGAACGTCGGCGCCAGCCACAGCCACTTTTTGCTCAGACCGTTCTTGATGTAGTACATGGGGCCGCCGACATGGTTGCCGAGTTCGTCGACTTCCCGGTACTTCACCGCACAGACGGCTTCGGCAAACTTGGTTGCCATACCGACCAGCGCGGTACACCACATCCAGAAGAGTGCGCCCGGTCCGCCGAGAAAGATCGCGGTCGCGACGCCGGCGATGTTACCCGTGCCGATGGTCGCCGCCAGAGACGTCATCAACGCATTGAATGGGCTGATTTCGCCTTTTCTCCCGCGCGGAGGCACGCGCCCCTTCCATAACAGGCTGAAGCCGTAGCCGAGTTTGCGTATCGGCAGAAACTTGAGGCCCACCTGCAGAAAAAGGCCGGTACCAAGAATGAGCACCAGCATCACCGGGCCCCAGACCACACCATTGATCGCGCTTACCGCATTTGTCAGAGCTTCCACGAAGCAAATCCTCCAGTTTTAGACACATCCCCTTGGGAAAAACGCCACGGACTGCCGGGCGAAACAGCGCTTGCGCGCAAAGGATGGTGGGTATTTTTTGCTGCCATCACAGGCCATTCGGGCAGCGCTGAAGCACCAGACCGAACCCGCTGTATGGCAAGATTTGAATGAGCCAATGTCGACGCAATCAACGAACGACCAATACCGGGCACCCGGCATGACGCAAAACCCGCGCCGCATTCGGACCCAGCAGATAATCTTTGAGCTCGGGCCGGTGAGAGGCCATGACGATCAGGTCGATGTCGATAGCAGTTGCAAGCTTGACGATCTCGCTGTAGATCGTTCCCTGGCGCACGTGCGCCTGGGCCCCCATCTCTTTCGGAACGTTGGTTTCGATCAGCTTCGCCAGTTGCGATTCGGCGTGTGCGATCATCTTGCTGCTGTAGTCCTCCGGCAACCAGGCAAGCTGCGGGGGCGGTTCGGGGACGACGGTGACGATGTGCAGTTTGCCACCGGCATGTTGCGCCTGGTCGACCGCCGTGGGCAGCGCATCCTTCCACGAGCTGTCCTCCCCCAGATCGATCGCAACCAGAATCTTTTCGAATCTTCGCATCCGTTTTTCTCCTTTTGATCTGGAAATCTTGCCAAGAGTCAATTGAATTGGGCCAGTGTCAGGCCGGACCTTTAAGGTATAGGCCGTAAACAGCGAAATTATTAGGGTCTTTCCGGCAGCCCCCCGGCGAAACCCTCGGCAGCGGGCCTCCCGCGGCGCAGATGGTCGACACCAGCCACGCCGCCGCTGCACGGTTACGCGGACCTCGGCCGGATAGTCCGCCGCCGCCAGTCTACCCCAACGCCGCCAGGGCCATTTCAATGATACCTTGCCGAAGGGTGACGCTGGGCGGCGCGACGTGCACCGGTATTCTCAGGCTGTCGAACAGACGAAAAATGAAAGGAGGGGATATGAGCAGCGAGGCGGATTCGGTACTTCTGAAGACCGATAATGGCGAGGGCGTGGTGACGCTCACACTGAATCGACCAGACCAGTTCAATGCGCTGTCCGATGAACTCCTGGACGGCCTTCAACAGGAGCTGGACGCCGTGGCGCAGGATTCGGCGGTGCGGGTGATCGTACTGGCCGCCAACGGGCGCGCCTATTGCGCAGGTCACGACCTGAAACAGATGCGCGGCCACCCCGAAGAGACCTACTACCAGGGGCTGTTCAGCCGCTGCGGCGTGCTGATGCAGACCATCATGCGGCAGCCGCAGCCGGTGATTGCGCGCGTGCACGGCGTCGCCACCGCGGCCGGGTGTCAACTGGTCGCCTCCTGCGATCTCGCGGTGGCTTCGGACAAGGCCCGATTCGCCGTCTCCGGCATCAACGTGGGGCTGTTCTGCAGCACGCCCAGCGTCGCGCTGGCGCGCAATGTCGGTCGCAAGAGGGCACTGGAGATGCTGCTGACCGGCGAGTTCATCAGCGCCGAGCAGGCGGTCGTGGAGGGCTTGATCAACCATGCCGTGCCGGCTGAACAGCTGGATCAGACGGTGACCCGACTGTGCGACGCGATCTGCGCCAAATCCGCGATGGCGATCCGTACCGGCAAGGAGATGTTCTACCGGCAGTTGGAGATGGGGGTGGCGCAAGCCTACGACTATGCCAGCGGGGTGATGGCCTGCAATATGATGCATGAGGATGCAGCCGAAGGCATCGACGCCTTTATGCAGAAGCGCAAGCCGGCCTGGAAGCAACCTGCGTAACGCCCGTCGCAACGACCCGCCAACGGTGCCATCATGCGGCTGTCTCATCGCTGGAGACGCGCGGTCGCTCCTTGCTTTGCGTGCTCCACGACAGGCACGCGGGTCGGTTTTGCCCGCCTTGTTGCCACGTGCCGGACTGCCCGTCGGATCGACAAGTCAAGACGCCCGCGCACTTCGACATGGGGTTGGCACGATGTCGTCATGGCGTAGACATGGATCGGGATCTCGACAGCGCTTTCCGAAAAGCCAATCGGAACAACGAAATGCAGAATCCCGTCGTCGATGACCGAATCGCCACGAGTCCGGCCACAGGCATCGCCACCTTCCACGCGCCGAGCAGGCCTATAAACGGATCGTTGCAGCAGGCGCACAAATCCATTGCGTAAAACGCTGTTTATCTTGTTCCAGCTATTCACTAGCTTATGCGCACGAACCTTACGGTGGGAATACTGCCCGGCAGACCCAGGGTTCCACCATCAAAGGAAGCGAGAGCATGAGTGAGAAGAAAGTCTACGATTTTCCGGGCGAGACCATCGATGTGCATTGGGATCGACGACTGTGCATCCATATCGGCGAATGCGGTCAGTCCGAGGGAGAACTGTTCGTAGCCGGTCGAGATCCCTGGTGCCTGCCAGACAAGACAAGCGCGGCCGAGGTTGCCGAGGTCTGCGAACGCTGCCCCAGCGGCGCCCTGACCTATACGAGCAGATCCGGCGATGCGGAACAGGCCGGTCAGACGAACAAGGTGCAGGTCAGCTACAACGGTCCACTCTACGTGTCGGGAGAACTGGCGATCGAGGGCGCACCGGATGATATGCCCGGTGTCCGCTACCGTGCGGCCCTTTGCCGCTGCGGGCAGTCCAGGAGCAAGCCGTTCTGTGACAACAGCCATCTCAAGGCCGGGTTCGAGGACTATGGCGCGATCGGCGAGAAGGGCACCGGGTTCGATGCACCGAAAGGCGTCTTGCAGATCACACCGCTGAAGGACGGCCCGCTGGTCCTGTCCGGCGGCGTGACCCTGACCTCCGGCAGCGGCCGCCCGGCCTGGCGCGGCGACAAGGTGGCACTTTGCCGCTGTGGCGCATCGAACAACAAGCCCTTCTGCGATGGCTCACACAAGGCCGCCGGTTTTCGCAGTGACTGATCGAGGCCTGTGCGCGCCGCACACGACGAGACGAACCATGAACGAGGGTAAGCCCGACCACGCCATGCGGTCTCAACGCTGTTACCCGCTTCGCCGACACGCAGGCCACCCCGGGTATTTGAACACCAACGGACCATTGACCAGCTGGAGTAAAACATGAACACACTGGAAGCTGTATACAGCCGCCGTGCCGTCAAACAATTCGACGCCGGACATGCACTGACCCAGGACGAAGAGCGCAAACTGCTGGAGGCGACGATCCAGGCGCCTACCAGTTTCAATGCCCAGCATTGGCGGTTCGTGATTCTGCGCGATCCGGAGCTTCGGGCCAGGATTCGCAAGGACTACGGAAACGATCAGGCTCAGATGACCGATGCCTCACTGCTGGTGCTCTTCACCGCCGATACCAAGGCCTGGCGGAAGAATCCGGAGCGCTATTGGACCGCTGCGCCGCAAGAGGTTTCCGAGCTGCTGGTCAACTGGATGGGCCCTTTCCACGAAGGGCGCGAATGGTTGCAGCGCGACGAGGCGCAACGCTCGATCGGCATGGCGATGCAGACGATGATGCTGGTCGCCCAGGAGATGGGCTACCAGAGTTGCCCGATGATCGGATTCGACATCGACAAGGTCGCTGAAATGATCAGGCTGCCGGACGACTTCGTCATGGGGCCGATGGTAGCGATCGGAAAAGGCACGAAGGATCCATGGCCCAAGCCTGGCCAGCTGCCGCTCGAAGCGCTGGTTACCGAGAATTCATTCTGACCGGCCGTTCTGCCGCGTGCGCCACTGCCGAGCCGGTCGCCAATCGGGGCGGTGGATGCGCCCTGTGCGCGAACCACTGCCGCAACTGCATTGTTCGCGGAGTCCTTTCGGAAATGCCCGCCCCGATTCAGGTCAGTTCGGCCAGCAGTTCGGCCCAGCCGGTCGTCTCTGCCTGCTCGCTGAACAACGGCCGCAGCGAGCGACCGGCCGTCTCGAGACCGGCATAGAACCGGGCGTCCGTCTCAGCCCGCAACAACAGCTCGCGCAGGGCCCGGGTATCTTCGGCCGGGTAGTAGCCGGCATAGTCTTCGCCGAGCAGCCCGACCGAGCCGGGGATGCGCGAGGCAAGCACAGGCAGGTCCGCCATCACCGCCTCGGAGATCACGTTGGCGCCACCCTCCATGCGAGAGGTCAGGGCGAGAAGGTGCGAACGTCGATAGACGTCACGCAGCCGCCCGTGCGCAATCTCGCCATGCCAGCGAAAGCGCGGATTCGTCGCCGCCTCGGCGCGGGCCGCGCCGGCCCATTCCTCACTATGCGCCCTGCCATAGGCGTCGACACGGATTCGGCTGCCTGCCGGCAGGTCGCGCACCGCCATGGCCGCGCGCAACGGGTCCTTCTCATCACGCAAGTGACCGGCGACGCAGACACGGAAGACGGTTCGCGGTGGCCTGCGACCCGTCAGCGGCCTGGCGGATTGAAAAATCACCCGCAGCTTGCGACGCTGGTCAGCCGGCACACAGGCAGCGATCATACGGTGCAGACCGACAATCCGGTCTGCTGCGACCAGCGAGGCGCGCGTCTCGTCCGGATGGCTGTGGATGAACCGATAGGCGTCAGTCCCGGTCAGCACGACGATCAACGGCCGGTCGGGATGGGCGCGGGAGAATGCCTGGATCGCGGCGGCGCTGCGCCAGGCGTGCAGCGCAACCATCAGGTCGGCGCCCTGACCCTGGTAGTCGACCACGACATCCACACGATGGCCCAGCGAGCGCAACAGGCGCGCCCATCGATTGGCCGTGGCCCGGTTGCCGGACAGGGATCCTGCCGGCGCCGGGGTGACGAGTAGGATGTGCATGCTGTTGGCATCCATGGTGGGGGAGCCGGCGCCCTCAATCGCAGCGCGGCCCGCCGATCTGTCAGAGTCATTTGGGTGTGACTTTGACGCCGGTCCTTGAGAACATCAAGTCACGCCCCTTACGAGTGCATACCCGATGACCGAATCATTGCCAGCGCAGTTGCGAGACGCCAGAAAGCGCACCCTGCAGCTCATTGCGGGGCTGGATGACGCACAGATGATGGGGCCGCGGCTGGATATCGTGAATCCGCTGCGCTGGGAGATAGCTCATACCGCGTATTTTTATGAATACTGGGTGCTGCGCCAGCACCTCGGCGAAGCGCCGGCCCTGGCGCAGGCCGACGCGCTGTATGACTCGATAACGATCGCCCATGACACGCGCTGGGACCTTCCGCTCCCGGATCTCGCGGCAACGCTCGATTACATGCGCGAGGTTCAGGCCCGGGTCTGCCGGCATCTGGAGCAGGACCCGGCGGACCCACAGCGCGACTATCTCACGCGGTACGCGATCTTTCACGAAGACATGCATACCGAGGCCTTCACCTACACGCGCCAGACATTGGGGTATCCCGCCCCCGATTTCGCTGCACCCGCTCAGGTCCCGGCGGGTGGCAGCAGCCTCGCCGGCGATGCGCAGATCCCCGGTGGTCGTTTCCTGCTCGGTGCCGCACCCGACAGCGGCTTCGTGTTCGACAACGAAAAGTGCGGCCATGTCTGCGATGTCGAACCCTTCCGCATTGCACGCGCGGCGGTGAGCAACAGCGAGTTCGCCGCCTTCGTCGACGCCGGCGGCTACCAAAGCCGCGAATTCTGGGATGAGGCAGGCTGGGACTGGCGGGTCGGCCAGGGTCTCGAGCATCCGGTTTATTGGCGCCGCGCCGACAATGGCTGGGAACAGCGCCGCTTCGACGTCTGGCGGGCCCTGCGGCCGCATGCGGCCATGATCCATGTCAGCTGGTTCGAGGCGAGGGCCTATTGCCGCTGGGCCGGACGCCGCCTGCCGAGCGAACTCGAATGGGAGGTTGCGGCCGCCGCACAGCCGACGCCGGATGGGGTGGGATTGGCGATGGCCAAACGAACCTACCCCTGGGGCGAGGCCCGGCCCACCGCGGAGATGGCCAATCTGGACGGTTATGCGCTGGAGACGATCGATGTCGGCGCACTGCCGGCCGGCGACAGCGCGTTCGGCTGCCGCCAGATGATCGGCAATGCCTGGGAGTGGACAGATACGCTGTTCGGGCCCTATCCGGGGTTCAGCCCGGATATGTACGGCGACTATTCGCAGCCCCTGTTTGGCGAGACCCGTGTGCTGCGCGGCGGCGCCTGGCCCACGCGTGCGCGAATGATACGCAACACCTGGCGCAACTACTACGGACCGCAGCGCAACGACGTGTTCGCGGGTTTTCGGACCTGCGCCCTCTGATTCGACCCTCGACGAGCAACGTTGGATATGCAGGCTTCACAAACACCCGTCGTCAAGGACCTCGTGCTCGTCGGCGGCGGACACGCGCACGTCTCGGTGCTGCGGCGCTTCGGCATGCAGCCGATACCCGGGGTCCGCCTGACGCTGGTCACGCGCGACATCCATACCCCCTACTCGGGGATGCTGCCGGGCTACGTCGCCGGACACTATGGTTTCGACGACTGTCACATCGATCTCGGCCCACTGGCGCGCTTCGCCTCGGCGCGCCTGTACCACGCCGAGGTGGAAGGTCTCGACCTCGAGCATCGCCAGGTGATCGCCAGCGGGCGCCCGCCGATCCCGTTCGACCTGCTGTCGATCAATACGGGCTCGCGACCACGCACGCTGGACGTGCCGGGCGCGTTGCAACACGCGATGCCGGTCAAGCCGATCGACGCCTGGCTGCGCCAGTGGCAATCGTTGCAGGAACGCATCGCCGCGAGCCGGGGGCCCTTTCGGGTCGTCGTGGTCGGCGGCGGCGCCGGCGGCGTGGAGCTGGCGCTGTCGACCCAACACCGCCTCGCCACGCTGCTCGGCGAGCGCGGCGACGACCCGGACCGCGTGCACTACGCCCTGCTGACCGATGGCGACACGATCCTAGCCACGCACAATCGTGGGGTACAACGGCGTTTTGCCCGAATCCTCGGCGAGCGCGGCATCGTGCTGCACACCGGGCACCGGGTGATCGAGGTCGCACCGCATGCGGTGCACGTCGACGGGCACGAGGCGCATCCGGCGGATGCGGTACTCTGGGTCACCCAGGCCGCAGCGCCGCGCTGGCCGGCCACATCCGGCCTGGCGGTCGACGATGACGGCTTTATCCGCGTCGATGACTGCCTGCAATCCGTGTCGCATCCCGGGGTATTCGCGGTCGGCGACGTCGCCGACCTGCCGGATGCCCGCCCCAAGTCGGGCGTCTTCGCGGTGCGCCAGGGGCCGGTGCTCAGCGCCAATCTGCGCCGCGCCTGTCTGGCGCAGACACCCCGCAGATACCGGCCGCAGCGCAACTTTCTCGGCCTGATCAGCACCGGCGATCGCTACGCGGTCGCGTCGCGCGGCAACTGGTCGATGGAGGGACGATGGTTGTGGACGCTGAAGGACTGGATCGACCGGCGCTTCATGCAACGCTTCAACGAGCTGCCGCAGATGCCGGCCGAGGACGCGCCGCGGTTTGCCGCGGGGCTTGCAGACGAACAGGCGATCAAGGAGCTGTCGACGCTCGCGATGCGCTGCGGCGGCTGCGGTGCCAAGGTCGGCAGCACCGTGCTCAGTCGCGTCGTGCAGCGCCTGCCGCAACAGCACCGTGAAGACGTCGTGATCGGCCTGGACGCGCCGGACGACGCCGCGGTTTACCGCGTGCCCGAGGGCATGCTGCTGGTACAGAGCGTCGACTACTTCCGCTCATTCCTGGACGACGCCTACCTGTTCGGCCGGATTGCGGCCAACCATGCGCTGGGGGATCTGTTCGCAATGGGCGCGGAGCCGCAGTCGGTGCTGGCGATTGCGACCGTGCCCTACGCTCGCGAACGGGTCGTGGAAGAGACGCTTTTCGATGTCATGACGGGCGCACTGGAGGTGACGAACCAGGCGGGCGCGGTGCTCACCGGGGGGCATTCCAGCGAGGGGGCCGAGCTGGCCTTCGGTCTCACCGTGAACGGCCTGATTGCCGCGGATCACCTGCTGCGCAAGGGTGGCCTGCGTGCGGGCGACGTGCTGATCCTGACCAAGCCGATCGGGACCGGGACACTGTTCGCGGCAGACATGCGGCGACGTGCCAAGGGCCGCTGGATCGACGGCGCCATCGACTCCATGCTGCAGTCCAGCGCGAGTGCTGCGCGGTGCCTGCAGGCGCATGGTGTCTCGGCATGCACCGACGTGACCGGCTTCGGCCTGCTCGGGCACCTGATCGAAATGACCCGCGCTGCGGGCGTCGATGCCCGGATCAGCGTCGACAGCGTGCCGATATTGGAGGGTGCCCGCGAGACGGTGGCCGCCGGCATCCTGTCTTCACTGCAGCCGCAGAACCTGCGCCTGCGGCGCGGCGTACGCGATCTGGAGCGCGTCAGCCGGCACCCCCTGTATCCCCTGCTGTTCGACCCGCAAACCGCCGGCGGTCTTCTCGCCGGTGTACCTTCGGCCAACGCCGAGGCATGCCTCGCGGCGCTGCACGAGGCCGGCTATGCAAACGCGACGATCATCGGCCGGGTCAGTGAGCGCAGCGACGCGCCTGAGCCGATCGAACTCGCCTGAGCGGCACATTGGCCTGTCACGCGACATCGTCTGCAGAAACTCGCACGAGCGGCAGGCGGGTTCAAACGCCGCCCCCAGGGCGCCGCTCTTCTACAAGCCGAGCATATCGACCACCGCCCGCCAATCCACCAGTTTGAAGTTCTGGCCCTCGCTGGGCATGAGGTTTCTGCCATCTTGAACCACCAGCAGGCCGGCGGGAAACCGCGCCCCCAGATTCGCGCTGGTGACGTCCAATCCGTCGGTTTCGCTGCTGCCGTCTATGCCCCTTTCTGCATCGATGCCAATGCGAAACCCGCCGAGATAGGCATAAGGCGGTGCGGCCTGGTACACGACATAGCTGTCGTTGCCCTGACTGGACACCACCAGTACCGGCGATGCCGCGCCCGGGCGTTGGGCGACGGCCATACCCTCCACATCGGCGTGCAGGGTGTCGCCAACTTCGGCGATCAGTTGCAGGCGGGTGTCTGCACCGGGGCGCGCATCGCCCACCCAGACGCCGCGGTTTTCCTCGCCGATGAAGATCGCCCGGCGCTGGTCATCGACCGCGCAGCCTTCGGGCTGTGAGGCGAGCTTGAATTCCCGCGCCAACGTCAGTGTCCAGCGATCATAGACGGCCTTGCTCGGTCTGGCCGCGAGGCTGTCGACCTCACCCGTTGGACCAGGGCTTGCGGCGGGCTGTTCGCGCCGGCTGCGGATCCGGTAGCCCAACACATGGTGCTGCACGCGACCGTCTTTGTCGTTGACGAAAATGTGGTGCCGGTCGTCGAACAGCGCGATACATAGGCCGTAGATGGCATTCAATTCGGTCGCCAGTCGGGTGAGCTTTCTTACCCTGCCTTGCGCATCGATACCATACACCAGCAGGCTGTTGTCATCGCGTTTTGTGGCGACGGCCAGATCGTAACCACCGGTCGGATTATTGCTGCGCACATCGACATTGTTGAGCCGGCCGTCGGCGAAAAACTGCAATTGTTCGCCGGCCAGATTGTAGACGTACAAGCCGCCTTTCTTATGCGTGCCCAGAACGCGGGACTTTGCCGGGTTGGCCGAATTGACCCAAATGGCGGGGTCGTCCATGGTATCGCCGGTCGTTGCAGCAGGCGGCGTTTCGGCGACCGCGGTAACCACGGGCATCAGATCCATGCCGGTCAATCGTGAGGCTGCAGCCGGCAACCGCAGTTCCAGCCATTGGCGCGTTTCGTCGTCGTACAGGCCCGCGACGATCTGCTGCCCTCGCTGCCAGCTACTGAGCAGCTCAGGTGCGGAAAAGGGCTGCGGCCATTGCTGAAGCTGATCGGGACTGGGTGGCGCGTCGGCTCGTGGTTGCCACAGCCACAAGGTGTTCTTGTTGCTGAACAGCAGGTCGCCAGTCGGGTGTGCGTGCAGCGCCTCCACCTCGTCCGACAACGGCCCCCAGGGTTGCCGAAGGGCAATGGCCTGTCGGCTGGGCATGGCCTCCGGCTCGGCCGGCAGCCGCCAGATGCCCACGTCTTCTTCGGCCATGTAGAGCCAGCCACGTGCGTCATCCGCACTGCACAGGCTGCTGCCGTAGGGTACCGGCAGCTCGCGCACCAGGCGCGGGGTAGCCAGCAAGCGATGGTCGTCGGCCAGCAACCATTGTTGGCTGGCGCCATCGCCATCCTGTACGAAGCTGTACAGCTGACCCGTGTGTGGGCTCCGGTACAGGCATTGAGCGTCGGCCAGTATGTCGTCGAAAACCAATTCGCCGCGCGCCTGAATGCCCTGCCTGTCCAGCACCAGCAATTGCAGTCGATGCCCATCGTCGGTGATGACCGCCGCAAAGGGCGCACGCACATCGACGCTGTCGAACTCACCGGACAGCTCGAATTTCTCGCCCCGAGTGCGCCACTGCAGGCCCTGCGCATCGAGGGTCAGCGCGCCTGCCGACAGTTGCCAGTACTGCCGCATGTGCGGAGCGAAGGGTTGCGCTTGAACTTCCGGTGAACGTTGTGCCACAGACCCGCTGGAACAGGCCCACAGGGGCACGCACAGGCAGGTGGCGAGTATTCTTTTCACGCAGTTATCCCAATGCCCGACCTCGGGGCTCGACGCGCACGGCCGCGGAGTGAAGCCAGCCTGGCCTCAGTTTCCGGTTTCGATCCGCCTGATCGCCAGCTTCATTTCGTCGAGGATCATCTGCCGCGCCTTTGTCTCATCGGCCTCCGGGATGTCCCATTCGAATGCCCTGAGATACCTTTCTGCGAGCGCAGCGACATCGTTGTCGAGTGCCTTGCGCCGTTTCTCCATCTCAATCTCTTCCATGGAAGCCATGGCTGATTCTCCCGTGTCTGGCTTCTGTCAAGGGGACCTCGAAAAATGCCGTCGATGGCATTTTTCTCCACGGAAAAGCGAAAAACGCGGTTTTCGCTTCCCTTCATTTTCAATCACTTATCGTGACTGAAAACGGCGGCACATCCCTGTGCCGCGCGGTCACCTCGATTTGTCGAGGTGCCCTCAAGTCGGCTGGTGAAGCGAGAAGGTCCATTTCAGAGGGTCCGTTTCCTATGTTATCAGGCAAGCACGGTCGACAGCTCGTTCGCCAGCATGTTCGCAAGCACACGGGATGAGGGGCAAGCAGTGACAGGGTCGTCGAGCAAGACGCCAAAGCCATCGGATCGCAACCGCGGCCCGGCAGGTTGCGCCGACCGCCCGGCACTCCCCCGATGCTAATGAACGACGAGTAACACCGAGTGGCCCATTTTGGGGCGCAACCCGAAGGGACGGGGCCATTTTTCCACAGCTCTGCGTTGCACCTCGCTTATGTAGCCTGCTACACAGCACTCGTTACGCCTCGATCTGCGAAAAAATGGCCTCCGGCGACACGGTCCGGATGAGTGTTAACAGGCCCTAGAGAAGCGCCGGGACAAGCCCTTGTGCTACCGTCCCGGACCAAGGTTCAGCCGAGAGAGGTTCGCCGCGGTGTTGCGGCCACCCGGGGGATTCGTGACACCCCCGAGCCAGGGCTGACAGGCTTGCCCAAGGCCTTCTTCCAACGTGGAGAGGGGCGAAAAGAGGTTTCGTTGATGTTATTCGGTTTAACCGATCGCCGACCGCTGCTGGATGAGGCCTATGCCGGCTGGATGTTCGATGTGTATGCCTGGGCCCTGCGAAACTTCGATCCGCTCATGTTCCGCGACGAGACCCTGCTGGTCACGCCCTCCAACCGACACTTTCCGGGTAGAGCCAACAACCCCGAGGAAATGGCAACCCTGATCTATGACCGGGTGGTCGACTATGCGGGTATGCAGCACTGGCCACTGAAGCTGCTGCCGCCGGACAGCTGCGTGCTGGAGCCTGCTACCGAGGTGCGAGTGGTCGCTGGTGCGCGAGGTTCACGGGCGGTGGCGGCTGACACCTCGCCGGCCAGCCTGACGCTGAGCTACGAGCCCGCCTACCTGAACAACCCCGAGGCGATGATCGCTGTATTCGCCCACACCTTGGCCCACTACCTCGGGACATCGGCTACAGAGCCACCGCCCGGCGGGGCCGAAAACTGGCCGCATATCACAGAGATACTGGCGGTATTCCTCGGTTTCGGCCTGATGTTCGCCAACACCGCGCTGGTCTTGCCCCGGGGCGGATGCTGCGGTGGTCCGGTGGTGCGACGCCAAGCCTACGTTTCACAGCATGATATTACCTACGCCCTGGCCATATTCACGGCGCTCAAGGGCCTGCCACAAAAAGAGGTGCTGGAACACCTGAAGAAGTCGCTGCGCGGGCATTTCAAGCAGGCATTGCGTGAAGTCAAAGGCAGGTACGCGCCACGTCTGCGGGAGCTTGAGCGGTATTACTCCGGCTGAAGGCACCGTACAAGGTTTGTCCACCCCCCAACACTACTAGGGCCTGTTAACACTAATCCGGATCGCGTCGTTGCTGCCCCAAAATGGGCCAATCAAGGCGCGAGGAGTGAAGTTTGGTCATTCCAAATGAACGACGAGTAACACCGAGTGGCCCATTCTGGGGCGCAACCCGAAGGGACGGGGCCATTTTTCCACAGCTCTGCGTTGCACCTCGCTGATGTAGCCTGCTACACAGCGCTCGTTACGCCTTGATCTGCGAAAAAATGGCCTCCGGCGACACGCTCCGGATTAGTGTTAACAGGCCCTAACAGCCTGGATTTTCCGCCGCAGGGATACAGGGATGCGAGGCGCCGTATCCGATCCGTTTCGTTGCGACGCTTCGCACCAATTGTGCCCGAATTCGACTACTTTTAGAGGTGCCCCCAATGCCCATAAGCCCGCCGGCCGACGATAGCCGGCACAGGAGAAAATGATGCGCTACTCGCCAGCCGAAAACCACGTCGGGACTTCGTCGACGGGGACAATCCAAGACGAGCCGCGGTCACGCCCGCCGGCTGGCAAGGTGCAGTACCCCGGAATCGAGGCCGTCATTCATGGTAACGGTGCGGTGGCCCACGTCATGGGCCATGTCTGCGGCGGTGTCATCGGTTACCCGATCACACCTTCCACCGAGATCTCCGAGTTGTTCGAGGCATACCGCGCCAAGGGTGGCTGCAATGTGTGGGGCAAGCATCCATTTTTCTTCGAGCCCGAGGGCGAGCATTCGGCGCAGAGCGGCGCGATGGGTGCCACGCTCACCGGCGGGCGCTTCATCTCCAATGCGTCTTCCAGCCAGGGCATCCTGTACGGGCTGGAATCGCACTATGTCACCGTGGGCAAGAAGGTCGGCGGCTTCGTGTTGCAGGTCGCCGCGCGGGTGGTCTCCAAGCATTCGCTGAATGTGATGGCCGGGCACGACGATGTCTACGCCCTGCTGCCCTCGGGCTACACCATCCTGTTCGGCAGCAATCCTCAGGAGGCGGCAGACCTCGCCGCGATCGCCTACCGGGTGAGTTCGCTGTCGATGGTGCCGGTCACCAACGCGATGGATGGTTTCGCCACCAGCCACATGCAATGCGAGACGCTGCTGCCGGAACCCGAAATGCTCAAGACGTTCCTCGGTGACCCGGCGGGCCGAATCAAATGTCCGACGGTGGCACAGGAGATGTTGTACGGGGCCAAGGGACGCGTTTACCAGTTGCAGCAATACCTGCAGCAGCATCGCGGCGACATCCTGCCCGCGGATCTGAACGCAGTACTGGCCTTCCTCGAGCAGCGCGCCGACGACATCGAGACCGACAACGACGGCCGACTGGTCACCGAGACCCTCGGCTGGATTCCCGAAGAGCTGCATGGCCAGTGGCGCCGGCAGTGGGTCCACGCCTGGGAGAAAGGCACGCGCCAACTGGTGCCGGCGATGGTCGATATCAACAGCCCCGGACTCAGCGGCGGCGTGCAGAACCAGCCCGACTTCCAGGCTGGCCTGGTCGATCACCGCACGCATTTCGTCAACGAGGTGCCGCGCTTCGTCAGGCAGGCGATGGCTGAATACGGCGCCCTCACCGGCCGCTGCTACCACCCGGTGCAGACCTTCATGGCCGAGGACGCCGACTACGTCATCGTCGGCCTGGGTTCGGTCACCGATGATGCCGAAGCCGTGGTCAGCTACTTGCGTGCGCGTGGCATGAAAGCAGGCGTGGTCTCGATCAAACTGCTGCAGCCGTTTCCCGAAGGTGAACTCGTCGCCGTGCTGGACGGCAAGAAAGCGGTGACCGTGCTGGAGCGTTCGGAAGTGAACGCGCTGACCAACCTGGTCACGCAATCGCTGTTCAAGGCGGCCGAGAATGCCGACCTGATCCGTCACCAGGGCATACCACCGATCACTGCCCTGCCCAAGATCAGCACCGGCATCTTCGGCATGGGCGCACACGACCTGCAGCCGCGCCATCTGGTCGCGGCCTACCGCAACATGGAGGGCAGCCTGAACGTGCCTTTCTTCTACCTGGGGTCGCAGTTCTTCGACAAGCACCCGTCCCCGGCCAATGCCGCACTCCAGCAGCGTCTCAGGCAGGCCTATCCCGAAACCGAGTTCATGGCCTTCGATACCGAGGACAACCCGTCGCTGCTGCCGGAGGGTGCTTTTCGCATCAGATTCCATTCCATCGGTGGCTATGGCACGGTCGCCACCGGCAAGCTGCTCACCGACATTCTCGCCGGCGTGCTCGACATGCATTCCAAGTCGGCGCCGAAATACGGTTCGGAGAAGAGCGGCGCGCCGACCAATTTTTATATCTCGCTCAGCCCCGAGCCGATCAAGATCACAAACGCGGAACTCGAAGATGTCGAGATCGTGGTGTCACCGGACCACAAGGTTTTCAGCCACACCAACCCGTTGCGCGGACTGGGCGAGGACGGCACCCTCATCATGCAGTCGCATCACACGCCGCTGGAGGTGTGGAAGGAATTGCCGGCGCATGCGCGCAAGACGATCCGCGACAGGCGTATCCAGCTGTATATCGTCGACGCTTTCGGCGTCGCCAAGAAACATGCGCCGGCACCCGAACTCGAGATCCGCATGATGGGCATTGCCTTCATCGGTGCCTTCTGTGGGCATGTCGACCGCATGGCGGCAGGCTGCGCCGGGGATGCCGTGCTGCAGAAAGTCGAGCAGCAGGTGGCCAAGAAATTCGGCGCCAAGGGCCAGGCCGTGGTCGACAGCAATATGAAGGTGGTGCGCGACGGCATGCAAGCGACCATCAAGGTCGATTACAGCACCGCGGAATTCGAGCAGGCGGACAAGCTGATGGTGGTGCAGCCCGCTCAGGGCGTCGAGGTTTCGGCCTGTATGTCCCGGGCCACAGGCCGTTCGGTGAGCAATGGCCTGTTCGACCCGGAATACTACAGGGAGATCCTGGCCGACCGATTCAAGGACGGCAGTATCGGTGAGGCCGCGGTAATGCCGGGCAGCGGGCTGTTCCAACCGATGGCCAGCGCTGCCTGGAAAGACAAGGGCCTGTTCCGGCTCGATGTGCCCGAGTACAGCGCGCCCCTGTGCACCGGCTGCATGGAATGCGCAGTGGTGTGCCCGGATGCCGCCATTCCCAACACCGTGCACGAGATCCATGACCTCCTGCTGACGGCGATCGGCCAGCTCGAGATCACCGAGACGCACCGGCAGCAGATGTCGAGCCAGGTGTTCCCGTTGACCAAATCCATCCGCGAGGCCTACCGCAATCTGCCGAGCAAGGACCCGAAGACCTTCAGCGCGATCGTCGCCGAGGCGGTCCCCGAACTCAGGATAGAAAACGCCAGTCTGCAACACGATTTCGATCGGCTGGTCGCGGCGCTCGAGTGTTTCCCGGTTGCAAAGACACGGCCGTTTTTCGATGCCATGGAGAAAAAGGCTGCCGGTACCGGCGGTCTGTATTCGGTCACCATCGATCCCTGGAAATGCACCGGCTGCCTGGAATGCGTCGATGTCTGCGGTCCGGGTGCACTCGGCGCGCGCCGCCAGAGCAGTGCTGCCCAGGCCGGGATGGAACAGAGTTTTCGTTTCCTCAGCAAGCTCCCCAATACCGCCGCACGCTTCACCGAGAACGCGCTGCAGCCGGGAGGCGACAGCAAGCGCCTGATGCTGGATCACGAAAACTATTATGCGATGACCGGCGGTCACGGTGCCTGCCGCGGCTGCGGCGAGGTCACTGCCATCCGCCTGCTGACCGCCACCAACCGCGCGATCCACGAACACAAGCGCAAGTTGCACATCCAGGAACTCGAAAAGCTGATCGCCGATCTTGGCACCAAGCTCGAAACCACGCGGGACGACGAGCAGGACCCGCAGCGGCGCGAGCGTATGCAGCAGACCATCGCTACGCTGGAGCGACGCCTGTACCTGTTCGAGAGCGGCCCCACCGGCGACGGCCCCTCGGGGGCGGTCATCGCCAACGCCACCGGCTGCAGCAGCGTTTACGCGTCCACCTTCCCCGCCAACCCTTACAAGAACCCCTGGGTGAACAGCCTGTTCCAGGATACCCCGGCGGTCGCCAAGGGCATCTTCGAAGGCGTGTGTGCGACCGCGGTCGATGACTACCGGGCGATACGCACCGCGCGTCTCGAGCTGGAGGACAACTATGACCCGGCCACCCACGACACCCTGTTGAAGTGTTTCAACTGGCATCACTTTTCCGAGGAGGAACGCGCGCTGTTGCCCGCGGTGATCAGCATGGGTGGAGACGGCGCGACTTACGACATCGGCTTTGGCGCATTGTCGCGCGTCCTGGTGTCGGAGACCCCGCTCAAAGTGGTGATACTCAACACCGGCGCCTATTCCAACACCGGCGGCCAGACCTCGACCTCCAGCTTCACCGCACAGGATTCGGACCTGACCCGTTTCGGCGTCGCCCACCGAGGCAAGCACGAGGACCGCAAGGAACTCGGGCTCATCGCCGCCTTCCACCCCAACGTGCTGGTGATCCAGACCTGCGCGGCGATGCAGAGCCACTTCATGAAAAACGTCATGGATTTTCTCACCTACAACGAGTCGCCGGCGGTGTTCGACACCTATACCACCTGCCAGCCCGAGCATGGCATTGCCGATGATGCCGGCAGCCGGCGGGCCATTCTCGCAGTCGAGAGCCGCATGTATCCCCTGTTCGTACACGACCCGCGCCGTGGAGATACGCTCGCCGAGCGCTTCTCGCTGGAAGGCAACCCTGAGATCGGCAAGGACTGGATCACCATGACGCTGGATTATGTCGACGACGAGGGCAATGCCCAGTTGCTCGAGATCCCGTACACGGCGGCGGATTTCGCGCTGCAGGAAGGCCGCTTCAGCAAGCATTTCCGACCGATCCCGGGTGACATCGCCGGCGAGCCGGTACCGGTCCATGAGTTTATCGACCTCGACGAGACCGAGCGCTACGGCAAGATACCCTTTGTCTGGTCGACCGACGCGGAGCGCAGGCTCGTCAAGCTGACCATGACCCATGCCATCATCAGCCTGACCGCGGAACGCCGCAGGAACTGGCGCATGCTGGAATATCTCGGCGGTCTGCACATCGAGAACATGGAGACCAGCCACCACCAGGAACTGGAGGAATGGCAGCAGCGCTACCAGCAGTCGAACGTCGCGCGCGAGGCATCCATCGATTCCATCGCCAGGGGCATGGCCGAACTCGCCAGCGCATCCGGCGCGCCCGCCGCGCCTGCGCTGAAGAACATACCGGTCAACGTGATCAGCACGGCCGAAGCGGCGGCCCCGGCCGCGACACAGCAGGCATCTGCCCAGGGGGCGGTCTGCGCTGGCCAAGCCGTCGAGATTGCCGAGGTGGACATGCCCAGATGCACCAACTGCAAGGCCTGCTACCAAGACGTCAGCGAGCTGTTCGAGAAAACGACCATCGTCGTCGGAGGCACCGGCAAGGTCGTCAGCCGGGTGATACCGGGAGTCTTCGACAGGGTCGAACTCACGTCGGAACTGCTACAACGCGCGTCCCGGGTCGCCGATGAATGCGATGCCGAGATCATCCGCTTCCATCCGCCGGCACAGGCATAGCACAGACCAAGGTCAAAGACCTGGGGGCAACACATATGGCACAGCACACAGACCAGAATTCGCCGGAGTCATTGCGCGACAATCCGGATTGCGCCTATCAGCAGCTGGATGTCCAACGCTATTACGAGGCCAGCCTGGAGATCGAGAACAACCGCCATCATCTCGATGACTCTGCGGAAGCGCTGGAGGCGCTGGAACACAGTGCATCCGTGGAACTGTTCCAGAAGCAGGTCAATCTGCTGAAGAAGCGCCTGGTGAACGACCCGCAGTTCTTCCAGCAGGTTTTCATCACCGAGGGCACCAGTGCCATCGCCTGGGAGTTCCAGCAGGACGAGCTCGGCGAAAACTTCACCCGAACCCTGTGGAAGCTGCTGTGCAACAACGACGACATGAGCACGCTGCTGATGCGTTTCCTGTGGAACATACCACTCAAGTTCAAACGCAAGTTTATTCGCGCGCTCGATGCTTACCTGTCTGACCGCTACCCCATGTTCAAAGGCCTGTCCGACGGCTGGCCCGGGGCCAACAACATCCCGCCCTACATCCGCCCACCGAGCGAGCGCGCGCAGGATTTCGACCTGGTCAACCAGGGTTACATCGGTTACATGGGCCTGGGTTACAGTTTCCGCGAGGTCGAATTGCTCGTGTGGCTGGAAGTGCTGCGCGACAAACAGTGCGATGACAAGCCCTGCGAACTGGGCCATTTGCCGAAGATCGACGGCGGTGAAAACGAAGGCGGCTGCCCGGTAAAAATACATATCCCGGAGATGATCCACCTGATGGGCGAAGGCAAATTCAAACAGGCCTTCCAGCTCATCAAGGAAGCCAACCCACTGCCCAATGTCACCGGCCGCGTGTGCCCGCAGGAGATCCAGTGCCAGGGCGTATGCACGCTCAATCAGCGCCCCATCGAGATCGGTCAGCTGGAGTGGTACCTGCCGCAGAGCGAGAAATTCCTCAATCCCGATGCCAACACCGAGATCGGCGATTACGTCAATCCGTGGGCGAAAGCCGACAAGCCGCCGATCGCCGTGGTCGGTTCCGGCCCGGCCGGGATGATCAACGCCTACCTGCTGTCCAAGGAAGGTTACCCGGTCACCGTGTTCGAGGCCTTCCACGAGTTGGGCGGCGTGCTGCGCTACGGCATCCCCGAGTTCCGACTGCCCAACGAGCTGATCGACGACGTGGTCATGAAGATCAAACAGATGGGGGGAAAGTTCGTCACCAATTTCATCGTCGGCAAGACCGCCACGCTGGAATCGCTGAAACGCGCCGGTTTCTGGAAAGTGTTCGTCGGTACCGGCGCCGGCCTGCCCCGCTTCATGAACGTGCCGGGCGAACACATGAACGGCATCCTGTCGGCCAACGAATTCCTTACCCGCGTCAACCTGATGAAGGCGCATCTGGAAGACTACGAGACACCGCTGCCCGAGGTGAAGGACAGGCAGGTCATCGTGATCGGCGGCGGCAACACCGCGATGGATGCCGCGCGCACCGCGAAACGCCTGGGCGGGCAGGTCACTATCGTCTACCGCCGCACTCAGGATGCGATGCCGGTACGTGTCGAGGAACTGCATCACGCGCTGGAAGAAGGTATCGAACTCAAGGTGCTGCGTGCACCGCGCGAGTTCATCGGCGACGACAAGACCCATTTCGTCACCCACACCAATCTCGACGTCATGGCGCTGGGCGAAGCGGATGCTTCCGGGCGCCGGCGGCCGGTGCCCACCGGCGACATCGAGGAGATGCGGGTGGACCTGGTGATCATGGCGCTGGGTAATGCTTCCAACCCGATCGTCAAGGATTCAGAACCTGGGCTCAAGACCAGCAAGTGGGGCACTATCGAGATCAAGGCGGGCTCGCAGGAGACCTCGATCGAGGATGTCTATACCGGCGGCGATGCCAACCGGGGCGGTTCGACCGCCATCCGGGCGGCCGGTGATGGCCAGGCGGCCGCACGCGAGATCGCCGGCATGGTAACCTTTTCGAACGACGAGATCCGGTCGCTGGTCGCCAGCGCCGAGCGTTACACGGTACAGGGCCAGTCACCGAAAACCATACTCAGGCGCATCGAGCTTGCCGAAGGCATCGTCGAGTTCGAGATCAACGCGCCGCTGATCGCCAGATCGGCGCGCGCCGGCCAGTTCGTGCGCGTGCTCGGCTGGGACAAGGGCGAACTGATCCCGCTGACGCTGGCTGACTGGGATGCCGAGAAAGGCACCATCGACCTGGTGGTGCAGAATTTGGGCAGCAGTTCAGCGTACATCAACCAGATGCAGGAAGGCGAAGCGATCGCCGGTATCGCCGGACCGCTCGGCCTGCCCAGCGAGTTGCATCGCTACGCGCATGGAGAGACCGTGGTGTTCACCGCCGGAGGTGTCGGTCTGCCGCCAGTATACCCGATCATGCGCGAACACCTGCGCATGGGTAACCATGTCACCCTGATCTCCGGTTTCCGCACCAGGGACCTGATGTTCTGGCACAGGCCGGATGGTCGCACAGGCCTGTTGCAGACCGAATACCCAGACCTGCTCGACGTGATCTACACTACCAACGACGGCAGTTTCGGCATCAACGGCTTTGTCACCGCTCCGCTGGAGGAGATGCTCGAAGCGATGAAGGCCGGCAGCGGGCGCGCAATCGGCGAGGTGGTCACCATCGGCCCGCCGTTGATGATGCGTGCGGTCAGCGACCTCACGAAGCCCTACGGTGTCAAGACGGTGGCCAGCCTCAACTCAATCATGGTGGATGCCACCGGCATGTGCGGCGCCTGCATGGTCCCGGTCACACTCGATGGCAAAATGGTGCGCAAACACGCCTGTATCGACGGACCCGAACTGGATGCCCACCTCATCGACTGGGACAAGTTCCTGCCGCGCTTCCTGCAGTTCAGGAAACAGGAAGACGCCAACAAGGCTCGCCACGGCTTCGCGTGATGCGACCGTGCGTCGAAACTGGGAACCGGAAAGCTTCCGATATCCGACGGGCTTCGAGGTCCCTGGCTCGAGGATCGGCGGGATCCTCAGTGTCCTTTGTCGACATCCTGCCGTCGGTACATCGCTTCCGTTTCGAACATGTAGTCGCGAGTCAATCCGGTTGCTTCACGGACGCGAGAGAGTTGCATTTGAAAGACCATCTGAGCGCCGGTGCGGAACATTGTTTCTGCACTCAACAGATAAAACTCCCACATCCTGCAAAAGCGTTCGTCATATATTTCCGCGATGCGATCCCTGTTCTGCTGAAAGCGCTTGTTCCACTCGACCAGGGTGTCCGCATAGTGAACTCGCAATACTTCAACATCACCTACCCAGAGATGCTGACGTTCCGTTGCGGCAAACGTCTCAGACAAGGCCGGAGAGTATGCCCCCGGGAAGATATACTTTCGCAGCCAGGGGCTCGCCACTGAAGGTGGACTCATATGACCGATTGAATGCAGCAGGGCAAATCCATCATGCTTCAAGAGATCATAAACCTTTCCGAAAAACTCGTCATAGTGCGACACACCGACATGTTCGAACATGCCGATCGAGACGATGCGGTCGAAGGGTCCGTTCACTTTTCGATAATCGAGCAGCTCAAAATGTACCCGATCTGACAAGCCGGCGTCCCTTGCCCGTTGAATCGCAATACGGTGTTGTTCCTCGGAAAGTGTCACGCCCAAGACCTCCACATCGGCTCTTCGCGCCAGATGCAAGGCCATACCACCCCAACCACAACCAATATCCAGGATTCGCTGTCCATCTTCGAGCTTGAGCTTTGCTGCGATATGCCGAGCTTTCTTTTCCTGTGCCTCCTCGAGCGTCTCGTCTCCTTGTTCGAAATAGGCACAGGAATAATACATGCCTTCGTCAAGGAACAGACGGTACATCTCTGCCGATAAATCATAGTGGTGAGCAACATTTTTCTGTGCCTTGCCAATAGGATTGTGTTGTTGAACAGAGCGCACGGCGCGGGAAATGCGGCGCAGGATCTTCTGCATCGGATAGGACGCGATGGCCCCACGATTGATAGAAAAAACGCTGAGAAAATCTTCCAGGGTGCAATCTTCAAAGGTCAAGGTGCCATCCATATAGGCCTCGCCGGTATGCAACTCGGGGTTTCGGAATATTTTCAGCGGAAGGGAAGAGTCATGAAGGCGTATGGTGGCGACTGGCTCAGCAGTCCCTTTGAATTCGCTCAATACCCCATCGGCATCGATCACGCGCAGCGTTCCTTTTTTAATGAAGCGCCTCAACATATTCGACAAAAGAAGCATCCCCATTTCCATCCGACAACCTCTCTCTAATTGCACCGCCCGGATATCCCAGACACCCCGAGCCACCTGGATTTCAGCTTTTCATACTTTACCCGTGACAAGCCATCGTTGTAACTGGGACGCCGGCGAAACGCTGCAGGACGGTGCGATATGCTCGAACACATCTGCCGGCGCCTGGTGGCGCAAGAATAGGAGACAAGGCTTGAGCCGTAGGGGGTCACGGCGCTTGGGCATCATGTGGTGTCTCAGCCTGTCCGGGCTGGTCTGAGCTGATGCCGACACTGAGACCGGCGGGAAGGCGAAAAAGGCCGCCACAAAATCATCGACGAAGTTCTCCGGGGAGTCCGCGCTTGCGTTACCTTCAGCCAATGCGCGCAGCTCGGGGGCTGAACCAAAGATCAGGTCGACACCGCAGCCGGTCCGGGTCGATTCGCCCGCCTTGCAATCATTGCCTTCAAACAGCTCTGTGTTCGTCTACAGTGGTCGGTCTCCAGGTCGTGCCCATATCGAGCAGGTCCACGAAGAAGTCATTGCTCAGCGTCTCCGGCCGATCAGTGAGGACACCGTGCCGGGTCTGTCCGAAGTTGGTGTTCAATACACGCATGCCGCCAACCAGCACCACCATCTCCGGCGGGGTCATTGCCAGCAATCGCGCCTTGTCGAAGCCGCGGAGGGTGGAGGCAGATGCCCAGGCCTTTGAAACCAGCTCGCCAACAGACAGGCCTGAATCAAGGCCCTGAGCACCTGGTCCTCGGGCATTCCCAGCGGGGCGATTCGCAGGCGCCTGAACTCCGCGGGAAACACCGGAACGAGCCACTGAGTCCCCGTCCGGGCCCAAAAACGGTGGGGCGAGGGGACGCGTTGGCCAGGGGCCGTAAGCGGGTGCGATCCGCACAGGTACTCTCGGAAGCGCCGCTTATCCGGTATCTTGTGAACGCAAACCTAGCCAGGGAGTGAAACTTCGCCATGGCGACGCGATCAATGAGTTTCAGCCGGATGTTCATCCTCGGGTACGTGCTCGTCCTGTTGGCGGTCCCGGGAGCCGCGACCGCCGCCTCTCCTGATTCGACAAGCTACGGGAGTCTCGCCGCTCAGGTTCAGGCGCTCGCAGAGCAAAACGGATTCAGCTTGGTGGGCTTGAGCAGACTCGAGGATGCGCCTCCCAGATCGGTCACAGGATCCCCGCGGCAGCAGCTGCAGGCCGTGCTTGACGGCTACAACTACGTGATGGCGGAAAAGAAACTGATCGTGCTGGGAAAAGAGCGCTGGGCGCCGCCAGTTCCAAGAGATACGGTATTGGCAACGCGGCGCCAGGGGCTGCACCATGTGGTCACTGCCACGCTGGAAGGGCTCAGCAAAACCGAGCTCCAGGTTGGGCTGATGATCGATACCGGCGCCAGTGTCAGCGTTCTCCCACTGTCCATGGCGGACGCGCTGGGTCTGTCAGAAGACGACATGGCGGAGCGCCAGGTGCAAACGGCCAAAGGCAAAGTGCGGGCCAAGATCGGAATTCTCAACGCCCTACGCCTGGGTAACCAAACCATCACCGATGTGGAGGTCGCGTTCATCGAAGACACCATGCTGGGAGGCACCCGGCTGCTCGGCATGAACGTTCTGGGGCGGTACCGCATGACCCTTGACGACCAGCGCAATCAATTGACCCTGACACCGCTGGATTAAGAGGAATGGCACGTACTTGGTAGCGCAAGCGACAAGTTGGCCTGGTAATTCCGATCATTTCTTGCGCAAAACGCCCTGAATACGTCCCCGCAGGCTCGACGGCGGCGTCCATGTCGCCGAGGTTTTCTCCAGCAACGACCGGAATCAGCTTAAGGGCGCCTCGACAAATCGAGGTGGCCGCGCGGCACAGGGATGTACCGCCATTGGGATTAAGACGCGATAGCGAATCGTGACGGTACCACCTGTCTCGCGGGTTCCTGGACTGTCAGGATTGCTCAACCGGCAATCCAGCGCGTCGCCATTCTGGAAGACCCTCGTTCAGACGCCTGGCTTCCAGGCCGGCCTGTTCTTATCCTACTACCCGGAGGCACTGTCCAGTTCGATGGGGATGCGCCAGCAGGGACTGTCCTTCCATCGTGTCCTGTTCATGTGGACCAGCCTGATGGTCATGACTGGCATCGGCGCAGCCCTGGGCAACCTGTTCTTTAGCGGCGCCAGCCCGACTTCGATCTCGTTTATTCAAGGATTGGCCGCCGCGGCCATGCTGACAATGATCGCCGAGACCATGTTGCCAGAGGCCTACACCGAGGGTGGCTCGGTGATTGGGCTGGCGACGCTGGCGGGATTTCTGACTGCGATCTTCTTCAAGACCCTGGAGCACTGATCAGCGATCGGTCATCTATCGAGGCGAACACTCTTCTCTCCAGGCCAATACCAATGCACCTGCCCATTGCACTTATAACGACCGCCCGAGCTCGTTAAGACCCGTGATTGTCAACGTTGGCTCGATACCCCAGGGATCGAAAATCGATTTGCTGGACCTCCGCACCCAGGCGCTGCGCAGACCAAAAGAGATCGCACCGATCACGTCGAACGGATTGCTGGATATCAGCCAGGTTTCGTCCGCCGATGCCGCGGTGGCATTCAACAAGTGCTCATAAACATCAGGGCTCGGTTTGAATGTCTGTCGATCATCGACACTGACGACGCCGTCGAAAAGGTCGCGGATACCCGAAGCATTGAGCAAGGTGTCGACAGCATCTGCTGTACCGTTGGAAAATGCGAACAGCGAGTTTCCATCTGCTTTCAACCCTGCCAGCGACTCTTTCACATCATCGAATGCCGGAAGGCGGCGATACTCAGCCAAAAGTGCAGTTTTCTGATCTGTAGAAAGCCCCGCATCAAGACAGTCGCTGGTGTAATCCAGCGCCTGGCTGGTACACACACCGAAGGTTTCATAGGAACGCATCAAGCCACGACGGAAGGAATACTCCAGTTGCTTGTCCCGCCATAGGCGCGAAAACTCTTCTGCGTTGTCGCCAACAAGCCCCCGCAACCTGGTCACGACACCTTGTGTGTCGATCAAGGTCCCGTACACATCGAACGCAAGTACTTTCGGCATCATGCTCTCCCATATCGCAAGTTAATCCTGGCTGGTGTGACGTCGCGCATGCTCTTTCCAAAGTTTCTGCGATGTTGAGGGGGCTGGCGACGATAGGGGCGACATCGCTGAGATTCTCAACCTGGCACGCTGACTGGTTACGCTTCCGGCAAGATACAGGGCGCCGATGACAGCACCCTCGCCTCACGCGAAGACTGCCATTCACGTTGAACACGGGACGCAAAAAAACGCCGATCCTTCCGAATCGGCGGTTTTTCCATGCCAGGGAGAATGCTGCTCAAGCGTTCTTCTTGCGCTCCTCGACTTCCTTCACGACCTGTTCGGCAACGTTTGCCGGGCAAGGGGCATAGTGCGAGAACTCCATCGAGAACTGACCGCGGCCAGAGGTCATGGTGCGCAGGTCGCCGATGTACCCGAACATCTCTGACAATGGTGCATCAGACTTGATACGCACGCCGGTGGGACCCGCCTCCTGGCCTTGAATCATGCCACGACGGCGGTTCAGGTCACCGATAACGTCACCCACGTGGTCTTCCGGAGTGAAGACGTCGACTTTCATGATGGGCTCGAGCAACTGCGGTTTGGCTTTTGGCACAGACTGACGAAAAGCGGCCTTTGCGGCTATCTCGTACGCGATGGCAGAAGAGTCGACCGCATGGAACCCACCGTCGACCAAAGTCACTTTGACGTCCAGCAGCGGGAAGCCGGCGACCGTGCCCTGCTCCATGCTCATCTTGAAGCCTTTATCGACAGCCGGCCAGAATTCACGCGGCACGTTGCCTCCGGTGACAGCCGATTCAAACTCGTAACCGGAACTCTGCTCGCCCGGCTCGATAACGTAGTCGATCTTTGCGTACTGACCCGAACCACCGGACTGCTTCTTGTGGGTATAGCTATCCTCGACGCGCTGGGTGATTGTCTCACGGTAGGCCACCTGCGGCTTACCGACCTCGACATCGACGTTGTGGGTACGACGCAGGATGTCGACCTTGATATCGAGGTGCAATTCGCCCATGCCTTTGAGGATGGTTTCACCGCTCTCTTCGTCTGTCTCAACGCGAAAAGACGGATCTTCCGCGACCATCTTATTGATAGCCAGGCCCATTTTCTCGACCGAACCCTTGTCTTTCGGCTTCACCGCAATCGAGATAACCGGCTCCGGAAACACCATGGGTTCCAGCGTGGCCGGCTTTTTGGGATCGCACAAGGTGTGGCCGGTCTGGGTATTCTTCATGCCGATCAAGGCAACGATATCGCCCGCCTGAGCCGAATCGAGTTCTTCACGCTCGTTGGCATGCATCTCCACGATACGACCGATACGCTCAGTCTTTCCGGTGAAGGTGTTCAGAACAGTGTCGCCTTTCTTCAGGCGACCGGAGTAGATACGGGTAAAGGTCAATGCTCCGTACTTGTCATCCATGATCTTGAACGCCAGCGCGCGCAATGGATACTCCGGATCTACGATGGCCTTTTCGCCGGTCTCGTTGCCTTCCATATCCACTTCCGGCTGCGGAGGAACCTCGGCCGGACTTGGCAGGTAGTCGACGACCGCATCCAGAACCAGCTGAATGCCCTTGTTCTTGAAGGCCGAACCACAGTAGGTGGGGAAGAAGTCCAGGTTGATCGTACCCTTGCGGATGCAGCGCTTCAGGTCTTCTACCGAAGGCTCTTCGCCTTCCAGGTAGGCCTCCATCAGGTCGTCGTCCTGCTCCACCGCAGCTTCGATCATTTTTTCGCGGTACTCTTGCGCCTTGGCCAGCATATCGTCAGGGATATCGGTGACTTCATAGTTCTCTGGCTGACCGGTTTCGTCCCACACGAAGGCTTTCATGCTCATCAGATCGACCACACCAACGAAGTCGTCTTCGGTGCCGATAGGCAAAACCATGACCAGCGGATTCGCTGCCAAGACATTCTCGACCTGATCGACTACGCGGTAGAAATCGGCACCCAGACGGTCCAGCTTGTTTACGAAAATGACACGGGCAACCTCGGATTCGTTGGCGTAGCGCCAGTTGGTTTCGGACTGAGGCTCCACACCGCCAGAACCGCAGAAGACGCCCACACCGCCGTCCAATACCTTCAGGGAGCGATAGACCTCGATGGTGAAATCAACGTGTCCGGGTGTGTCGATGATGTTGAAACGGTGGCCGTCCCACTGACAGGAGGTAGCGGCAGACTGGATGGTGATTCCGCGCTCGGCTTCTTGCTCCATGAAGTCAGTGGTGGCCTCGCCGTCGTGTACCTCACCGGTCTTGTGGATCTTTCCGGTCAGCTTGAGGATACGCTCGGTAGTGGTGGTCTTGCCCGCGTCTACGTGGGCGAAGATGCCGATATTTCGGTAAAGGCTTAGGTCAGTCATTTCAGTCGTCTCAGGAGGTATACAAGAATTCGAGGGTGCGTAGCATAAACTCCCGGCGTTCAAATTTCCCGGGTATCATCAGCCAGCCGCCTGGCCGGCCACTAGCCACTAGCCACTTCCAGGCACGATGGCCTGAATTCCGCCCCCCGTGCCGCTATTCCTCCGCCGCCCCGGCGACCCTGAGGCGGTACGGGGCGATGCGCAGCACAGCCGCGGCGCTGTTGGAGGGATAAGCCGGGAACCCTGGTCCAGGGGCGCCTCGTCCGTGGATTGGTGGGCCCCTGCGGGCCGTCGCGTGCCCATCGACAGCGACCACATGTTCGGAAAATGCGGCCCTGTTGAGGTACTGGCGACACCCGAAGAAGGGTCGCCCCCCAATCAGCAGGTGGAGGAAAAGACGCTGGGAACGCGCCAACCGGCGTGCGCCGAGGGGACGACCCGCACGCACCCTGAGCCTACTGGCTGTGCGCCTGGAGCATGGCGTAGAGCCGGTCCTTGAGCTGTAACCTTTTGTATTTCATCGCCTCTGCCACCTCGTCGGTGACCGGCTCGCCCCTCTGCTCGAGATCGAGGATCTCGGCGTCCAGGTCGTCATACTCCTTGTACAGGGCAGCAAACTCCTGGTCGCTGCCCAGCAGCCGGTGGATCAGCTCCGCGTGCTCCGGAAACTCGTGGTGTAAGTCGTGTCGCTCGCCGAACATGGTGCTCTTTCCTCTGGAGTGGGGTCGTTGATGAGTAAGCGGCAATTATCGACCATACATCGTGGGTAAACCAAGGGCCTCCGCAAAACCGCTCAAAACCGGGGACAGACCACAATGGCACGCGCGCTTAAGGGCAATGGCATTCACTTAAGCTGATTCCGGTCGTTTCTGGAGAAAACGTCGGCGGCATGGATGCCGTCGTCGAGCCTACAGGGACGTATTCATGGCGTTTTGCGCAAGAAATGATCGGAATCACCAGGCCAACTTGTAGCTTGCGCTACTAAGTCAGTGCCATTCCGCTTAAGGAATGCGGCACGCCCGATGGGCGCACCGACAACTTCCGCCGGGTTACAGCAACTCCTGGATGATCGCCCTCTCATCCAACAACTCTTTCTCTGAGACTTTGAGCCGGCTCTTGCTCAGCTCATCCAATTCAAGCCCCGGCACGATTTCATACTCGCCGGCTTTGCAGGTGACAGGGAACGAGAAGACGATACCTTCGGATACACCGTAACTGCCGTCTGACATCACGCTCATACTGACCCAGTCGTCTTTGGCGGTTCCGAGCGCCCAGTCACGCACATGGTCGACCACCGCATCTGCCGCTGAGGCAGCCGACGAGAGGCCTCGCGCTTCGATGATCTCTGCGCCACGACGTTGAATCCGTGGAATGAAGTGGTCGATGGCCCAATCCCGGGTCACCAGTTCCAGTGCGGGAGCACCCTTCACGCGACAATTGCTCACATCCGGATACTGGGTCATGGAATGGTTGCCCCAAATGGTCATCCGGGTGATATCCGCCACCAGGCTGTTCGTCTTGTTGGCAAGTTGCCCCAGAGCACGGTTGTGGTCCAGGCGGGTCATGGCAGTGAACTGTTTGCCATTCAGGTCCGGCGCATTGGCGGCCGCAATCAAGGCATTGGTGTTGGCCGGGTTGCCCACCACGAGTACGCGCGCGTCGCCTGAGGCTTGGTCGTTGATTGCCTTGCCTTGGGCCGAGAAGATTTTCGCATTCTCGGTGATCAGATCCTTGCGCTCCATCCCCTTGCTGCGAGGCTTGGCGCCGATAAGGATGGCATAGTCGGTCTCACGAAAACCGATGCGGGGGTCGTCGGTCAGGACAATGTCATGCAACAGGGGGAGTGCGCAGTCCTCCAATTCCATGCCGACGCCATTGAGGGGTCCGAGTGACTGCGGAATCTCCAACAGACGCAGAATCACCGGCTGATCCGGCCCAAACATCTCACCGGAGGCAACGCGGAATGCCAGTGCATACCCAATGTGTCCGGCGGCCCCCGTGATCGTGACTTTTATCGGTGATTTCATTTCCCAGCTCCGCGTGTCATTAGTTGATTTCATGGGAGTATAAATTCGTTAGTTCTGCGAATACAAGCTGGCCATCCGCTTATATCTTGTTGAAAAGCGGATTGAAACTTCGAAGCCTTTCTGGGGGCCGATGGCTGGCTTTCCACACAGGGACGGAACTTGCCTCCCGGCCCTGGGCGGCCGCCCCAATCGCCGCCGCTCGTTGGTCGGTCACCCCCAAAAGCCATCAAGCCGCGTCATTGCGGCGAAGGCCACGATCCGATCCCTCGACCCGGCTTTTCCGCTGGATGCCGGCCATGGCGGACGTGACGATCGGTC
Organism: uncultured Gammaproteobacteria bacterium; assembly: GCA_963808165.1. Taxonomy (GTDB): domain Bacteria; phylum Pseudomonadota; class Gammaproteobacteria; order Chromatiales; family Chromatiaceae; genus Thiosocius. Next base: position 44,818 of record CAWEET010000005.1, on the reverse strand, counting down.
GGCTAAAGCCACGTTTTTCTGGCATTCGATTGTCTATAAAGGCTGTCGTCAAAGCAGCGCCGGCGGCGGAAACCCGGCGAGTACGGGCGATCATCGTCCAACAGCACGAAACCATCTCGACCCACGACGGGCGAACGTCAACGCCCTGCAGCTGCGATGCATGCTGGATGGACCCAGACCAACTGAAAAGTTACCAAGCGATCGGATATCACTGCCTGCTCCCTGGGCAATGGATCGCGGCCCAAGTCAGTACAGCATTATGGGCGCCATTATGAAAAATCGAGGTGGCCGCACGGCACAGGAATGTGCCGTGGAGACAAATGCCATGGACGGCATTTTTCGAGGTCCCCTCAAGCTCAATGGCACTTACTTAAGCTGATTCCGGTCGTTTCTGGAGAAAACGTCGGCGGCATGGATGCCGCCGTCGAGCCTACAGGGACGTATTCACGGCGTTTTGCGCAAGAAATGATCGGAATCACGAGGCCAACTTGTAGCTTGCGCTCCTAAGTAAGTGCCATTCCCCTTAAGCCACCGTCATAGGAAGAGGTTCGGCCGGGAGTGATTTTTCGGCATTTTCTGCGGAGTCAACGCGGTGACAACACTGACTGTCGATGATTCCACCGAAAGCGACCAATCCAGCAGACCGGGGAATGCTTACAGACACGGCAGCTCACTGCCCGATGGGCGGCAGCATGCAACGCCATCGGCGACATCTTCGGCAGTGCCCGTCAATCCGACGCCACCGCTGCATTTGCGCCTGCCCTGCTGAAATCGGGTATATTCTGGCAAACAGGGCTCCGTAAAGGACACCGCATGACCGCGCCCACCATTGCCCCGTCCACTGCCCCACCAGCACCGCCGCCATCGGCATTGCAGGAAGTCGGCATCAACCTGATCGACCAGCCGGCACTCTGGCTCGACCAGGCGATCAACGAACTGACACTCGCACTCAAGACATTTCTGCCGAATCTCCTTGGAGGGCTCGCATTGCTGCTGCTCGGCTGGCTTGTCGCATTCATGGTGCGCTGGCTGGTCATGCGCTTTGGCAAAGGGCTGGACGCCATCCTCGCAGCTTTGCACCGTTGGACGGGCCAGGAGGTGTCACAACCGCGCTGGTCAGTGTCCACCCTTGTTGCGACCGTGGCCTTCTGGATGATTTTCGCCTATGCCGTCAGCGCGGCAGCCGAACAGATCGGTCTCAACACATTCGCCACCTGGGTCCTGAGCCTGCTGGGATACCTTCCCAGTTTGCTTATTAGCCTTTTCATCCTCTTCATCGGATATTTGGTCGCCGGCGGCATGCGCAATCTGATCCTGGCCGTCGCCGAATCGAATGGCTTCCAGCATGGCTTGACGCTTGGCCACCTCTCGGCGGGTCTGATCATGGCCTTTACTCTGCTGCTGAGCCTGTCGCAGCTGGGCCTAGACGTAACGCTGTTCGCCAGCATTATCACCCTGGCCGCTGCAGCACTTTTCGCCAGCGGCGCGCTGGCATTCGGTATCGGCGCCACCGATGCGGTGCGCAATGTGCTTGCCTCGCACTATGTGCGCAAGGCGTTCCAGCCGGGTCAACGAGTGCGTATCGAAGGCGTTCAGGGCGAGATCCTCGAACTCACCCAGGTGGCTGTGCTGGTGGGGACCGAAGAGGGAGAGGCATGGGTGCCGGCACGTCAGTTTTTCGAAAAGGTTGCTGTGATCCTCGAGGACGAGGAGGACGAGCATGCTTGATGCGGTGACCAAGGGATACCTCGCGCTACACCCGGAGTCTGCAGCCCGGACGCTGGCACGGATAGACCGACAGGATGCTGCGGAAGCATTCGATGCCATGCCACGACCGCTGGCCGCGCAAGTGCTGGCACACATGGTACCGGCCTCGGCTGCTCGCTGCCTGGCGGCGCTGCCGACCGGCGTGGCAGGCGAGATCCTCACCCGCACGGCACTTCCGACAGCTGTCGCAGCCCTACGCATGTTCGACGAGAAGGAGGCCCACGGGATCCTGCGTCAGTTGCCCAGACCCAAGGCTGCGCGGATAAGACTGCGTCTGCGCTTCTCCGAATGGGTTATCGGTGCCTTCGTGGAAGATGATGTGCTGACACTGTCGCCGAGTCATCGCGTAGGGGATGCCCTGCGCCTATTTCGTAGCAACGGGCAGCGCACAGGCCAGACGATAGCGGTGGTCGACGCAAACCGGCGGCTCGTTGGCATCATCGATCTCTGCGAGTTGCTCAAGAACTCTGACCGCCGCATCGTGCGACACATGATGCAGCCGGTCGCTCACGTCCTCAATGCACGTGCAGCCTTGCAGACCGTAACCAACCATCCTGCGTGGATGGAGCACGACAGCTTGCCGGTAGTCAACCGCAACGGCATCTTCCAGGGTGTTTTGCGTCGTTCACGCGTGATGGGGGAAGAAGCCCAGCTGTTAAACGAGATCGTAGAGCGAAACGAGCTGATTACCACACGCTCTGCGCTCGCCGACATCTTCTGGTTGGCCATTGGCGCCCTGTTCGTCAGCCCTGGGCGAACGGAAGAACACAGCGCCAAGGACAACTGAATGAAACGTAGCCTGAGCAATGCGATTCATGTGCTGCAACGCGACCTGGTGCAAGACCATCCAGATGACGCTGTACGCCTGCTGGAGCGGCAGCCACCGACGGAAGTGGCAGCAATCCTGAGCCGGTACCCAGCGCCCGCAACGGCGGTGGTGTGGGAGCGCCTTTCACCGGATATCGGTATCCGTGCGCTCGAGGCCATGGACAAAACCAAGGCGACGCAGGTGTTGCGGAGTATCGATCCGACGCGTTCGGCCGCGATGCTCGCGATGCGCGACGAAAAATCCCGCGACGAATTTCTTGCCATGTTGCCCGAGTCCGAAGCCCAGGAGCTGCGTACAATTCTCACCTACCCGGCAGACAGCGCCGGCGCACTGATGGACCCGCGTGTAATGCTGATGCGCGGCGAAACTACGGTGCGAGAGGCGCTGGCACGCATCCGTTCATTACGTCGACGGGCGGTACGGCGACTGTATGTAGTCGGCGAGGATAACCGGCTCGAAGGGCAGGTCGACATCCAGGACGTCGCGACGGCACACGCAACGACGCACCTTGAAGAAATACAGCGCCCTGTCCGAGCAGCAGTTAACGCCGTTGCTCCGCGTGAGGAGGTGGTGGATATCATCGAGCAGTACAAGCTGACCGACCTGCCGGTCGTTGACGCAGAAGGACGGTTGATCGGCGTGGTCCGCTACCGAAACCTGATGGCCGCCGCGGAAGATGAGGCCACGGTCGCAATGCAAACCATGGTCGGGGTAAGCAAAGACGAACGCGCCTTGTCGAAGGTTTCATTCGCTGTCCGCAAGCGTCTACCCTGGTTACAGATCAATCTTGTTACGGCGTTCCTCGCCGCGTCCGTTGTCGGACTGTTCGAAAGTACTATTGCGAAATACACCGCGCTCGCCGTGCTGCTGCCGGTCGTCGCCGGTCAGTCCGGCAACACGGGTGCACAGGCACTGGCCGTAACCATGCGGGGCTTGGCTTTACGGGAGATTCGCATACGACAGTGGCCGAGGGTGGTTTTCAAGGAAGCGTCGACGGCTTTCTGGAATGGACTCGCGGTGGCAGCCACCACCGCACTCGGCGTTTGGGTGTGGAGTGCATCGACAGGGTTGGCAGGCGTCATTGGCGTATCGATGATTCTGTCCATGGTGATCGCAGGCGTATCAGGTGCCGCGATCCCGTTGCTGCTGACTGCAGCTCGACAGGACCCCGCTCAGTCTTCGTCCATCGTCCTGACCACAATCACGGACGTCGCCGGCTTCTTCAGTTTCCTCGGGATCGCCTCGCTGTTCGCAGATCTCCTATAGCACCGAAGACTGTGCTCGCGGTTCGCTGGCGTGAGTAATCGGCAACCTCCCGAGTGGCCGATTCAGCGCATCTTCAAGAAGACCTTTGTGCTGCAGCGAACATAGATGGGCCCAAAAAGATCCGCCGACCACGCCGGGGTATCAACGTCGTTCAGACTGGCTCCGTCGCCATCCCCCACAGACCATAAGTTCGGGGTGGGTCGGAATCAGCTTTGTATGACGATCGAGCATTTCGCCATCGCGGCCAATCACCGCGTAGGTGTTGAGCAAGGTGGTGCACCCCAAATCACCATCCCGTGCAGCGCTGCCGCACGCGACGGTGATCCGGCCAGGGTGTGCGACTTCCCACCGCGGCCGCACTTGCCGCACTTGCCGCACTTGCCGGCTCGGCTCGGCTCGGCTCGGCTCGGCTCGGCTCGAGCTCGGCAGCATAATGGTGATCGTCCAGCCCCTGTTGAACCCCCCTTGCATCCGCCAGAGAATACCGCCAGGATCATTCGAGAAGCGTCCTCCGTCCCTTCTTCTGGTCAGTGTGGCGGCGCCGGTCCGGGGTACAGAAGACGTGGCATGGCCAAGTGGCTGCATGCTTTCCTCAACGACCTTGGAGTTGCGAACATGGCAAGACTTACCGTCAACGGTGAGACTGTCGACATCGATGTTGACGGTTCTACCCCGCTGTTGTGGGTTCTGCGCGAGCAGCTGCGACTGACAGGCACCAAGTACAGCTGCGGAATCGGCCTGTGCGGTGCCTGTACGGTGCACATCGATGGCGAGGCCGTACGCTCTTGTGTGCTGCCCGTGTCGGCAGTCAGTGATTCGCAGCGCATCACGACCATCGAGGGCCTGTCGAAAGACGGCAGCCATCCGTTGCAGCAGGCCTGGCTGGAACTCGACGTACCACAGTGCGGGTATTGCCAACCGGGGATGATCATGACCGCCGCGGCACTACTGGCCCGCAATCCGGCTCCGAGCGATGCCGAAATCGACGCCGATATCACCAATATTTGCCGCTGCGGAACCTTCAATCGTGTACGCCATGGCATCCATCTGGCCGCAAGGATCGGCAAGAAGGAGAAGGCGTGATGAAAAAGATGCAAGTGAATGTCTCGCGGCGCGAGTTCCTGATTGGCACCACCACCGTTGGTGCCGGCTTCTCCCTCGGCATGTACCTGCCGTTCGCCGGTCCGGCGCATGCTGAGACTGGTGGTACCGAACAGGCCACGGAGGTCAATGCCTGGGTCGTGATCGAGCCGGACGACACCGTGATCATCCGGATCGCGCGCTCGGAGATGGGCCAGGGAACGCTGACCGGGCTGGCGCAGCTGGTCGCCGAGGAACTCGAGTGCGACTGGTCCAAGGTAACGACCGAATACCCGACGCCCGGCCAGAGTCTTGCGCGCAACCGTGTCTGGGGCAGCTTCTCCACCGGTGGCAGCCAGGGCATCCGCGGTAGCCACCTGTATGTGCGCAAGGGCGGCGCGTTGGCCCGTGAGATGCTCATCGAGGCAGCGGCCGATGCCTGGGACGTGCCGAAACAGGAATGCACCGTCGCGGCCAGCATGATCACGCATGCGCCGAGCGGTCGCAGCCTGAGCTACGGCCAGGTGGCCGCTGCCGCGGCCGAGCTGTTTCCGCCCGAACAGGTCACCCTCAAAGACCCGGCGGACTGGAAACTGATCGGCCAGCCGGTCAAGCGCCTGGACACCGCCGACAAGCTGACCGGCAAGCAGGTGTTTGGCGCAGATCTGCACCTGCCGGGCATGCTCAATGCGGCGATCAAGGCATGCCCGACATTCGGTGGCAGACTGGCGTCCTTCGACGACACCCGGGTCCGCGACATCCCCGGCGTGCGCAAGGTCGTGCGCGTCGGCGACGATGCAGTCGCCGTGGTCGCAGAGACCTGGTGGCAGGCGAAGAGCGCGCTGGACGCCCTACCGATCACCTGGGACAAGGGGCAGAATGAACAGGTCGACAGCGCGTCGATCGAGGCGATGCTCGACGAGGGATTGAGCGCCGCAGAGGCCTTCGTCGGCAACCGGGTGGGTGATGCCAAACAGGCCATCGCGAGTGCGGACACGGTCGTCGAGGCGACATACCGCTACCCGTTCCAGAATCACGCGACCATGGAGCCGATGAATGCGACGGCGCGCTGGACCGAGGAACGCTGCGAGGTCTGGTGTCCGACGCAGAATGGCGAGGCGGCGCTGCAGGCGGCAGCGGAGGCTGCGGACCTGCCGGCGAATCAGTGCGAGGTCCACAAGATCCACCTCGGCGGCGGCTTTGGCCGGCGGGGCGCGTTTCATGATTTCGTTGAACAGGCCGTCAGGATCGCGAGGCAGATGCCCGGCACACCGGTCAAGCTGTTGTGGACCCGCGAAGAGGACATGCAGCATGGCCACTATCACCCCATTACAAAGGCAAGGCTGGTCGGTGGCCTCGACGACCAGGGTCAGCTGACCGGGCTGCATATCCGCATCTCGGGCCAGTCAATCCTCGCCGCCGTCAATCCCGCCTGGATGAAGGACGGCGTGGACATGTTCACTTTTCAGGGCCTGCTGCCCGAGGGTGAACACGCGATCAGCTACGGCGTACCCAACCTGCTGATCGAACATGCGATGCGCAATCCGCCGGTGCCGCCGGGCTTCTGGCGCGGCGTCAACGTCAACCAGAACGCGATCTACATGGAGTCTTTCCTCGACGAACTGGCGCATGCCGCCGGCAGAGACCCGCTCGAGTTCCGGCGCGGCCTGATGGCCGATCATCCGAAGAGCCTCGCGGTGCTCGAGGCCGTCGCCGACAGCGTGGGTTGGGGCAAGCCCGCAGCGCCTGGCGTCCATCGCGGCCTCGCAGTGTGCAAGGCCTTTGCCAGCCATGTCGCCGCCTGCGCCGAGGTCTCGGTCGATGATACGGGGCACCTGAAGATCCATCGTATCGTGGCGGCGACCGATCCAGGTCATGCGGTCAACCCGCAGCAGATCGAGGCACAGATCGAGGGCTCCTTCGTGTTCGGACTCTCCGCCCTGCTGTATGGCGAGTGCACGATCGGCAACGGCGGCGTCGAACAGGATAACTTCGATAACTACCCGTCGATGCTGATTTCGGAGATGCCGAAGGTCGAGGTGATCATCATGCCTTCGGGTGGCTTCTGGGGTGGCATCGGCGAACCGACGATCGCGGTCGCCGCACCAGCGGTGCTGAACGCAATCTTTGCCGCGACCGGTAAACGCATCCGGCGCTTCCCGCTCAGCGGCGCTGATCTGCGCCGGGCCTGACGGTCGTATCGTCGGCGATGGGCGGACAGGCTGACGACGTCGCGGTACTCAACGGCGCCCTGGACTGGTTGCGGACGGGACACCGGGTCGCGCTGGTGACGGTGCTGCGAACCTGGGGGTCGTCGCCACGTCCGCCTGGCTCACTCATGGCGATGAACGACGCCGGCCAAACTGCCGATCGGCAGCAAACGCCCTGCGGAGATCGCCGTCTCGATACTCGCCGAGATCACGGCTGCGCGTAACGGCATCGTGAACAATACGCAATCTGCGACCGGGCCCTGATGAATGATGGCTTGGCATTGGCAAAGGACAAGTGAAATTCACTTACCCAGGCACCCTTGGTTCTTAGGTACCTGACCCCATGTGGTGAGAATGCACTCAGACCCGATACTGCGTAAATGCGCCATACTGAGCATCTCCTTTGTCAGTCTTCTATGGTGCATCAAGCTATGGGAGTGGCTGTTGGATTGGCCACTCGTTACTCTGGGCGTGTATCCACACTCTCCGCAGCATTTGGTGGGCGTCTTGTTCGGACCGCTCATACATGGCTCGTTCGCGCATATCGCGACAAATACACTTGGTGTGCTGATCCTTGGCACCGCCCTACTGTACGGTTACCCGAAGTCCCGCTGGTGGGTATTGGCAACGATATGGTTGCTATCCGGTGCCGGGGTCTGGCTGTTTGGTCGCCCCAGCTTCCATATCGGCGCGAGTGGTCTGACCCATGGCTTGTTCTTCTTCCTGTTGGTGGTCAGCATGCTTCGGAGGGATAGACGTTCGATCGCCCTGATGATGATGGCTTCCCTGCTGTTTGGCGGCATGTTTTGGGGCGTGTTGCCCAGCGAAGAAGGCGTCTCGTTCGAGTACCATCTTTTCGGTGGCATAGCCGGTGTGTTGGCGGCGCTGCTGTTCTGGCGGTGGGATCCAAAACCAGCAGAGAAACATTATGACTGGGAGAACGAGGGCGACAGTAGATCCCTTGATGAAACCTCTGACGTATAGGCAAGCTGACTGCTCCGCATCCCTGGGTGCTATTCTGCCCGAACCAGGGAATTATTCGAGATGCCCGCAAGTTCGGTAACACTCAGCCAATCGCGACGGGTCCTGGGCCCGCCCCACCCGGCCTTCGGTCTGCAGGCAAGATCGACATAGGAATCATCCCGACCGCTTGGCTATCAAGTCGAGAACAAAATCCATCGCCTCGTGGGTATTCTCCCGCGCCCTGTCCGACAGGGGTAGGCCCAAACCGAATTCGTAACCACGCACCGACAGGAGATCAGCGGGAGGCGGCTGCGTTTGGTGGACTCTTCGATACACGGAAAGCAGGGCCGCTGGAGACATCGCGTGCGTTGTGTAGCTGCTGTCCTCCTCCGGCTGCAGCGACTGGTACTCGAATGGCGGCTGCGCAGTCACACTGGCGTCGACGAACAGGATCCGCTCCCGGTGCTCGAGGTCCACGATATGTTCGATCTGTAGCTGGAAGTCGGTCAGCAGATCAACTTCGGGTAAATCGTGTTCGCGCAGCAGCTCGTCCAGATACGGACCGATGGCATCATCGCCGCGCGACGGATTACCCCAAGTGAAAACCAGAATGGGACGTGTCGAACTCGAGTCGAGGCTATTCGCCATCGTACTTCCTGGAATCGACGTCGCTGGCCATCTCAGTCACGATCTCCCCGGCTGAGGGCGTTCGGTACATCCAATGGTCTCGCACAGCGAAGCCCTCAGAATTCGCACCTCTCTATCGCCCCCGATGCCCGCTTTTCCACGCGGTCGACGATCTCTTCGTTGGCGTTCAACAGCGTGATCTCCAGCGGCATCTTGCCCATCGCGTGGGTCGCGCAGGACAGACAGGGGTCGTAGGCGCGGATCGCGACCTCGACCTGATTGAGCAGGGGTTCGGTCAAGGTGTTGCCATCCAGGTAGCTGCTGGCGACCTCTCGGATGGACTCGTTCATCGCCTGGTTGTTGTTGGTCGTCGAGACGATCAGATTGGCTTTGGTGACGATGCCCTGATCATCGATCTCATAGTGGTGAAACAGCGTGCCTCGCGGTGCCTCGATAACGCCGATTCCCACGCCCTGCATATCCCCTGTGCTCAGTCGTTCGCTGCCGGAGATGTCCGGGTCGTGCAGTACCTCCCTGATGGCCTCGGCGCAATACAGCAGCTCGATCAGCCGCGCCCAATGGAACGCGAGTGCGGACTGTACCGGCCTCCCTCCGCCGATCTGCATGAAGCCCTGACGCGCCTCTTCGGCCATCGGCGTGGTGAAGAAGTCGCAGTTGTTGACTCGGGCCAGCGGCCCAACCCGGTACCATCCCTTTTCCGGACCCAGACCTTTGATGAAGGGAAACTTCATGTAACTCCAGTTCTTGACATCTTCCTCGAGGTAATCGGTGTACTGGGTGTAGTCGACATGATCGAAGATCGTCTCGCCCTGGGTATCGCGGGCGCGCAGGCCGCCGTGATAAATGTCGAAAGCCCCGTCGCTGCGGATCAAGCTCATCGAGTTGGTCTCGATGGTGGCGAAGGCCATGTGGTAGTCGTAATGCTCCATGAACACCGTCTTGATCAGCCCGACGGCATCCTGCGCCCAGGCGACGATCTGGTCGATGTCCTTGGCCAGGTAGGCGATCTCTTCCGTGTTCAGCGATTTGTTCACGCCTCCGGGAATTGCGCCTGTGCCATGAATCCTCTTGCCTGCGGTCAGGCGAATCACCTCCTGACCGTACTTGCGCAGCAGCACGCCCTGCTTGGCGATCTCAGGATGGTCCTCGATGACACCGACGATATTGCGGTGCCGGACCTCGTCGTCGAAGCCGAACAACAGATCGGGCGAACAAAGGTGGAAGAAGTGCAAGGCGTGCGACTGCAGCGTCTGGCCGTAGTGCATCAGGCGGCGGATCTTCTCAGCGGTCGGCGTCAGCTCCCGGGCGCCCACTAGCATATCCGTAGCCTTGGCCGCCGCCAGATGGTGACTGACCGGACAGATGCCGCACAAGCGCTGGACCAGTACCGGCAGCTCCCAATAAGGCCGGCCCTGGATGAACTTCTCGAACCCGCGAAACTCGACGATGTGCAGTCGAGCCTGCTTGATGCGCTTGTCGTCGTCCTGCAGCAACGTCACCTTGCCGTGTCCCTCGACGCGGGTCAGGGGTTCGATAACGACGCGATTCAGTTTTTCCGGATGCTCTGCGGTTTCCAGTGATGACATGGCCTGAACCCCTGGGGAATTATCAATCGTAGTGAATCTGTTCGTACGGGAAGCTGATGGGCTTGCCTTCGATCAACTCGGTGAGAAAGGTCCAGATGGTATCGCCCGAAGGCGGGCAGCCGGGCAGGAAATGGTCGATCTTGACGACCTCGTGTATCGGGTGGACCTTGTTCAGCAGCATGGGGATCTCAGTGTCGCTCGGGATCATCGGCGTGTGTACGCCGACGCCGTCTATATAGGCCTCGCGCAGGCAATCTTCCAGCTCAAACTGGTTGCGCATCGCCGGAATGCCGCCGTTCACGGCACAGGCCCCCAGAGCGACCAGGACCTTACAGTGCGCCCGGAACTCCCTCAGTACCTCGACATTCTCGGCATTGGCGACACCGCCCTCTATGATGCCGATATCGCAATACCCGATCTTCTTGATGTCCGTAAGCGGCGTGCGATCGAACTCCACCAGCGCGACGAGATCTAGGATGCGCTCGTCAATGTCGAGAAGCGACATGTGGCAACCGAAACAGCCGCACAGCGACGCCGTTGCCACTCGGATTTTTTCGGCCATGGGTGCTAGACCTCGTCTTCGTGAGCCGCGACGTCGCCGACGACGCTGATCGGCTTTCGATCGTAGAGCCGTTCCCCAATCGGCGTGTCGTAGCCCCGGTGTTTGGAGAGTATGGCCCCGACCGGGCAGACGTGAGCTGCCTTGTCGTCGGCGGAGAAATTGCTGTCCCCCAGTTTGCCGCTGGAGGAGTTGATCACCAGCCTGCTGCCGATGCCGCGGCCGTCGATGGCGAAGACGTTCTTGTGATCGACATCGCGACTGGCGCGCACGCAGAGTTCGCACAGGATGCAGCGATTAAAATCAATCACCGCATCCGGGTGAGAGGCATCGAGCGCTCGCTTAGGGAAGAAATGGGTGAAATGCGGCGACAGCATGTCGGTGTAGTAGGCGACCGCCTGCAGCTGACAGGCCCCACTCTTTTCGCAGCCTGGACAGACGTGATTGCCTTCGACGAACAGCATCTGCACCAGCGTACGGCGCTGCTCGGTGATCTCCTCGGTATTGTTGGCGACCTCGAGCCCGGCCGAAGCCGGATGCGTGCAGGCCGACACCTTTCTGCCGCCGATATCAACGATGCATACCCGGCAGCTACCATGCGGCTGGAACTCGGGATTGTGGCACAGATGCGGAATGTACTCGCCGGCGCGCAGCGCCGCATCCATGATGGTGTCGCCCGGCTGAAAGGCGATTGACTTTCCGTCGAGTCGGAAGGTGACTTCGCTGCTCATCACTACCTACCTAATGTGTGCCCCGGCGTCGTCGCGCCCGGTAATCTCGCGCGCCTCTTGCAGCGCCGCATCCAAATCGAAGGCGGGCTCGTAATTCTTCTGGCTCAGGCGACGCTCGTAGATCTGGGGAAATTTACTCAGGGTGTCGAGTACGGCATTGGGTGCGGTCACACCCAAACCGCACTGGCTGGAGGCCTTCATCAACCCACCGATGTTACGCAATTCGTCTGTGTCGAAATGGCTGCCGCGCCCCGCATGGACTTTGTCGACCAGATCTTTGACCAGCGCTCCGCCAACCCGGCAGGGCGTACAAAAGCCACAGCTCTCATGAACGAAGAAGTGGGCGAAGTTCTGCACCATGTCGAGCAGGTCGCGCTGACTGTTGAACACCATGAATGAACCGGCGGTGGCGACATCCTCGAAGGCGATTCGCCGACCGAACTCACCCGGCGGGAGCGTTCTGCCGGCCGCACCGGAGACCTGCACCGCCTGCGTATCCGAGGCGCCGCAGGCATCCAGCACACGCTGAACGGTGACACCGAACGGAAACTCGTAGATCCCCGGCCGTTCGCAGTCGCCGCTGACACTGAGCAATTTCGTTCCGGTCGATCGTTCGGTACCGGCGCTCTTGAACCAATCGGCTCCCGAGACAGCGATCTGCGCGGACTTGACCAGGGTCTCGACATTGTTGACTACCGTCGGCCGGCCGCGATATCCGTGGGTAACCGGGTAAGGCGGACGCACACGAGGCACGCCGCGTTTGCCCTCGAGGGACTCGATCAGTGCGGACTCCTCGCCGCAGATGTAAGCGCCGGCCCCCATGTGGATCTCGATGTCGAAATCGAAGCCTTCCTCGCCCCCGATGCCGGCGCCCAACAACCCGGCCCGGCGTCGATCGTCCAGGATCTGCTCGAGCCGATCTCTGAGGTAGAAATACTCGCCGCGCAGATACAGAAAACCTCGACGTGCGCGGATCGCACCGGCGCACAGGGTCATGCCCTCGAACACATCGTCTGCATAGCTGTTGAGCAGGATACGGTCCTTGAAGGTCCCGGGTTCGCCTTCGTCGGCGTTGCAGACCACGACCCGGTCTCTGCCGTCCGCGCCGCCGTCGGCATCGCGGCAGAACTTCCACTTGCGGGCCGTGTTGTAGCCGGCGCCGCCACGGCCGAGCAGGTGGGCAGCATCGATGGCGTCGAGGATGCTCTCCGGTCCCCGGTCGATGAGCGCCTGAATCGCGCTGCCCGGCGCGAGCGCATTGGAAAGCAACAGGTCCTTCCTGCGGATGTTGTCTTCGACCTGGAAATAGGCCGCAGGCCATTCCTCCAACGGCGTCAGGTTCTCGATCAACGCAGCGATGTTCTCGATGCGGTGGTTGTCGAGTCGGGTGATCGCCCGCCCATTGACCAGAATAGCCGGCCCCTGGTCGCACATCCCGGTACAGGAGGTGGGGGTCACGGTCACTCGCCCGTCCGATCGCGGAACGCCCGGTTCGACACCGAGCCGGTTGCACAGATCCTGCATCAGCGCCCGGCTGCCGAGCATATGGTCGGTGATACTGTCACTGAAGCAGACGTCGAAGTCGCCGCGCGGGGTCTCGTGCAGGAAGCTGTAGAAACCGATCACACCGCGAACATACGCCTCGGTCAGGTCCAGGCCCTCGGCCAACAGTTGAATGGATACTTCCGGCACGTGCGAGCAATGCAGCTGCAGGGTGTGCAAATGCTGGACGAGTTGTGCCGGGTCGTTGCCGGAATCGGCAAGCAATCGAGCGGTAAGCTGCTCAGGAGCCGCGTGTAAAGACACTGTCACACCCCGTTTGGTTGTCGATCTAGCGATCTGTATTGACGCTAAACGGCAGGATCTGGCCTGCCCCGCGACGTCTGCGTCACTACCACTTGCTCTGCCGCGCATCGCCCCGACCGGAGGACGTTCACTCCCGTATACAAACGGGGCCGCCAGCACAATGATGAACCGCCGTAGCCGGGATCTCAAAGGCTTTTTTGTCGATTCCGACATTTTAACGGTCGGTGATATTCTCCTGAGTAGGAACGGGTCGGAGACTGGGGCGCCGCATTCTGAACTGACAGCTGAGTTGAATGCTCGAGGCCCTGATTGGAAGCGCACCCCAAGCGGTCCGATAGCCTGGCCCCGGATTGCCCTGCCGCTGGCTGGCCTGTTGAGCCAACAAGCCTGGAACCTCGGCCAGTGCGGTATCGTAACAATGGCAGTCATGTCTTTTCGCCATATCAAGACAGCGCTGACCGGTCGTCGCCCTGACCGGAGGCAGAATGCCAAGCCCTAAGCCAGTCGCCAGGTCAGCCGTTCGTTTGCCCTCATGGGGGTGATGCCCCCCGCATGCCCGGCAGGCACGGTATGGCTGTCTCTCAGCAGCGTGAGCGATTCGGTATTGCGGGGCAGGCCGTAGAAGTCGGGACCGAAATGGCTGGCGAAACCCTCCAGCCTGTCCAGGGCGCCAGCCGCCTCGAAGGCCTCGGCGTACAGCTCGATGGCGGCGTGAGCAGTATAGATACCGGCGCAGCCGCAGGCCGCCTCCTTGGCAAGAGTGGCGTGGGGCGCGCTGTCCGTACCCAGGAAAAACTTGGGGTTTCCGCTGGTCGCGGCCGCCACCAGGGCCTCGCGATGCGTCTCCCGCTTCAGCACCGGCAGGCAGTAGTAATGGGGCCGGATGCCACCCTGGAACATGGCGTTGCGGTTGTAGAGCAGGTGATGCACGGTGATCGTGGCCGCCAACGTTCGCCGGGGCGGCGGCCACGAACTGCGCTGCCTGGCGGGTGGTGATGTGCTCCAGCACCACCCTGAGCCTTGGCAGGCGCTGCAGCAGGGGCGCCAGGATGCGCTCGATGAACACCGCCTCCCGATCGAACACGTCCACGCCCGGGTCCGTGACCTCGCCGTGCAGCAGCAGGGGCATGCCTGCCTCCTGCATGGCCTCCAGTACCGCGTCCACCCGGCGGATGTCGGTGACGCCGGAATCCGAATTGGTGGTCGCCCCCGCGGGGTAATACTTCACTGCGTGCACGAAGCCGCTGGCCTTGGCCTTGAGGACTTCCTCCGGCGACGTGTTGTCCGTCAGGTACAGGGTCATCAGCGGCTCGAAAGCCGGCCCGGCAGGCAGGGCCGACAGGATGCGCCCCCGGTAGGCGGCAGCATCCGCCACCGTGCGTACCGGCGGATTCAGGTTGGGCATCACGATCGCCCTGGCGAAGCGCCGGGCGGTGTCTGGCAGCACGGCGGCCAGCATGTCGGCGTCCCGCAGGTGCAGGTGCCAATCGTCGGGACGAGTGAGGGTCAGGGCGTCCATGTTTCGGTCTCTTGTCTCAGTATCAAAGCCAGTGGGTATACGAAGCGCAGTCACCATTCTTGCCTATTTTCACAGAACCATCAGCTCATCGGCGCACCTGAGGTCGACACTGCCCTCCTCATTGGCGATACGAAGCCAGCGTGAGGTCACGCCCATTGAGCGGAATGACATTCCGACGACCGGGCCCCGGCCGCGAGCCGGGGTATTTGTGATTCACATCGATTTCCGGGTAAGCAACGACGGTTTCGCCGCACCGCGCCAGTTGCGACGACTTTTTGGCCTGACCGATCGGGCCGGTGGCCCGGTGGATCATTCGCAGACGCACGGTTGCGCGCTAGACTCTGACCTCGTCCGGAGACTTGCTGCAATCCCGCTCGCCCAGACCTGCGAGGCTTATGCATCCAGGCAGGTGAGCTGGCCTGCAGCGCCGACGCCACCATGCTCGGCCCCGGCCGCACGAGGACCGCGTGCGGATTCGGGTCAGTCTCCTTCCCGGTCCTTCAGACAGCGAGTGCGATTCTAAGGTGAACAGCTCTGCAATTCAGGCATCTTTCGAGCGGGTGCGCAGTAACAAGGCCTTCGAGCTTTTCGTCGTTTCCGTGATCATTGCCTCGGCGCTGCTGGTCGGCGTCAAGACCTACGAACTGCCGCCGGCCAGCAAGCTGCTGCTCGGCTGGCTGGATGTGCTGATCACGGTCATCTTTCTCACCGAGATCGGCATCCGCTTCATTGCCGAGCCAAACAAGCGGGCGTTCTTCCGCAATGCGTGGAACCTGTTCGATACGCTGGTCGTTTTGATCAGCCTGATCCCGATCGACAACAGCGACATGGCCCTGGTCGCCCGTCTGATAAGGGTGTTCCGGGTGTTGAGGATGATCTCCATCGTACCGGAACTGCGCATGTTGCTGGCGTCGCTGCTCAAGGCGCTGCCCCAGCTGGGCTATGTGATCATGCTGATGTTCATCATCTTCTACATCTACGCCGCGATTGGCGCCACGCTGTTCGAGTCGATCAACCCGGCCCTCTGGGGCGATATCGCGATCTCGATGCTGACGCTGTTTCGCGTGATGACCTTCGAGGACTGGACCGACGTGATGTACGAGACCATGGCCGTACACCCCTTGAGCTGGATCTACTACCTGAGCTTTATCTTCTTCACTGCGTTCGCGTTCCTGAACATGGTGATCGGTATCGTCGTCAACGTGATGAACGCCGAGAACGAGAAGCTGATGAGGGCGCAGGCGGAGGAACAGCATGAACCCACGCTGCGGGACATCCATGCGCAACTCGCCCGACTGGAGGAGCGGCTGGAGCGGGCCGACCGCTGAGGGCGCAGGGTCGGTGGCGCCCGGCAGGGCGTTTCTGCGTCAGGCGCTCCTGAACGGCGATAGCCTGATCACCGCGACCGCGGCGATCGGTATCAGCAGCCCGAGCAGCATCGCTGTGATCATCAGCCAGCCCAGCTCGCTGTAGTCGGCCGGGACGGTTACCGCCTCTGTCGCACGGTCCTTGACCTCACGGGTGACGATGAACAGCTGGTTCAGGTACTTGGTGCCGAGTTGGCTCGCCGACAACGCCAGGTTGGTGAACGAGGCCATCACCGCGAAGAAGGTCGCCTTGAGGTGACTGGGGGCCGAATTGGCGATCCACGCAAGCATCGGAATCATCGCGATCTGGCCCAGCGGCGATTCCAGTGCGGTGTCGACCAGGGCGATGAAATGGGCGTCGACGACGCCGCCGGTCATCGTGGCAGTCCACTGGTGCAGGCCGTAGAACATACCCACGATCGGTAGGTACAACAGCGTGCTTGCGACTGTCAGGAAGACCACCACGTAGGCGATCGAGCGCTCTGCCATGAAACGGCGGAAGAGAAACATACCGAACAGCGTCAGTACGCTGCCAATCAGCGACAACACGGCCAGGAACTGCTGATCGAAGCCGAGTTCGTCGATCATCCACCAGGTCTGACCGGCGCCCGGCGTCGGCATCGCACGGTAGACGAAGATGATCACCGCGGTGCCGACCAGGACCAGCCGGTCGGCGGGCTCGAGCACCCTGACCAACCGGCTCATCAGGAACAGTACGATCGCCATAGAGCCGAGAAAGATGATCTCCTTGTTGAAAGGGATATCGCTCAGTCCGATGGTGATCGTGAAGACGACGAAGGCCAGGCCACCGCCGAGAATCCACCAGTTCGGCTCGGTTTTTTCGGCGCGTCCGAAGGCCAGTTCGGCGGCCTCCCCGGCGGCCATACCGCTGGCGCGCAGTCGGCGCAGGTGGCGGCGTGTGGTCAGACCGCCCAGCACGACGCCGAGCACCGAGATGATCGGGATGGCCAGCGCGTACTCGTAGATGCGGATATAGGTCGCGACCTTCTGTGACTCGGGCATCGCCTCGACGTCCTGGAACAGCAGCACGTTCAGCAGCGAGACGAATACACCGCCACCGATGATCGCCACCCGGCCGAGGGTCTGCATCGTGGTGTGCATCAGGCGCAGCGTCTTGGCCTCGATCGGCGTGCCCTGTGCATCGACGCGTGGCACTGCCTCGACCGTCATCGCGTCGGCAACGACGTCCTGCACCACGTAGCCCACTGGCGCGAGCAGGGCGCTGAACACGAACCAGACCTCTACCGGCATCACCTCAGCCATCGCGTCCGGGACCGCTAGCAGCCCGAGCATCATGAACAGGCTGCAGGCGATCATGCCGGCGCCGAGGAATACCAGCCCGGCTTTGTAGCGCCAGATCAGGTCAACGAGATGACCCAACGGCATCTTCAGGGCCCAGGGGACCCCGGCCCAGAACGCCAGCGCAGCGAGGAACTCGGCAGACAGATTCAGGTAGTCCTTGACGAAGAATGTACCAACGATGCCGGTCAGCCCGGAGATGCCGGCCGCCGCATAGACCATCAGCGGCGGCAGATAGGACAGACGCATCTCACGGCCCAGCTCGAAGATATTGCGATCCAGCCAGTGCCATGCACGATGGCGTGGCGCGGCGCCTCGCGAAGTGGGTCCGGTCTCGCCGGGTGATTGGGCCATCGGCAGTCAACTCGCAAAAAATGATGTAAAGGGTACCGCGACACAGGGGGCAGGGAGAAAACGCAAAATGTAAGGCCTCTCTGACCTTTCCCCGGCCTTAGTGCCACCAGCATCAAGACACTTTCGAGGAGCCGAACACGAGACGGGAGGCTGCGAGAACTGGCTGGGCGTCGCCAAACCTCAGGAGTCGCATCAGTGCAGAGAAGTTACTCAGCCATCCAAGACGGGATATCGCGCTGGCCATGCAGAACACGCCACACATCGATATTGCAGATGCAGGCTCCGATCAGGAGCCTGCATCAGACGATACTGCATATCAGCCGGCGCTGAGCGGCGAGCCCATTGACCTACTTGTCATGCGTCGTCTTGACCATCTGCGCAATCTCCCTTTCCGTCGCCTCGTCGATATGCACCTGGCTGGCATCGAAGGCACCGGCTTCTGGATCGTTGTAGACCGCGAGATCAAGCTTGCCCTCGCTCTTGGCGACGATGGCGGACACTGCCGCATCACCGGAGACATTGACCGCTGTGCGAATCATGTCCAACAGACGATCCACGCCCAAAATCAAACCGATGCCTTCCAATGGCAAGCCAACTTGGGCGAAGACCATGGACAGCATGATCAGCCCGACACCCGGAACGCCGGCTGTGCCGATAGACGCCAGCACCGACATCAGGATCACCATCAGATACCCACTAACGCCAAGGTCGATGTTGTAGATGTTGGCGATGAATACCGTCGCGACTCCCTGCATGATCGCCGTGCCGTCCATATTGATCGTGGCACCGAACGGTACCGTGAACGACGCCACAGAGTTGTTTACGCCCAAACGCTCGGTCACGGTTCTCAAGGTGACAGGGATGGTCGCGTTGGAACTCGAGGTACTGAACGCGAATACCTGGGCGTTGCGCATCTTCCTGAGAAAGATCATGGGGCTCAGGCCTGAAAACACCTTCAGCACCACCTGCAAGGTGACAAAGAGATGAGTCAGCAATACGGCGATCAAAACGACTACATAGCCGATCAGCTGGGCAAGCAGGTCGAGGCCGAGGTTTGCCATGGCCTTGGCAATCAGCGCGAATACCGCGTAAGGTGCGAGCGCCATGATGACCGTGACCATCTTCATCATGACTTCATTCATTATCTCGATGAACTCGATGACACTACTGGCCTTCTTGCCCACAAGCAAAAAACTGATACCGAGAAGAATCGCAAAGAAAATAATCGACAGCATTTCACCCTGTGCCATCGCGCTGATCGGGTTGGTCGGAATGATATCGATCAGAACCTGAGACAGTGGCGGCGACTCTTTGCCAGTGAATTCGGTCGTTGTGACGGCATTCATTCCGCTCCCAATTCCGAATCCGGCAGCTATCGCAATCGCCGATGCGATAGCGATTGCGGTGGTCATCAGATAAAGCCCGAACGCCTTGGTGCCGATGCGTCCCAACAATTTTATATCGCCGATTCCGCACACACCGCAGATCAAAGAAAACAGCACTAGGGGCACGACCAACATCTTCAATGCATTGACGAACATCGTGCCGACGACATGGAAAAGGCCGTTGACGACGAACTCATTGATGAACGAACCCGCAGCATTCAAGCCTGCGAGGTTGATACCAAGGCCGACAATGATGCCCAGCACCATGCCGACAATAACTTTGACTGTGAGATTCATAAGGCTCCCCGTTGTTTGTTGTAATACTCTTGACGATTAGACCCGGCAGTCAATAGCGCTTGGAATAAGCAGCAAAAAACGCGCCATCCACGCAGTAGGTCACGCACAGGACGACAGCGGTATGCGGGTTGCCGCACTTTGCGCAACTCTGAGTCAGGCAACCCAATAGGTGCTTTGCCAATTGGTGGTTGTCACGCGGCCGGCGAAGCTGGACCGCAGCCAACAAGCCAAGGACAATGCTCAACGACTGGCAGATCGAGGGTCTCAGGTTTTAGTTGTAGTCTTAAGTGTAGTAGTCGGGACTTGATCTGACAGTTACCGATTTCGATGGCTTGACTGTCAGGTCAAATTCAGCCCACGAGTTTACCTTCCGGATTTTTTTGCCGTCTTCCAGCGTAGCCAGCGGCGTGCGGTCATAGCACATCTTGCCTTGATGTATCCGCTCCTGATTGTAGTACAGCAGCCACTCGTCGAGATCGCAATGAAGGTCTGCTGATAGATCCGGCCAACATCCTTCAGCGTACCGAGGTAGCAGGCTGTTGAAACTCGGCTGGCAAATGCGACGATAGCGCCATTGAACTGAGGACGAAACGACCAGGATGCGCGGCGCAGATAATCAGCAAGGCACGCTATTCAGCAGCGTCCGTCCCGAGACGCGGGTACCGAAGGATCACCCACTGCGGCCGATCCGACGCATAGTCAATGAGGCACTCAAAGCACTCGATAACGAGGTCGCGGCCTTGTATTTGGATCCATCCCTCCCGACAAACTGCAGCGGGCGCCGTTGCTGATGGCGTTCTAAGCGATTCGTAGCGAGCGCCAGCTGATGGAGCCGATCGATTACAACCGGCTGTTCCGCTGGTTCGACGGTTTCTCGATGGAAAAGGAGATGTGGGATCACTCGACGTTCACCAAGAACCGTGACCGTCCGTTAGGCGACGATGTAGCGCGCCGATTCTTCGTCCATCTGCTGGGTCAGGCAGAGCGTGCGGACCTCCTGTCGAAAGAGCACTTCAGTGTGGACGGCACGATGATCGAGGCACTGGGCTCGCAGAACAGTTACCGGCCAAAGGATGAAGAAGACCCACCCCCGAGGTTGGAGGTCGGAATCGCTGGGTCGATTTTCCTGGCGAGAAGCCCGGTCGCGACCCGCACGAATCGAAGACAGACAAAGAGGCCTTGTTGTACAAGAAGAGTCCGGGCACAGCGTCAAAGCTGAGTTTTCTGGATCATGTGCTGATGGAGAACTGCCATTGTCTGGTGGTGGACGCCCAGGTGGCCCAGGCCACCAGCACCGCCGAGCGGGAGGCCGCCGTCGAATAGCCGCAGCGCTCAATGGCACACACCGTGTGACACTGGGCACGGACAAAAACTACGATACCCAGGGCTGTGCCAATGATCTGCGGTGCGCGAACGTGACACCGCGTGTGACGCAGAACACCAGCAACCGCTCATCGGCGATCGATGGACGCACAACTCACCACGAGGGTTATACGGTCAGCCAATGGATCCGTAAACGGATCGAGGAACCTTCTGGCGGGGCGAAGATCATAGGCGGCCTGCACAAGAGCTGCTTTGTTGGCCGCGCGAAGTTGGACTTTCGGTTTGTCCTCACGTTCGCGGCTTACAACCTGGTTCGGATACGCGACCTTGGGCGGTGACGGCATGTTGCTGATGGCGCTGTCGAGGGATTGGTCCGCCAGGAATCGGGGGTTTCAGCCAAAAATGCCGCTTCAACCAGCATCGGGCGGTATAGGGCCCGAAAAATTCGATGGCGGGATCGCGATGGCCGTTAATATCGGAAACATAAACACCCTTTTCACCTGCAATCCATTTTACCAACCAGCCAAGCGCAGCCGCGACAAATCACATCTCACCCGACCAGACGACCAATAAGCCGCCGACAAGGTGCAATTGAACGCACGCATCTGCTATGAGAAGGAAAGGAAAATCAGGGTGCTGAGCACAATGAACCATCTCACAACCATCTTGGCGTTTGCCATGATTGCATCAACTGCCCATGCGCAGGACCTCTCCACGTTACCAAAACCGCTGGCGACAAAGGTGCAGGCGGCCCGAAATGCCTGTGCTGACTTTGAGAACGGACAGTTCGCACTTGAATGGGGTGCAGTCAGTCGGGTCGATCTAGATGGGGATCTTGGACGCGACTGGGTTCTCGATGAACTTGCGTTTGCATGTTCGTCTGCCGCCTCCCTGTACTGCGGAACGGGTGGCTGTCAGTCTCACTTCCTAGTTGGCGATACCGTCACTACCCTGCTCAACCAAGGTTGGGATGTCGCGACATTTGGACGGCATCGAGTGCTCCTCATGGACGTTCACGGATCACGCTGTGGGGGCATCAACCCAACGCCTTGCGTCGAGTCCCGGGTGTGGGATCAGGAAGCCAAAGCGTGGCGCTCCGTCCAGCAAGCACCATGAGAAAGTCATTTAATGAATGAAGCAGAAGCCACCAATCAGCACGATGCCACCAGTGTGGGTACTCCACTCAATTACTCGGAGTCCGTATATCGCTTCTATCTGGAGTTGGCAGACTGCAGCCGCGCGACCAGACGTTTGATCGAGGAGTTTCTGCCCCAACATCAGACCGCGCGGATGCGGATCTGGATTATGGGTTCGAGCTTGAGATGCCCATCCAATGCGCGCCTGATCTGGCCAGGGTTCTCTTGGGGGGACCTCGAAAAATGCAAAGGTCACTGGCGGAAGTAGCCAGCTTGATATCGACACTATCGAGGTCAACTCAGAACTCGCCCCCTGATATTTGGGCCCGGCTCATGTCGACGGATCGCATGTTGTCAGCAGGAACAATGCTGGGGGGGTGCTGTCGGGAACAAGTTAGTTGATCAGTTGCTCGGGCCACGAATCCTCTTCTTCAAATTCCGCCCGATGGCGAAGACGATCAGTACGCTTCCCAAGAAGATCAAGATAAACGCTAAGGGCAGGAAAAAGCTCTCCTGCAGCACATTATTCTCGTCCACCCGGCCGCCATAGAATGTCTGCTCCAAGATCCCAGATGCGACACCTGAAACCAAAAGGGTGATTCCTAGCCACATAAGTTTTGACATTCACCACCTCTCTGACTTCTGGCCAAGGTGCATCGGTCGCTCCGCACCCTATATCTGTCGGCAACTCAATCGAAGTTATCGGCAGTAAATCGTATCTGTCCGATATAGCCGCCAACCTTGATTGTGACAGGTGGTACCTTAGCTGTCAGTTTTTTGCAGTGCATCTCGACCAGATTGTTTTTCCGCCTGATTTCCAGGCGTGAAGCTTTGACGTCCAATCTCCAATCTAGACGATTTAATGGATCATGGCTGGTTGCAAACATGCGAATTTCGGAAACAAGAATTGCTCGCGAGGCTATTGCGCCGGAGTTTTTTCCGAGCTCGAACCATTTTTTCACGTGTGTGAACGTATAGTGCCGCAAGGCTTGCAATCCAAGGGCGCGCAAGCTGACGACCGTGGCCGGTATCAGTTCCGTCATCGCGACAGCCGTCCTTGCATCGATCGGCGACATCAGTCGGTCCGCCACGCCGGAGAAAGCTTGCCAGCTACTTTGGCCTGACTCCAAGGATACGCCAATTAGGCGGCCGCGAAGCCATCCACGGCAGGATCTCGAAGCAGGGTAATGCGACAGCCCGGGCGATGCCTGTTGAGGGGGACCTCGATTTTTCGAGGCGCCCTGCAGCTGCCTGAAGAGTAAGAATCTTCTTGATGACATGGGGGTCTTCGATGCACACAATGATTCGTACTGCACCGCCGCAGGCTCGACAGGTCTTGGCATCAATGCCGGATACGCGCTTGAGCCGTTGCGCCCACGTCATCGGGGCGCGCCGCTCGGCCGGTGTCGGCTCCTCTGCCAGGGACTCCGGTTCGCTCACCCTACCCCGTCGCCCAGGCATCGCTCGGCCACGGTAGCGACTATTCGGCTCGAACACACCGTGGAAGCCAGTCAGGTTAGCTCTTGGTGCCGCCACCAAGGCCGCCAGCTTGGCGATGAAGTCCAACGGCTCAAAGATGACATGCTTGGTACCGTCGCGATAAGGGGTCTTCAATTCATTTCGAGATAGCGGCCAATTCGATGCGCCAGAGCCTGGGTCAAGCAATTCAGCTCGCCTGCCGTTGGCGCCTTGGTCTGATGGAAGCGCAGCCTGCCGTAAGGCTGATCGGCATAGACACCTTCAAGAAACAGCATGTGGTAATGAATATTGAGGTTGAGCGCGCTGCCGAAGCGCTGGATCAGGGCGACTGCTCCGACCTGGGCCACTTTGCGCGTCAAGCCTGCCTTTTTGAGCAAGTGCGTAGCGAGGCAACAGTACACGATGCCCAGCACGCGGCCCATGATCGCCGGGCGGCTCGCGAGCAGGAAGCGCAACAGGTATGGGACGCTCAGCACCCACTGGCGCAAGGGCTGCTCGGGAAACACCTCATCCACCAGCAAGGTCGCATCGACCAGTTTTCCTATGGTCCCGCTTCTTCACCCGATAGGCGGGTCAGCACTGCGAATGTTCGCTTCTTTTGCCCAAAAAGTTATAGCGGCGATCTGAGCTGCGTTTCAGTTTCAATTCATGGAGCAATGCGATAAAGGCCCCGCAGGTGACGTTTTGCCAGCGCAAGCCGTCTGAAAACGAAGCCGAAAAATGGGCCAACCATGACGACCGGAACCTTAGCACTGATCATCGTCGTCGCTATTCTGGCGCAAATCAGCGTGGCGGCGATGGTCGGAATGTTCCGACGCAGGCGTCAATCCCTTGATCTGGATGGACACGACGGCCAGTCGCGCACCCTCGCGGCTGCACCGACATCAGAATTGCCGGCCAACGGACCTTCCTCCCTTGGTGACGCCTGGAGGGGGTTCAGGGAATTCTCGGTCCAGCACCGGGAGCTCGAGGACGAGGGCCGGTCCATCTGTTCCTTTTACCTGGTACCGTGCGACGGTGAGCCGCTGCCCGCCTTCAGACCGGGCCAGTTTCTGACCTTTCGACTTGCTATTGAAGATCCGGTCAAAGGCGAATCCAGCAACGTGGTGCGCTGTTACTCGCTGTCCGATTCCCCGCGGCCTGACTACTACCGGGTATCGATCAAACGCGTCCAGGTTCCACCGGATCACCCGGATGCGCCGCCCGGCGTTTCGTCCGGTTTTTTCCACGATCACGTGCATGTGGGTGATCACCTGATGGTAAGGGCACCTTCGGGGCACTTTCACCTGGTCGAAGATGAGCCGCTGCCCATCGTGTTGATCGGCGGCGGTATCGGCATTACGCCGATGCTGAGCATCCTGAACAGCGTGCTGGAGCGCGGTGTCGGGCGCGAGGTCTGGCTTTACTACGGCGTGCGAAACGGCAGCGAGCACGTCATGAAGTGGCACCTGCGCGCGCTTGCCGACAGGCACGACAATTTTCACCTGCATGTCTGTTACAGCGCGCCGGGAGAGAGTGACGCCGAGGGCGTCGATTACGATCACCACGGCCGGGTAGATCTCCCCCTGCTGCGCAACACACTCAGGCTGGCGCGCTACCAGTTCTATGTCTGTGGACCCAAGCCGATGATGGAGAGCCTGGTTCCGGCCCTGGAGCAATGGGGTGTGGATAGTGGCGACATCCATTACGAATCCTTTGGACCGGCGACCCTGATCAAGCGCGAAAAACCGGCGCTAATCGCGGGCAGCACGCAGCCTGTCAGCATCACCTTCAACCGGTCCGGAAAAAGCCTTGCCTGGGACCCGGCGGCCGATTCATTGCTTGAGTTTGCCGAGGCCAGCGGCATCGATGTGGACTCGGGCTGCCGCGCCGGCAGCTGCGGTTCGTGCCAGACAGCGCTGACGGCCGGCGAGGTCGATTACGGCCAGCAGCCGGACGCCGACGTCGAGCCGGGACACTGTCTGTTATGCATTGCCACGCCCAACTGCGATCTCGTACTTGAGGCCTAGAGGAACTGCCATGGAACGATCACTGATCAGTAAAGAAGTCGTTCCCTTTCTGCTGATGTTCGGGGCGCTGATCCTGGCGACCATCGTCAGCGATGCCCTGCTACACCATCTCGATCTGGTCTGGATAGGCCGCTACCTGGGGATACCGGGCACCCTGCTGATACTGCTGTCGTTCTTGTATTCGATGCGCAAACGCAAGCTGGTCAGTTTCGGCAAGCCCAAAACACTGCTCATCCTGCACGAGACCCTGGCATGGCTAGGCGCACTGATGATCCTTGTCCATGCCGGCATTCATGTCTATGCGATCCTGCCCTGGCTCGCTCTCATCGCGATGCTGGTGAACGTTATGAGCGGTATGACCGGCAAGTTCCTGCTGGATCGATCGCGTCGCTTCGTATCGGAAAAAAAGGCCGCCTATGCAACCCAGGGGCTGCCCGAGGACGAGGTGGAAAAGCGGCTTTTCTGGGACGCCACCACCTTCGAGCTGATGAAGAAATGGCGTGCGGTGCACCTACCGATAACGCTGGCCTTTGGGGTGCTGGGCCTCACCCACATCCTGAGTGTCTTCTTATTCTGGCAATGGAAATGAAAAAGAACAAAGCCCTGCTCATCGTTGCCGTCAATCTGGTCATTCTTGTGGCACTGGCCGTTTTCGCACCGCACCTGATGATCGTCCCGGGCAACAACATCGATGCCCACACCGAGATCGCCAAGGATTGCTTTGCCTGCCACACGCCGTTCCTCGGTAGCAGACCGGCCAAATGCATCGCCTGTCACAAAGTGGCAGAGATCGGCTTGAAGACGACCAAGGGGGTAGCCATCGCCAAGGAGAAGAAGAACGTCGCCTTCCATCAGAAGCTGATCGAGGAGGATTGCGTTGCCTGTCACAGTGATCACAAGGGCGTGCAGGCCTTCCGTCCTATTGGTCAGTTTTCGCATGAGCTGGTGCAATCCGATCTGCAGGAGCAGTGCGACAGTTGCCACAGTGGTCCGGGCGATGCCCTGCACCGAAAGATCGAGGGCAACTGCAGCCAATGCCACATGCAGCAGGCCTGGCTGCCAGCCACGTTCGGACACGAAGAATACTTCCGCTTCGACCGCCACCACGATGCGGAATGCGCCACCTGCCATCTCAACAACGACTATGCAAACTACACCTGTTACGGCTGTCACGAACACTCCCGCTCCAAGATCCGCGGGGAGCACCTAGAAGAAGGCATTCACGACTATGAAAACTGCGTCGAATGCCATCGCAGTGGCGATGAGCACGAAGCAGAGCGGATATGGCGTTCGAAACGGTTTGAGTCAGGCAGTTCCCAGCCATCTGTCAGGTATCGCTATGGCGGCGAAAGACGCGAGCACCGTGACGATGACTGAGAACCTTTGTAGGCTCGTTCTAAGCCAGGTGCCGGCCAGGCAGGCGGTCGACAGCATCAATGATGACTGCGATCAGAGTCTCACTCGATGAAACATACGGGGTTTACGGCTAGTCCGGCGCTCGCGCGCCTTGCCGATGACGCTTGTGGATCGGCTGAGTGTGACCGAACTTACCAAGCAGCCCACCAAGCAATCACTCGGGGCAAACAATCCAGCGCCTTGGAAGCATCCCCACGCCGCCAATCCCGATAGCGTGGGGACACTCGATTTGGTTTAGGTCAGATCGAAGCGATCAGCATCCATGACCTTGACCCATGCCGCCACAAAATCGTGGACGAATTTCTCGCTGTTGTCATCCTGAGCATAGACTTCAGCATAAGAGCGAAGAATCGAGTTTGAACCGAACACAAGATCCACTGCTGTCGCGGTCCACTTGACCGCGTCCGTCTTGCGATCACGGACTTCATACAGGTTGTTCCCAGCAGGCTTCCAGGTGTTTCCCATATCGGTCAGATTGACAAAAAAATCGTTCGTCAGCACACCTTCGCGATCCGTGAACACACCGTGTCGGGTTCCGCCATGGTTGCTGCCGAGAACACGCATGCCTCCGACAAGCACGGTCATCTCGGGAGCGGTCAGCCCCATGAGCTGGGTGCGGTCGAGCATCAATTCTTCGGCACTCACGACGTAGTCCTTCTTCAGCCAGTTGCGATAACCGTCATGGATAGGCTCCAGAACGTCGAACGCTTCGACATCAGTCATCTGGTCCGTTGCATCGCCACGGCCGGGAGCGAAGGGGACGGTGATATCGAAGCCCGCCGCCTTGGCTGCCTGCTCGATGCCGACATTGCCGGCAAGCACAATGACATCCGCCACGCTGGCGCCAGCGTCGGCCGCTACGCCCTCCAGCACAGCCAGCACCTTGGCAAGCCGCCCCGGCTCGTTGCCCACCCAATCCTTTTGCGGGGCGAGGCGAATCCGTGCGCCATTCGCGCCACCACGCATATCCGATCCGCGAAAGGTTCTGGCGCTGTCCCAGGCGGTGGTGACCATCTCGGAAATACTCAGTCCACTGGCCGCAATCTTTGCCTTGACGGCGGCGAGGTCGTAGCTGGTGCTGCCCGCAGGAACCGGGTCCTGCCAGATCAAGTCTTCTTCGGGCACGTCAGGACCGATATAGCGTGCTTTCGGACCCATGTCGCGGTGCGTCAGCTTGAACCAGGCGCGGGCGAAGACTTCATCGAAATAGGCCGGATCCGCATAGAAGCGCTCGGAGATCTTGCGATACTCGGGGTCCATCTTCATGGCCATATCGGCATCGGTCATGATCGGGTTCTGGCGGACCGCCGGATCCTCGGAATCGACCGGTTTGACATCGTCTTTGATGTCCACCGGCTCCCACTGCCAGGCACCCGCGGGGCTCTTCTTCGATTCCCATTCATGGTTGAGCAGCATGTCGAAATAGCCATTGTCCCACTGGGTCGGATGGGTAGTCCATGCGCCTTCGAGGCCGCTAGTCACCGCATCGTGACCAACTCCTCGCCCGGTTTTGTTTATCCAGCCCAGCCCCTGATCCTCGATGCTCGCGCCCTCCGGCTCCGGTCCAAGCAGTGCGGCATCACCGTTCCCGTGACATTTGCCCACGGTATGACCACCAGCGGTCAATGCGACGGTTTCCTCGTCATTCATTGCCATGCGCGCGAAGGTTTCACGCACGTCTCTGGCAGTCTTTAGTGGATCGGGCTGGCCGTCCACGCCTTCAGGGTTTACGTAGATGAGTCCCATCATCACGGCGGCCAACGGGTTCTCGAGGTCCCTTTCGCCCGCATAACGACTGTTTGGGTTGTCACTGGGTGCCAACCATTCCTTTTCCGAGCCCCAGTAGACGTCCTTCTCCGGATGCCAGATGTCCTCGCGGCCAAAACCGAAGCCGAAGGTCTTGAGTCCCATGGACTCGTAGGCGATTGTTCCCGCCAGGATGATCAGGTCGGCCCAGCTGATCTTATTGCCATACTTCTTCTTGATCGGCCAAAGTAACCGGCGCGCCTTGTCGAGGTTCGCGTTATCGGGCCAGGAGTTGATCGGCGCAAAGCGCTGGTTACCGGTCCCTGCACCCCCACGACCATCAGCGATCCGGTAGGTACCAGCGGCGTGCCACGCCATACGAATCATCAGACCGCCGTAGTGGCCCCAATCCGCAGGCCACCAGTCCTGGCTGTCTGTCATCAGCGCATGCAGGTCTTTCTTCAGCGCCCCCAGGTCAAGCGACCTGACTGCCTCACGATAGTCGAAGCCCTCTCCCATAGGATTGGTCTTGGAATCGTGCTGATGCAAGATGTCGAGATTCAGGGCCTTGGGCCACCATTCGGTGACAGTGGTGTCGCCCGTCGTGATGGCACCATGCATCACTGGGCATTTCAGCTCAGACATATTCCCTCTCCTGTCGTGATAGCGACGTTGTTGGCGTGTGGGTCAGATTTATAGTCGCCCACTTGCAATCGATCCAATTGATTAAAGCGAAATCACTGATAGTTTTTAACGATACTCTCCGGGTAGCCGGCATTGAGGGCATCTCTAATAATCCTCGGTGTGCAGATTGGGCGACATAATTCGGGACATCAAGGCGAAGACCGCACGTAATAGCTGGCTATTGCGAAGGTCTTCAACGCAGAGAGCGCGGATTAGGTCGTTCAAGATGCCATCTATGGATTGTTAGAGGTGCCCTTGAGTCAGCCGTGGCGGCGCTCTCCGGCCGAACAATAAATGTCGGCGGCGAGAGTCACTCGAACCGAGTGCGGCCGAGGAGCGTTTCGAGGCTGACAGAGACGTCGGTCAGCGTGGTTCCATCGGCCGCAACACCGACGACCACCCCTTTGCCTGCGACAGGTATCAGCCTGTCGATTTGAAACCGCCCCGACGAGCCGCGAATGAAACACTCCTCGTCGAAGAAAAGCCGATCACCATTGCTGCCAATTTCATCCGACTCGATGGTGTCGAACCCGATCGATTGACGAATCTCATCGCTGTCGGTCAGTTCGATCTGCTCGATCGACTGCTGCCCGGGCGAGATCAAAAACGCTTTTGCCATAGTAGACTCCAGATCAGTTGAGATTACATGGTGCTGTGTGGCGTGCCGCACAAAGACCACTGAATGCGACTGGCACTTACTTTGGAGCGCAAGCTCCAAGTTGGCCCGGTGATTCCGATCATTCCACTCGCCATATGCAGAGGATGCCTCCAGAGCTTGCGCACAAAAGGCCATCCAAAGAATTGATGTCGTGACGATCAACATATGCGTTCTCGTCACGTTAATGAAATTGATTTTTCCAGGTAGATCGATAGCCGATGGCTATCAAGATACTGCCAGAGCACCTCGAGCTGATCTCCATGGGCATACCCAGCCAGGCAATCTGCACTGGGGTTACCTGAACCGAACTCTCGAGCAGGTCGCTTGATCTTCGTCTTGATGGGTATTTCTACCTCTGGAAAGAACACCCTCGAGCGCGCGCCGGCCGAGTCCCTCGGCTGGAAATTCGTCGAGGGTGACGTCTATCAGGTGAACGGGCGGCGTGGATGGATGAGCTGGCTTGATCGCCACATTTGTTTTCCCGGGGTGCGAAGCTTGAAAGACAGATCTGGTGCAAGGCATTAATTTTGCACCAGTATTGTGCGCACAGATTCCGCTGATACGCGTGTTCGGGCCCTTTTTTTCAGCGCGCAGGGGTGCGTCCAGCGGGACATCGATCTGTCGATCGGTCGTGGCACACAATGTGGATCAACTTCGGCAGCTCGAGCAGACCAGTATCGATACACATTGTGAGGTTACCCATGGCCGATGTAACCGGCGTTCCGCGCCGCCCGGTTGTTCTCGTCATTCTCGATGGCGTCGGAACGAATCCAAGTAAACGCAATAACGGTGTGACCGAGGCCAGAACCCCGCGGCTCGACAGCTATTTCAGTCGCTACCCGCATACGACCCTCAATGCGTCCGGCAACGCGGTCGGTCTGCCCGATGGTCAGATGGGAAACTCGGAGGTCGGTCACCTGACACTCGGCGCGGGCAGCGTAATTCGCCAGGATATCGTGCGAATCAATGACGCCATCGCATCACGTGAGTTCTTCAACAACCCGGCACTGACTGCTGCAGCAAAGGTGGCAGCAAGCGGTTCGCGTGTGCTGCACCTGATCGGCCTGGTGTCGGACGGTGGAGTGCACAGCCACATGGATCATATCGAGGCGTTGATCGAGCTGTGCAAATCGCAGTCGGTGAAGCCCCTGATTCACGCGATTACCGATGGCAGGGATACGCCGCCGCAATCCGCGCTGCGTTATATCGATTCCGTTGAGCGCCTGCTGTCTGGCAGCGGTGGCGCTGTGGTCAGTGTCTGTGGACGCTACTTTGCGATGGATCGGGATCAGCGTTGGGATCGAACCGAACTCGCCTGGCGCGCCCTTGTACTGGGGAAGGGTCAGCATGCGGGAGATGCGTCCGAGGCGATTGATGCAGCCTATACCGCCGGCCAGACTGATGAGTTTATGCGGCCCGTACTGCTACCTGGATACCAGACGGTTGCAGACGGGCCGGTGATTTTTTTCAATTTCCGCAAGGATCGACCAAGGCAGCTGCTGGCCGCGCTTGCCGATCCGAAATTCACCGGCTTCGATCGAGGCGATACGCCTTTGGCCGATGTGACCTGCCTGATGCCATATGACAGGGCAATGGGGCTGCCTTATGCGTTCGAGCCCGAAAAACCTGTCTGCACTCTAGGGGAGACCCTGAGTACGATAGGCCTGTCGCAATTCCACTGCGCCGAGACCGAGAAGTACGCGCATGTCACATATTTCTTCAACGGTGGTCGAACGGATCCCTACACGGGCGAACATCAGCTGTTGGTACCGTCGCCGACTGTTGCGACCTATGACCTGAAACCATCGATGAGTGCGAGCGATGTTGCCGACGCAGTCATTGGCGCAATCAGCAAAGGGACCTATGCATTCGTCGTCGTCAACTTCGCGAACGGAGACATGGTTGGCCATACGGCTGTTCGAGACGCGGTGATCGAGGCGGTCGAGACGTTGGATCGCGAGGTTGGACGTGTGCTCGAAGCGGCCGAGAACGCCGGTTATTCGGTGTTGCTGACCGCGGACCACGGCAACTGTGAAGAACTGGTGGATCCGTACACAGGCGAACCGCACACGCAACACACGACCTACCCGGTTCCGTGCCTGATCGTCGACAGTGACAACTGGCGGCTGTCTTCGGCCGGCGGGCTGTCCAATGTGGCGCCAACCGTCCTCGAATTGATGGGTCTGTCCAGGCCGGTGGCTATGCCAGCAGGCTCTCTTCTGTTGCGCAAGCTCCCAGGTGCACGACGGGATGAACGCCAGCGCAACCCGACACTGCGTGGAGTCGCGTAGTCGAATACCGGCATCCACGTCAGTCCATGATACCGGCGCGCCGGCAGTGGCGAATCACGCCCCTCCTGGGGGTGCTGCCGCAGCATTCGGGCTGACGTCATGACATTGAACGGCCTTTGACTGCGCATGGCTATCTATTGCGGCCATCAGCAGGAACCCCCAAGCTAGAGCAATGGGCGCCTCGTCGAATGCCGGGTGAACCCGGCAAGCTCAAAATTTCCGGGGTTGAATTCGTCATAGCTGGATAGCATGTCCTGATTCCTGCGAAGGAGGATCAAATGAAGACATACCAAAAGTCTAAGGACGCCATCGCGAAACTGACCGCCGAGCAGTACCGGATCACCCAGGAAAGCGGTACCGAACGCCCCGGCACAGGCGAGTATCTGCATACCAGCGAGCCAGGCATCTACATCGACGTCGTCTCGGGCGAGCCGCTATTCAGCTCGGTCGACAAGTTCGAGTCGGGCTGCGGCTGGCCCAGCTTTACCAAGCCTCTCGAAGCGGCGAACGTGAACGAGTTGCGGGACTCGAGCCACGGCATGATCCGCACGGAAGTCCGCAGTACCCATGGCGACAGCCACCTGGGACACGTTTTTTCCGATGGTCCCCGAGATCGCGGTGGAATGCGTTACTGCATCAACTCGGCGTCGTTGCGTTTCGTACACCGCGATGACATGGAGGCCGAAGGTTACGGCGAGTATCTCGATCAGTTGGAGGATGCCTGAATGTCGCAGGAACGCGCAGTTCTCGCCGGCGGTTGTTTCTGGGGTATGCAGGACCTGATCCGCAAACTTCCCGGGATCATCGCCACGCGTGTGGGTTACACCGGGGGCGAAGTAATCAACGCCACCTATCGTAATCACGGCAACCATGCCGAGGGCATCGAGATCCTGTTCGATCCCGAGGTGATCTCATACCGGAAACTGCTGGAATTCTTCTTCCGGATCCACGATCCGACAACACCGAATCGCCAGGGCAATGATCAGGGCGCATCCTATCGCTCGGCCATTTATTTCGACAACGAGACCCAGAAAAACACCGCGCTCGAGACTATCGCCGATGTCGATGCGAGCGGCCTGTGGCCCGGCAAGGTCGTCACCGAGGTTGAACCCGTCGGTCAGTTCTGGGAGGCGGAGCCGGAGCACCAGGACTACCTGGAGCGGTATCCCAGCGGCTATACCTGCCACTACCCACGGCCGGGCTGGGTACTGCCCAAGCGTCGGTTGGATACGTAGCGAAAATCGAAGCGACCCACTCTCCCCTTGCGCGAGCAGCTGTCACCCTGTTGCGCGCGGGCGTTCCCGCCCCGCTACTTCATATTGCGCTGAATTCCCTCGCAAACATCAGGACACCATCGATCATTAGCTGCAGGAGAGGATTCGTCGGCCGGTGGATTAGCGCCTGACCACTTGGGCAACACCAGTCACAGCCACCAGCATGCCGGCCATGGCGAGCAGGCCCAGGTTTTCGTCGAACAGTAGAAAGCCAAGAACAGCGGTCAGTGGTGGCGTCAGGTAAAAGAGACTCGTGACCCGGGCCGCCGAGCCGTGTTTGATCAATACCATTAGCAACATCACTGCCCCGATGGAGAGCACAAGGATCAGCCAGCCGAGGGCGAACAGAAATTCGCCGGTCCATTGGATCTCGCGGGTTTCGAACAGCAGGGAGGCGAGACCGAACACGGTCGCGGCCGATAGGTACTGAATGGTGGTGCCACTGATCAGATCCATGTCCGTGCAGAAACGCTTCTGATACACGGTGGCGGTGGTGATGCCGACCAAGGCGGTAAGAATGGCGGCTATGGCGAGGAATGACAGGTCACTGCCGCCATCGGTTCTGTCAAGCAGCGTCATGGCAGCACCGACGAAGCCCAGTAAAAGACCGGACCATTGCCTCAGGGATACGGATTCACGCAGGGCAATCTGCGCCAGGATGGCGGTCAGAATCGGTTGCAGACCAACGATTAAGGCCGCAATTCCCGTCGGCATGCCCAATTCGATGGCGTAGAACACACCACCGAGGTAGCAGACATGCAAAAGGAAGCCGACCAAAGCAATATGGCCGGCATCCATCCAACGCGCAGGCCAGCGAGATCTGAGCACAAGACCGACCACTCCCAGCAGGGCGGCGGTGATGGCCAGACGAATGCCAAGGAAGGTGAAGGGTTCCGAATAGGGCAGCCCGAGGCGCGCACCGATGAACCCCGTGCTCCATAGCATCACGAAGGTGGTCGGAATCAGTATCTGCGCAGTGCGAGTCTGCATTCAGCAGGCTTGGATCTGACGACCACAAGCTAGCACGTATATGGTCGTGCAGTCCCTCGTGTCGGTCAGATCCGGGAGAGCCGATGCCGACTCTCCCTGCAATAGAGAAGTCAATCTACCGCGAAGCAATAGAAAAGGCCGTCGCCACCTGTCTTGCGAATATTTTCCGGGGTACAACCCACCGTCGGATGCGCCATGTTCCAGGAGCGTGCCCACGGGTGGTCGATCGGGCCAACACGGTCGTGGTGACCGACCATTGCCGCGCCTTCGGCGCTGTTCTTGGTCCAGTTACCGCACGTCATGTCTGGAAAGAATGCGCCAGCAAAGGCACTGCCGTCAGGACGCGAGCCGGTGAGGATGTCATGCCTGTTCGGTTTTTCGCTGCGCCCATTGACCAGCCGGCCGTTCTCATCCAGTGCCGTCTCCTTGTTCAGGTTGTTGTCCGCGGAATGCAGGTCATCGACGTTTTTTGCGACCATGGTGCCCTTGGCGTTGTACCACGGGCCCGAGCCGATGCGATCACGCGCATGCACGACGTTCGGATCATCCAGCTTGGCGCCCTGCGTACTCAGGTAGGCGCGCCATGTCTGCCCGCTGCTACCCGCGGCGGCTGCCAGACTGGCGCAATGCGCATCGGCACCCGCCAGTCCACCGAGATTGCCACCGTCACCCGGCCCCTGGCTGGTGATGAAGAAGCTCATCGACTGGTCTCCGGCCATGATGGCCGATTGTCCCGCTATGGCGACGACTCCCACGATCAATGCGGCGAGTTTGATTTGCATATCCTTGTGATCCTCGTTTTTGCTGTTCGAATCCTGAAAGTCGGAGCAATGCAATGTCCGAACCTTGTTTCTCGTGCTGCCTGCCATCGCAGACATCTGCTATTCGATGGCGAACTCGATTCGCTCGTTCAGTTTTTCCAACGCCTTTTGTGCACAGGCGGCCAAAAAATCGGACCGGGCTCATCAGAGGACTCCTTGACGCTTGTTCGAGAATCGGAGTATCGAACTAAAATGCCGCATTTTCTACTCCGGGAAACTGCGCAGCCAAGCTGTTCCCGCAACGCACCCGGATAATCCGCTCCAGCAAGCGATCCGGCAAAAAAATACGGTGCTTTCCCTAGGGAAAGCAACGAGCGGCATCTGTCGAGCTTCGGGCTTGGCCCGGTTGAGGAAGAGGGCGATGCCTGGCGCGGTCGTGTTGTAGGAGGGGTTCTCCGGCAGGTAGAGGACGCTCTCGATCAGATCGTGCCATATCAAGCGCTCTTTAGTGCCGGGTCGGAAGTTTGGTGTGATTTTTTGGTATCGTGACAGCTTGTGAAGCGGCCCGCAGCGACAGTTCAAGCGCCAGCGCCCATCAACTGCCGGAACTCGGCGATCGATTTCTTGCGACAGTCGGGTTTGATCTCGATATTGCGCTCCGCTTGATTACGCAACCTGGCACATCAACCCCAACCTACCGCAGGCCACAAGAAACCGATGACCGTAAATCACCAAGCGGACGCCGACCTGAACCCCGTCATCTCACGGGAAAGGTTCGGTGCCGTAATCTTCAATCTGGATGGCGTCGTCACCGACGTCAACAAAATCCATAGCGAGGCCTGGAAGCAGCTTTTCGATGAATTCCTGCAGGATTGCCCCGCGCTGGAAGGGGAAGATCTCAGACCCTTCCACGACGATCTGGATTACCGTCGCTATGTCGAAGGCAGGGCACGCCATTCGGGAGTAAAGAACGTCCTCTCCTCCCGGCACATCGAACTGCCCTTGGGGGAACCCGATGACCCCGCAGACCGCGAGACGGTCTACGGACTGGGGAATCGGAAGAAGCACATCTTCAACGAACTACTCGAAGAACGGGATGTCCTGGCTTACGGATGCGCCATCGCACTCATCCACCGCTTGCGCAATGAGGGCTTCAAGACGGCCATAGTTTCCGCCAGCAGGCACTGTGACACGATTCTCCAGAAGGCCGAACTGGGCGACCGCTTCGATGCGCGGGTCGATGGCATCGAGGCCGAGCGTCTGGATCTGGGCAGCAAACCGGATCCCTACGTCCTGTGGGAGGTCGCACACCGACTGGAAATCGACCCGGATCAGATCGTGGTGATAGAGGACAGCATAGTAGGGGTTGCTGCCAGCAGCCGGGGCCGTTTCGGATTGACCATCGGGATCGACGACGGGGAACAGCGACAGCTGATGCTGGATCACGGCGCGGATTACGTGCTTGAAGACCTGTGCCGCTTGCACATCGACGGCACCAGCGAAGACGATGCGGCGTCGCCCCCGGTCCTTGCCGAAATGGAAATGATATCGAATCAGCTCGCAGACAAGCAGCCCGTGCTCTTCCTCAACTACGGGGGCACGCTGACATCCAATATCCGCAAATCCAAAGATACCGAGTTGTCAAAAAAAATGCGGCGGGCCCTGCAAAAGGCGGCCCAACTGATGCCTGTGACAATTGTCAGCGGGCGTGACGTCGAGGAACTGCGTGAACGGGTCGGTCTGCCTGAACTCATCTACGCCGGCAGTCACGGCCTGGAGATCCTGGGACAGGATCTACATCTGGAGCTCCCGGACGGAATTGACGTTTTGGCCGACCTGGACAAGGCTGAGGCAGAGCTGAGCAAACTGCTGGCGGAGTTTCCCGGGGTCAGCATTGAACGCAAACGTTTTGCAATCGTGGCGCACTATCAGAAGAAGGACATGGTCAACGCGGCCTACGTGGAAGCAATCATTGAACAGGTACAGATGAGCCTTCCACGACTCAGGAAGACCGGTGGCAAGCAAGTGTTCGAGTTACTCCCGAACATCGACTGGGACAAGGGTCGTGCCGTGAAGTGGCTGCTCGCGGAGCTGAAGCTGGATGGCCCTGACACGCTGCCCCTGTATATTGGCGATGACGTGACCGATGAGGATGCCTTTCGAAACCTGCGGGGGGCGGGCATAGGCATCCTGGTGAGCAAACGTCCTCAACCAAGCATGGCGACCTACCGCGTCGGCGATTCAGACGACGTTCTGGAGTTACTCAACCACCTGACCCAGGTCCTTAAACGCAAACGCTGATGGTGCGCGACATGGCAGGGCAAGCCCGCCGGGTACGTCCTTGGTTTGCGAGGCATAGCGACCTCCTTTCGCTGAGGTGCCCGTCCTGGACTGCTCGCCCGCTGTGTGCGTCTTTCTCGATGCGGGTGGGGCAGGCGCCGATCGAGAATGGGAGACGTTTTTCACCGCCCCCTTTAGGCCCTATTTGCGTAGCGGATGATCATCGGACAGGTGTTTCAAGATCCAGATAGCAAGTTTATGTCGCATGCCAGGATCGCCCATCTGTTCTTTGGCCAACGGTTGAATCTGCTTGTCGTGGACCAACAGACGGTAAATATACTCGACCTTTAATTGTTGCGAGTCGGTCTCTCCGAACTTTGCAGCACCCCGCTTCTCAGCATAAATCAGCCCAACACGAATAGCTTCCTTCAGCAGCGCCTTTTCATTCTTCAGCTTCTTCATATCGAGGACTCTGTTTCGCAGGATGAAAAGACAGTTGCGAAAAAAATGTCAGATGCGACATATGCAGCCATCACTGAACAGGGAACGCCCGGACTCAGAAATCGGCTCCGCGCGTTTTTCAAGCTGTCTACCGCATTGCACCCGAATCAATGACGACACGTTCTGCCAAGTCCTCGTATACCAGATCCATTTCATTGTTCTCGCGTTTCCCGATTGATAACTATCATGGCAAGCAGCACTAGCCATAATCAAATGATCGCAACGATGGCATCACCCAGCTCCTCGGTGGTCGCTATGCCCCCCATGTCCGGCGTGCGTGGCGCCGCCGGATCGGCCAGCACGCTTTCGATCGCGCATACGATCGCATCATGCGCGTCCCGGTGCCCGAGGTGATCGAGCATCATGGCGCCCGACCAGATCTGGCCAATCGGATTTGCGATACCCTTGCCCGCGATATCGGGGGCCGAACCATGCACAGGTTCAAAACACGAGGGGAATTCGCGTTCCGGGTTGAGGTTCGCCGATGGCGCAACACCGATCGTACCGGTGCAGGCGGGACCAAGGTCGGACAGGATGTCACCGAACAGGTTGGAACCGACGACGACATCGAACCAGTCAGGATTGCGCACGAAATGCGCCGTCAGAATATCTATAT
Source organism: uncultured Gammaproteobacteria bacterium (assembly GCA_963808165.1). Classification (GTDB taxonomy): domain Bacteria; phylum Pseudomonadota; class Gammaproteobacteria; order Chromatiales; family Chromatiaceae; genus Thiosocius. The sequence goes on along the minus strand of CAWEET010000005.1, from coordinate 5,967 downwards.
GGAACTTGTCGACGGTGACGCCCGGGAAGGCCCCGGCCATCTCCTCGACCCGTTCATCCCAGAACGGCATCGTGTGGATGATGCCATTAGACTTGGTGGCGCTCGTCAGGTGCCTGGCCGCGCGGCTCTGCGCCAGTTCGAAGGCGTAGCGCAAAACACGATCGACACCCCGACGCGTGAAGACGCTTTCCTGCACCACGGTCTCGTGATTGGTACCCGCATAGAGCCGCCCTCCGATCTCGGAGTACTCGCCTTCGTTGTTTTCCCGCACGATATAGAAATCGATGTCTCCCGGCACCCGCCCCGCGAGCGGGCACGGCACACCCTCGAATAGACGCACCGGTCGCAGGTTGACATATTGATGGAACTCCCGGCGGATCGGAATCAACAGTCCCCAAAGCGAGACGTGATCGGGTACACCCGGATAACCGACCGCACCGAGAAAGATTGCATCGTGGCCCACAATCTGCGCAATACCGTCTTCAGGCATCATGGCACCGCATTTGTCGAAGCGTTCGCACGACCAGTCGAACTCGTCCCAGGCGAACGCAATACCGAAACGATCGGAGATCTTTTCCAGCACCTTCACGCCTTCAGGAAGGACTTCGCGGCCAATCCCGTCGCCCGGCAACAAGGCGATCCTGTAGTTCGTTGTCAAAGTAAATCCTCCACAGCGAAGCCGACTAAGGTAAGGCCGGCAGAGACTCAGGTCTTCGCCGACAAGGCCTGCAGCTCATCATAGAGGGCGGCGGGAACAACTACGCCGTTGCGGGCGGATTCCGCCCGCAGCCCAAGACGCCGCGTGCCCGGCAGACGGGTTCCCTGCTGTTCGAGGATAGCGCCGATCAGGGTTTCCAGTCGTTGCGCAAACGCATCCCCTGAGAAAACGCGTGGATCGATCGCGACGAGAAACTGGCCGACAGCCGGAGGCTCCCCTTCCGCAGTGAAAAATGAAGAGGCCTCGAATCCGAACCTTGAACCAGTCAATGCAGCGGCCAGGATCTCGACCATCAATACCAGGGCGGCACCCTTGGCACCCCCCATCGGCAGCATGGTGCCCTGCAATGCCGCCTCGGCATCCGTCGTCGGATTGCCATGCCTGTCCAGCGCCCAACCTTCCGGGACTGGCTCACCTTCTTTGGCCGCCACCATGACCTTGCCACGGGCCACCTTGCTCAGACTCAGATCGATTACGAGGGCCGGCCCGGTTCGGCGCGGCGCTGCAAAGGCAATCGGGTTGGTCCCAAACACGCCCTCGCTGCCGCCCCAGGGCGCGATCGCCTTGGGGCTGTTGCCGAAGACCAGTCCTATCAGGCCACTCGCCGTCAGTTGTTCGACGTGATAACCGGCCTGCCCGAAGTGATGTGAGTGATGCACAGCGGCGGCCGCAATCCCCGTTTCCTCAGCCATTGGCGACAGTCGATCGACCGCCATCGCCAGGGCTGGAAACGCAAAGCCGTTCCTCGCATCGATGCGCAATGCCGCACGCCCACACTGCTCGACGGTCGGCACAGCATGGCCGTCGACCTTGCCAGAGGCGGCCTGGGCCGCATAGGAGGGCAAGCGCGAAAGCCCGTGCCCCTTCTGTCCATCGGCCTCTGCCGCGACCAGCGCCCGCGCAACACATTCAGCGTTGGCCTCGCTCGTGCCATGCCGAAACAGGATGTCTTTGGCGAGCAACTCTGCATCTGCCAGACCCAGCTTGACCGTACTCATTTATTGCTCAGCACCTTGCGAACATTCTCGGCGGTCACCGCGCTTACACGGACGTTAGATTCCTGAGTGACCCCGGCGATGTGCGGCGTCAACACAAGATTTCTCACGCCGTCGAAACGCGCCCCGGCAGCGGACGTCACCGGCTCGGTCTCGAAGACATCCAATGCGGCACCAGCCAGATGCCCCGTACGCAGCGCTGCAACCACGGCATCCTCGTCAACGATACCGCCGCGTGCCGTGTTGATCAGCACCGCACCCTTTTTCATCCGCGCGATCATCTGTGCATCGAGCAGCCCTCTGGTGCCATCCGTCAAGGGCAGATGCAGACTGACAACATCCGCACTCATCAGCAGCTTGCTCAACTCCGTCCGCTCGACGCCCTTCCAGGCGTGATCCGTCTCAGCGACGAACGGGTCGTGTGCGCTGACGTGCATCCCGAGGGCACGTGCGCGCTGGGCCGTCTCCCGCGCGATGCCGCCGAAGCCGATCAGGCCCAGCACCTTGCCACCGATCTCGCGCCCCATGCAGCGCTGGCGGGGCCATGCTCCGGCGATTACCTCCGTGCCGGCCGCGTAGGCATCACGCAACAGCATCATTGCAGTCGCGATGACATACTCGGCCACGGCCGCATCGTTGGCGCCAGTAGCCGGATACACCACCACAGCACTTTTTTCGCAGGCCTCGATATCGATGTTGTCCAGACCGACGCCGAGCCGCCCTACGACCCGCAGCGCCCCGGCCGCTTCCAGCAACTTGCCACGGACCTGTGTCCGGTTACGAACGACCAGGGCGCGGGCATCAGCGACGGCCGCGGCAAGATCATCCGCACGGTCTACCAGGCCCGGGTCATACAGTACGTCGAATTCTTCGGCCAGACCATCCACGGCTGACTGGTCCATGAACTCGGAAATCACGACATCTGCCACAGATACCCTCCTGCCCAAGTGAAGTATGAATAAATAGAAACCACCGCTATTCGAATAGCAGACCTGCAGGCAACGGCACCAGAAGCACCTTGGCGAACATCGTGTAGAAGCCGACCACCACGCCAACGCAAACCAGCGGATAGACGATCTTTCGGTATCGCGTCCATGGATCATACATCGCAACCAGCATGATCGAGGCAAAGGCGGCCAAGCCGGATATCAGGAACCCGAGGTAAGGCATCAAGGCCGTGCTGATCAGCATTGCCGCCACCAGCGCAACGCGCCTCGGCGTTGAGGCACCGGGCATCGTCTCGCCATTGCTGCCAGACGGATAAATGAGGTTCCAGACAATCAGTGCGATAGAGAACACGATCATTGCGATCGCAACCGCGCTTGGGAAAACGTAGGAATCCGGGTCGGCCATGTTGGTCGTATCCCAGAGCGCAAAAGCGGCAATCAGGATGAACGCCACCGCCATCAACATGCCGGAAACATCACGCGGCGTCTGTTCCGCATCGAAGTCAGTCGGCACTGGCCTTCTCCCTCTTGCCCAACCAGCGTGCCCGGACCAGCGGATAGAACAGCGACAACAGGATCAGGGCTATGATACCCAGACTGATGGGGCGGCCGAAGAACATCATAGCAAGTTCATCGGTCGCGGCCCCGATCGTCCAGGCCTGCACGAAGCCCTGCTCGGCGATGCGCCCCAGGATAAGGCCCAGCACGATTGGTGAGGGACTGAAGCCGGAGCGGTTCAACACCCAGCCAATGACGCCCAGCACGATCATGATGACCACGTCGGACACGTTGTTGCGGATCGCATAGGTACCGATCATGGTCATGAATGCCACCGTGGGGACCAGCATGGCCTTCGGGACGGTAACAATGGTCTTATAGGCATACCGCCCGATCACCAGGCCGGCCGGTAGCATCAGAATAGTCGCGAGGAACAGGCCGTAGATGAAGGTGTAGACAATCGACCCTTCGTCGGTGAATAGATTAGGGCCGGTGCGCACCCCTTGGATGAGCAGTGCGCCGAGGATGACCGCATCCGGCGGCGTACCCGGGATACCCAGAACCAGGGTCGGTATGAATCCGCCGCCCACCGTGGCGTTGTTGGCCGACTCGGTTGCCTGGACGCCCTCCGGTTCGCCGTGACCGAAATGTTCGGAACGTCTCGAACTCCGCCTCGCCTCGGAGTAGGCGACCAGGCCGGCAATGGATCCTCCCGCCCCGGGCAGGATCCCGACCAGCGTGCCGACAACGGAACTGCGTGCCAGATTGAATTTGCCCTTCCAGGATATCCGCAACGCCTCCCACAGGCGGAAACCGCGAGGCTCATGTGTGACCTTAAGATGCTTGTCGGGCGTAGCCACCAAATCGATCAGCACGGGAACGCAATACAGCCCGATCAGCGCGGTGACGGTTTCGATACCGCCCAGAAGGGTCTGGCTGCCGAAGGTAAAGCGGGTGTCGGCACTGATCTCGGCAATGCCTACACACGACAGCAGCAAACCGAAACAGGCGCCGATCAGGCCTTTCAAAAGGTTGCCTTCGGAAAGGGCCGAGATCAGCGTCAGACCAAACACCGCCAGCCAGAAATACTCGACCGGCCCGAATGCCAACGCCACGCTCGCCAGTGGAGGCGCAAGTATCAGCAGGAAGGTCGCACCGACCAGCCCGCCGGCAACCGACGCCAGGCACGCCAGCGTGACCGCCAGGTCTCCGTCGCCGCGCTTGGCCATCGGGAAACCGTCAAAGGTGGTCGCGATAGCCGATGGCGTGCCCGGCGTATTCAGCAGTATCGCGGCATACGCCCCACCATAGATGGCCCCGGTGTAGATCGCCCCCATCAGGATCAGCGCCGAGGCCGGGGCCATCGTAAATGTGATCGGGACCAGGACGGCGACCGCCATGGTAGCGGTCAAGCCAGGCAATGAGCCTATCACCGTTCCCGCAATCACACCGGCGAACGCCAGCAGGATATTGAGTGGCGTCAGTGCCTGCAGCAGATGCTCGATTCCCGGCACGGTCGTCGCCCTCCCAGTGCAGAGATCAAGGCTTCGCGGTGGCGACTTCTTTGATAATGCCGGCCTCGCGTGCCGCCTTGGCATAGACCACTTCCATTTCCTTAATGAAGGCGGGCATATCAGCGTAGTCGACATCCAGCAGCGCCATCCCGTCATTCTCCATGCGCTTGCGGAATTCCGGGTCGGCGTTGATCTGGCCGATCATCTCGGACAGCTTCACACGGACCGCCTCGGGCGCGGAGTTCGGCACCGCGATACCCCGGTAGGCGCCGGAGACAAGGTCGAAGCCAAGTTCCTTGAATGTCGGTACGTCGGGGAACTTCGGGTGACGCGCCTCCATCGCGACGGCCAACAGTCGTACCTGCTCGGAGTGTTTGGCACCTACCGAGGTGTATCCCCACTGCGCTTTCACCTGATCGCCCAACAGGGCGGCGACCGCCTTACCCGTCCCCTTGAACGCGACATAAGTGGTCTTGATCTCGGCCTGGCCGTCAAAGCGAACCTGGGCAAGGTGATTGGCGGTGCCCTTTCCCGATCCCGAGAGCGTGAGCTTTCCCGGATTCGCCTTGGCATAGTCGATCACGTCCTGGACCGTCTTGAACGGGCTGTCCTTCGTGACGACAAGGGCATCCGGGGTGTAGTGGAACATATATACACCGGCGATGTCGTCGGTCCTGAAACCTACATCCTTTTGCATCGGCTTGACGATGATATGCGGCAGGTTGATGCCCATGATGGTGTAACCGTCGCCCTTGATGCCATTGAGCTGTGCCCAGCCCACCGCACCCCCGCCACCGGGCTTGTACGAAACGACCAGATCCTGGTTGAACTTTTCTTTGAAGAAAGGCTGCTGGTGCCGGGCCGTGATGTCAGATTCACCACCCGGCCCGAACGGGATGATGTAGTTGATCGGCTTTTCAGGATACTCGGCGAACGCCGGGCAGATCGGAATCAATGCCGCCAGAGCGATCGCTGCCAACTGCTTCAGTGTGTGTTTCATCTCAATTTCCTCTCATCTCATCTCTGTTTTTGTCAAACCAACAAGTCGAACCTGCAGGCGGCTTGTAAGGCCTCTCTTCCACCCGATAACGTGGAAACTGCACCGGTAAGCGGTCTACCCTCTTCAAATGGCGGGTCATCTCCTATCCGCACATCGGGACGCCCGCCTCGCGTCATGAGAGCGACCATTGCGCTGCTGTTCCTGACTGCGCATATCGGCCCATGCGTAGATCACCAATCAATGGGAAATCAGGATCGGAACCTTGGCTTTCCTAAGTACACTATTGGTGACCCCA
>CAWEET010000004.1:0-26391 GCA_963808165.1 uncultured Gammaproteobacteria bacterium | reverse complement strand
TCTGAAGCACAAGCCCGCGAATCGAACACCCCGGAGTCGTGTCCGAGGCCGGATGGCCCGTCGAGTCGGTGCCATTGCTTTCAGCCAGATCCGTCAGAGCAGCCCCGCGCGGGACAGGCGGTGGTCAGTTCAATACACCCTCGAGGGTCCGGGTGGTTCGCAGCAGGCGCTCGGCCAGCAGGTCGGCGATGAAGCGGTGCATTGCCGCCGCCAATGCCGGGTGCTCGTTTTCCATGCGCTCCAGCGCTGCTGCAGTGAGCCGGTACGCCCGGCCGGGGTTTTCCGCGACAACCGATGCGGAGCGGGGTGTGCCGAGATAAAAACCGAGTTCGCCGAGGACAGTGCCCGGACCGGTCCGGCGAATCCTGACCGCCTCGCCCGTCGCCGGTTTGAGGAATACGGATACGTCGCCGCGTTCCAGGAAATAGAGATCCCTGGACTCTGCGCCCTGGTGAATCAGCTCGTCACCCGGCGCAAAGGCCACCTCTGAGAGATAGGAGACGAAGTCCGTCGCGGCCACATCGTCGCCAAGCTGGCGCGCCAGCAGTTGCAGGGCGGTCGGTGGGACCTCCGGGCGGGCGAGCCGCCGTGCTTCGAGCATCTGGTTCTCGCACCACTCGAGGCCGTGGTCGAGGTCGTTGAACTCACGGATGTGCTCGTCGTCTTCGTAAAGCCTTCCGGCGTGCAGCCGCCCGAGCAGCTCCGGTGTCATGCCGGTCAGCACGATGGAAAATGCCTGTCGCCCGGCCAGCAGCCTGAGCCGGCTAAACTCGTGGGCGGCCGAGGAGTCGACGCCGTAGACCCCCTTGAAATCCAGCAACAGGTATCTGAGTCTCGCCTTGGAGGGGTCCGTTACCCGGGCCTTGACGCGGCCCGACAACTGCGCGGCGGTACCGAAAAACAGGTAACCGCGGAGCTTTAGCGCCACTAGCTGCGCGCCCTGTCGGGACAGAAAACGGTCATCCTCCGGGTTGCGCTCGACCGTACTTCTGGCGTCTTCCCCCGACAGTGAATAGCGGACGACCGTGGTCCGGCTGTACTTGAGCACGAACTGGATCAGGGCGGCGAGCAGGCCGAGGATCAGGCCCTCGATGAATCCGAGGCCGGCGATGGTCAACAGGATCAGCGGCACCACCAGATACTCGCCGCGTGGCAGTCGCCGCCAGCTCTGGATGAGCCAGGTGTCCAGAATGGCGATACCCATCGCCGCGAGCAGACCGCCAACGACGAGACGTGGCAGGTAGCCGAGGAGTTCGGTGCCGAAGAACAGCGCGGCAGCGGCTATCAGTGCGGCGATGATGCCGGCGATGCGGTCTTTGGCGCCGAGCCGCAGGGCCATGTCGGAGATGCTCAGTGAGTGGAAACCGACCATGCCGCCGCCGAGACCGGTGGCCAGGTTGGCCAGTCCGGTAACGCGCAGTTCGTGGTTGATATCGAAGTCCCTGGACGATAGCGACTCCAGCGCACTGACCGTCAGCATGATCGATACGGCGCTGATGATGACGACGGTCGCGATATTGGCCCACTGGTCGACCACCACCGACCAGTCACCCTCCGCCAGCAACTGCAGCAGGCTGAAGGCCGGCGTGTCGGACACCTGGCCGGTCAGCGGGCCCAGCAGCCAGCCGCTGCGGGCGAGTGTCTCGAGCGTCTCTCCGTCATGCAGCATGGTGAGAAAGAACAGACCCGCGGCGGCAGGCAGCATCAGCACCAGGGCAGTGCCCGAGGAGACGAAACGCGACGCGATCGTGATCGCCAGCGCGAGTGCCAGGCCGGGCAGCCAGTGCATCAGCAGGTCTGCGTCAGCGAGATGGAACAGGTCTCCCGGTGATACGAGTTCCAGGTCGGTCATGACACGCAGGCCGCCAAGCAGCAACAGCCAGCCGGTCCCGGCGAAATAGCCGCCGAGTACCGAATAGGGGAGGAAACGCATCAGCCCGCCGGCCCGTGCGAGCCCCAGCGCGAGCAGGAAGATGCCGGTGATCAGGCTGGTTGCGACGATGGCCGTGACGATGCTCAGCAGCACCAGATCGCTACTCGCATCGGCCGGAGCGGCGGCCGTTATCGCCGCGGCCATGATGGCCAGGATCGGTGCCGTGCGGTCCTGCGGGATCGATACCGCGACTTCGCAGGAACTCATCAGCGCGATGATCAGGCCGGAGATCACCGCGGTGGTGAGCGCGATCTTGATGCCGTAGCCGAGGTGGCCCGACAGTCCCCCGGCGAATACCAGGGCTGCCATCGAGACCGAGGCGATGATCGTCAGTGTCCCGACCATCAGTCCGGAGAAACCCGCCGTGAGCCACCCCCAGGTCATCTGTCCAAGCGCTGGCGGCAGTCGGGCCATACGGTTCGTCTGGCGTGAGTTGGATAATCCGCCAACTATATCAAGGATGCGCTTTGGTCTTGCGGGCGCGGCGCGATACCCGGACTGACCGACCCGGCGAAGTGCATTATCATCCAGGCTGGTTGCGCCAACACACATGCCGTATCCCGAGGGGTCATTGAAGGTTCCGCCGACGAACGATCGATCAACCTTGCATTGCCGCCGGCCTGCATGTCGCGCAACGAGGCGATGACGTGATCCGCCGTTGGCTGAAGGGACTGCTTGCCGGTCTGTTCGTCGCCCTGGTCGGCGTCGGGCTCGCGATCTCGCCGCTTGGCACCGGCCTCGAACAGCGCGTGGGGCTGTCCTGGCTGTTCGATCGGCGCGGTCCGGTCGAGCCGCCGGCCGAGGTCGCGGTGGTCGCCATGGACAGCCGCACCGGCGATCATCTCGGCCTGCCGGCGCTGCCGCGCGACTGGCCGCGTTCGATCCATGCCCAACTGGTCGACGCGCTGGTCGCCCGAGGGGCCTCGGTGATTGCGTTCGACGTGCACTTCGGCCGCGAGAAGGACGCCGCCGACGATCAACTGTTGGTCGATGCGGTCGAGCGTTCCGGGCGAGGCGTGCTGGTCGAACTGCTGACCGGCAAACGCCAGCCGATCAGCGATCAGCAGGGCCGGCACGTCGGCATGGTCTGGTTTGAGGAACGGGTGCCGCCGTTCGCCGGGCTCGAGGCGGCTGCGGCCGGGCTGGCGACCTTCCCGCTGCCCAAGGAGGGCGCCTCGGTCTCCCAGTTCTGGGCGTTCAAGCAGAGCACCGACAATGCACCGACCCTGCCGGCGGTCGCGCTGCAACTCTATGCGCGCGAACAGACGCTCGCGGTCGTGGATCTCGCCCGGGCGGTGGCCCCCGAGGCATTCACCGGCCTGCCGGATGTCGAACAGGCGTTTTCCGATCCCCACGTGCTGCGCAATTTCATGCGCGCGATGCGCGAAGGCTACCAGGGTTCGCTCGACAGACTCGGCGTGTTCGATGCCACCAGTCCGGTCGATCCGCCGATCCTGCCCGAGCAGGCGCTGGAGCACCTGTATGCCGGTGAGGCCAACCGCTTCATCAACTTCTACGGTCCGCCCGGCACCATCACCACGGTCCCCTACCATGCGGTGATCCGCGGCAGCGATCCGAACGTCCCGGCCGAGGCCCTGGACTTCCGCGGCAAGGTGGTCTTCGTCGGTTACGCCGACATGTTCGACCCGGGTCAGCCGGACCGCTTCTACACCGTCTATACCCGCGACGACGGGGTCGACCTGAGCGGGGTCGAGATCGCCGCGACCGGCTTCGCGAATCTGCTGACCAACCGCTCGCTGGCCCCGGTCGCCGGCTGGTACGCGGTGGCGATACTGGCCGGCTTCGGCCTGTTGATCGGCCTGCTGGCCTACGCACTGCCGGCCTATGTCGGGGTGCCGGTCGCCTTCGTGCTGGCGGGCCTGTTCGGCTTTGCCGCGCAGACCGCGTTCAACCAGCACGCAATCATCTGGCCGGTGGCCACGCCCTTGCTGGTGCAGGCCCCGCTGGCCCTGTTCATCGGCCTGCTCGGGCAGTACCTGCTGGAACGCCGGCGCGGTCAGCGCATCAGCGACGCAATCAACTACTACCTGCCGGATGACATCGCCCGCGACCTGACCCGGGACAAGATCAGCGCCGACCGGATCAACCAGGTCGTTTACGGTACCTGCCTGGCGACCGACATGGCCGGCTTCTCTACCATTGCCGAGCAGATGCCGCCCGGCGAGCTGGCCGAGTACCTGAACGACTATTTCGAGACCCTGGCCGCGCCGCTGAAGCGCCACGGCGTGCATGTCACCGAGTTCCGCGCGGATGCGATCATGTGTGCCTGGACCGCCCAGGAGCCCTCGCCGGACCCGCGACGCAAGGCATTGCTGGCCGCCCTCGATGCTTGGGAGGCACTGCAGGACTTCAAGCGCCGCCACGAGGCGGCCGAGGGGAGTCTGCGCATCGGCCTGGAGGCGGGCGAGGTCTATGTCGGGCATGCCGGCGGCGGCGGGCGTTTCGTCTACAGCATCGTCGGCGACACCGCGAACACCGCCTCGCGCGTCGAGGGCCTGAACAAGCACCTGAACACCCAGATCCTGGCGACCGGCGACGTGGTCGAGGGCTTCGACGACATCCTGACCCGCTACCTCGGGGCCTTTGAGTTCGTCGGCAAGCACGGCGGTATCCCGGTGCACGAGGTGGTCGCGCTGCGGGCGGACGCGACGCCCGAGCAACTGGCCCTGTGCGAGGCCTTCGGCGAGGCGCAGCGCCTGTGCGAGGCGGGCGACTGGGCGGCGGCGGCCGAGGGCTTCGAGCGCTTGCTCGGCCAGTTTCCGGACGACGGTCCGGCCGGCTACCTGCTGGCGCGCTGCCGGCGCGCGATGGCCGAGCCGGAGGCCGGCATCGACCCGGCGGTGGTCCGGATGGATGCAAAATAGGGCCGCCGTGCCCGAGCCTGGTGCAGCCGCCCCTGTCTCTCGCGAGCCCCGAACGGCGCGACCTTGATCGCCAGATGTCGATGAATGTTACAGATTGGCGACGTCAGCGCCCCCGGTCCGGCACCAAGCTGGGTTAAGGGCCTGCGCCCGAAACCGCAGTTGGCCGGATTATTGCCTTCGACACTCTTTAAGCGGTGAGTGCAATCGACCAGGCCGGCAGCGTCGTGTACTGGGTCGTCACGGGCTGCGCTGGTGCTGGTATGTCTTCCGGGCGCCGTGTTTTTGACCCGAGAATGCGCGGCTCTGCAACGCGCTGATTGTGCTAGTGTTGGAGGGTTGCGAGCGAGTTTTCCCCGCGACCCTGGGTGCGTCGCGTGACTGCCAAAATCGGGCGGCTGGCGACTGGCGCAGCCGGTTGCGGCGTTCGGCGCAAAAAATCATAACGATTTGGGAAAGCAGGGAAGGGGAGAGGTCCTATCATGATCGCAACCCGCGTGATGTCCATCCGGTGCGCCCTGGCCGGCCTCTTCTTAATGGTCTTGGCCGGCTCGGTGCAGGCTGTCTGCGAGACCGGCGTCGGGCGGTTCGTGTCCATCACCGGTTCGGTCGACGTGCAGCCGTCGGGTGGGGAGACCTGGAACGCGGCGAGCCTCGACACCCGCCTGTGCGAGGGCGACACCATCCGGGTCGGTGAGCGCAGCCGGGCCGCGGTCGCGCTGATCAACGACGCTGTGCTGCGTATCGACCAGAACACTGCGATGCGCCTGGTCGACATCACCCCGCAGGAGGAGGAGACCTCGCTGCTCGACGTGTTCAGCGGCGCGATCCAGTCCTTCAGTCGCAAGCCCAAGTTCCTGCGGGTCAGCACCCCCTACCTGAACGGTTCCGTCGAAGGCACCGAATTCGCGGTCCGGGTCGACGACGACTCGGCGGCCATCACCGTGTTCGAGGGCGTCGTGATGGCGGCCAACGACCAGGGCGAGGTCGCGGTGAACCCCGGCGAGTCCGCCCAGGCCGCCAAAGGCCAGGCACCGCAGCGAAGCGTGGTGGTCAAGCCGCGCGACCAGGTGCAGTGGGCGCTGTATTACCCCACGATATTGTCGGCGTCTGCGCTGGCCGATGCCTCGCCGGCGCTGCGCGAGGCGGCCGAGAAGGCCGCCAACGGCGACACCGCCGCGGCCTTCTCGGCCCTCGACCGAGTACCCACGGCCCAGCGCGATGCGAACTACCTGGCGCTGCGCGCCAGCCTGCTGCTCTCGGTCGGCCAGGTCGATGCGGCACGCGACGACATCGAGGCCGCGCTGGCGCAGGACGCCCAGTCCGCCGAGGCCTATGCGCTGCGCTCGGTGATCGGTGTGGCGCAGAACGAGCGCGAGGCGGCGTTGACCGATGCGCGCCGCGCGGTCGAGCTGGACCCGGCCTCGTCGGCGGCCAACATCGCGTTGTCCTATGCGCTGCAGTCCAAGCTGCAACTTGACGAGGCGCGCAGCGTGCTGCTCGCCACGGTCGAGCAACAGCCGATCGATGCGCTGGTCTGGGCGCGCCTGGCCGAGTTGCACCTGGCGCTCGGTGACCGCAAGGCGGCAACAGCTGCGGCACAGCGCGCGGTCGAGCTGCAGCCGGGCCTGGGCCGCACCCAGAACGTGCTCGGCTTCGCCGCGCTGGCCGAGATCAGGCCGAAACAGGCGCAGGCCGCGTTCGAACAGGCGATCGCGCTGGACTCGGCCGACCCGCTGCCGCACCTGGGCCTCGGCCTGGCCAAGATCCGCCAGGGCCAGCTCGACGCCGGCCGCGCCGAGCTCGAGGCCGCGGTCGCGCTGGACTCGAACAACGCCCTGCTGCGCGCCTACCTGGGCAAGGCCTATTTCGAAGAGAAGCGCAGCCCACTCGACGCCCAGCAGTTCGGGATCGCCAAGGAACTCGACCCGCTCGATCCAACCGCCTTTTTCTATAATGCGATTGCGCTGCAGACCGAGAACCGGCCGGTCGAGGCCCTGCGTGAGCTCGAGGAGTCGATCGAGCGCAACGACAACCGCGCTGTTTACCGCAGCCGCTTATTGCTGGATCAGGATCGAGCGGCACGCGGTTCCAGCCTGGCACGCGTCTATAACGACCTCGGATTCACGGAGTCCGGTCTCAACGAGGCCAAGCGCTCGCTGATTCTCGATCCTGCCAACGCCGCGGCCCACCGTTTTCTCTCGGACAACTACCGCAACGTGCGGCGTCGGGAGATTTCCCGCGTAAGCGAGTTGCTGCAGGCGCAGTTGTTCCAGGACGTCAATGTCAATCCGATCCAGCCCAGCAACAGCTCGACGAACCTCAACATCATTGCGCAGGGCGGACCGGCGAACGCCGGTTTCAACGAGTTCACTCCGTTGTTCGAGCGCAATCGCACCCGCCTGGACGTCAGCGCTGCGCTCGGCAACAACGATACCACCAGCGGCGAGGCGGTCGTCTCGGCCCTGTACGACGGCCTGTCGTTGAGCGCCGGCGCCTTTTATTACGACACTGATGGTTTCCGCCCGAACAATGACCTTCGGCACAATATCTACAACCTGTTCGGTCAGTATGCGATTTCTCAGGAACTCAACTTGCAGTTCGAGTTCAACCGGCGCGAGACGTCCTCGGGAGACTTGGAACAGAACTTCGACCCATCAATCTATCGTGAGGATTACACGCGCGATCTCGATCTGGATGTCGCTCGCCTGGGCCTGCGTTATTCTCCGAATCCGGAATCCGACCTGGTCTTTTCGTTTATCCACGCCGAACGCGACGAATCGCAGGTGTACACCCAGCCGTTCGGCGAGATCGACATCGGTATCGGTTTTCCGCTGATGCTCGATTTCTCCACCGACACCCGGCTGCGACAGGACGCCGAACAGTACGAGGCACAGTACGTCTGGCAGGGCAACCGGTTCAACATCGTCGCCGGCGTCGGCTATGCCGACGTCGACGGGCGCCTGGACGAGACAGACACCTTCGTCGTCACGCCTCCCATATTCCCGGAGGAAGTCACCGTATCGCGCAGTGATCCCGAAATCCAGCACTTGCGGGGCTATGTCTATGCCAACGTAGTGCCCGCGCAGGCCGTGCAGCTCACACTGGGGCTGAGCGCCGATGACTACGATGAAACCGGCCTTGAGCAGAAAAAGGTCAACCCTAAAGTCGGGCTGCAATGGGACCTCACCGATACGCTGCACTTCAGGGCGGCTGCGTTGCAAACGATAAAGCCCGCGCTGGTCGCGAACCGGACGGTTGAACCGACACAGGTGGCCGGCTTCAATCAATTCTATGACGATGTCAACGCAACGAAGGCAAAGGTCTATGGGGTAGCGCTCGACGCCGAGCCGGTGGATACAGTTGCGGCCGGTGTCGAAATGACCTGGCGCGACCTATCTGAACCCGTCTTCGGCGTTGATGGGGACGCGGTCTTCGAGGATCGGGACGAGGCCAATTCCCGTGGCTATCTCTACTGGACCCCGTCGGAAAAGGTGGCGGTCACGGGGGAGCTGATCTACGACCGGTACGAGAGTGGAGACAGTATCCGTGTGGACCTGCCTAGCTACGTGCGCACGGTCAGCGTCCCGCTCCATCTGCGCTACTTCCATCCGCGCGGCTTCTTCGGCGGCATCGGTGTGTCTTATGTCGACCAGAAGGTCGAACGGCCCGCGGACAGCATCTATGCTGACGGTGAAGACGACTTCTTCGTCGTCGACGCCTCAGTCGGCTACCGATTGCCCGATAGGCGCGGGATCGTCAGCCTGGAGGTGCAAAACCTGTTCGACCAGGACTTCTTTTACCAAGACGACAATTTTCGCGAGTTCAGTGATGAGCCCTCTTCAGGGCCCTATGTCCCGGATCGTCTGATCTTAGCCAGGCTGTTGCTACACTTCTGATGGGCCGGGTGTGGACAACTGCTGCAGATAGCCGATTGCTTGTTCCCTACGAGGAGCTCCTTGGTTTCAGTTTCGTGCCAGGCCTCAGCTAAGGAAGTGCATTCCTGCTGGGAATAATGGGATAGCGGTGAGTGTTGTCGGGTGATCGAATGAAACACTAATCGCCCGATGATGTCCCGCTGGGGTGGTGGTCCATGCCCCATCTCTCAATTTGAACAACTAAATTGCCGGAGAAACAAAATGAAAACGTTGAGAGTTCTGCTAACTGCCGCTTTGCTGTCCCTTTATGGAGGGATCTCCTTTGCCGGAAGCTTCTGCAGTAACGATGCGGAAGTCGTGCCGAGAAACACCGGTTGTGAATCAGGTCAGACTCCGTTGAACGTGAATGTGTTGGAGTTTTATCAATGTGCATCGTCCTACAGCGCAGCTGATTCGAATAAAGGAGGAAATCCATGTCGGTTCTCCGACGGAAAGGGCAATGCCGTCATCCTAGATCCCTACGCAACATCAGCCGGTGATGGGGAAGTCAACGCGTTTACCAATTATCACGAGGAAAACTGTGCTGAATGCGGCTACGAGGGCATGCCTAGGTTGTTTATCGAAGCCGTTGATTGGCGCAATGGGATGAATAGCATGCGCGTCGCGAGTGTGATCGTGAAGGGTCTTTACTCGGCCAACCGATATTCCTGTCCGAGCGCAACTAGGGGCCAAGGGCAAATCGCCCCGGGGTGGTCAGGCGAGGATGACCGCGTGGTATTGGCCGACGACGACATCGGCGTGGCCAACGCTTTCCTGGGCTGGGAAAGGCAGCCAGTCACCAGCGTTAAGTTCTGCCTGTCAGACGATCCGGTACTGGTTATCGTGAAAGGAAGCAAGATTTTGGGGGCGGCATATAACAAAATCTGTGGGCCTACTGACCAAGACCCCAGAGTCTGGTCGATCGATTTCAAGGGGCCGGGGAAAGACGGAGCCACCGCCGATGGCCGCAGAATAGTAGCCTACTGTGACCTGCATGGTGTGTCCGCAGAAGTGATACCAGAAGACGAGGTCCAGGACCAGGAATCGTTCAAAGGCCAGTTCGGTGAGTTTGTTTCACGCACCGGAGATGACAGCTGTTTCTGGGTGACCAAGAAAATCGGCGGGAGGGTCACTACGGTACGAGTCTGTTTCCCGCCCCAATAACAAAAGGCTCTCGACGATAGCAGCATCGGCGGGCAGGCTCTGTGGGCCCGGTCTGTCACGGATCTGTCCAGCCGCCGGACGACGCAGCAGTGGCGAGCTCGCAACCGTCTTCGAAAGGTCGAAAGGGGTCGGTGACAAAGAACGAAAGGGGTCGGTGACAAACGCCTCCTATTCTCAAAAAGGTGTCCGCGAGATGGGTCAAAATTCGGGAAATTCGGGACACGTTTTAGTGGGTGGTTGCCAGCCGGTCCGTTCTTGACGCAGCGTCGATGCCAAGGGGCCCCTTCCGGGGCCCCTTACTTTTGTGCGCCCAGCATGGGCGCACTCTTGTGGGTGCAAGTCCCACCGTGAGTTGATCACAGCGAACGAAGTGAAGCGCAACTGCGGAAGGGTGACCGACCGTGGGGAGGAAGCGTGGAGCGAAGCTGCGAGCCGATGGACAAGAATCGGATAGAAGGCGCTGCCGAGCAGGGCGAGCGGGCAAGAAACCGCAAAGCTCTCGTGATCAAGGCGGAGCGGCGTAAATCCGGCGGTTGTGCAGTGAAGGAGTGCGTTCTTACCTGGGGAGGTCTCGCCTTGCGCCTTGCGGGGAACGGGGTCGGTGACAAACGCCTCCTATTCTCAAAAAGGTGTCCAAGCGACCCTCGCAGTCAAGAAGACGATTAAACTGGTGAGACAGTCCAGGACGGACTATCCAGCGAAAGGAGATCGCTATGCCTCGCAAGCCGCGGATGTACTTGGCCGGTGTGCCTTGCCATGTGGTGCAACGTGGAAACAATCGCGCTGCCTGTTTCTTCACTGATGACGATTACGCTTTCTATCTCGAGGTCGTGGCGGATGCCTGTCGACGGTATCGGGTCCACGTTCATGCCTATGTGCTGATGACGAACCACGTCCATCTGCTATTGTCGCCCCAGACCGTTGATGGTGTGTCGCGTGTCATGCAGTCGGTTGGACGTCGATACGTGCAGTATGTCAACAAGCGGTATCGGCGTTGCGGCACCTTGTGGGAGAGCCGGCACAAGGCGAGCCTGGTCGATGCGGAGCGGTATCTACTCGCGTGCTACCGGTATATTGAATTGAATCCCGTCACGGCCAGCATGGTGCCGCATCCGGGGGATTACCGGTGGTCCAGCTATGGCGCGAACGCATGGGGCAAACGCGATGATCTTGTGTCGCCGCATGCGTTGTACCTCGCGCTCGGCGCAGATGCATCCATGCGTCGAACTTGCTATCGCGAACTCTTTGCGAAGCATCTCTCCAGAGACGTGGTGCATCGGATCCAGACCGCGTTGGATTTCTCGATGCCGTTGGGTAATGACCGGTTCAGGCAACAGATCGAACGAGAGCTTGGTCGACCGATCGGCCAGGCAAAACGTGGCCGACCTTTCGCGCAGCCGGCTTCGGAATGCGAATGATAGGCACTTGTCACCGACCCCGTTTTTTTAACTGGCGAGGTTCGTGCTAACTTAAAGCAGCGTTAAGCCACAGGGACCTGGATTCCAGCGTGATCACCATCGTCAAGGACATCACACGGTGAAGCGCCTGATCAAATTCGCCGCGGCCCACCCCTGGGCCGTCCTGCTGGTCCTCGGCGTCGTTACCCTTCTTGCCGCCACCCAGCTTGCCCAACTGCGCATCGTGGTCTCGGCCGAGAGCATGCTCGAGAAGGGCACACCGGCCTGGGACTACTTCGTCGAGACCGAGGAGACCTTCGGCGCCGAGGATGTCGTGATCGTGGTACTGCGCGACCCGGCTATCTTCGACGAGCAGAAGCTGGTCGCGGCCCGCTACGTGCTGCGGGCGATCGGTGACCTGCCGGGCGTGGGCGGTACCTCGAGCCTGTTCGACGTCAAGAACCTCAAGAACATCGACGACACCATCCACGTCAAACCCTACCTGGAGAACTTGCCGGCGACGCCGGCCGAGGTCGAGGAGGTTCGGGCGGATGCGACCCGCAACCCGCTGGTGCTGGGCAACCTGATCTCGGCCGACGGCCAGACGGTGGCGATCAATGTCTACCTGAAGGGCTCGGGCGGTGACGCCAATTTCGACCGCGAGATGACCGCGGCGATCGAGGCGCTGATCGCACCGCTGCGCGAGCACATCGCCGAGGTCTACCAGGTCGGCGTGGCCGCAATGCGCAGCGATCTGACCGGCAAGATCCGCGCCGATCAGCGGGTGTTCCTGCCGCTCTCGGTGCTGGTGCTGCTGCTTACGCTGGCGTTCAGCCTGCGCCGCGCGACCGCGGTCGTGATGCCGCTGGCCACGGCCGGCATCAGCGTGGTGTGGACGCTCGGCTTCATGGGTTTCATGGGCATCCCGGTCAACATCATGACCTCGATCGTGCCGGCGCTGGTGATCATCATCGGCTCGACCGAGGACATCCACCTGCTGGCCGAGTACGCGGCCGGGGTGCGCGACGGCCTCGACCGGCCGGCAGCGATCGGCCGCATGGCCGACAACATGGGCGTGGCGGTGCTGCTGACCTTCATCACCACCTACCTGGGCTTTCTGTCGATCGCGCTGAACGACATCCAGCTGTTGTTCCAGTTCGGCCTGGTCGCCTCGACCGGGCTGCTGTTCAACTTCCTGATCACCGTCTTGCTGGTGCCGGTGCTGCTGCGCTTCATCGGCCACCGCCGGGTCGACGCCGGCCGGCGCGGACTGGTGCAGGGCTGGTTCCAGAATGCCGCGGTCGCGCTGCTGCAGGCGGCGCAGCGCCATCGCCTCGCGGTGCTGATCAGCGCCGGGATGCTGGTGGTCGCGGCGCTGCTCGCGGCGACCCAGTTGCGCATCAACAACAACCTGCTCGACTACCTGGACGAGGATTCAGAACTGCGGACCAACGTCGAGCGCATCCACGAGCAGCTGTCCGGGGTGCATTCGTTCTCGATCGTGGTCGACTCGGGAATCGACAACACCTTCCTGCAGGTGAAGTACCTGGAAGCGGTGCTGAAGATCCAGGCCTTCGTCGACGGCCTGGACGCGTTCGACCGCTCGTTCTCGTTCGCCAACTTCGTCGCGCTGGTGAACGGCGTGATGGACGATACCGGCGACGACAGCCCGCGGCTGCCCGAGACCGACGACATGGTGCGCGAGTACATGATGTTCATCCGGCACAGCGACGTGGCGAACTTCGTCTCCGAGGAATACGATCGGGCGCGCATCCTGGTGCGCCACAACATCAGCTCGTCGGATGTGCTGAACCGGGCCACCGCGCAGATCCGGGCGTTTGTCGACGCCAATGTCGATCCCGGGCTGCGGGTCGAGATCACCGGCAAGTCGGTGCTGTCGAACAAGGCGGTCGAAGAGATGGCGCGCAGCCAGTTGCAGTCGCTGCTGCTGGTCGGCCTGGTGATCATGGGGCTGGTGTCGATGCTGTTCGTCAGCCTGCGCGCCGGGCTGATCGCGCTGCTGCCGAACTTGTTCCCGGTGACCATCCTGTTCGCGGTGATGGCGCTGGCCGGCATCCCGCTCAATGCCGGCACCAGCATGGTCGCGGCAATCGCGCTGGGCATCTGCGTCGACGACACCATGCACGTGATGTCGCGCTTTCACGAGGAACTCAAGCGCCACGACAGCCGCTCCGAGGCGCTGGTCGCGATGATACGCGCCGAGGCGGTGCCGATCTTCGCGACCTCGATCGCGCTGGCCGCCGGATTTGCGGTATTCGCGACCTCGAGCTTTCAACCGGTGGTGAACTTCGGCCTGTTGAGCGCGATGGTGATCCTGGTCGCGCTGCTCGCCACCTTCGTACTGACGCCGTTGTTGCTCGGCTCGAGCGAGCTGCTGACCGTCTGGGACCTGCTGTCGTACAAGGTGCAGAAGGAGGCGCTGCAGAAGTCGCCGCTGTTCCAGGGGATGTATGTCTGGCAGATCAAGAAGATCCTGCTGTCGAGCGAGATACGCCAATTCGCCAAGGGCGACCTGGTCGTCCGCGAGGGCGAGGTCGGCAACGAGATGTTCGTGATCCTCGAGGGCAGCATCGAGGCGCAGAAGGTCCGCGACAACGGGACCATCAGGCGCCTGCGCACGATGAACGTCGGCGATCTGTGCGGCGAGGTCGGCCCGCTGGCCGGCGGACTGCGGACCGCGGACGTGGTTGCGCTGGACGACACCCAGCTGCTGGTCCTGAGCTGGGAACGCATCGACCGCCTGACCCGGCTGTTCCCGATGCTGGCCTTCAAGCTGTTCCGCAACCTGACCAAAATCATAGGCGCACGGCTGAGGCAGACTGCCGAATACAAGATCGAGCCGCACCCGGCACCGCAAGACGCAGCGCGCGGGTAGGCCGGCCCGCGCCCTGGTTTCGCGTCGGGCTGCGCCGACGCCTGGTTTCGCAGGCAAAGCCTGCCCTACGAACTACGGGTTGTGCCCTGGTTGCGTAGGTCGGGCTGCGCCCGACATCGTATTCGGCAGGCAAAGCCTGCCCTACGGATTAGGCAATGGGTCGGGCTGTGCTCAGGTTGCGTAGGTCGGGCTGCGCCCGACGCTTGGTTCGGCAGGCACAGCCCACCCTGCGAAGCATGCAATGTATGCAAGCGACGGCGAACTCAGTCGCTCAACAGCAGCTTCAGCGAGATCGCCAGCGAGACAGTGACCAGTACCGGCCGGATCAGGCGTGTGCCGTGTCGCATCACCAGGTGTGACCCGATCCATGCGCCGACCATCTGCGCCACACCCATCGGCAGTCCGACCTGCCAGATCACCTCGCCGGCCATCGCGAAAAAGATCAGCGAGGCGATGTTGCTGGTGAAGTTGAGGATCTTCGTGCCGGCGGTCGCGCGGCGCAGGTTGTAGCCGAGCAGCAGCACGAAGGCCGCGGCGAAGAAACTGCCGGTGCCCGGGCCGAAGAAGCCGTCATAGAACCCTACCGTGAAACCGATCAGCAGGCCGAACATGCCATGGCCGATGCGGTGGTGGGCATCCTGGTCGCCGATCCGCGGCGAAAACAGGAAATACAGCGCGAACGCGATCAACAGGGTTGGGACCAACTGCTCGAGCAGCGCCGAGCCCAGGTGCTGCACGGCCAGCGTGCCGCTCGCCGAACCGACGAAGGTGAGCAACACCGGGATGCGCAGCCGCGTCAGGTCGATCTCGCCGCGCCGCACGAAATTGTACGACGCGGTCAGCGTGCCGAAGCTGCCCTGCAGCTTGTTGGTCGCCAGCGCCTGGACCGGCGGCAGGCCGGCCCAGAGCAGTGCCGGGAGCGCCAGCAGACCGCCGCCGCCGGCGATCGCGTCGATCATGCCCGCCACGCCGGCAATGGCGACCAGTATCAACAGGGTATCGAGCGACAGCGCTTCCATGAGTGCACCGGCAAAGCGACGCATTGTAGTCCAACGCAAAGGTGCCCACGTGTCGGACCCTTGGCAAGGATCCGGGCGGCTACACACCGATGGCGGTACGGTGCGCAATGGCGCGCCCGGATAAGCGGGGTTAACCCGCATCTGTCACCGGCTTCACGGATGCTGGTGGATTTCGCAGCCGCTTGGGCGCCGGGCTGAAGAGCAGGGAAGCGCCGAAGCAAGTGGCAGCCGTAGCTACCACTTGAGTGACCAATCCGCCGGGAGCGGATTGCAACAGCCGCAGGCTGGCCCGCAGGGCGTTGCACATGGAAGTGCAACGTAAGACCAAGCCGGCGTGAGCGAGAAACCGCCAGGATCGTGATAGAGAAGCAGCGAAAACAGGGTGTCAAGCTGGTATCACGCGCAGATTCATCACTTTCCAGAGAAACTTCAGTCTGTTGTGCCTCCGCTGCTTTCCGGCCGGTGACTGACGCGGGTTACTGGCCGGCCCAGTCCGCGATGCATTCGATCGCGGTCGTGACCCGGTCGCAGTGGCGTTTGACGAACGCCTCGTCGACCGGGCCGTCGGCGGCCTTCGCCAGCGCCGTCTCGCCGTCGAAGTCGACAATCGCCAGGCGCAGCGACAGTTCACGGTCGGGGCGACCGAAGCAGTTGCCCGGCAGCACCGCGACGCCGGTCTCCTCGAGCAGGCGTTCGCAGAAGGTCGCGCCGTTGTCGATACCCCGAACGGTCAGCCGGTCACGGTGTGCCTCGAAGCGCGGAAACAGATAGAAGCCGCCAGCGGATGGACTCATCATCGCTCCGGCCGCGGTCAGCGTGCGATGTGCATGGTCGGCGAGCTCGGCGAGGATACGCCGGCTGTGCTGCAGATAGCTGGTCATCTCCGGCCGGTCTTGCAACGCGCTGACCGCGGCGTATTGGATCGGCGCGCTGGTCGAGGTGAAGGTCTCGCTGGCAACGGCCGCCATCGCATCCGCCAGCCAGCTCAGGGACTGGGGAAAGACGAAGAAGCCCAAGCGCCAGCCGCCGGCACCGCACCACTTGCTCAGGCCGTTGCTGATGATGGTGCCTTCCGGGTAGTAACGAGCGAGCGAGACATGTCCGCCGCTGTAGTGGGTGCCGCTGTAGATCTCGTCGGACAGCGCCAGCACGCGGTACTTACGCAGCACCTGCGCCAGCGCCTGCAGCTGCTCGGCGCTGTAGCACAGCCCGGTCGGGTTGCTCGGCGAGTTCAGGATCAGCAGGCGCGGCCGTTCCGGGTCGCGGGCGCAGAGTTCCTCGAGCGCGTCCGGCTCCACGCCGAGGCCGGTCTCCGGCCGCGTGCGCAGCCAATGGATGTGACGTCCGATGATGCGCGCCTGGGGCGCGTACGAAACCCAGGACGGCGAGGGGATGACCAGGTCACCGTAGTATACGAGCTGCACCAGGAACATCAGCTCTTTGGTGCCGGGACCGACCAGCACGTTGTCCGGTGAGTAGTCGATGCCCTCGGTGCGTTTTACCCAGTCGACCACGGCCTGGCGCAACGCGGGCAGACCCTTCACCGCCAGATAGTCCTTCTGATGGGCGTTGTGCGCCAGGCTGTCGCGCACATGTGCAGGCACCGGGAAAGGCGACTGGCCCAGACCGAGGCGGTATACCTGGCGTCCCTCCGCCTGCAGGCGTTTTGAGTGCTCGTTGATCGCCAGCGTCGCGGAATTGCCCATCCCGCGGACATTCAGATTGAGATAGACCTCG
The DNA here is from genome assembly GCA_963808165.1 of uncultured Gammaproteobacteria bacterium. GTDB lineage: Bacteria > Pseudomonadota > Gammaproteobacteria > Chromatiales > Chromatiaceae > Thiosocius. The sequence goes on along the minus strand of CAWEET010000004.1, from coordinate 9,446 downwards.
GGCGAGCGTGGCTGGTTGACGGACATGATGGCAGTTCCTTTGGGCGAGGCCTTGCGGATTGGCTAAGGTTGGCAGTGTCAGACAAAGGATAGGGCAATGGCCGGCGACACCCCAGCGGAAAAGTACCCAATCGTATGGCGGCCGTCGCAGCGGCTCAGGCACACCAGCCAGATGGCCCACTTCCTGCGGTATGTCGAAGATGAGACCGGCCAGCATTTCGCCGATTACACGGCCCTGTGGCAGTGGTCGGTCGATGATCGGGCCGGCTTCTGGTCAGCGTTGTGGCGTTATACGGACGTCATCGCCAGTCGTGGCTGGGACACTGTACTGGCCGACGGCAACGCGATGCCAGGTGCACGCTGGTTCGGGGGCGCGCGCATGAACTTCGCCGAGAACCTGCTGCGCCATCGCGACGAGCATGCCGCGATCCTGTTCCGTGGCGAGGACGGCAGCGAACAACGCCTGAGCTATGCCGAACTGCATCGGCAGAGCGCCCGACTCGCGGCCGCGCTGCACGACCTGGGTATCGGCCCCGGCGATCGCGTCGCGGCGATCGTGCCGAACATCCCGCAGGCGGTGGTCGGCATGCTGGCGACGGCCTGGCTTGGCGCGGTCTGGTCGTCGTGTTCACCGGATTTCGGCGTCGACGGCATCCTCGACCGCTTCGGCCAGATCACACCAAAGCTGCTGATTGCGGCCGACGGCTACCGCTTCAAGGGTCGGCTGATCGATCTGCGCGACAAGCTGGCAACGGTGCGCGACGGGCTTGGTCCGGACTGCGCCCATTGCCTGTTGATCGCCTGGCAGGGTACTGGTGCAATGACCGGCAGCCTGGACTGGGACGAGCTGCTGGCCGGCGACGCGCAGCCGCCGCCATTCGCCCAGTTGCCCTTCGATCATCCCCTGTACGTCTTGTACTCGTCCGGAACCACCGGTAAACCCAAGTGCATCTTGCACGGCGCTGGCGGCACCCTGCTGCAACATCTGAAGGAACATCGCCTGCACACCGACATCCGGCGGGACGACCGGCTGTTCTACTTCACCACCTGCGGCTGGATGATGTGGAACTGGCTGGTCTCGGGCCTGGCCAGCGGTACGACGCTGGTGTTGTTCGACGGCAGCCCTTTCCATCCGACCGCCGATACTCTTTGGCGGATGGCCGACGAGCTGGGTGTGAGCGTGTTCGGCACCAGTGCGAAGTATCTCTCCGCGCAGGAGAAGGCCGGCGTGCATGTGGCCGGCGAACTGCCGCTCGCGCGTCTGCGCGCGGTGCTGTCGACCGGCTCGCCGTTGGCGCCCGAGTCGTTCGATTACCTGCTGCGTGATATCAAACCGGGCGTGCAGATCTGTTCCATCTCGGGCGGTACCGACATTGTCTCCTGCTTCGCGCTCGGCAATCCGCTGCTACCGGTGCGCCGCGGCCAGTTGCAGTGCCGCGGCCTGGGGCTCGCGGTCGACGTGTTCGACGCGGACGGTCGTAGCGTGCGTGAACAGCCGGGTGAACTGGTCTGCACCCGGCCCTTTCCCTGTATGCCGGTCGGCTTCTGGGCCGACCCGGACGGCACCCGCTACCACGCAGCCTATTTCGAGCGCTTTCCCGGTGTCTGGACGCATGGCGACTGGACGATCCTGACGCACGATGGCGGCCTGGTCATCGAGGGTCGGTCCGATGCCGTGCTCAATCCGGGCGGGGTGCGCATCGGCACAGCCGAGATCTATCGCCAGGTCGAACGGCTGACGCAGATCCAGGAAAGTATCTGTGTCGGCCAGCATTGGGGTGACGATGTGCGCGTGGTGCTGTTCGTCGTCATGCGTGACGGAGCAAGGCTCAATGACGAACTGCGTGATCGGATACGTCAGTCCTTGCGTGACAACGCCAGCCCGCGCCACGTGCCGGCGAAGATCCTGCAGGTGAGCGATATCCCGCGCACGCGCAGCGGCAAGATCTCCGAACTGGCCGTGCGCGACACGATCGACGGGCGGGTGGTCAAGAACACCGAGGCGCTGCTCAATCCCGAGGCGTTAGACCAGTATCGAGACTTACCCGCGTTGCAGTACTGATTAATCGGTAATCGGCGGTAATCGCATAATCGGGGACAGCCCACTATTTACTCGATCGTTTCCGGCGGTGTCACCAGATATTGTTTGCGGTGGCCCAATGGGCCCTTATCCAGTGGTGTGAGCGTGAGATCCCAGGGTGCCGAGCTTAGCCTCCAGCAGCATCGGGTCGTCGGCAAAGAAGTCCCCGCAATGGGTCGGGGCCTGGGTCTCGCCATCGATTCTCTAGCTCACGAATGACCCCCTTTGCTGCGAAAAATGGATATGTAGTGTCCGGGATTCTTTATTAGACCGATCGGGGTAGCCAATGCCGACGGCATTGGGCAGGGGACGGCCCCCTCCCGGCGCTACTGGTCACCCCGGTTGGGGATGCGTACTATCCGGCAACGCGTCAGCGATATTGCCCCGAGGGTCGGGTGTGTCGCTCGAGGTGCGCATAACAATCGAAAAGAACGGCCAGCATCCCCTATGGCCCCGACATTCTCAAGGAGTGGCAGTCTAGTGAAAAGCCGAATTCTGACGGCGGCCGCGTTGGTCGTCTTTACGAGCTGTGCGATCGCCGAAGAGGCGCCGCCGGTTGAAAAGGTGGTGATCGACGCGACCACCGAACGTGTTCTGCTCGACGCATGTGCCTATCTGCGTTCCGCCGAGCGCTATTCCGTGAACTTCGACGTGAACTACGACGAGGTGCTGCTCGACGGCACGACGGTGCAGTACAGCCGCGACAACCGGGTGACCATGGTACGGCCCGATCGACTGCGCCTCGACATCGATGACGACCGCGGCCCACGCAGCATCTACTTCGACGGCAAGTCGGTGAGCCTGTACCGGCCGGATAGCGGGTTGTATGCGGTGGCGGAGGCGCCCGACAATCTCGATGCGGCGCTCGACCTGGCGGAGGCGAAAGGCATCTCCCTGCCGCTGGACGATCTACTGTATACGCAGCCCTGTGCCGCCTTCGGTGAGCACCTTCGCACTGGCACCTATGCCGGATTGCATTACCTCGACGGTGATTGGTATCACCACCTGCTGCTGGCGACCGATGCGGTGGATGTGCAGTTGTGGGTCGCGCTGGGCGAGGAGCCCGTGATTCAGAAGGTTGTGATTACCTACCGCGATGCGCCGGGCGCGCCGCAGTACTCAGCACTGATGTCGGACTGGGATTTCACCTCGGAGATCGACGGCACCTTGTTCACATTTGCCCCGCCCGACGGTGCGCGCAAGGTTGCGTTTCGCACTCAACAGGCGCCGCAGGGAGATACTGAATAATGATCACTGTAAATCCAAGCAATCGAATTCTCAGGGCCCTGGCATATGCGGTATTCGCGGCCTTGCTGGTGGTCGGGCCGAGCATGAGTCCCATCGACAGCACTGACGGTGTGAGCAACGCCGCGAATCGTGGTGGCGGTGGCCGTGGCAAGGCTTCGGGTGGTCACCGCAAGGCGGCGCAGACCCAGCAAGGTCGACCGCAAACCGCGTGCCTCCAGCGCGAAGCGGGGCTCGGTCAAGCAGGCCAACAGGGCCCCCAAGCGGCAGACCAAACCCGCTGCGCGCCCTGCCAAGCCGACGGCGAGGCCTGCGGCAAAACCGGCGGCACGTCCCGCGACACAGCAGGCCAGGCCCAACACGCGGCCGGCGACGCAGCAGGCCAAGCGCCCGGCTGACAACAAGCTGGGCTCTCGTGAGCAGCAACAGAAGAACCGCGCGGCCAAGCAGCGCGATCGCAGCGGTACTCCGCAGGACCGCAGCGATTTCAACAAGAAGCTGCAGAATCACGAGGCCCCGAAAACGGCCAGCGCGAAAACCGGCGACCGCAAGGCGGCGGCCGACAAGCGTGGCAACACCAAGGCAGCGGCAGGCGAAAAGCGTGGCGATCGCCAGGCGGCAGCGGCCGAGACGCGAGACAACCGCAAGGCGGCGGCTGGCGATAAGCGTGATGCGGCCGGCGAGAAGCGGTCGGAGCGCCGGGAGCAGACCGCCGAACAGCGGGAGCAGCGCAAGAAGCAGGTCGAAGAGGGCCGCAAGGACTACGCCGACAAGCGCGAGGATATCCGCAACGATCGACTCGACGCGGCCGAGGAACTGCAGGAAAACCGGCAGGATTTTCTCGAGGAGCGCCGCGAGGACCGCATGGACTTCGCGGAGGACTGGAGAGACGATCGTTATGACCTCTACGAGGATATATACGACGATCGTCGTTACTGGGGCTACGACAACCACCACCATCACTACGATTACGATGATGACAACGACTGGCTGTGGGGTATCGTCGGCGGTGTCGCAGGGTTTGCGATCGGCGCTGCGGTGGCTTCGCCGCCCGAAGGCACGGTGGCGGTGCCCTACAACAACACCAGCTACCAGTACTACGGCGGGGCCTTCTACGAGCCGGCCCCCTCGGGCCAGGGCTATGTGACGGCACCGGCACCGGTTGGTGCCACCGTTGAGGCCCCACCGATCGATTGTACCATCGTGTTCGGCCCCAGCCCCGAAGATCCCGGCTACTGCTACTTCCAGGGAGCATTCTTCGTCTACGACGAGAACAGCAACAATTATGTCGTCGCCGAGCCGCCGGAAGGCACCGAGGTGCCCTACATGCCGGAAGGTTACGAGGTCCAGACGATCAACGGCATCGACTACTACAAGCTGGGTGCGACCTACTACCGTCCGTACATCGCCGGTGACGAGGAGAAGTACGTGATCGCCGACGTCTGACACGCGACCGGGGGATCGGGCATGGCAAAACGGGGTCTGACCCGAATGACACTTGCTTTGGAGCGCGAGCTACAAGGTGGCCAGATGATTCCGATCATTTCTTCCCAAAAACGCCGTGAATACGTCCCTGTAGGCTCGACGGCGGCGTCCATGCCGCCGACGTTTTCTCCAGAGACGACCGGAATCAGCTTGAGTAAGTGCCATTCGGGTCTGACCCCGATTGTCCGATTGCCTCCCGACCGGGAGGCGCCAACCGACCGCAAGGAGAGGACGATGAACCCGATCACCTTGACGACATGCGTTGCGACGGCCGCGTTCCTGGCGACCGCGTCAGGCGCCTGGGCATTCGATGCGACTGGGGTGCAGGCCGAGGCGCTCAAGGGCCGCCCCTATTCGCCCTACGCGGACCGGTCTTTCCCGACCGAGGTCTACTTCGGCGACACTCACGTGCATACGGCGCTGTCGGCGGATGCCGGGGGGGGTGGGACCAAGCTGCTACCGCGCGATGCCTACCGCTTCGCCCGCGGTGAGCAGGTGGTTTCCAATACAGGGCAACCGGTCAAGCTGGCCCATCCGCTGGACTTCTACATGATCACCGATCATTCCGACGGCATGGGCGCGATCACCGACATCATCGGCGGCGCTTCCAACATCGTTGCCGATCCTGTCGGTCGCAGGTTCCACGAGGCCTTCAGTGCCGGCGGCAAGCAGGCCGCCCAGGCGGCCTTCGAACTGACGCGCCAGTTTTCCCAGGGCGAGCTGCCGGCGGCGCTCAATTATCAACCCGGTAACCCGGCCTATCGGCGGGTCTGGGACGATATCATCGCCGCGGCTGAGGAGTTCAACGACCCCGGCAAGTTCACCACATTCATCGCATTCGAATGGACCTCGCTGGTGTCCGGCAACAACCTGCACCGCAATGTGATCTTCCGCGATGGCCCGGAGCGCGCCGGTAGCGTCGAGCCCTATACCACCACTCCACCGTTAGGCAGCCCCAACCCCCGCGATCTTTGGGCCTGGATGCAGGCCTACGAAGACGGCACCGGTGGCGATGTCATCGCGATCCCGCACAACGGCAACCTCTCGAACGGCATGATGTTCGCGTTGGTCGACGATTTCGCCGCGGGTGCGCCGCTGGATGCCGACTATGCCGCCACGCGGCAGAAATGGGAGCGGCTTTACGAGGCGACGCAGAACAAAGGCGACGGCGAGGCGCATCCGATGCTCTCGCCGACCGATGAATTCGCGGATTTCGAGACCTGGGACATGGGCAATCTCGACCTGTCCGTCGCCAAGCAACCCGAAATGCTGGCGGCCGAGTATGTGCGCTCGGGCCTGCAGCGTGGGCTGCAGGCGGAGGCGGGCCTCGGGGTGAATCCGTTCAAGTTCGGCCTGGTGGGTGGGAGCGACAATCACGTCGGCCTGACCACTCCCGACAACGACAATTTCTTCGGCAAGTTCACGGCCTACGAACCGAACCCGGAGCGTGCCAACCACCTCAGCAAGCAGAACAAAGAGAACGGCGCGCGGCTCTATTCCTGGCAGTACATCACCGCGGGCCTGACCGCGGTCTGGGCAGGCGAGAACACCCGCGGCGCTATCTTCGATGCGATGGAGCGGCGCGAGACCTATGCGACGACGGGCCCGCGCATGCGCGTGCGTTTCTTCGGCGGCTGGGAATTCGCCGCGGGCGACGCGCTGCGCCGCGACCTGGCATTGCTCGGCTACAGCAGGGGCGTGCCGATGGGCAGTGACCTGCCGGCGCCGGTCGCCGGGGCGAGGGCACCGAGCTTTCTGGTCTATGCGCTGCGTGACCCCATTGGCGCCAATCTGGACCGCATCCAGATCGTCAAGGGCTGGCTGGATGCCGACGGCAAGCCGCGCGAGAAGGTCTACGACGTCGCCTGGTCCGACGGGCGCGTGCCCGGCCCCCACGGCAAGCTGCCACCGGTCGGCGACACGGTGGATCTGTCGATCCCGAGCTGGACCAACAGCATCGGTGCGTCGGAACTGGGTACCGTCTGGACCGACCCGGACTTCGACCCCCGGCAGCGCGCCTTCTACTACGCCCGGGTGATCGAGATCCCGACCCCGCGCTGGACCGCCTACGACCGGGTCAAGTTCCAACTGTACCTGCCCGATGAGATCCCGCTCAAGACCCAGGAGCGGGCCTACACCTCGCCGATCTGGTACAGCCCGGCGGGATGAGGCCGTAGCCACCGAGGCCTTGCCGAGGCCCAGCCCCAAACATCAAAGACGGAGCAGAGAGCGAATGAACAAGAACTGCTGGCTCAATCTGATCGCAGGCGCAGCGATGTTATGCCAGCTGCCTGTCGCAGCGGCCGCGGCCAAGCCGAACATCCTGGTGATCTTCGGTGACGACATCGGTTACTGGAACCTCAGCTACAACAACGACGGCATGATGGGTTACCGGACGCCGAATATCGACCGCATCGCCAGCGAGGGTCTGCGTTTCACAGACTACTATGGGGAGCAGTCGTGCACCGCGGGCCGCGCCGCCTTCATCACCGGTCAGATGCCGGTGCGCACCGGCCTGACCAAGGTCGGTGTACCCGGGTCCGATCTGGGCATCCGACCGGAAGACCCGACGTTGGCCACACTGCTCAAACCGCACGGTTACGCCACCGGGCAGTTCGGCAAGAATCACCTCGGCGACCGCGACGAGTTCCTGCCGACCGCCCACGGCTTCGACGAGTTCTTCGGCAACCTCTACCACTTGAACGCCGAAGAGGCCCCCGAGCATCCCAACTATCCGAAGAACCCCGAGTTCCGCAAGAAGTTCGGCCCACGCGGCGTGATCCGCTCGAGCGCCGACGGCAGGGTCGAGGACACGGGTCCGCTGACCAAGAAGCGCATGGAGACGGTCGACCAGGAGTTTCTCGCCGCTGCGCTCGACTTCATCGACCGCCAGCAGGCCGCCGGTAAGCCTTGGTTCGTCTGGTTCAACTCCACGCGCATGCACTATGTGACCCATGTGCCGCCGGAGTATGACGGCAAGACCGGCCTCAACTTCTATGCCGATGGCATGATCCAGCACGATGACCAGGTCGGCCAGCTGTTGAAGAAGATCGACGACCTCGGTGTCGCCAACAACACCATCGTGATCTACAGCACCGATAACGGACCGCATTTCAACATGTGGCCGGATGGCGCCATCACCCCGTTTCGCGGTGAAAAGAACACCAACTGGGAGGGCGGCTTCCGCGTGCCGTTCCTGATCCGCTGGCCCGGCAGGATCCCGCCGAACGCGGTGAGCAACGAGGTGGCCTCGCACACCGACTGGATCCCGACGCTGTTGGCGGCGGTGGGTGATGCCGAGGTCAAGGAAAAGCTGCTGCAGGGAGTCGCGATCGGCGGCATGATCTACAAGGTTCATCTGGATGGCTACAACCTGTTGCCGATGCTGACCGGGCAGGACGGTGAATGGCCGCGCAAGGAGTTCTTCTACTGGAGCGACGATGGCGAACTCACCGCGATGCGCTACGAGCGTTGGAAGCTGATCTTCATGGAGCAGCGTGCGCACCAGTTCGGCGTCTGGATGGAACCCTTCGTGAAGCTGCGCGTTCCGCTGGTCTTCGATTTACGCATGGACCCGTTCGAGCGGGCCTCGGTCGACGCCAATGCCTATTACGACTGGATGGAGGCGATGGTGCAGTGGGCGGGCACCCCCGGAAAGGCGATTACCGGAAAGATGGTCGCCACCTTCAAGGACTATCCACCGCGCCAGAAGCCGGCGTCGTTCAATCTGGATGATGTGATCGACAGCCTGACCGCCGGCGGCGAGGGCAAGTAGGGATAAAGGGGACAAGGGATAAAGGGGACAGACCCCGTTTTTCTCCCGGCGATTCGTCGCCGGGTTTCGCTCAAGATCCCAGAACAACAAGGACCCGAGGAGAAACCCATGCAATCGACCCGAATGGCGGTCGCAGCGGCCTGTGCTGCAATGGCTCTGTCAGTTTCAGCCCTCGCCTACGACGACGCCCCGGGCACACTGCCAGGGGATCGCAGCTATTCACCCTATCCGGAGCAGACCTTCCCCAACCGGGTCTTCTTCGGCGACACGCACCTACATACGTCCTATTCCACCGACGCCGGCATGATCGGCAACACGCTGGGTCCCGACGATGCTTACCGCTTCGCCCGGGGCGAGATGGTGACCTCCAGCACCGGGCTGCCCGCGAAGCTGGGGCGGCCGCTGGATTTCTTGGTGGTGGCCGATCACGCCGAGGGTCTCGGTGCGGCGCCCGCCATCGCCAATTCCGATCCCGTCATGATGGACACAGAGCTGGGCCGCAAACTGGTCGAGCTTACGAAGGCCGGCAAGCCGGACCAGGCGTTTGACGTTTGGAATAGGGCAGGTCAGGGAGGTGCGAATCCGCTGGTCACCGACGAGCGACTGATACGCCCCGCCTGGGCCCGGATGACTGAGATCGCCGACCAATACAACCAGCCGGGCCGCTTCACCGCCTTCATCGGCTATGAATGGACCAGTCATCCCGGCGGTGACAACCTGCATCGCGTCCTGGTGTTCCGCGACGGAAGAGAGCGGGCAGGCCAGGTCAGACCGTTCGGAAGGGATGACTCGACGGATCCCGAGAAGCTCTGGGAGTGGATGGCGGCCTACGAGGACAAGACCGGGGGACGCCTGCTCGCCA
>CAWEET010000003.1:0-39626 GCA_963808165.1 uncultured Gammaproteobacteria bacterium | reverse complement strand
TCCGCCGCACGCTGCTGCAGCGGCTCGAGCGCTTCTCCATGGCCGAGTACGAGACGCTGGGCAGCAGCACGGTCGCCTCGCATCTGGTCACCGACCTCGATGCCATCGATCAGTTCGTCAGCCAGGGCACCAGCAAGTTCATCGTTGCGTTGTTGAGCGTGCTCGGCACGGCCATCGTCCTGTTGTGGATGCACTGGCAGCTGGCGCTGTTCATCCTGCTGCTCAACCCGGTGGTGATCTACCTGACCACGGTGTTCGGCCGCCGTGTCAAGCGCCTCAAGGCGCGCGAAAACAGCGCCTACCAGGTGTTCCAGGAGTCACTGGCCGAGACCCTGGACGCGATCCAGCAGATCCGTGCCAGCAATCGCGAACGGCACTATGTGCAGCGCGTGATAGACGCCGCAGGCCATATCCGCGACCACTCCGCCAATTTCACCTGGAAGAGCGATGCCGCCAACCGGCTGTCGTTCATGGTGTTCCTGTTCGGCTTCGATATTTTTCGCGCATTGTCGATGTTCATGGTCCTTTTCTCCGGCCTGACCATCGGCCAGATGCTGGCCGTGTATGCCTACCTGTGGTTCATGATGACGCCAGTCCAGGAGATCCTGAATATCCAGTACTCCTACCTCGCTGCCAAGGCGGCGCTTTCGCGCATCAACCGGTTGATGGACGTTGGCCTGGAACCGAGCTATCCGCACGAGAAAGACCCCTTCGCCGGCACCAGAACAACCAGCATCAGGGTCGAGCATGTTTGCTTCCGTTATGGCGACGGGCCGCTGGTCCTGAACGACCTCAATCTGTTCATCCGCGCCGGCGAGAAGGTCGCGCTGGTCGGGGCCAGCGGCGGCGGCAAGACTACCCTGGTGCAGATCCTGCTGGGCCTCTATCTGCCGGAACATGGCGAGGTCTATTTCGACGAGGTGCCGGTCACGCAGATCGGCCTCGACCTGGTGCGCGACAATGTGGCCACCGTGCTGCAGCACCCGGCACTGTTCAACGACAGCGTGCGCAACAACCTGACCCTGGGCCGGCCGGCCGCCGAGGAGAAGCTCTGGCATGCACTCGACGTGGCACAGCTTTCCGACGTGATCCGCGAGCTGCCCAAGGGGCTCGACACGCTGGTCGGGCGTGACGGCATCCGCCTGTCGGGTGGCCAGCGGCAGCGGCTGGCAGTGGCGCGCATGGTGCTGAGTGACCCGAAGATCGTGATCCTGGACGAGGCCACGTCGGCGCTGGACACCACGACCGAGCAGAGGCTGCACCTGGCGATGCGCGAGTTCCTGCGCGACCGCACCACGCTGATCATTGCGCACCGGCTCAGCGCAGTGCGTCAGGCCGACCGGGCGCTGGTGTTCGAGGATGGCCGCATCGTCGAGGAAGGCAGTCACGAAGACCTGCTGCAAAACGACGGTCTGTACGCCAGCCTCTACCGGCACGCCGAGTCCTGAGGCGACACCCGATGCCGCTCGTCGACAGCGCCTTTCGTCCCGCCTGGTGGCTGCGCGGCGATCACGCCCAGACCCTGTGGCCGGCCTGGTTCCGTCGACGGCCGGCACTGGACATCCGCTGGGAGCGCCTGGAACTGGACGACGGGGACTTCCTCGACCTGGCCTGGTCCGGACCGGCCAACGCGCCGGTGGTGCTGTTCTTTCACGGTCTGCAGGGCAGCATCCGGTCACACTATGCGGCCGGGATCATGCAGCGCCTCAACCGGCACGGATTCCGTGTCTGTCTGATGCACTTTCGCGGCTGCGGCCGCGAGCCCAACCGGCTGCCGATCAGCTATCACAGCGGCAAGACCGACGACCCGCAGCGCCTGCTGGAACATGTCACGCGGCAGACCGGATCGCCGCCGTTCGGCGCGGTCGGCGTCTCGCTGGGTGGCAACGTGCTGCTCAAGTGGCTCGGCGAACAGGGCAGCGCCTCGCCACTGCGGCGGGCGGTGGCGATCTCGGTGCCGTTCCGCCTGGATGCGGCGGCCGATCGTCTCGAACAGGGGCTGTCGCGGCTGTACCAGCGCCACCTGGTAAGAAGCCTGCAAGACGCCTATCGCAAAAAGTTCGCGCGTATCCCCTCGCCGCTCGACGTCGACGTCGCCCGGCTCGATACCTTGCGCCTGTTCGACGACCAGGTTACCGCCGCATTGCACGGCTTTGCCGGCGTCGACGACTACTACACACGCTGCAGCAGCCGTCAGTTCATCCCGGCGATTCGTGTGCCGACGCTGATCCTGCATGCGCGCAACGACCCGTTCATGTTCCCCGAGACGCCGCCGCGGCCGGACGAACTGCCGGAGAATGTCTGGCTGGAGCTGCCGGACCACGGCGGTCATGTCGGCTTCATCGGCGGCCGCCTGCCAGGCTGGGCCGACTACTATCTCGACCGGCGGGTCGCGCAGTGGATGACCGCCGGCCGGTGAATGTCGCCGGACGTCCGCAACGCACAGCAAGACCCCGCGGCGGGCGCAGGCAGGCAACCCATGGGAGCACCGTCGGCCGCAGGGAAGCGGCCGCCGAGCCTACAGGGATGTGCCCGCGGCGTGTGCCCCCATGGGTTGCCTGCCTGCGCCGGACCTGGGCCAGGACTACATGAGCGGGTAGGGGGTGTCCTGCTCGAGGCCGAGCAACTGGCTGCCGAGCATCAGGGCCTGGTCGACGAAATCGGTCTGCCGCGCCCAGCGCCCATCGACGTCCATGATCTCGTCCATCGCGCTGTTGATCACACGCAGGGCGTGACTGCCGCGTTCGCGCTGGCCCGGCGGCAGCCGCTCGCTGACGACGTAAAGCCGCGGCTGCGCCTCGCCCTCTTTCACGAATGCGGCCACGAACTGATAGTCATGCGCATCCGCGCTGTCGACCTCGCCGAGTACGGTAACGGCATAGTCGCCGTACTGATAGCGTCGCTGCGGGATCGCCCGCTGGATCTTTGGGAGATTGTTCATCACACCGTTCCCTCTCAGATTACCGGTCGGTCGGCTCCTTGTCGCCGAAGCGGGCGCTGCCGACACGCAGCACCAGTACCGACACGCAAAGGATCAGGATCGCACCGGTCAAGGTCAGCATGTGCATGTCCGACATTTCCTTGATATCGACCGCGAGCACGCGGGTCAGTGCGGTGACGGCGATGTAGATCAGGTAGCGCACCGGCAGGTGATTGGTCTTGAAATAAATCCCGACCATCGCACCCAGTTCTAGATAGATGAATAACAGTAAGACATCTTTGATCTTCGGCCCGCCGTGCGCGATGATCTGGATCACCTCCGCCCAGGAGGCCCAGAGGATTGCGGCACCGATCACGAACAGACCGAGCAGATGGAATGCCTCGAACAGCTTGTTGCCCAGATCGATCAGTTTCTTGTCGACCAGATGCTGCGACATGACGTGAGACCCAAGGTGAAGTGACATGCCTGCAAGACTAACCAAGCCGCCCCCTGGCTGCAAAATGTCAATCGCCCTGGCCGGGCTGCTGCTGGCGATCGGCGCGGCGGCCCAGCCGCCCGTCCAGTCGTCCCTGACCGGACTGCGCGACTGCGTGGCCAAGGCGCGCGATCCGCAGGCGGTCGCCGCCTGCGAGCAGCGCGAACAAACGGCTCTTGAGGAGCGCGTCGAGGCACTGAACGCGGCCATCCGCGAGCGGCTCGACAGCAGTGGTCGTCTGCTGTTCGAGCGCAATATCGAGGCCTGGCTGGGTTTCTTCGACAGCGAACGCGCGATGCTCGAACTGAGCCTGGCGAGACGCGCAGACGGACTCGGGGCCACGCTCGGCGTGGGGGCCCTGAATCAACTGTACGAGCAGCGCGAGCGGCAACTGCGCGAACACCTGCATAACCTGAATCAAGCTGAGCCGCAGGCCCCGAAAACCGCGCGGTAGCCTTGTTCGGCCAGCGCACGCGGTTAGGGACTCGACCAGCCGACAGGGGTTGAAAAACGCTCCGGCGGGGCGCCGCGAATCCGCCCCTGGAGGCTCGGCTGTCGCCTCCCTGGGGCGGGCGCCCGCGCATTAAACACACCGGGCACCAGTGCCAAAGCCAGAATCGTTGGGGTTGAAGTGACTCGGACTGCTGCGGCCACTCGGGTAAGATTACGCCATCCGTCTCATAGGCCACCGAACAACGTCATGCCCTACTTTGTCTATTACATCAGGCAACACGCCGACAGCCCGAAAAAATCGCTCGAGCACGTCGAGACCTTCGACAACTTCAAGGCGGCACGCTCGCTCGCACGCGAAAAGCGGGCCGAACTCAGGGCCGCGGATGACGGCCGTGACTGTCGCCTGATATTCGCGAAAAATCAGATCGAGGCCGAAAAGCTGCTCAGCGCACCGCGTGAAGAGCGCGTGGTCGGCGAGGACTGAACCCGGATCCGGGACAGATTATCTGGCCAGCCAGAGGCGCAGCCGCAGTCCCCACTCGGTCGAGTAACCCATGGCCGCGTGTCGGATCTTGCCGTCTACGTCGATCACAAAGGTTGCCGGGACGCCATCCACCCCCCACTGCCTGGCGATGTGGCCGCCCTCGTCCATCAACACAGGCATGCGCAGCCGATGCTCGGCCAGGTAGGCATCGACCTCATCGGGTGTCCCCGAGTTCGTTGCGACCGTGATGACCGGCCAGTCCGCCGCCAGGCTGGCGATGCTGTCCTGCTCGAGTCGGCAGATCGGACACCAGCTGGCCCAGAAGTGCACCAGATGCGGACCCTCTGCGGGCTTGAGCTGCCACGGGGTGCCATCGAGCAAGAGTCCGTTCAACGGTGGCGCGGCGCCCCGGACCAGATCCCGCGCCTGCCACCACTGGACGGCAGCAAACACCAACAGCAGCAGCACGATATCGCGCAACCAACGCAGCCAGCGACGGCGCGGTGCGTGGACGGGATCGATTTGGGTCGGTTGGGGTTGCTCGTCCATCGGATTCAGGCGTGCGCGAAGACGTCAGGGCACTAGAGCCCGTCTGTCGTTGTCTGGGATGCGGCAGGCACAGCCTGCCCTTCGGTGGCCTGAGTCGGGTTAACGCAAAGCCAGCTTTTCGCCGCCGCTCATGTCGTTGTAGAAGCGAATCACCTTGCGCACGTAGCCCTGCGTCTCGTCATATGGCGGGATCTTGTTGCCGTAACGGATGACCGCGTTCTCACCGGCGTTATATGCGGCCAGCGCCAGCTGCAGATCGTTGTCGAACATCTCCAACAGGTCGCGCAGATATCGGGTGCCACCGCTCAGGTTCTGCGCCGGATCCTGACGGTCGCGCACTCCGTAGCGCTCCGCGGTCCCCGGCATCAATTGCATCAGGCCTACCGCACCCTTGTGCGACACCGCATCCGGTCGGTAAGCCGATTCGGCCCTGACGACGGCGTGGATCAACGCCGGTCGCAGCTGGCTCTCGGTGGCCGCCTTTTCGATCAGCGGCGCCAGCTGGTCGCGCCGCTCGAACATCGCCGAAAGTACGGATTTCGCCGACGGCGTCGCAGCCCTGACCCCGCCAGTCGAGATGGAATAGCGCTTGAGCAGCTTCATGCCGCGCATCGGTTTGTCCGTCAAATGGATTCCACCGCGCGAGTCCAGATACTTGTACACCTCGGCGAATGCGGCCGACGGCGCAATCAACCCACCAAGCAACAAGACCAGAAAAAGCTTTTTAGCGACCAGCATCTCTCAACTCCCAGCGCGAAGTGTAACATCGAGCCACCCTGCCGGATGCCGGGGGGCGCGCAAGCTCGCGAAACTACACCGGTTAACGGCGACGCCGGCGCCGGACTTTAACTATCCGCCGCAATCTGTGATGCCTTTCGCCAAACCAGCATGCGGTTGTTCACCGGCATCTCGATGTCTTCCGCGAGAACCATGTCGGCCGCAGCTGCCAGTTCGCGCAGCCAGACGACGTCGCGGATACCCATCAGCGGGTCACGCTCTTGCAGCCAGGCCTCGAAGCGTTCGTTGCTGGGCGCAGTGAAACGGCCGTCATAGTTGAACGGCCCGTACAACAGGAACTGCCCTCCCGGCCGCAACATGCAACCCACGCCATGAAACATTGCCTCGACCGCAGAGGGTGGCATGATGTGCGCAGTGTTGGCGCTGAACACCGCGTCGAACGGACCCGACGGCCAGTCGTCGACAACGACATCGAGCCTCAGCGGACCGTGCACGTTCGGCAGCGCCGCCTCATCGAGCCAGGCCATGATACCCGCGTGATTCACAGCCATGTCGCTGGTCTGCCAAACCAGCTGCGGCAGTTCCTCGGCAAAGTAGACCGCATGTTGCCCGGTGCCGCTGCCGATCTCGAGCAGACTGGTGCAGTTTCTCAGGCGCGGCTCCAGCACCGCGAAGATCGGTGCGCGATTCTCGGCACAGGATTCGGCATAGGGCTTGTTCATCATTGGCAATGTCGTTCATGCAGCGCAGGAGGTCAATCCAGCGGCGGCGCAGTCAGCCCTGCGCTCGCACGCCTTGCCGATAGGCTTTGTGGATGGGCTGAGTGCCACCTTATTCGCTGCCAGATCGCAAGGGCAATCACCCCGGCCGCTGCGCGCCAGCACCCGAACTCAGGCCCCACAGCATTTTTTGTACTTTTTGCCGCTGCCGCAGGGACAGGGGTCGTTGCGCCCGACCTTCGGGCCCTCGTGCCGCTGCGTCTGCGGTTTCGGCAAGCCGCCATCGACGTAATACCAGCGCCCCCGGTCGAACTGGAAGCGACTGCGCTCATGGTGGCGCTGCTGCCTGCCCTTTTCGTTGAACGTGGCGACGAACTCGACCCAGCCCTCGGCATCACCCGGCTGGCCGGCCTCGGTCGACACGATCTCCAGGCCCAACCACTCCGAGGCCTCGGCCCAGCGGCGGGTCGCCTCACGGTCCCAGTCGCTACGGTGATCAGGGTGCAGCGTGTCGCCGAGATAGTCGACTGCGCGTTCGACGTAGGCACTGTAGCGTGAGCGCATCAGCGCCTCGGCGCTCGGGGCAGCGGCGACGCCGCTTACAAAGGGCTCACAACAGTCGCTGTAGGGTTGGCCGGAGCCACAGTGGCATGGAGACATGGTCGATCGGTCCCTCGGGAAGCAAAAAAACCGAGGGGATTTTAACGGTTTGTCGGCACAGCGTCCCAGTCGGACGCAATCTGCGCCAGGCCGACATTGCGCGACAGATCCCTGTCCGGGGTCGCCTGTCAGATCAGCCAGGTCAGCAGGAGCGCGACGAACGCGATGCCGCCCGCTTCACAGAGCATCGCAAATACACAGAGCCGGGGTGGTTGACTCTGGAGTTCATTCTTAGCTGCCTGGTACAGCATACTGTCTCCGACACTACTTTGCGTTGCCACACTACATCGTGTATACAACATATATACCTCCCGTGTACCGAGTTGCAATGGCCAAGACAAAAATAATCAATTTCAGGATCAATGCCGAGCTCAAGGACAAGGCCAAAAAGGTGGCCGAATCAGACGGTCGCAGTCTGTCCAACTGGATTACCTTACTGATCGAGAAAGAGGTCAAGAAGGCGAAAAGAACGGACTGAGGCCAGTTGCCGGCGGGCACGGCCCGTCTGACATGAGTCTGCCGTTGACGGGTGACCTCCCGTCGCACCGGACGATATCTGCGTGACGGGCGAATGGCGGGCGGTGCCCACCGTCCTTGCTAGGGCCTGTTAACACTAATCCTGGGTGCGCAGATTGGGCGACATCATTCGGGACATCAAGGCGAAGACCGCACGTAATAGCTGGCTATTGCGAAGGTCTTCAACGCAGAGAGCGCGGATTAGGTCGTTCAAGATGCCATCCATGGATTGTTAGAGGTGCCCTAAAGTCCCAGCGCCTGCCAGCGTTTGACGATGCGCTTCACCGAGACCGGCAGCGCGGTCTTGAGTTCCTGCGCGAACAGCGACACGCGCAGTTCCTCCAGCAACCAGCGGATCTCTTCCAGGCGCGGGTCGAACAGGCCCTGCCCCTCGGCCTGACGTTGCCGCCTCAGCCAGTCTTGCTGCAAGCTGTCCATTTCCTGGAGTTGCTGCCGGTCGCGCGCCGCCGCCCGGGGCAATTTACCGAGGCGCAGTTGCATCGCCTTGAGGTAGCGCGGCAGCTGCGCCAGTTGCCCCGGCTCGGCCTGCTGCAGAAAGCCCCGATAGACCAGCCGGTCGAGCTGGGCTCGCATATCCTGCACCGATGTCTGCCATTTGGGCTGCGTCGTCGCGGCCAGTGCCGCACGCACGTGGTGCGCGGCGGCCAGGATGTCGCCGGCATTCTTGCTGATCTCCAGCAGGGCGGGGCCGATGCGCGGCCTGCCCTGCTCGCGGCAAAACTCGAACGCCGCCCGGTCGCGGACTGACCAGGGGTCGTCGGCAAAGGCCCGGTCGAATGCGAGCGCCAGCAACTCGTCCGCCAGGCCATCGGCCGCGCCGGTCGAGGGTACCGGGGGCTCGGCGACCTTGGCATAGTGCAACTGCATCTCCTTCAGACCTCGAATGTTCTTCTTCAGATTGCGTACCGTCTTGGCCTCGCAGCTCATCAGCAGACGGCGCAGGCCGGCACGATGCGCGCGCTGCGCCGCCTGCAGGCTGTCCAGCACGCGCACGCGGGCATGATCGCCGTGGTCGACCAGGGCGGGATAGCCTTTGATCTGCATCGTGCCGCTGCGCTGGGTGACCTCCGCCGGTAGCGGGCCGCAGGTCCAGTCGAGCAGACGCTCGTCGCGGCTGTCGCCCTGCGCGCGATCGACGCGAGGGCAGCGCACGCGCCTTGCCGGCAAACTCCTTCTGCAGCGCGACCAAGTCGCGCGACACCGCCAGCTGTTTGCGCCCCTCATCGTCCATCAGCCGGATACGCAGCTTCAGATGCTCGGGCAACTGCTCCGCCTGCCAGGCATCCTCGGGGATGTGCAGCCCGGCGAGCTGTTTGAGCAAGGCCCCCAGCGTCTGCACCAGCGGGGCATCCGATAGCGGCAGCGCCTTCAGACAGCGTTCGGCATAGGCCGGCACCGGCACCAGCTGGCGCCGTAACGACTTGGGCAGGCCCTTGAGCAGCAGCGTGATCTTTTCCAGCAGCAGGCCCGGGACCAGGCGGTCGACCCGCCCCGGCGTGAGTTGGCCGAGCACCGACACCGGCACCTTCAGCGTCACACCGTCGTCGGGCTCGCCCGGGGCAAAATGATAATGCAGCGGCAGCCGGGTTTCGTGCAGCTCGAGGCGGTCGGGGAACTGCGCGACCCAGTCGGCGTTGAGGTCGGCACGTTGCAGGTCTTCCAGACGCATGTGCAGTAGCTTGCCGCGCTCCGGCGGCAGGCCGCGCAGCCAGGATTCGAGCTGGGTCACGCTGTAGATGCCCTCCGGCACCCGGTTGGCATAAAAGCCGTAGATCACCTCTTCGTCGACCAGGATGTCGCGTCGCCGCGACTTGGCCTCGATGTCGCGAAGTTCGTTGATCAGTTCCCGATTGTGCCGCCAGAACGGTGCACGGGTGTTCATGTCACCCTCGGTAAGGCCGAAACGCAGGAAGATCTCGCGCGACACCTCCGGGTCTATCGGCCCGTAGTTGACCTTGCGCCTTGGCACGATCGGCAGGCCGTACAGCGTGACCTTCTCGTCAGCCGCGACCTGTCCGCGCCGGCCCTGCCAGCGCGGCGAGGAATAACTGTGCCGGACCAGATGCCTGGCGAGCGGCTCGATCCATTCGGGTTCAATCGCCGCGACGCCACGGGCGTACAGCCGGGTGGTCTCGACCAGCTCGGCCGCGATCGCCCACTTGGGCTGTTTCGCAAACAGCCCGGAGCCGGGAAAGATAAAGAAGTGCCGGTTGCGCGCCCCCAGGTAGTCGCGCGTGTTGCCCTGTGTGCGCATACCGACATGACTGAGCAGGCCGGTCAGCAGCGCACGGTGCAGGGTCGGGTAATCCGCCTCCTGCTGGTTGTCACGGTAGCCCAGTGCATGCAACTGCACGCGCAGCTGCACCTGCACATCGTGCCACTCGCGCACCCGGCTGGGAGCGAGAAAATGCTGTCGGCACAGACGCTCGAACTTGCGCCGGGTGAGGTGTCTGCGGTTCAGCTCGAGGAAGTCCCACAGCTTCAGCCAGGCGATAAAGTCGGAGCGTTCGTCGGCGAACTGGGCATGTGCCTCGTCGGCATCGGCCCGCTTGTCGGTCGGGCGTTCGCGCGGATCCTGCACAGACAGCGCCGCGGCGATCACGATCATCTCGCGCAGGCAGCCGGTCTCGGCGGCGGCGAGCAGCATACGCCCGATGCGCGGGTCGACCGGCAGGCGTGCCAGGCGGCTGCCGAGTGCGGTCACCCTGCGCCGCTGATCGACCGCGGCGAGTTCCTCGAGCAGCTTGAAGCCGTCCCGGACCAGGCGGTCGTCGGGCGGATCGACGAATGGAAACGCGGCGATATCACCGAAGCCCAGCGTGGCCATCTGCAGGATCACCGCGGCCAGGTTGGTGCGCTGAATCTCCGGCTCGGTGTATGCCGCACGCGCATTGAAATCGTCCTCCTCGTACAGACGGATGCAGATACCCTCGGCAACCCGCCCGCAGCGCCCCTTGCGCTGCTCGGCACTGGCCTGCGAGATACGCTCGACCGGCAGGCGCTGAATCTTGCTGCGCGCGCTGTAGCGACTGATGCGGGCGAAGCCGGCGTCGATCACGTAGCGGATGCCGGGCACCGTCAATGAGGTCTCGGCCACATTGGTCGAGAGCACGATGTGGCGTCGGCCGCTCGGCGCGAACACCCGTGCCTGATCGGCGGGACTGAGGCGGGCATACAGCGGGATCACCTCGCTGTGCAGCATACGGTGCTTGCGCAGCGTCTCGGCGGTCTCGCGAATCTCGCGCTCGCCGGACAGAAACACCAGGATGTCGCCGCTGCCATCCAGGCTGAGTTCGTCGATCGCGTCGACGATCGCCTGCTGCATCGCCTCGTCGCGCTCGCCGGCGCCCGGCTCCGCGGGTGGGTGGTAGCGCACCTCGACGGGATAGGTACGGCCCGACACCTCGATCACCGGCGCAGCATCGAAATGCCGCGAGAAGCGGCCCGGGTCGATGGTGGCCGAGGTGATGATGAGCTTCAGGTCGGGCCGGCGGCGCAACAGCTTGTGCAAATAGCCCAGCAGAAAGTCGATGTTCAGGCTGCGCTCGTGGGCCTCGTCGATGATCAGGGTGTCGTATTCGGTCAGATCGCGGTCGTGGCGGACCTCGGCCAGCAGGATGCCGTCGGTCATCAGCTTGACCTGCGTGGTGTCGCCGACGTGATCGCGAAAGCGCACCTTGTAGCCGACGCTCTGGCCGGTCTCCTCGCCCAGCTCACTGGCGATCCGCGACGCCAGGCTGCGCGCGGCGATGCGACGCGGTTGGGTATGCCCGATGCGGCCGTATACCCCGCGGCCGAGCGACAGGCAGATCTTTGGCAACTGGGTCGACTTGCCCGAACCGGTCTCGCCACACAACACGATGACCTGGTGCTGCTCGATCAGGCGGCGGATCTCGTCGACCCGCGCAGTGATCGGCAGCTCCGCCGGAAAACTCGGTTGCGGCAGGGCCGCGGCACGCGCCGCCGCCAACGCGACCGAACGCTGCACCGCCTGCCCGAGATCGACCCAGGCCGCCGTGTCGGCCGGGGTTTCCTCGAGCTGCTTCAGCCGGCGCTGCAGCCGCCTGCGGTCGCGCAACAGGCAGTTGTCGATTCTTTCCAGCAAAGTGGACGGCGAATGAGGTGATGCATGGGTCGGCATGTGACCGCCCATTGTCGACAGACGCAGCCAGACCTACAAGCCCGGAGTTAGTGCACCTGCGTGCCACCGGTTGAACCGCTCAGCAATGTCGCGAACAACGGCTGCAACAGTTCACTCATACTAGGAAATTACTTCTGAAACGACCCCCAAAACCCAGCGATCGTTAAAGAATTTCAACCGCACGCCACTACAGGGCATGATGACGCTTAGTCCTGTCATCCACCCGGGTGATCGAACATAGCCCGACGGGCCATCGGAACCGTGCAGATCAAAGCGAACCTGACCGCCAATCAATCGTTCACCAGGCGCTACGGCGTCCGGGCGGTCACGGCCCTGGGTTTCGCACTGGTCATCGGCATCCTGCTGATCTCGATCCTCGGCGCCTACCACACCACCACCCAGCACAACGTAGAGCTTTCCCGGCTGGTGCGGGATGCGGGCATGAAGACGGTATTCGCCTACACGATGCGCGAGGTGATCCGCGAACGCATCAACAGTCTGTACGACATGGCAGCACACACCGATCCGTTTGCCCGCGATGAGGATAAGATGCGCTTCTTCGCTTATGCGGGCAAGTACGTCCAGGCCCGCGAATCGCTGACCGCGAAACTCACCAACGACAGAGAACGCCGGATGCTCGAGCAGCTCGATGCGAGTGCCAGGCTCGTCATGGCCCCCAACGAGGAGGCCCTGGCCGCACTGTTCGATCAGACGGCCAGCGCAAATGCGATACGCGACGCGGTGCAGGCCGCGGTCGACAGCCACCTTGCGCTGCTCGGCGCGCTCGATGAGCTGGTCAGGACCATCCACCAGACCACGCAGCAGCAGATCCGCAACTCCGGCAGCGAATACCACGAGAAGGTGCTGACAACCGCACTGGCCGGGATGGCCGCATTCGCGGTAGCGATAGGCATTGCCGCTTTCGTCGTCATCAATACCGGCCGGCGCAACCGGCCGTTGCCGCATCATGCCGCCTACGATCTGCTCACCGGCCTGCTCAACCGCCAGGCGTTCGAGGCATCGCTCGGGCTCACGTTGGAGCAATGCGGGTTGCGCCCGGAGAGCCACGCGCTGGTGTTCGTCGACCTGGATCGCTTCAAACTGGTCAATGACACCTGTGGTCATCGCGCCGGTGACTGCCTGCTGAAGGAGTTGTCCGCGCGCCTGAACGCCTCGCTGCGGCACTCCGATGTGCTCGGGCGCATCGGCGGCAACGAGTTCGGCGTTCTGCTGCGCTACACCGATGCGGAGGAGGCCGCGGCGCTCGCCGAGGCGCTGCGCTGCGCGATCGAAGAGTTCGTCTTCGAATGGGATGACCAGACATTCAAGGTCGGCGCGTCGATCGGCATGGTGCCTTTCGGCACGGAACCGATACCGCTCGAAGAGCTTATGAGTACCGCCGACGCCTGCTGCTACTCCGCCAAGGAGGAAGGCCGCAACCGCGTCCATCAAGCCGACATCAACCCCGAGGCCGCACTTCGGCGCAGCGGCGAGATGCGCTGGCTGACGCGGGTCTCGGATGCGATCCAGAACGATCGCTTCGTGCTGTTCGGGCAGATGATCAAGCCGATCAACAGCCGGCTGGACGACGGCCGTCTCGTGCTCGAGGTGCTGCTACGGATGCGGGAAGACCAGGGGCTGGGCCTGATCCCGCCCGGGCAATTCCTGCCGACAGCCGAGCGCTACGGCATCGTGCCGGACATCGACCGATGGGTCGTGCGCAACAGCCTGCAATGGCTGGCCGCACTGGGCAGGTTCGCCGAGCAGGTGCGGGTCAACATAAACATCTGCGGCCCGGCCGCCTCCGACCCGCAATTCCATCACTATGTACGCGACCTGATCGCCACGACCGGCGTACCGCCCAGGTCGCTGTGCTTCGAAATCACCGAGTCGACCGCGATCCGCAGCCTGGACAATGCCGCCGCGCTGGTCGATGCACTCGGCGACCTGGGCTGCCAGTTCGCGCTGGACGACTTCGGCAGCGGCTTGTCGTCTTTCAATCAGCTGCGCCATCTCAAGGTCGACTACCTGAAGATCGACGGCAGCTTCATCCACAATATCGACCGCGACCCGATCAACCGCGCGATGGTCGAGTCGATCAACAGCATCGGCAAGAAGCTCGGCAAGAAGACCGTCGCCGAGTTCGTCGAGAACCAGCGCATCCACAAAATCCTCGAAGAGATAGAGGTCGATTATGCCCAGGGCTTCGGCCTGCATCGACCCGAGCCGCTGAGCAACATCAAGGCCCAGATCCTGCAGTCACCGCAGGCGAAAAACCTCACTCAGTTGATCGTGGCGTAGACAGCCATCGCCCGGGCCAGTACGCCGGCAATCCACCAGAGCCGATGTCGGGCACAGCCCATGTATGGCCTCCGCCCGACCTAACCCGCAACCCGACAAGCCACCGCGTAGGGCGGGCTGCGCCCGCCGCCAACCACCGAGCTATGTCGGGGGCGCAACCTCTACCGGGTGACCGACGGCCTCACCTGAGCAAATCGGCGATGTACCAGTCCATCGCCTCCACCAGGCCCTCGTCTATCCGGTGCGTAGGCTGGTAGCCGAGCAACGCCCTTGCCTTACTGATGTCAGCTAGCGAATGGCGCACGTCGCCGGGACGAAAGTCGCGATAGCTGGGCTTGAAGCCCTTAAGGTGCGGGAAACGCGGCTCGAGGGTGGAGCGGATCGCCTCGAACAGCTGGTTCAGGCTGGTGCGGCCACCGACTGCGACGTTGTAGACCTGGTTGGTGGCATCCGGATGTTCGGCGGTGGCCGCCAGCAGATTGATCTGCACCGTGTTGGCGATGTAACAGAAGTCACGACTGGTCTCGCCGTCGCCGTTGATCCAGACCGGGTCGTTATGGATCATCGCCGCCGTCCACTTGGGCACCACGGCGGCATAGGCGCCCTGCGGGTCCTGGTGGGCGCCGAAGATGTTGAAGTAACGCAGGCCGATGGTCTCGAAGCCGTAGGTGCGGGCGAACACGTCGGCGTACTGCTCGTTGACCAGCTTGGTGACGGCATAGGGTGACAGCGGTCGGCCGATGCGGTCCTCGACCTTGGGCAGGCCGGGGTGATCGCCGTAGGTGGAGCTGGAAGCCGCATAAACGAATCGGGCGACCTCAGCGTCGCGCGCGGCGACCAGCATGTTCAGAAAGCCGTCGATGTTGGCGGCGTTGGTGGTGATCGGATCCTCCAGCGAGCGCGGCACCGAGCCCAGCGCGGCCTGGTGCAGCACATAGTCGACGCCCTCACAGGCACTGCGGCAGTCATCGAGGTGACGGATATCGCCTTCGATGAACCGGAAGCGCCGCCACTGCTGCGGGCTCACCACCTGCTGGATCTGGTCCAGGTTGTGCTGATGGCCGGTGGCGAAGTTGTCCAGCCCGACGACGTCCTGGTCGAGCCGAAGCAGCGCCTCGAGCAGATTGCAGCCGATGAAGCCGGCGACGCCGGTGATCAGCCATGTCTTGGGGTTTTCAAGAAGCTGGTTCTTAGTCTTTTCAATCTGCACGGGTCTTGCAACTCTCCATGGCGATGACGGGCCGGCAGGGCCATCGACGGCAATGATGCTGGAGCGGCCTGAGTGCCCGCATTATAAGGCCGGCTGGAGTTTCAGGATGGATTTCCGCGCAGGGCCAGACGCAGTCCCTCGCTCAGCGCCCCGCCGGTCTTCATCTCGTTTCTGAAGTTCTCGGTTGGCACCACCACGAGCAGCCTAAGCGTGTCGTCGTGGTAACCAATGTCGGGCGCAGCCCGACCTGCGTACCGAGATCAACCACCGAGAAGATGACGGGCGCAATCCGCCCCCACCTGTGCCGGCCCGGTCAGTGTGCGGAGCCCTTGAGCGCTGCCACCATGCCGTCGATGGTGTCCTTGGCGTCGCCGAAGATCAGCGAGGTGTTGTCCTGGTAGAACAGCAGGTTGTCGACGCCCGAGTAGCCGGGGTTCATCGAGCGCTTGAGGAAATACACCTGCTTGGAGCGGCCCGCCTCCAGGATCGGCATGCCGTAGATCGGGCTCGAGGTATCGTCCTTGGCCGCCGGGTTGACCACGTCGTTGGCACCGACCACCAGGGTCACGTCGGTGGATGCGAAGTCCGGGTTGATCTCGTCCATCTCGAGGACGCGATCGTACGGGATGTCGGCCTCGGCCAGCAGCACGTTCATGTGACCGGGCATGCGCCCGGCGACCGGGTGTACCCCGAATTTGACCTCGACGCCGCGTGCCTCGAGCAGTTCCATCATCTCCTTCAGCGAGTGCTGCGCCTGCGCCACCGCCATGCCGTAGCCTGGCACGACGATCACGCGGTTGGCGTCCTCCATCCAGTACACCGCGTCCTCCACCGAGGCCGCCTTGACGCCCTTTTCCATCGCCGCCGCACCGGCGCTCGGCGCAGCCGTGCTTTCGCTGCCGAAACCGCCAAACACCACGTTGATGATCGAGCGGTTCATCGCCCTGCACATGATGTACGACAGGATCGCACCCGAGAAACCGACCAGCGCCCCGACGATGATCAGCAGATTGTTGTGCAGCGTGAAACCGGTCGCCGCCGCGGCCCAGCCCGAGTAACTGTTCAGCATCGAGATGATCACCGGCATATCGGCACCGCCGATCGGTATGATCAGGGTCACGCCGAGCACCAGGGCGAGCACGATCATCAGGGTCAGCGAGGCCACGCTCCCGGTCATCGCGAAGTGCACCCCGAGCGCGATCGTGGCGATCGCCATCGCCGCATTCAACGCATGCTGCATCGCGAACTTGACCGGTTTACCCGAGATCAGACCCTGCAACTTGCCGAACGCGATCACAGAACCGGTGAAGGTGATCGCACCAATGATCGCCCCGGCCGACAGTTCACCCATCAGTACCGCGTTCAGCAGGCCGGCATCGCGCTTGTTCAGGAAGGTGCCGACCGCGACCAGCACCGCGGCCAGGCCGACGAAGCTGTGCAGCGCGGCGACCAGCTGCGGCATCGCGGTCATCTTGATGCGCATTGCCAGCAAGATGCCGATCGGCGCCCCGAGCAGCACGCCGGCGATGATGAAGCCGTATGACTGCACCTCGCGGCCAAGCAGCGTGGCGACGATCGCCAGCGCCATGCCGGCCATGCCGTAGAAATTACCGCGGCGCGCGGTCGACGGGTGGGTCAGACCCTTCAGCGCCAGGATGAACAGGATGGCCGAAACCAGGTAGACGATGGCCTGGGTGTTGGCGGAGATCTGCATGTGCTAGGGCCTCACTTGTTCTTCTTGCGGAACATCGAGAGCATCCGGTTGGTTACCAGGAACCCGCCGAACACGTTGATCGAGGCGAGCAGCACCGCAATGAAGCCGGTGATCTCGGCGAACGAGCCGGCCGAATCCAGGCCGGTGACCAGCAGTGCGCCGACGATAACGATCCCGGAGATCGCATTGGTCAGCGCGACCAGCGGCGTGTGCAGCGAGGGTGTGACGCCCCAGACCACGTAGTAGCCAATGAAACAGGCCAGGACGAATACATACAATGCGACCAGTGTGTCTGGCATTTGCCGTTTCCTCAGTAGAGTCCTTGGTTCGGGTCAGTCAGGCGTCGGGCGCCCTGAGCAGCGCTGACTGGGTGATCTCGTCTTCATCAAGATCCTTCATTGTGATCGCGTCGCCCGAGCGGTCGAGCATGATATCGAGCAGGTTGGCGATATTCTTGGCGTAGAAGGCGCTCGCATCCGACGGCATCATCGCCGGATAATTGGTGTGGCCGACGATGATCACGCCGTGTTTGACGACGATCCGGTCGGCCTCGGTGAGCGGGCAGTTGCCGCCGGTCGCCGCCGCCAGATCGACGATCACCGAGCCCTGGCGCATGCGCTCGACCACCTCCTCGGTGATCAGCACCGGCGCCGGCCGGCACGGGATCAATGCGGTGGTGACGATGATGTGTGCCTTGGCCAGCTCGTCGGCCAGCATCGCCTGCTGTTTCGCCTTGCCTTCTTCCGACAGCTCCTTCGCATAGCCGCCCTCGCCCCCACCGGCCTCGCCGATGTCCAGCGTGATCGGTTTTGCGCCGAGCGAGCTGATCTGCTCGGCCGTCTCGGGACGCACGTCATAGGCGTACACATCGGCCCCGAGGCGCCGCGCGGTCGCGATCGCCTGCAGGCCGGCGACACCGGCACCGAGCACGATCACCCGCGCCGGCTTGGCGGAGCCGGCCGAGGTCATCATCAGCGGCAAGAACCGCCCGAAGTGGCCGGCCGCCTCGATCACTGCGCGATAACCGGCGATATTGCTCTGCGAAGACAGCGCGTCCATCGACTGGGCGCGCGAGATGCGCGGGATGCGCTCCATCGCGATCAGCTTGATGTTGCGCGCCCGTAGCGCGGCAGTGATCTCATCGTCCTCGCAGGTCTCGGCATGCCCTACCAGGACAGCACCCTCGCGCAACGCCCCGACCTCGTCGGCCAGCGGCTTGCGCACCTTGGCGACGATGTCACAGGCAAACGCGCCGGCCGCATCGGTCAGTTGCACGCCGGCCTCCGCGTAGGCCGCATCGGTGTACTGCGCCAACTCTCCCGCGCCATGCTCGAGCAACACCTCGAGGCCACCGGCAACCAGCTTCTTGGCGATCTCCGGGGTAGTCGCAACCCGGGTCTCGCCGTCGACACGCTCTTTGGGGATACCGAGCTTCATCGTTATTGTTTCCAATGCTCAACGGTACAGATCGAATGGCGCTCGATTATCGGCGCAACGCCGGTGAGGGTCAAAAGCAATGGCATGCATTGGGCCGGGACGGCGGATCGGGCGTCGCTTAACGGACCCTGGCCCAAATCGTTGCGGTGCGCTTGTCTGACTCGTGTGATGCGACGGGAAACGAGCAGGCGGCGCGGTGATGGGTGCGGCCCAACCCACGGTCGAGCCCCAGACGGGCGTGAACGGTCGGTGCCCGATACCCATCGCAGGGCGGGCTGTGCCCGCCGAACGCCATCGTCTCGAGGCCAGTGCCGCGCAGCGACGTTCGTAGCGAATCCGTGGGCCGCCAGGCGCGATGCGACGGCATCTGCCCGCACAACCGAACGGCGAAAAAGGCCCGGCACATAGATCGCCATAGTCAGCGCATTGTGCAAGATTAAAATAGATAGTACATTAATAATGTCTTTTTAGTTATTGTTTTATATATGATTTGAAAAGATGGCCCGATAACTACGGACTACTCGAGCAGGGAACAAAAAACCACGCCGAGTGCCGAGAACTGCGGGATCCCGAAGAAGAAGAATCCAACAACAAGAACGCAACAGGCCACCCGAACGGCCTGGCACTCCAAGCCTGCTCGCGCCCGCTTTGGTGTGCCTGGGTCCGCCTCGTCGCTGCGCCGACAGGGAGCGTGTTCAGCGTCGCCACGGCCAATCGGCCGCAGAACACCCAAGAATTCGCGTCGCGTCGAACGCCAGTTTCATCTTCCGCTTGGTATGGGACGCCCAGGGGCGCATAATTTCGCTCTCAAATGTCCGTGCGCTGGGTCGCCATAGAACCTAAGATCCCGCAATCGGTCAGAAATGTCGCCAGTGCTCCCTATTCAGCTTTTCGCCATTGCGCCGGTTACGTGCCGAGATCACTTCTTGGCACAATAAAACCGCTGCAGCTGCGATCAGTTGGCAGCAGAGCGATGACTTGCGAGTAACGAAATCGTATGTTGGAACAAGCCCAAACGGCCTCAGCCGTCAGCGAAACCGCTGACCGTCCCACGTTCGCGCCCATCGGCGAGGCATTGGTGGACGCAGGCAAGCTGGCTCCCGAACAGCTCGAGCGGGTCCGCGACCTGCAATCGGAGAAAGGCGGGCTGCTCGGGCCGCTGCTGGTACAACTGGGCTTCGTCAGTGAGCGGGACCTGGCCAACACCCTCTCCGAGCTATCCGGCTGGCCACGGGCGACCAACGAGGATTTCCAAAAGGTTGTCCAGGACGACGGCAGCCTTTCCCCAGAATTCTTGCGACAACACTTCGTCGCCCCGCTGCGCGTGAGTGACGAAGCCGCCGAGGTTGCGGTGGCCGACCCGGGGGACGGCTTCATCGAGGGGGCGCTCGAACTCGCCCTGAGCCGGCCGGTCCGCATCAAAGTAGGACTCGTCAGCGAGATCCAGGCTGCGCTCGCCCGAAACTTCCCAGTGGAAGACGATTCGCAGCTGCTGCCGGATGACGAGGCGTCCGTCGAAGGCGACGTGAACGACATCGCCCATCTGCGCGATATGGCGAGCGGCGCGCCTGTCATACGTCGCGTCAACCAGCTGGTGAGCAGGGCCCTGGAGCTTCGCGCTTCGGACATCCACATCGAACCGGCCGAGCGCGGCGTCGTCATTCGTTACCGGATCGATGGTGTGCTGCGTGCGATGGATTTCCCCTCCGGCGTTTCGCCGGCGGCGATCGTGTCGCGCATAAAGGTCATGGCGAACCTCAACATCGCCGAGCGCCGCCTACCACAGGACGGCCGGATCAAGCTGCGCGCTGAGGGCCGCGAGATCGACATGCGCATCTCCACCGTGCCGACGCTGCACGGCGAGAGCGTCGTCATGCGCCTGCTCGACCGAGGAGACGTGGCGCTGGACTTCTGGGCACTAGGCTTCGAGGAGGAGATCCTCGAGCGCTTCGAGGAGCTGCTGACGCGACCGTACGGCATCATACTGGTCACTGGGCCGACCGGCAGCGGCAAGACCACGACCCTCTACGCCGCATTGTCGACGCTGAACTCGCCAGACAAAAAGATCCTCACGGTCGAAGACCCGGTCGAATACCAGCTCGACGGGATCAACCAGATCCCGATTCGGCCGAATATCGACCTGACCTTCGCCAACGCCCTGCGCGCCATTCTGCGTCAGGACCCTGACGTGATAATGATTGGCGAAATGCGAGACGTGGAGACGGCAAGGATCGCGGTGCAGGCAGCGCTGACCGGCCACAAGGTGTTTTCCACCCTGCACACCAACGACGCGGCAAGCAGCATCACCCGCCTGCAGGATATGCAGGTCGACGACTATCTGCTCACCTCGACCATCGATGGCGTTTTGGCGCAACGCCTGGTGCGCCGTCTGTGCCCGCAGTGCCGCACCGAGTACACCCCACCCGACCCGCTGGTTTCAAAACTTCGGCTCGACCGGCTGACCGACGAGCGGCCTATCCGCCTGTACCGGGGCAAGGGCTGCAGCGCCTGCGACTACACCGGCTATCATGGCCGGACCACGATTCTCGAGCTGTTGGTAATGACCGAGTCGCTACGGCACGCCATCATCGCTCGCGAGGATGCCGACACCCTCCGACGCATCGCGCAGCAAGACGGAATGCAAGACATGCAGACAGACGGTCTGCGCAAGGCGCTGGCTGGGCTGACGACGATCGAGGAGGTCGAAAGGGTCGCGCAGGCGCAGGTCGACGTAGACTGAACCGATGCCGACCTTTCATTACAAGGCCGCCCGGAGCGACGGCGAGATTGTCGAGGGCAGCCTCGACGCACGCGACCGAGACGGCGTTGCGCGCAATCTGCAGGCCCAGGGTAGCATCCCGATCCAGATTGAGGTTGCCGGTGCGGACAAGCCGACCGTCGTGCGCCGCGATGGCCGGCGCAGGCGGGGTCGGGCGAGCGGCGCCACAATCGACTTCTTCACCCTCGAACTGGCCACGCTGCTGCGGGCCGGCCTGCCGCTGGCGCAGGCGCTGGAAACAATCGCCGAGCTGGCGGAAGAGCCAGCCCTAGCCGAGATGACCGCGTCAATCAACGATGCGGTACGCGGTGGCAAATCCCTGTCGAAGGCGCTGGAGAAAACCAACGCCGGCTTCGACGACTTCTACCGCAACATGGTGCGCGCCGGCGAATCCAGTGGTGCACTCGACCTGGCGCTGGAACGCCTTGCCAGTTTCCGTGCCGGCCGACGCGAACTGCGCCAATCAGTGATCTCGGCCCTGATCTACCCGGCGATTCTACTGGTGCTGGCGCTTACTGCGGTGGCCGTGATGCTGGCGTTCGTCGTGCCGCAGTTCACTGAAATGTTCGCCGAGGCGGGTCGCGACCTCCCGTTGCTAACCCGGATCGTCGCCGGGGCCGGCGAGCTGGTCACCAACTGGTGGTGGCTGATGCTGCTGGTGATCGGCGCGCTTGGTTGGTGGGTCCATCGTGACTGGCATACGCCTGCGGGACGCGCGCGCTGGGACACCTGGCTGCTGAAGATCCCGGTGGTCGGAACACTGGTGCGCAACCTTGCAACAACCCGCTTTGCGCGCACCCTCTCGACCCTGCTGGAGAATGGCGTACATCTGGTGCCGGCGATGGACATCGCCCGACAGATCGTTGGCAATTCAGTGATCGCACGCGGGCTCACACTGGCGACGCAGCGGGTGCGCGAGGGCATGGGGCTGGCCAAACCGCTGGCCCAGTCAGCGGTGTTCCCGCCCCTGGCGACCCAGCTGATCCGGGTCGGCGAATCCTCCGGTAAGGTCGAGCTAATGCTCGCGCAGGTCGCCGAGATCTACGAGCGCGAGGTGCAAAACACGCTTAAACGCCTGCTCACCTTGGCGGAGCCGATCATTATCATTACCATTGCGCTGTTAATCACCGTGATCATTATGTCGGTCGTCCTGATGATCCTGGAATCGAACAACCTGGCATTCTGAATCACGTGCGGAGTACTCACATGTCGCCATCTCTCCATCGGTCGGGCTTCACGCTGATCGAACTCATCGTCGTTATTGCTCTGCTAGCTGTCCTCGCGGCCGTCGTTGCGCCGAACCTGCTGGGTAAGGCCAGTGAGGCCAATCGCAAGTCGGCGGGGATCCAGCTGGAAAAGATCGGCAGCGCGGTGGAGTTGTACCGGATCGAAACCGGGCGTTACCCGGAGTCGATCGAAGACCTCGTGAACAGACCACAAGACGTCGATCGCTGGAACGGCCCCTACGTCTCCAAGAAGTCGCAGCTGAAGGATCCCTGGGGTAACCCGCTGGTTATTCGTCAACCGGGCGAGGAACGCAAGTTTGACCTCATCTCCTACGGCGCCGACGGCCAACCCGGCGGCGAAGGCGACAATGCGGACATCACCAACTGGGATTGAGGCGCGCGGACGATCCGCCTTTTCAGCGAGGATCCGGCCCGCCGGCTTCACTCTCATCGAGGTTTTGATCGTACTTACGCTGATCGTGGCGCTGACCGCGGTGCTGGCCCCGATCATGCTCCCTTCGCCGGGGCGCGTGCTGAGTGGGACCGCCAGCGAGTTGACCACCACGCTGCGCGAGACGCGGCGACATGCGCGCGCTGACAACCAGCGCCGGCGCTTCCTGGTGGATACCGAGTCGCGCCGCTACGGCATCGAGAATTCACCCGCCTGGAAGCAGCTGCCGCGCGACATGACGGTCGAACTCACAACGGCCGAGGCGCTGGTAAGCGACGACAGCCGGGGCGGCATCGACTTCTTCCCCGACGGCAGCTCGACCGGCGGTCGCGTGGTCTTGGGACTGGGTGGCCAGGCGCTTCAAGTCGACATCGAGTGGCTAACCGGGCGTATCGAGATCAGCGGGACCGGGCAATGAGATGCAGCCGCGGGTTCACGCTACTCGAGATCCTGGTCGCGCTCACCATATTCGGGTTGGTCGGCGGTGCCCTGCTGGAACTGTTCGGAAGCGGCCTGCGCACCGCGCGGCTGGCCACGGAGCGCACCCATGCCGTGCTGCTGGCACGCAGCAAGCTGACCGAGCTGATCGCGGATCCATACCTAACTCCGGGGCTAATGGAGGGCGATTTCGCTGACGGTTACCGCTGGCAGGCCCGCCTGACCCAACCAGAAGAGCTTGAGTCGGACTTGGGCCGGGCACTCGAACCCCTGCATTTGGACCTGACCATCACGTGGGGCGATTCTGACGACGAGCGGCAGTTCCGTCTCGAGAGCCTTATGCTCACCCAGGCCACACTCCCCTGATACCGGTTATGCGACGCATTCAACGTGGTTTCACTCTGATCGAGATGCTGGCGGCGCTGAGCGTGGCCTCGCTGCTGGTGGGCCTGGTCTACGGCGCGGTCCGGATCGGACAGCGCAGTGTTTCGGCGATGGATGCGCAGGTCGAGCAATCGGACATTATGCGCATCGGCTGGGAGTTTCTGCACAACGCCCTGAGCCGGGCGATGCCGATGCCCAACCCGGAAGACGACGAAGACAGCACCAGCTTTGCCGGTACGACTAAGGTTCTTACTTTCGTCGCCGATATGCCGGCATATGTCGGTCCGGGTGGCCTGATGCATATCACATTGGGAATCGATGAGGCTCCAAGCAAATCTCAATTGGTACTGACGCGGCAGCGCTACGAACCTTACGAGGAGCTGTCGGCCGAGCAGCCGGTGCAGCGTGCAGTCCTCATCGAAGACCTCGATCGCCTCGAAATCGGCTACTTCGGGCGGCTTGGGGACGACGATGATGCCAGCTGGCACGACGAGTGGATTGGATTCGACGCCTTGCCCAACCTGGTAAGGATTGATGTCGCGCCGAGCGGAACGAAGGCCTGGCCCCGCTTGGTCGCACAACCGTCGAGCGGCAGTGCGCCGCTGGGTGAAAATGACACACAGTTCGTCATCGGGGCACCAGAGCAGTGAGGCTTTACCGCGAGGGATTTGCGCTGATCCTGGTCATCTGGGCGCTCGTGCTGATGAGCAGCCTAGCGACCGGTTTCGCTTACGCGGTGCGGCACGAAATAAGGGTCGCCGGGGATCTGGCCGACATCGCGCACGCCGAGGCGGCCAGCGCTGCAGCGTTACATTCTGCAGTGCTCGCGATCTCCAGCGCCGACCCAGAGCAACGCTGGATCGCCGATGGCCAGGTGCACGAACTCGCTTGGCCCCATGCAACGGTCACCTTAAGCGTCCAGGCGACGAGCGGACGTATCGACCTGAACAAAGCGCCACGCCCACTGCTCATAGGCCTGCTCATGCAGTTATTTCCTGACGCGGATCACGACGCATTAGCCGATGCCATAGTAGACTGGCGGGATCAAGACGATCGTCCCGAGCCCAACGGTGCGGAAGACGTGGAGTACGAGCGCGCCGGCTACGCCTACGTGCCGCCCAATAGACCATTCCACTCGGTCAACGAGCTTAGCCAGGTGATGGGTTTCGACAGCCGCAGAATAGAGGCCCTGATGCCATACCTTACAGTGCATGGTCGACGTGACCGCATCAACGCCGCGACTGCCGACCTGGTCACCCTGGCATCGATCCCCGGTATCGGACGGGCCGAAGCCGAGGAGTTCATCGAGCGCCGAGAGATCGCGCTGGCCGAACACGAAGCGCTGGACATGACCCCTTTGCGCCGGGGTGCGCGCTTTCTCGACAGCCGGGTCGACAACAAAGCTTACTCGCTGCTGATTCAGGTGAGCCTGCCCGATGGCCTGACGAGGCGGGAACGCGTCGAGTTGCAGCTTCAACGCAACGGCGGATTCAACGTGTTGGCCAGAGAGACACTATCAACTTCGACTGGAACACCGGGAGCCGATCTGTGATGCTCGCTGAGTTTCTTCGCTGGTGGGCAGACCAGCTTGGCGAGTTGATCCCTGCGTCGCTGCGACGCCGTTGGCAGGGCCGCCGAAATACCGTGACAGTGTATCTCAAGGGCGACAGGGCGAGCTTCGACGGGCCAGCTGGCACCAGTTCGGGGGTCCACGACTTGCCAGCAGAAGGGCGCTCAGCCGAGTCACCACTACTGGCGGATTTTCTCGACGGCTTATCCAGCCCACCCGAGCGATTACGTCTGGTTCTCGACGCAGATCAATATCTGAGACGTGATTTTTCCATGCCACGTGCAGCGCGCCCCCACCTCGCCGAGGCGGTCGGGTACCAGCTGCCGAAGTTGACCCCGTTTACAACTGATCAGGCCCTGTATGCCTGCGGCGAGAACGCCGACGGCGCGACTGACGGGCCCCTATCGGCTTGGCTGGTCGTGGTTCCGAAAGCAAAGATAAGTCGAGCGCTGTCGCTGATCGCACAGAATCCGCCCGCGAATCCGCTGCGAGTAGAGCGCCCCCCACAGCCCGGTGAGCCGCTGGAACTGTCATGGCGAATCGCTGAGTCTGGTAATACCTCGAACAACCGTATGCGAGTCGCTTGGTTGGGCCTGATCGCGATCTGGGGCGGCGCCCTCGCGCTGCATCTCTACAATCGACATGACGCAAGCGAGCAATTGGAACGGACACTCGACGGGCTGCGCGACGAGGCAGCCCAAGTCAGCGCCTTGCGGGATCGCGTGAACAATACCGCAGCACGGCTCGACTGGCTCAGCCATCGCAAACGTACTGCGCAATCGACCATCGCCCTGCTCGATTCGCTCGCGCAGCAGCTCGACGACGATACCTGGCTGCAGCGACTGCAATTTGACGGCAAGAAGGAGGTAACCCTGCTGGGGATCTCTTCGACGCCGTCCGAACTGGTCGAGACCCTGGAGAATTCCAGCACATTCGAAGGCGTGCGCATCGGCGCCTTCACCCGTGACCGACGCAACCAGGCGGATCGATTCAATCTGACTGCCAGCATCGAGTCGCCGCCGTCCGGAGCCGGCCAATGAACCTGCCCGTCGGACCTCGCGGGCGAATCGTTGCACTGCTGCTGGTGCTGTTGCCCGTACTCGTGGTGCTGCGATTTGCGATCAGCCCGCTATTCAGCGCGTATCATGATGTCAGCAACGAAATCGAGTCGATGCAAGACGAGATTACGCGCTACCGTACCGTGATCGGCGAACTTCCTGCGCTGCGAGCTGCGGCAGCCGACCTGCAAAAGCACCAGCCACTCACCCCTTTCCTGCTACCTGGCAACAACCCGGCGCTTGCTGCGGCGTCGCTGCAAAGGCATCTGCAAAAGCTCGCGGCCGAACACAAAGCGCGTATCGTGAGTGTACGGGTTCAGCCCGCAATCCCGGACGGGCCATTGCAGAAGGTCTCGGTGCAGGCGCGTCTGCAGGCCGACAGTCGGAGCCTGCGCGACCTTCTGTACGCCCTTGAGTCGGGCATGCCCTTCGTGTTCATCGACTCGCTGAACATTAGCACCCGGGTGCAGCGACGCAGGGCCGCAATCGATCGGCTGGAGGTCAGTATGAGCCTTTCCGCGCTGCGTGCACCCGACGAGCAAGGACCCGGGGAGCGCAACAATGGCTGACCGAAAACCCCTTGTATTGGGTGTCCTTTATCTCGGCGCTGTCGCGTGGATGGCCTTTGAATGGCAGCGCCCGGTGCCGCTGCCGGAGCAACCGGAGGGCAACGCGCCGGTCAATCTCCCCCAGCCGTCAGCACCGACTTCACAGATCGGCGATATCGATGCCTTTACCGAGTTCGTCGAGCGGCCATTGTTTGTCTCTGGTAGAAAACCCCCCTCCGAAGGCGCCGACGCGGCCACAGAGGATCCGAATGCATCCAGAGCCGCAGCCGAACCAGGCGAACTGGCCGACGCGCGTCTCAGTGCAATTATTGTCGACGGCGATCGGCTCATCGCCCTGGTTGAGAGGCGCAATGGCAGCATTGACCGACTCAGTGTTGGTGGAAAGCTGGACGATTGGGCAGTAGAACAGATCAACGACGACAACGTCGTTCTTGCAGCCAACGGTCGCAGCCAGACGCTGCAGGTCTACCGCTTCGACCTACCACCCCCGAAACAGCGCGCGCGCAAGCAAATGCGACCCCGGCGCCCCAACCAGAGGCCCAGTACCCAGCGTCGCATCCTCAGGGGGCCAGTCACGCCAGAGGTGGAAGAAGAACAGACAGGCGATGAGCAGCAACCCGACGAAGACCAAACGGGAGCCAAGGAAGTTAATCGATGAGTCCCCCAATATCTCGAATCAGATCACCACAAGGCCTCACCGGCTTCATCGCAGCTTTGCTGACCGTGCTTACGCTGGCAACGCAACTCGGCGGCTGCACTAACTACCGCTTCGCCACGCGACCGCCGGCCTGGGGAGACAGGCTGCAGAGCGCTGCTGAGAAAGGCACGACCCCGCCGGCACCAACGCCGAGTCCATCGTTGCCGCCGGACGACATCGGCGCAGCCGACGCACAGTCGCCCGACTTTTATCGTCCGGGTAACGATACGGTGATCCGCAAGGTACGTGGCTTCGCCGATGCACGCGAGCAAGGCGACGGTGACGTTAAACTCAACTTTCAGAACGCGAATCTGCTTGAGGTCGTCAAGATCGTCCTCGGCGATATGCTGGGTATCAACTACGTGGTCGACCCACAAGTGCAGGGCGTGGTGTCAATGCAAACGACCCGTGCACTCGAGCGCGACGATCTGATTGCGACACTCGAGCTGATGCTGCGCATGAACAACGCAGCACTCATCACCTCGGATGACGTCTACCGCGTCGTCCCGCTGCAGGAGGCCTTTGCTGAGGCCCGCACCTCTCAGCTGGGCGACTCCAGCCTGGCGATTCCACCCGGCTTCTCTCTGCGGGTCGTCCCGTTGCGCTATGTGGCCGCCGAAGAAATGGCACAAATCCTCGGCCCGATGGTCGCCGGGGGCAACCAGCTGCTGCGCGTCGACAGCGCACGCAATCTGCTGGTGCTGGCAAGTTCCGGCGCGGACCTGGATCGTCTGCTCGAAACAATCGAGGTCTTCGATGTGGACCGGATGGCAGGCATGTCGGTGGCCCTGTTCACTCCCGACTTCGTCGACGCCAAGACGCTGGCCGAAGACCTGGAGATCCTGCTCGCCGACCCGGAGTTCGGACTCATGAGCGGCCTGGTCCGCTTCATCGTCGTCGAGCGACTGAACGGGCTGATGGTAGTCACATCGCGTGCCGAGCACCTGGCTCGGGTGCGCGAATGGATCCAGCGCCTCGACCGGAATACCGGGGACGATAAACCGCGTCTGTTCATTTACCGGGTGCAGAATGGCAAAGCGGTGGAAATCGCCGATGTCTTGACCCAAGTGTTTCAGGAGCGGGTTGAGAGCCGACAGCGAGACCTGTCGCTGGCCCCCGGCCTCACACCGAAGACGATCGGAGAGGCCCCGGAACCCGAGACGGTCGCCGGGCCACAAACACCCCCAGCGATGACGCCCGCGGGCCCGGCTACCCCCGGCGAAGGGCTGGTGATCGATCGCGAACGGCCCGTTCAGGTCATCGCCGACGAGCCGAACAACGCACTGCTGATCCTTGCGCGCGGAACCGAGTACCGGCAAATCCTCGCTGCACTGCGACAGATCGATGTCAGCCCTCTGCAGGTCTTGATCGAAGTGACCATCGCCGAGGTCACGCTGACCGATAATCTTTCGTTTGGCGTCGAATGGTTTTTCAAGAACAACTTCAACGACAAGACCGGCGTCGGGTCGCTGGACCTGGGCGCCGCCGGTATCGGCGCGATACAACCTGGATTCTCCTATGCCCTGCAGGGCGGTGATGGTCTGGTGCGCTTTGTGCTGAACACCTTGGCGACCGAGACCAACCTGAGCGTCATCTCGTCACCCTCGCTGCTGGTGCTGAACAATCAGGAGGCGACCATCAACGTCGGTGACGAGGTCCCAGTCGCGACCGCGCAGCAACAATCCACCATCGGCGCCGACAGCCCGCTCATCAATACAATCGAGTACCGTAACACCGGCGTACTGCTCAAGGTGAAACCACGGGTCAATGCCGGCGGTCTGGTGATCATGGAGGTAGAACAGGAGGTCAGTCAGGTCCCTTTCCAGACCGCGATCAATTCCCTCACACCGCGCATTTCGACACGCAAGATCGTCAGTACCGTGGCGGTGAACAGCGGTGACACCATCATCCTCGGTGGCCTTATCGAGGATGACCGTGACACGACCGAGGAGGGCATTCCGGGTTTGCACAAGGTACCGTTCCTGGGCGCGCTGTTCGGCACCAAGGGGGATAACCAAACCCGTCGGGAACTGATCGTGCTGATCACGCCGCGCGCGGTATCGAACAGCACGGCGGCATTGCAGGTGACCGAGGAGTACCGCCGTCGCCTGAAACAGCTGATACCCGAGCGGAAACCAAAAGAGACTACCCCGGCCGAGCCACTGGAGGCGCAACCCACCGGCTACGACGTGCCCGCTAGCATCGGCAATCTCGACCGACAGTACGACGGATTTGGATACCGCGGCCGCATTGAACGCCGGCTGGGCCGTACAGGTCGGCAGCTTCAGAAGCGAAGACCGCGCGCAGGCGCTGGTCGACCGGCTCAGTATCTCAGGCATTGCCACCCCTGCCCCCCAGCGCATGCAAGTCGGCAATGATGTCTGGTACCGAGTCCTGGTGCCGGTCGCCGATCGCCAGACCGGCACCGCCATCATGCCCCGGATCAACGAGATTACAGAACTGCAGGGCGTATTGATCGAGCTTCGCTGACGGGCATCGAACATGACCTGAAGCGACAAAAGGCACGAGTAGCGCCAGCCGGATCGTTTGCGCTTCGTATTCTGTGTCGAGCTCAAAAACGACGCGTTGTCACGAAGCCGGTGCCTTCTGCCTATCGCACGCCACCGGCCGAGCCTGCTGGCAAATTCCCGGGCTGCAAGACTATTCGACGGCTTGTAGCGACGTCCTTGCGGCTGGCCTCATTTTTCGCGTTAATCCCACCCGCCGTCCGTTGCTGCTCCTCCGACATCGGCAAGCGAATCAAGCTACCAGACCAATACAGAGTTCTTCAGCTCCGACCACTTCGTTGATGCGAAAAGCACCAATGCGATTCCGGCGGAACGAATACGCTTGCTGCATTGGGAATCGTTCTCCCTAAATGGGAACCCTGTCACACCAGACCTGATTCAATTGCACGTAGTATCTGCGCTGCTTTTTGTCGTACCGCAGCAGATTGAAGGTCAAAAGAAAATTATGTTGGCAACCAGATTCTTCCGTTTCGCTCATCGTCTCGTTCGGCGCACACCCACCAAACCAGCGTCGAGGGGCCCCTCGCCCTCAGTCTCAGTCAGATTGCGTTACGTTGCGGCGGCTTGCGTGTTTACCGCAATGTCGCTGCATTCGGTGCTGCATAGCGCTGCGATGGTTCAATTGCCGTTGATCGCAGTGAACCCGGGCGAGGTGGCGCACTGGAAGAACACCTACTATGCGAACGCCCTGGCACCCGGTTACTGGTTGGAGTTTGCTGGTTCGGACTGGGGCACACCCGTGGCCTTGTCCGGCAACCCGCAGTTCGACGCGTTGGGTTACCCGCAGTGGTTAAACTCGGGCAAGAAACTGCGCGCGGTGCTGTCCGGTCTCGACGCCCAACACACCGACCTGTCCAGGGGCCACGTCGTGTTGACCTGGAAAGGTCGCGCCGATATCCGACTGTCGGGCGCCTCCGCGTACCTGGCCGGAAAATCCGAGGGTCCAGCCACCGGCAGCTACCTCGACGGGCGACGCGTCTATCGTTTCACGGGTGACGCAGCGCTCAGTGATCTGGTCGTTCATGCGGTCGACGAATCCCAGCCGATCACCGACATCAAGGTCTGGCTGGCCGATCCGGCCGATCCTGAAAACGCCTCGCTCGAGGGCGCACTCTGGCATCCGACTTTCCTGGAGCGTCTGCGAGACGAGAACTGGGGCGTCATCCGCGCCACCACGATGACCCACACCGACGCCAGCCCGCAGATACGTTGGTCGGATCGGCGCCGCCCGGACCATGTCTTCGCCAACGGCATCCTCAACGCCCGCAATCCCGCGCCCGGCGCCGTGGATGCGAACGGCCAAGCCTTTGCCGGCGATCGCCTGACCGGTGTCCCCTACGAACACCTCGTGGCGCTGGCCAATGCGACCGACCTGGACCTGTGGATCAGCGTGCCACACCTGGCGGACGATGGGTATGTCGCCGGGCTCGCCCGCCTGCTGCGCTACGGCTCGGATGGCAACAACCCCTACAATGGCGCCAAGGCCAACCCGGTCTGGGCGCCGCTGGAGCCGGGACGGCGGGTATTCATCGAATACTCCAACGCGCTCTGGTCCGAAGGCGAATCGACGCCGCAGGGCGATTGGGCCGCCGCCGAGGCCGCCAAACAGGGGCTGACCAAACCGGCCTTCGTCGCCCAGCGCACCGCCGAGGTATGGGCGATCTTCGATGACTATTTCGACGCCGATGCACTCGCCGACAATCCACTGATTCGGGTCGCCAGCGCACCGACCGCCGATGAAGGGTACACGCAGGACTATCTGACCTCGCTGGTCGACAGGCAGGCATGCATACCGGACGTTGTGGCTGTCACCTCGCACTTTGGTGAAGGCATGGCGGACTGGGTGCATGAAACCGCCCAACAGCACGCCACCAGCAACGATCCCTGGTTCTACACCGGCGAATCCTTCAACTCGGCGACCGGTCCGCGTCCGTTGTCGCTGCCGCCGCAGGATCCCTATTGGAAAAGCACCGCCTTTGAGCGCCACCTCGACGAGGCCTTCGACGAATGGCAGGATCGGCTGCAGGCCGAGGCCGGCCCTGGCCGGCTGACCCGTGCGGTCGTAGAATCCATCGAGGCGGTCGTGGGCCCGGTACCCATTGTCGCGTCCGGCGGACCGGCGCTCGATACCCAGCACCTGGACAGTGCCGACCCAGGCGATGAAGGCATCACCCAGTTCATGACCGCGATGAGCCGACATGCGCGCATAGCCGATATGTACCGCACCTACCTTGACGCGGCCTTTGCCATCGGGCTGGCGATGCATGTGCCCTATACCCTGAGCGACGACTACAGCGCGTTGAGCCAATCGGGGCATCTCGAACACATTGCCCAGGACCCGAAAACCGCGCCCAAGTATCAGGCCCTGCGCGACTATCTCGCTGACTACGCTGGAGGGGCGACCGGCACCGCTTCTGACGATTTGGCCTCCCTGTCAACGGCCAGCGCCAGCAGCAGCACGACGTCCTCCACC
Organism: uncultured Gammaproteobacteria bacterium; assembly: GCA_963808165.1. Classification (GTDB taxonomy): domain Bacteria; phylum Pseudomonadota; class Gammaproteobacteria; order Chromatiales; family Chromatiaceae; genus Thiosocius. The sequence goes on along the minus strand of CAWEET010000003.1, from coordinate 7,094 downwards.
AATAGCGCACCTTCACCTACGGCCGCTTCGATACCGACCAGCAGCACCACGCACCGAACTGCTGGCGGCATGGAACCAGCCCGGCAACTGGCGCGACTGCGAAGAGATCAGCACCCAGGGCAGCGCATCGATGGTCAATGGCCGGCTGCGCGTGTCCGTCACCAAGCCCGGGAAAATGGGTGTGCGCATGTACCAGACCGATCAACGGACTCACCCCGGGAAAAACCTACCGGGTTACCGGCAAACGCTATCGCGGGACACAGACATCCGTCGGGATCCGAATCTCCAAACTCGACTGCTACAACGGCACCATCGTCCAGGACTACGGCTTCAACGACAATCACAAATGTCGACCTGGAATTCACCGCCAGCAGCTCAAAGGTCTACTTCAGCATCTATGGCGGCTATGGCACCGCCGGGAGCTATGTGGATTTCGCCGATCTGTCGTTGAGCACCGAAGATGGCGGCGCCACCGTGTCGTCACCCAACGGTGACGATTCCAGCGAAACGACCGCAGCCACTCCCCACATCCCCGTACCGAGCAGCGGTTCGACCAGCGACGTCTACAGCAAGAAACCCAGCTTCTCCAAGCAGGCGATCGATCGAGCGATAGCCCATACGCTGCTGCGTTTCGCGCCCGACGGCCGGCTTCCCCAAGATTACCCTTATGGCAGCGTCGCGCCAGCTGTGCACTATCTCAGCTTGGTCGCCTACGTTGACCCGACTATGAAAGCGTCGAACGGCACCCTGCCTGCCGATCGAGTGGTGCAGCACCTCAACAACGTGGTGAAAGCTGGTAATGAACCGCAGCTCGAGCGGTGTACACAAAAGCTGGCATGACCACCACCTCGGGGCGATCATCGCACTCGCACGATACACCCCCGCTGTATGGAACAAGCTGTCGGCCAACACCAAAGAACGTCTCGATTGGTTCATGCGAATAGGGACTTATACCGGCAACATCCAGCACAATGCAGCAAACGAATGCTACAAGGACATATCGATGGGGTCAAAGGCGGCTTTAACCCGAACCAGGCCAACCCGATGGCCGCCTGGATGTCATACGCCTATATCTACTTCGGTGGCGAAGCCGCGGTGAACATGGTGCTGTCGACGTTCAACTTCGACACCCTGATCAGCAAGACCAAGCAGTATGGCTGGAACTCGGATCACCAGTACGTTCAACCGATCGGAAACCAGGAGGCTAATGACCCAGGGCGGTAAGACCTCGGATGGCCAATGCAAAGTCAACCCGATGGGTGTTCGCAAACCTTTTGCCTTCAACGGCAGGATCGCCTCTGGCGACCTCGCCGCACCACAATGGTACGAGCGCCCCGGCGTGGTCCCCTACGAGCCTTTCCAGATCCTCAAGCGCTCGGAGTATGAATGGAATCTGGGTGCCAAAGTGGTTGACGAGCAGCACGAAGTAGCAGCTGCGGTAAGGGACATATCAAGCCAGGATACAAGTCGCCGCACCTCGGAAAGATCGGCATGTTTCTCGAGTACAATATCGGCAAGCGCAGCAGTCCGGACTATGTCGGCTGGGGTGCCAAGACTTCGCTGTTCCATCTGACCACGTTGCTGGCGACCGGCTTCTGGGACTCCGGCAGCGACGACAATGCGGTCATCGATCGCTATAAGATTGCAATGGACGTACTGCGCTACCGGGAACAGGGTCCAAATGGTACGATACCGCGTTCTGCAAGTACGACAGTGGCTTCAGTGACTTCCGGGGCGAGACTTCGCAGACGACCTGTTCGACGCCTTCGTTACCTCGGGTATCACTTGGAGGCACGCCCCGGTCACCGGTAAGAAGTGATTCCGACCGTCCCGGTCTGACTTCTGGCATATTTCGGATATGCTGGACTTTCCCTACTCAGTATCCCGGCTCCGCGGCTGTTTGAACCGCCCCTGGCTTTTCCGGAGACTCCAGTCTTTGAGAGGATGGAGGCATGAGTAAGCAATCGAGGTATTCATCGGAAGTGCGGGGAGCGGGCCGAACACGGGGGCGAGCCGATCTGTGCATCGCTGCCGATCGCCCCGCCGACGTACTACGAGTACAAGGCACGGATGCCGATCCTGACTGCTTACCGTGGCGCACACAACGGGATCGGGCACTGATGGTCGAGATCCAGCGGGTCTGGGACGAGAAACTCCAAGTTTACCGCGCCCGCAAAATCCCGGCGGCATTGAAGCGCAAGCAGTTCGCGGTGGCACGTTGCACGGTGGAGCGGCTGATGGGTGTGCTGGGCCTTCAGGGCGCATGCGTGGCATGGGTTACAAGACGACGATTCGAGACGATGCGGCCGGGCGGCCTGCTGATCTCGTGCAACGGCAGTTCACGGCGACGCGCCCGAACCAGCTGTGCCTAGCGGACTTAACCTACGTCGCTACCTGGTCGGGCGTAGTGTTCGTAGCGTTTGTCATTGATGTCTTCTCCCGCCGGATCGTTGGTTGGCGGGTGGCGAGTTCGATGCGCACGGGCCTGGTGCTGGACGCGCTGGAGCAGGCCTTGTGGTCGAGAACCGGGACCGAGAGTCTGGTGCATCACAGCGACCGGGGCAGCCAGTATCTGTCGATCCGTTACACGGAGCGGCTTGCCGAAGCTGGCGTCGAGTCATCAGTCGGAGCGTCGGTGACTCGTACGACAATGCCCTGACCGAGTCGATCATCGGCCTGTTCAAAACGGAGATCATTCGCCGGCGTGGGTTATGGCGCTACATGGACGCAGTCGAATACGCGATTCTGGAATGGCTGGACTGGGTCAATTATGTTGAAAAAGTCGGTCACTACTGGCATGTTTTTGCTAACAGGCCGTTTAAAAAGCAGGCGGCTTTACCGGTCATCACGATCCTGCTATCGAGAGCCTACTCAGAAACTCTAATATATTGAATTATATATAGAAATAGGCGGATTTCTGGTAGAATTGTGCACGAAAAATGACCCCCTCCCTGTGAAACCCGTGCACCTATGATCCGTTACCGAAGCCATAAACAACTGTCGCTCGAAGAATTCGACTGGCCCTTTCAAACCGCGCTGGATAAAGACAATCGCTGGGTGAAGCTGAGTGAATGCATTCCCTGGGATGAATTGGCAGAGGGGTATTACCAGGGACTGTCTGATACCCAGGGTCGTCCCACCAAAGATGCCCGCTTGGTGATCGGTGCGGTGATCATCAAGCACAAGCTATGTCTGTCGGATCGGGAGACGGTTGCTCAGATCCAAGAGAATCCGTATCTGCAGTACTTCGTGGACCTGCCTGGCTATCAGATGGCAGCGCCCTTTGCGCCATCGCTGTTTGCGAGATTCGCAAGCGGATGGGACAGTCGGTGTTTGATGGCTTTCAGGGCGCGATCATCGATGCGGTGGAAAGCGCAAAGCCGAAGCCGAAAGCCAAGATGACAAGCGGTGATAAGGATGATGGTGGGCCGCCTTCGGCATCATCCGGCGGTACAGCCGACGAACAAGCAGAAAGAGAAGAAGCCCACCAGGGCAAACTGATTCTGGATGCGACGGTGACGCCGCAGGCGATCCATTATCCCACCGACCTGAGTCTGCTGAACGAGGCCCGGGAATTCAGCGAGCAGATCATCGATTCGCTCTATCCGAAACCGACTCGGACCAAGAAGCCACGGACCTATCGTGAGAAGGCCCGTAAAGATTACCTGGCGATCGCGAAACAGGAACGGCCCTCGGCCAAGGTCCGGCGGCGTGGCATCAAACAACAGTTGCAGTATCTGCGTCGAAACCTGGGGCACGTTGAACGTTTAATGGCGTATTGGCCGGAGGGGACGCCGATTCCGTTACCGCGTTGGCTGATGTACCGCTACTGGGTGATTCAACACCTCTATCAACAGCAGTGGGAGATGAATCGGACCAAGACCCGTCGCTGTGATGATCGTATCGTCAGCATCAGCCAACCGTATGTGCGACCGATCGTCCGCGGCAAGTTGGATAAACCGGTGGAGTTTGGCGCCAAGCTCAGTGTCAGTCTGAATGCGGAGGGTATCGCGTGCGTAGACCATCTTCGCTGGGATGCGTTTCACGAGGGGCATGACCTGGCGAGTCAGGTAGAAACCTACCGTGCTCGTCATGGCCATTATCCGGAGGTCGTGCTGGGTGACCCACTCTATGGAGAAGTGGACCCCGAAAATTGGACAGCGCGATAAGTGCATCCTCGGGTCAAGCCGCCAGCCTGGCAGCAGATTCGTAGTACACGCTGTCCGGCGTGCGCCGGTCAAGCGATTGGTGCCGTCTTTCGGTGTTGTAGAAAGCGAAGTACCGGCCCAGTGACGCCCGCGCAGCAGCGATGCTGTCGTAGGCCTTCAGATACACCTCCTCGTACTTCACGCTGCGCCACAGGCGCTCGACGAAGACGTTGTCGACCCACCGGCCCTTGCCATCCATGCTGATGCGGATGCCGTGCTGCTTGAGGACGCCGGTGAAGTCCTCGCTGGTGAATTGGCTGCCCTGGTCGGTATTGAAGATCTCCGGGGCGCCATGGGTCTCGATCGCCTCCTCCAGCGCATCGACGCAGAAGCTGGCATCCAGCGTGTTGGACACGCGCCACGACAGCACCTTGCGCGAGTACCAGTCCATGATCGCGACCAGATACACAAAGCCCCGCGCCATCGGGATATACGTGATATCGGTCGCCCAGACCTGATTCGGGCGATCGATGACGAGATCCCGCAGCAGGTACGGATAGACCTTGTGCGCCTGGTTCGCCAGGCTGAGGTTGCGCTTCGGATACTGCGCCGTCAGACCCATCGTGCGCATCAGGCGCCGGACCTTCTTGCGGTTCACCCGATGGCCCTGATCCTCCAGCCAGTCACGGATGCGCCGGCTGCCATAGAACGGATGCTTCAGATGGCAGCGATCGATCAGCGCCATCAGCTCAAGCTCCTCGTCGGAGACCGGCTTGGGCACGTGATAGAACGTCGAGCGAGGCAGATCCAGCAACGCGCATTGGCGCGTCACCGGCAACGGATCCTTCCGATCTACCATTTCTTTCCTCTGGGCCCGTGAATCCGTTCGAGCCCGCGTTCTAAAAAATCATTCTCCATCGTCAGCTGGCCGATCTTGGCATGCAGCTCCTGGACCGTTTCCGCTGACTCCTCGGCCTTCTTCGCGCCCTTGCCAAAGACATCCGGTGCGCTGTTCAGCAGCTGCTTCTTCCAATCGGTGATCTGGTTGGCATGCACGTCAAACTTCTTGACCAGCTCGGCCATCGTCAGATCACCCTGGATCGCCGCCAGGGCCACCTTGGCCTTGAACTCAGGTGAATGGTTACGTCTTTTCCGTCTCATTGCTTCTCTCCAGAGCATGTCGCTCATCTTGGAGGAAGCACTTATCGTCGTCCAATGACTGTCCAATCAGTGGGGTCCAGCTCTATCGACCCAGCGGTGTCGGTCATCATACTTGCAGCACTCAATATTCGTCTTATGCGGATGGAGCTCCAGACCGCTTTCAGATCTTAATGGCGGACATTACCCGGATTCTCAAGCTCGACCAGCCGATCCTCGCCACCAAAGAAACCAGGTTGGATCCAATCCCCCTCAGCCTGCTAAGTTGATGCTATTCTGCTCGGATCGGGGAGTCTATTAGAGACGCCCATCAACCGCTTGACGGGCGCAAGAGGGAAAGCGTGTACTGGGGGTCCGCTGCCAGGCTGGCGGCTTGATTCGAGGAAGCACTTGTCGTGCTGTCCAATTTTGGGACGACTTCTGGGGGTATTAGGCCAACCTTATCATGCGTGACGGTATCGCCTTGCTCGATGGGCATTTTTTCCGATGCTTGAGGAGACGTTTGCGCGGCAATTAGAGATCGACTCTTTGTTGATTGCGTTGGGCTTGATATTGGCTTGCTGAGAACTTCAGTGGTACTTAGAAATGCGGCGCCGTGGTGCAGTTGGACGGGCGTAGAGTCGAGGGCGGACGACTCGTCAATAGTCCAAAGACAGCGACGGTGAAATTCTACCAGCGGCTGGTGATAGGTAAGTGCTGTTCATTGCTATATATTCTATATTCGTTTTAAGTGCTGCAGTTATGGTTGTAAGACGTCCGGCCACGGCTCTGGTCATCGTTTATTGTTTGTTTGTGTTCGAACAGTGGGCTCAGGCGCAAAATATACTTTTTGTAAAATATAGTTGGCTGACCAACGTAATTGGCGGCATGATCGTCTTGCTAGCTGCTGGCATACGGTATTTCAAGGGCGCTGAGCATCGGAGTAACTGGTCGTTCGGTGCGTTAATTATTTGGGCGCTTTTTTGCTTCGCTTTATTGTCGGTGTCTTGGTCTGAAAATCCGAGTGCTGGTTTGGCGATTTGGAAGTCGCAGGCGCCCCCTCTGATTCTGGCGCTGATTGTCGTCCCGTGGATTGTGCGCGACACCAAGGATCTCATGCCGGTCTATCAGAGCTTTCTGGTCGGGTTGGTTTTGACGGCGCTGATATATACAACGACCGAGTGGACTGGAAGAACCGTCGTACTTGGTGATGGCCTGGAGGTGTTGAAGGGCAACCCACTGGAAAGTGGCAACAGTTGGTGGGTTGACGATGCTGGTCGCCATTTTTTTGGGCCAAAAAAGTACATTCAGTTTATGGGGGTTTATTAGGTTAGCCGCTATTTTTGGCCTAGTGGTGGCTATTAGAACGGGGACCCGTGGGCAGGTGATCGCAGCCGTTTTAGTGGCTATACCGATGCTGTTGTTTAAAGAGAAAATTTCTGAAGTCCTGAAAGGTATTCTGATGACGGCCATGGTCGGTTTGGCAGTTTTTTTTCTTGTGAATTGGGTAACAGAATACCAACAAGGTGGCGGGCGTTTTGAGCAGGATCTCGCTATTCACGACATGGCTCTTCGGTTTGATATGTGGGCTTCATATGCTCACAGCATGGTTCAGTAGTCCGAATCCCTTCAGGGTTTTTATTGGCTTGGGTAGCTTTTCGGGGTATCACGTGATTGGGGGTTATCCGCACAACGTGTTGATAGAAATTATGACGGAGGCGGGAATCGTTGGTGTTTCACTTTATCTGGTTATATTGATTTGGCTTTTGGCTATGACGATACGACGGCTGAAGCAGAAAAAGTATCACG
>CAWEET010000002.1:0-58420 GCA_963808165.1 uncultured Gammaproteobacteria bacterium | reverse complement strand
CCCCGGGTTCTATTCCCGACGACTCTACCATTTTGCCTCTATTTTTCCGCTACCTATACGCGCTTTCTAGAACGATGCAGAAGTTTTTTCAGCTCGATGTGGTTCCCCATTTCGCAGTTCCGACGGGCCTGCACCGTTTGGGGCAAGGCGCTCCGTCCCCGCCTTGAGCGGAGGATGGAGCAAGCGACCTTACGCCGCCGCCGAGTAAACGGTCCTGCCCTCCTTAATCGTCTGCAGCACCTGGATGTCCTTGATCCTCATCGGATCGACGGCCATTGGATCGTCAGACAGCAGCACGAGGTCGGCGAGCTTGCCAGTTTCGAGCGTGCCCTTGCGGTCTTCCTCAAAGTTTTGCCACGCCGCATCCGCGGTGATCGCGCGCAGCGACTCGAACGGCGTGATGCGCTCGTCCGGTCCGAGCTCCTTACCGCTGGTCGTGACGCGATTGACGGCCGCCCAGGCGACCTTGAGCATGGAAATGCCGGCGATCGGGGCATCGTGGTGCAGCGTGAATTTCAACCCGCGGTCACGCGCCGAACGCGCAGGGTCCATTCGCGCTGCCCGCTCCGGCCCGATGAACAGGTCCCGATGGCGATCGCCCCAGAAATAGACATGGACCGGGAAGAACGACGGCGTAAGGCCGTGCCTGGCTGCCACATCGAGTTGGTCGTCGCGCATCATCTGCGCATGGATGATGGTGGTGCGCAGGTCGGGTCGCGGCTTTTCCGCGCGCACTTCCTGCACGGCGTCGAGCAGCATATCGGTGGCGGCATCGCCGTTGGTGTGGGCCTGGATCTGGATTCCGTTATCATCACAGCGCCTGACCCAGCGCTCCACCTGCTCCTGTGTCATGGTCGCATAGCCTCGGAAACCGGCGCCGGACCCGGCAACCGCGCCGGGCTCCTTCGTCAGGGCCTCATTGGCCTCGGCGATGAAGAGCCGCTCCGCGCGCTCGGTGTCACACTTGTCAGGAACGATGGCCCCGCTGACGGGCTCCACGTGATACGGCTCGGACAGGAAGGCCGTGTAGCCCTGGATTGAGCCGTCCAGGCCCAGCTTGATCCCGCCCAGGCGCAGGCGGCCAGTGCCCCCACGTCTGGCGACAATGTCATCAAATGCATCATCATCCACGGCATTGAACCGTGGCCAGGCGATGAGATCGATGGGTAGCCGACCCTGCTCCTCCAGCGCCGAAAACAGTCGCCAGGTGCCCTGGAAGGTCGCACAGTCCTGGGCCGTTGTGATCCCTGCCTCGGCATAGAAGCGCAGGCCTTTCTCCACCATGGTCATGGCCTGCTCGGGTGTGGGCATCGGCAGGTGCCCCAGCACCAGCATGCCCGCATTTTCCTCCAACACGCCGTTCGGCTCGTTGCTGCCAGGCTTGCGCTGGATGACCCCACCTTCCGGATTCGCCGTTTCGTCAGTGATACCAACCTCGTCGAGCATTCTGCTGTTGCCGGTCATCAGGTGGCCGGAAATGTGCACGAGCACGATGGGGTGTTCGGTGGACACCGAATCGAGGTCATCCCGATTGGGATGTCGAAGCTCCTCGATGCCCGTGTCGTCATAGCCCCAGCCGATGACCCAGCCACCGGGCTTGATCCGTTTTTCTTTGATCCAGTCCTTCAGAATCTGTTGGATATCGGCGATGGAACCCGCCTCACCAATCGGCTTGGGGTCGAGATTTACGGTGGCGAACTTCGCCGATTGCAGCGCCACGTGAGAATGGGGATCGAAGAATCCCGGCATGAGCGTTTTGCCCTGCAGGTCAACCAGCTCTGTATTCGGCCCCTTCTGCGCCATGACTGCAGCGAGTTCCCCGACGGCGACAATCTTTCCGTTCTGCACGGCCAGGGCTTCTGCCCGATCGCCGTCCTTGAGCATGGTGAGTATCGGCCCGCCGAAATAGATCGCGTCGGCCTCTGTGCCCGACTGTGCACTCGGGGTGTCGGCGAGCGGCTGAGAGGCGAGACCGCCCAGGGCGAGTGTTCCCCAAAATGCGCCCGCGCCTTTGATGAAGTGCCGTCGGGACAGTTGCAGACCTGCGTTTTCCACCATCGCAACGAGTAACGGCGGGCTGCAACCGCAGGCGTCTACGTGGTCACAGCTTTTGTCTTTATTGCTGTCTTCGGTCATCGCCAGTCAATCCTTACGGTTGTAGGGGTCCGGCCGCGGGCCCAGTTGAGCCGGCTGCGTCAGGTGGAACTTGCCGTCGAGGTCACGGAACACAACGGTGTGCCACACCTCGTCGTTATCGAGTTCGAATTCGATTGCATAGTTGAACCCGGCAACCACCTGCGTCCACACCCCACGGATACCCCGTAAGCCGGCCGCGGTGTTCATCTGCCCAAGCACCCAGTCCAAAGCCACCTGGGCGTCTTCGCTCGCCGTGTCCTGGCGTGTCCAGCCTCCGACGAGTTGATTGCCGGTCATCGCCCCTCCATTAGTATGCGTCGCTTCCGCAGTCGGCCTCGTCCCGACCGAGGGTGACGCGTGGTGTTCACGGAAATAGCCCCAGGCATCGACCTCTCGACCATCCCGCAGGACACAGATTGCGCGCTCACCCGCCGCTTCCTGGACTACGCGATAAGCACCACCCTGCTCTTCGCAGAAGACGGCGGCCGGGTTGGGCATCTCCGCGGCGCGCGCAGCCATGGCAAGGGTGATACATGCCATCGCCAGCAGGCGGGTAAGGGATGCAGAATTTGTCATAGGCCTATCCTTTGCGTGCGGCAGTTACGGTGCGCGGCTGATGTTGATGCTTGGCAAGCAGGATAAAGGATAGCGCGGCTGATCCCATTCTCTCGACCCTGCATTGCTTCAAGTGCGGGACAAGCGCCAACGCGGCTACCGCATAGCGGTACCCTCGGCATTGGAAAGGGTGCAACAATTGTTCGGTCGGCAACCACTCGAGATGTTATCTTCACTGCATTCTACTCCGTCGGCTTGAAATCGCTATGAACGCAGCGGTGGGAAAAGATATTCACCAGCACCGAGCTTTGATCGCAGCCCTTTGTCGTCGCCATGGCGCGCGACGGCTGGACCTGTTTGGATCAGCAACCCGGGACGATTTTGACGACCAACGCAGCGATCTCGATTTCCTGGTCGAGTTCGAAGATCTTGAACCCGCAGAATACGCGCAAGCCTATTTCGCGCTGAAGGAAGGGTTGGAACGCCTCTTCGAACGTCCGGTCGATCTCGTTACCGAAAACAACTTGGGCAATCCCTACTTTCGTCAACGCGTTCAAAGCGAACGTCAAAATCTCTATGCACGGTGATGCTGCTAAGCTGATCTGGGACGCGCAACAGGCCCTCTAACGGATCCAACGGTTTGTCGCACGCAAGGACTTCGCCGCTTACCAAAGCGATGAGCTATTGCGATCTGCCATTGAGCGACAATTCGAAATCCTGGGAGAGGCCTTGAATCAGCTCTCGCGTCTCGATCCCGATATGGCGGAGAAGATTCCCGAGTTACCGCGCATCGTTGCGTTCAGAAACATACTGATCCATGGCTATGCCAGTGTTGATGACCGACTGGTATGGGGTGTTGTCGAGAGCCAATTAGAGCCGCTACTTGATATCGTTGCGGCGCTTTTATCGGAAGACTGAAGGCTGAGTACGAAGGCGGCTTCGCCGCTTGGCGAGGAAGAAGCACAGGTTTTGACTGTCAGATGAGCTGCCTGAGACTTTATCAGCGTTGGATGTCGCAGATGGATCAGGTCGCCACAGCCACAGGACTGTGCATGGCGAGCACCTGAGGAGCGATAAAATCGGTTTGATTTCAGCCAGTTAATCAACCGAATCGATTTGGGGGTATCCGTGGGGGCATAATCGGCATTTCGCATTTTAAGCCATTGATTTAAGAGGCAATGTGATTGTCGCCGCCTCGACCTATTTTTCTATATTTTTCAATTAATTATACGCGATTTCTCGAATTATGCAGAAGTTTGTTTTTAGCTCGGTGTGATTCCCGATCGCGGAATTTGGCTCCGCGGGCTCAACTGACTGAAATCATTCGTCTTGACCGCGAGACCTGACCCCCATCCGATCGGCAGGCCACTGGTTGCCGCTCATCGGCATCCTGCCTCAGCCATGGGCGCAAACTATCCCAACGACGTCGCTCTGGGGATACTTTTGGGGGTATAAAATGCGCACCGGCAAAAATATCCCCAGCGCACCTCGAATCCATTCAGAATGTCCTTCGCCTAACAACGATAAGATTTGGTGAAGACAGGCCCCACGCAAGCCCACCCGCCGCTGAAATGAGGGCTGTGGGCAATTTCGTCGTCTCCACGACTAACATGTCGCTTCCAGTCTCATTGCCAGACAACTACCGGTGGCTGGCTGACCGAGGACCCCAAGTAGAAGATCTCTAGCTGGTTGCTTCGGGAGCACCACGGGTCAAGCGTTCTTTTACCTGCCGGCGGTACTCACGAGGCGTCATGTGCTTGCGTTCCCGGAATCTACGGTTGAAGTTCGCGATGTTGTTATAGCCGACCGCGTAGCTGATGTGGCTGATCTGCTGTTCGCTGGTGCCGAGCAATTCGCACGCCTTGCCGACCCGTATCTGCGTGACGAACTCGTTGAAGGTATTGCCCGTGGAACGTCTGAAGAAACGCGAGAAATAGCTGGCATTCATGCCGACGAGTCCGGCAATGCGATCCAGTGACAGGTCTTCGCTGTAATGCTGCATGACAAAATTCACTACCGTATTGACTTTGTCAGCGACAGCTTTATCGATTCTGGATTTGACCCTCGCAGTAGACAGGATGTCGTAGTCCTCACACTTAGCCAGTGCATGAAGAAACTGGCAAAAATACCCAAGCCGCGTCGGGCCCGACGATTCGCGGATCGCATGCATGAAATTATCAGCTTGGTCCCCCATGCCATGGAACTCGATGCCATGTTGGGCCAGCTCGAGCAGCGGTAGTACCTCGCGAAGCTCGACCAGAAGTCCGGCCGCAGTCTCGATGGTTTTATGTTCGAACTGCACCACCATGTCGCGAAGCGAAAGCTCTCCGGTTCCCTCGGGGTCGCTGATCCAGTTGTGCGGTAAACGTGGCCCGGTGAGTATCAAATTGCCGGGTCCGAACTCTCCGATGTAGTCGCCGACGAACACCTTTCCTGACGATGCGACGATGTAATGTAGTTCGTAGGCATTGTGCTGGTGCCAGCGCACCAGGGGATGCGGATAGCCGTGTTCGAGATAATGGATGGCACCATCACTCTGATCGGCAAACTCGAACTCAGGATGCTGCTTTCTTTGGTCGTCTCGGCGCATTTCACCTACCCCTGCTCCCATCTGCAACTCGTCCGGCCCACCCCTGGAAAAGACCCCTGCACCACACCAACTCAGTATGCAATCGACCAGGTCACCATGCCATTCTATCTGTACCAAATAGCTGGACCTTTGCATGCGAAAGCGGCTGCCCGATAGGTTTGACGCGCATTTCCAATCCAAATTTGCGGCTCATACGTCGTATTTCAGCATTAGAGGTAAAGATAGTACAAGTATTCCTGTGTACGGCATTGGTTTGTTGATGATTCTCTAACTAACTTTTGTCCAGGCGCCGATAACAGGTCGCTGACAGAAACGAAAAACGACGAGAGTTGAGGAGAGAAGGATGAAGCTACCGCTGATTTCCCTAGCGGGCGCCACTGTTCTGGCCCTGGCCAGCACCGGGCTGCAGGCACAAACCAAACTGACGATCGCCATGGTCAATAATGGCGACATGGTCCGGATGCAGAAGCTCAGCGATGACTTCATCGCCAAGCACCCGGATATCCAGCTCGACTGGGTGACACTTGAAGAGAACATTCTTCGCCAGCGCGTGACGACCGATATCGCGACCAAGGGCGGGCAATACGACATCATGACCATCGGTACCTACGAGGTGCCGATCTGGGCCAAGCAGGACTGGCTGGTACCGCTCGAGTTCGATGCGGCTTACGACGTCGACGACCTGCTGCCGTCCATCAGGAACGGTCTGACCTACCAGGACAAGCTCTATGCTGCACCGTTCTATGGTGAGAGCTCCATGGTCATGTATCGCACGGACCTGTTCGAGAAAGCCGGCCTCGAGATGCCAAATGCGCCGACCTGGGACTTCATCGGCGATGCCGCGCGCAAACTCACCGACAAGGCCAACGGGATCTATGGAATCTGCCTGCGTGGCAAGGCCGGTTGGGGCGAGAACATGGCATGGCTCACCGCAGCTTCGAACTCGTTCGGCGCACGCTGGTTCGACGAAGAATGGCGACCGCAGTTCGACCAGCCCGAATGGAAGAACACGCTGAAGTTCTACGTCGACCTGCTGAAAGACGCTGGCCCACCCGGAGCATCGTCAAACGGCTTCAACGAAAACCTCGCACTGTTCCAGACCGGCAAGTGCGGTATGTGGATCGACGCCACCGTCGCCGCCTCGTTTGTGACCAACCCGGAGGACAGCCAGGTGGCCGACAAAGTCGGTTTCGCGCTGGCACCGGACAACGGCCTTGGCAAACGCGGCAACTGGCTGTGGGCCTGGTCGCTGGGGATCCCCGCCGGTTCACAGAAAGTCGAAGCGGCACAAAAGTTCGTTGCCTGGGCAACCAGCAAGGAATACCTCGCTCTCGTCGCGGAGAAAGAGGGTTGGGCCAACGTACCTCCCGGCACCCGCAAGTCACTCTACGAGAACCCGCAGTACCTCGAGGCAGCACCTTTCGCGCAGATGACGCTCGAATCGATCCAGAACGCGGACCCGACCAAGCCGACCATCAAACCGGTGCCCTATGTCGGGATTCAGTTCGTCGCGATTCCTGAGTTCCAGGGACTCGGTACCGCCGTCGGGCAACAGTTCGCCGCGGCATTGGCTGGCAACATCAGTGTCGACCAGGCGCTGAAGAACGCCCAGGCCCTGACCAGCCGCACGATGCGCAAGGCCCGTTATCCCAAGTAGTACGGGCCCGCAGCGGGTGCCGGTCTCTGACCGGCACCCGTCGTCACCCGACTTCTGCCACTTATAAAGAGGGCTGAAAATGGCTACCACACACTCGCGTACTGCTGCGCGTTTCATGATCTCGCCGTCAGTGATTCTGCTGCTCGGCTGGATGATCATCCCGCTGTCGATGACACTGTACTTCTCGTTCCTCGACTACAACCTGCTGACACCGGGAGACCGGGACTGGATCGGTCTGCTGAACTACGAGTTCTTCCTGACCGACCCGGCCTTCTTCGCGGCATTGACCAACACCCTGCTGCTGGTCGGTGGCGTGCTGCTGATCACCATCGTCGGCGGCACGCTGCTGGCGCTGTTACTGGACCAGCCCATGTGGGGACAGGGCATTGTACGGATACTGGTGATCGCGCCGTTCTTCGTCATGCCGACGGTATCCGCCCTGGTCTGGAAGAACATGTTCATGAACCCGGTCAACGGGCTGTTTGCGCATATCGCCCAGTTCATCGGACTCGAACCCTTCGACTTTCTGGCGCAGGCACCGCTGTTCTCTGTCACCCTGATCGTCGCGTGGCAATGGCTGCCGTTTGCTACGCTGATCCTGCTTACGTCGTTGCAGTCGATGGACCGCGAGCAAATGGAGGCCGCAGAGATGGATGGTGCGGGCGCGGTCGATCGCTTCATCCACATGGTGCTGCCGCACATGGCACGCGCGATTACCGTCGTCGTGCTGATCCAGACCATCTTTCTGTTGTCGGTTTTCGCCGAGATCCTGGTCACGACCAATGGCGGGCCGGGATACGCGTCGACCAACATCACCTATCTCGTCTACGCGCAGTCATTGCTGCAGTTCGACGTAGGAGGTGGCTCTGCCGGTGGCATCGTCGCGGTCGTACTCGCCAACATTGTCGCGATCTTCCTGATGCGGATGATCGGCAAGAACCTGGAGGCATAAGTCATGGCACGCGAAGTCACACGGTCACAAAAGACCGCCATCACCATCGTTGCCTGGCTGATCGGATTGATGATCTTCTTTCCGATCTTGTGGACGATCCTGACCAGCTTCAAGACCGAGGCCGAGGCCATTGCCTCACCGCCTTCGTTCTTTGCCTTCGAATGGACCACGGAGAACTACACCGAGGTACACGAACGATCGAACTACGCCCGGCACTTCTGGAACTCGGTCGTAATCTCGTTCGGCTCTACGCTGCTGGGCCTGTTGATCGCAATCCCGGCTGCCTGGGCGATGGCCTTCGTACCCGGCCGACAGACCAAAAACGTACTGATGTGGATGTTGTCGACCAAGATGCTGCCACCGGTCGGTGTATTGATCCCGATATACCTGCTGTTCCGGGATTACGGCCTGCTCGACACCAAATTCGGCCTTGTCATCGTGCTCACGCTGATCAACCTGCCGATCATCATTTGGATGCTGTACACCTACTTCAAGGAGATCCCGGGCGAGATCCTCGAGGCGGCCCGCATGGATGGTGCGACACTGGCCGCGGAGATCATGCACGTACTGACGCCAATGGCGATCCCTGGCATCGCATCCACGTTCCTGTTGAACATCATACTGTCCTGGAACGAGGCATTCTGGACGCTCAATCTGACGGCAGCCAATGCAGCACCGCTGACTGCCTTCATCGCAAGTTACTCGAGTCCCGAGGGACTGTTCTACGCCAAGCTCAGCGCCGCATCGACGATGGCCATCGCACCGATCCTGGTCATCGGGTGGTTCAGCCAGAAACAACTGGTACGCGGGCTTACTTTCGGCGCAGTGAAATAGGGGAAAGATCATGGGAAGCATCACACTGACAAAGGTCAACAAGACATTCGGCGACGTTGAAGTCATTCCGTCGATCGATCTCGAAATAAAGGAAGGCGAGTTCGTCGTGTTCGTCGGCCCTTCCGGCTGCGGCAAGTCGACGCTTCTGCGCCTGATCGCAGGCCTCGAAGACGTCACCAGCGGCGTCATAGAGATCGACGGCCAGGATGCAACGCGTATCGCCCCGGCCAAGCGCGGCCTCGCGATGGTGTTCCAGTCGTACGCGCTGTACCCGCACATGTCGGTACGCAAAAACATCGCCTTTCCGCTGAAAATGGCAGGCATGGACCAGGCCGAAATCGATAAGCGGGTGGGGACGGCGACCGACGTACTGAACCTGACCGACTACCTCGAGAGACGCCCGGGGCAGCTGTCCGGCGGCCAGCGGCAGCGTGTGGCGATCGGTCGCGCGATCGTACGCCAGCCGGCGGCATTCCTGTTCGACGAACCCCTGTCAAATCTCGATGCCGCGCTGCGCGTCAACATGCGCCTGGAAATCACCGAGCTGCACCACAAGCTCAAAACCACGATGATCTACGTGACTCATGACCAGGTCGAGGCAATGACGATGGCCGACAAAATCGTCGTGCTCAATGCCGGCCGCATCGAACAGGTCGGCTCGCCCCTCGAGCTGTACCAGTCGCCACGCAACCAGTTCGTCGCCGGCTTCATCGGTTCACCGAAGATGAATTTCGTCAACGGCGGCAATGCACAGAAATACGACGCCGAGACCATCGGCGTGCGCCCCGAACATATGTCACTGTCGACCGAGAGCGGGCTCTGGGAAGGATCAGTGGCGGTAGCCGAGCACCTGGGATCTGACACCTTCCTGCATGTCGACGTCGATGGCATCGGCACGATGACGGCGCGGGTCGGTGGTGAGTTCCCGGTGAAGTTCGGCGACCGCGTGTGGTTGACGCCCGAGCAGGACAAGGTGCATCGCTTCGACCGCGAAGGCCTGGCGATCTGATGGACTCGCAGCATCAACACAGCATCGGTGCTACTCAAACCGGAGAGCGAACGATGAACCTGCAGCAGCTGTGCAACGACAATCTCGACGCGATCGGTGCTGCCGTACTCGTGCCGACCTACGATCGCTCGAAGCTGACGCCGGGCATCGTGCATATCGGCGTAGGCAATTTCCATCGCGCACACCAGGCCTGGTATCTGCACCACCTGTTCCATCAGGGGCTCAACCACGACTGGGCGATCATCGGCGCCGGCGTGCGGCCCTACGATGCGCAGATGCGAGAGAGGATGAAGGCGCAGGATTATCTGACCACGCTGATCGAGCTTGGTCCGGACGGCAGCGCGGCCGAGGTAACCGGCGCAATGATCGACTATGTACCGGTAATCGACGGCAATGGCCCGCTGATCGAACAGATGGCTGATCCGGCGATCCGCATCGTATCGCTAACGGTGACCGAGGGCGGTTACTACATCGACCCGGCCACGAAGCGTTTCGATCAGCACCACCCGGATATCGAGCACGACGCCACGTATCCCGAACAGCCGCGCACCGCGTTCGGTGCAATGGTCGCCGCGTTCAGATTGCGGCGTGAGCGCGGCATCAGCCCCTTTACCGGCATGTGCTGCGACAACCTGCAGGGCAACGGCAACATCCTGCGCCAGACCATCGTGTCGCTGGCTAGGCTATCCGACCCGGACCTAGCCGAGTGGATCGATCAGAACTGTACCTTTCCCAATGCGATGGTCGACTGCATCGTACCGGCCACCGGGCCAAAGGAACTGGCACTGGTCAAGGAGTTCGGTATCGACGATGCGGTACCGGTGACCCATGAAAAATTCCGTCAGTGGGTCATCGAGGATGACTTCTGTGCCGGCCGCCCGGACTGGGATAAAGCCGGTGTGACCCTTACCGACCGGGTCCACGATTTCGAGATGATGAAGATCCGCATCCTCAATGGCAGCCATCAGGTGCTCGCGGCTACTGGCGATCTGCTCGGGATCGAGACGATCTCCGACGCGATCGCCAACCCTACAATCACGGCGTTCTTTCGCAAGGTCGCGCTGGAAGAGATCGCACCCCATGTCGAATCGGTGCCGGGCTGCACCCCTGCGCAGTACGTCGATCTGGTAGAAAGCCGTTTCTCGAACCCGGCGATCGTCGACACCACGCGCCGCGTGGCCTTCGATGGATCCAGCCGGCAACCGGGTTTCATCATCCCGTCGATCCGCGAGGGCCTCGAGGCCGGTACACCGGTGAACGGCCTGGCATTGGTATCGGCGATCTGGGCGCGCTACTGCTACGGCGTCCGTGAGGATGGCAGTCCGATTGAGCCCAATGATCCGAACTGGGAGGTACTGAACGTACAAGCAAATTCCGCACGCAAACGCCCGCGCGTGTGGCTTGAGATGGGTAGCACCTACGGCGACCTTGTCGATGAACCCCGGTTCGCAGATTCATTCGAAAACTGGTTGAGCCGGATCCATGCCAACGGCCTGGCAGCTGCGTTGGATCACTACCTGGCCGCCTGATCGTCGATGGCATAAGGATTGATTATAGAGATGAGAAGAGAGCTCCAGGGAAAGGTGGCCGCCGTTACCGGTGGCGCATCCGGCATCGGTCTGGCGACCGCCGAAGCGATGCTTGCCGCCGGGGCACGCGTGGTGTTGATCGATCGCGATGAGTCGGCATTGGCCGCCCTGCGTGAGGAACACGGTGACGCGGTAAATGCACTGGAGCTTGATCTGCTCGATCCGGAAGCATGCGCGACGTTGATGCCTAGGATCCTGGAAGTCACGGGCCAGCTCGACATCTTCCACGCCAATGCGGGTCTCTATCTCGGTGGCGACCTGATCGATGCCGACACCGACGCCATCGACAGAACCTTGAACCTGAATATCAATGTCGTGATGAAAAACGTCCACGATGTACTGCCACATATGATCGAACGCAGCGGTGGCGACATCATCGTCACCAGTTCGCTAGCAGCGCATTTCCCAACGCCTTGGGAGCCGGTCTACGCATCATCGAAATGGGCCATCGACTGCTTCGTGCAGACCGTGCGTCGCCAAGTGTTCAAACATGGCATACGCATCGGATCCATCTCGCCTGGCCCGGTCATCACGGCGCTGTTAGCCGACTGGCCCGAAGAAAAGCTGCGCGAGGCGAGGGAGTCCGCCAGCCTCATCGAGGCCCAAGAAGTCGCGAATGTCGTGATGTTCATGTTGACGAGGCCGCGCGGCATGACCATTCGCGATGTCGTGATGATGCCCACGAACTTCGATCTATAGCTACCGATGACCAACCGGCTGCTTATCTTCGACTGTGACGGCGTGCTGGTGGACAGCGAATGCCTTGCAACGAATGTTTTGATCGACACTATTCGCGCCGCCGGTGCGAAGATCGACGATTGCACCGCCTACACGCGCTTTTTGGGCCGCTCGGACGAGACGGTGTTTGATATTCTGCGCGAGGAGTTCGACGTGGAACTGACCCGGACCGAGGTGGCGCTGATGGAGCAACGCCTCTATGAATATCTGAGCAACGAGTTGCGGCCGATGGCAGGTGTGGTCGATGCATTGAGCGGTATCGATCATGGCCTGTGTGTTGCCTCGTCTAGCCAGCCCGAACGCATCCGTCTGTCGCTGACCGTGACCGGTCTGTTGGGCTATTTCGATCCCCATATCTACAGCGCGAGCATGGTACTGCATGGCAAGCCGGCACCGGACCTGTTTCTGCATGCGTCCTCCTCCGTCGGTTCTGCGCCTGAGAATTGCATCGTCATCGAGGACAGCCCAGCGGGCATCCGCGCGGCGCAGTCGGCGGGTATGACAGTGTTCGCCTACATTGGCGGGTCGCATGCCGTACTGAGCAACCTGGAAACCACCGTGACCGCGCTCGAACCCGACGCCTGCTTCGCCGACATGCGTGAATTGCCACGCATGATCTCCGAGTTTGATATGCGCGCAGGGACCAGTGACGATTTTGTGCAGAAGACCAGCTGATGTGCCTCATCTGTGGTGAAGCCCTGTTCGACTGTTTCCCGGGTGCCGAGAGCGGCAGTGGTGCGTTGCAGTTCGAGGCCCGTGCCGGCGGATCGCCGTTCAATGTCGCCATCGGTGTCGCGCGACTCGGTGGCGATTCAGCACTGCTGACCGGCATCTCGACCGACATGCTCGGTCGCCGACTTGTTCACACACTCGAACGCGAAGGCATCGATACCCGTTATATCGTGCGATCGTCGCATCCCACCACGCTGGTCATGGTCGGGGTCGACGCACAAGGTCAACCTGATTACACGATGTACGGCGCGGATGCGGCAGACCGTACGGTGAAAACAGCGGATCTGCCACCGATCGGGCCGGAAATCACCGGCCTGCATTTCGGTTCCTACTCGCAGTATCACATTGACTAGACCTCTCCCCACCTGGAGCGCATTGCGTTCGTCCGCCTAGCTCACAGCACCCAATCTTCCCATCTTGTGGAGCCTCCGGGAATACAAGGGCGGAACTGGTTTTCTCGCCCAAGCGCGTTGCCTGATCATTACCGAACTCATCATTTGCACATAAGCTTGGTCACTCGTTCCAGACTTCTCGATCCAAACAGCTGCCACGACATCAAAATCGGACACCCTCAAACAGAACGTCGGCAAACACCGCAGAGCGCTCTTCACGGCGATCCTCGAGCACGCTTTTCAGACAGTTGAGATTACGCAGGAATGCGACCAGATCGCGCAGATCCATTTTCTCGTGCTCTAAGTCCTGCTCCCATGTCTGAATCTTGCGCGCACGCCCCTTTTTCGTGGTGTGGTAGAAAAGCTCGAACACCACGTGCCGGATGGGGTGGGAATAAATGTACTCCTGCTTCTCGATTTCTAACGCTTCCAGCTGGTGTTCCAGGGCATCGCAGATTGCAGTCATCTCCTGCTCGGCGACGACAATATCCGCACCACTCACGCTATCACTGTAGATTGTGAGCATGGTCATGATGTCGCCGTGCTTTCGCGCCCTGAGCAGTTCCCGCATGCGTTCTTGCTTGACCAGACGCCGCTCGGGGTCAGGCTCGCGGTCTGGATGCAAGACCTGTGCGGCACGCCGGAAAAGGTCTTTCGCCCAACCACCGTCCATGACTGTTCGGCCGATGTGGACCCCTTCCTCATCGTTCATCCAATCCGGCTCGTTCGCGTCGGAGCCGTTGTGCAATGCCTCCGCCTCCGGGTCAATATCGTCGAAACCGAACCGGTCCTCTTGCCACGGTCTTTCGTCGATGTCTTCGGCCGTTTCTGCTCTGCTTCGTTCGCCGAACTCCTGTTCAACGTCCTCACTTTCTGCTTCGAAACGTTCAACAAGTTCATCGACCGAGATGCCCATCGAGCGGGCAATCGCCTGCCGATATTCCATACGCAGCCGTCCGGCAACCTCTCGGTCGACCTGCGAGATCCGCCGTTCGATCATGTCCCTCAGCCATTCGTCCAATTCGACGCGGTGCCAATCGGACAGGCTCTTGCGGCCCGCAAAGACAATTAGTTTACTGCTCAACACGACAAGATAATCGAACACGACCTTGTCGTTCTCCACCGAGCGTCGATGGTAGATATCGACGAGTTCGTCTAGATCCTTTCTGAAGCGGTCAATGCGCCGGCGCTGCCGATCTAGCGTGCTGCGCAGTTTGTCGAAGCGTCCCTGCAGTCGGCTCTTGCGCCTGCCACCTGTTTTCTCTTCATTTAGAACCAACTGCATTGCATGCGACCACTCAATTGTATACGTGCCATCCGAAACCAATCCGCGACCGTTCTCCAGCACACGACAGTTGGTGGATTTGTTCTACTTCGCCCTTTCTATGCGCGAGTTCAACTTGCAGCCTCAAATGGATTCAACACGTCAATGCCAAAGTGTTCGAAATCGATGACATTCCGAGTCGCTACCGCCAAATGGTTGAGGTGAGCAATTGCGGCGATCTGCCCATCGGGAACGCTCATCGGAAGTCCAAGTTCTTTGCGATCTCCCATTAACTCCCCATAGATTCGGGCTGCGGATTCATCGTAGGCAAGCACACGCTGGTCGAAGGCCAAGGCGACGAATCGCTAAAATCGTTCCCGGAGCCCTGATCGGCGTTTGCCATCTGGCAAAATACGCAGGCCGCAGGCAACCATCGCCGATGGTGATCGCGGAAACGAAAAGCTTCTCTGAAGCCTGACCGTTCAACCAGGCTACGACGGCGTCAGTAGGCCGGGGTTTCATCACCTCTGAAACGACATTCGTGTCCAGCAGGATCATTCGGTCAGGTCCAGGGGCTCGTGCGGTGTCTTTTCAGGCAACTGCAGATCGACACCGTGCTCCGGGCCAAAGATTCGAAGCGCGAGATCGCCGAGGCAGTCCGGCGCGTTGACCGCATCTTTGAGGATTCGGCGCGCCTCTTCCTCCATCGATACCCCATGCTTCGCGGCACGAACCCGCAAGCGAGACAGCGTTTCGTCGTCAAGTTTCCTAACACTCAAACCGGCCATGGTGGACTCCAACTACTCATCTCGACCGCAGTGTTACAGATGCTAGCATCTGCCTTCATTGCCAGCACACGTTAGCAACTCGCACGTTTCGACAGCGCTGCGTGCGCCGAAAAAGCGATGAAGTTCAGTCAGGATTCGAGTATCGAACAGCGAATCAGTTTGGGGGTATCTGTGGGGGCATAATTTGCATTTTGCATTTTAAGACATTGATTTATAAGGCAATGTGATTGTCGCCGCCTTCGCCATTTTAATTCACAAAAACAATGAGTTAAAAGATGCAAGGCCGTCCAGAAGCGGCCTCTTTCCTCGCTCGTCGGCTCTCAGTGTGATTTCCTCTTTCGCAATTGCAATCACCCACCGACGCTGAACATTCCTCCCCGACAGTCGCGCACCACAAACCCTCACTCCGGTCAGGTCCGATCCAACGATGCGCTTGGCCAAAGTGCCGAATCGAGCCTGAAAGAATGTCCTAAGACGGACTACCGTCGGGCTTAATCGTTGTGATCTGCCGGATGCCCAGTCCCAGACACGCCGCCAGAAACTAGGTACCCCTTGACTGGGGCAGGCTTAACGCTAGGCTCGACTTCTGCCGTCTGCCCATCGAAACGCACTTGGCGCTGCGGTCACGACGACGCTCGGCCTCGAGCTGCTCGTCACTCCAAGGGCCGGCTTCAGTCACCTTGCCGCGGTCGATCACATAATGTGGCCGGCACTCAAGCGTCCAATTGCCGATTGACGGACGAAGCGAGATGGTCTCGCCATCGAACGTCATCTTCCAGTCAGTCCGCGTGAAGGGCGCGACAACCTCCTCGCCGCAACCGCAGCTCTGGACCGATGTCGCGTATTCCATCGAGACATACAGCATGCCTGGCTCAAAGCGCTCCGGGATGTGTTCGACGAAACGATGCTCGAGTCGCTCGTGCCGTACCACCCGAGGTCCCCGTTGATCGAAATGTTTCCGTCGGTGGTGTAGGTGCAGTGATGCTCGCCCCTAGGTCACGGTAGAAGCAGCGGATCTTTTTGCACGTCACAACTGCGAGAACAGCATTTAGGACATTGAGCTCCGCGACCTGGATGTTGGACGCGTATATGTCCTTGGCACCGCCGCCGATGCATCTCACTTGTTTCAATTCCGGCAAACCCATCAGGTGGGATGCGTTTGCCATAAGCCCACTGATCACACATCAACCGCTTCCCAGGATCCAGGACAATTTTATCCTGTTAACAGGGTATTGATTCGGCAAGCAAAGCGCACTCAACACTTTAAGGCTAGGGACTTTATTGTCCCAATTCCGAGCCGCTCAGCACTCATCGTGTCCAGCCCACCTAATTAACCCACTGAAAATTCAACGCAAATTGTAGTTGGCACGCTTCCTGATCGAGGGCGACTACTCCACAGCCGAGTTGACGGGAAGGGATGAATGGCCGGTTCAGGCGTAATCAGTGATGTATCGCAGACTCTGATCAACGCGCTCAACGCGGCCCTTGGATCTCTGTTCCCGGCACCTGCACCGCAGGCGATCCTGCATGACCTGCAAGGCAATATATCGACCAATCCGGCCACCCTCGCGGTGCTGCTCTACGAACTGACCGAGGACGCCTCGACGCGCAACCGGCCCATGCAGCGCGCGGCGACTCCCGCCCAAGCGATGCTGCGCAAGCCGCCCATGACGCTGATCCTGCGCTACATGATCGTGCCCTTCGCCGGCGATCGGCTGACCGAACAACGCATGTTGGGCCGAGCCATGCAGGCGCTGTACGACAACGCCATCCTGTCCGGCCCGGATCTGCAAGGCAGCCCAGCCCCCGGTGGCCTGCTCGGCTCTGCCGATATCTTGGCCGTCACCCTGGACCCGCTGAACGTCGAGGAACGCACGCGGGTCTGGAACGCGGTCCAGAAGCCCTACCGGCTGTCGCTCTGCTACCAGGTCCGGGTAGCCAACATCGACCCGACCCTAGACCGTGCGGCACCGCTGGTACGCAGCCGCAACATCGACCCAGCCATCCCGGTGAGCCCATGAGCGTGGTCTGGCAGGTCATCCCCAGCCAACGCCAGGTCGCCTTTTGCCCGGTGGCGCTGGATCTGCGCGACGAGTTCAGCGGTGCTGGCGCCTTCGGCCGGCTGGCGTTGTTGCTGGACCTGCAAAGCAGCGGCAACTGGATCGAAACCGACGTCAGACCCTCTCGCAACGCCGGCGGAGTCTTCGTCTACACCGGCCTTGGGCACGGCTGGGACCCGGCAGCGATGCCCACCTTCCGGGTGCGGATACGTATCGAGGCAGATTACTACCGGCCGGCCTTTCGCGCCACCGACGACGCTGTCGAGTTCGACGTACCCACCTACAACGACGCGGTGCCGCCAGTTTTCTCGCCGATCCTACCGGAGGTGGTGATGATGTTGCCCACCGCCAGTTACCCCTTCAGTGGCCACGTGCGGCGCATCCACGGTCGGGTCCTTGACCCGGCCGGACAACCGCTGGCCGACGCGACCGTCGAGGCCGACGGCGTCGAACGTGTCATCACCGGCCCCAGCGGGGCCTTCACCCTGCCCCTTCGTTGGCAGGCCCCTACCGCAAACGTGAATGTCGTCGTCGATCACCCACGCAGCGGCCGCAGCGCGGCACGCTTCTTCACCCTGCCCGGCGATGTGACCGGCAACCACGACATCACAGTGACCTGAGCAACGCGACAGGCGTCGACATTCGAGGAGACAAACATGCCAGAGTATCTATCGCCAGGGGTATATGTGGAGGAGATCCCGAGCGGCCCGGTGCCGATCCAGGGAGTCTCGACCAGCACGGCCGGCTTCGTCGGCCTGACCGAGCGCGGCCCGGTGCAGCCGAGGCTGGTCACCGGCTGGGGGGACTATGTCTCCTGGTTCGGCGGCCTCGTCGATCCCACCGAAAGCTTCCTGCCCTGGGCTGTAAAGGGCTTCTTCGACAACGGCGGCCAGCGCATGTTCGTTGCCCGGGCGATCCGCAACGACGCCACCACCGGCGTGCTCGATCACCCCACGGCCGACGCCGCCCAGAGCCTGCTGATCACCGCCCAGGCGGCGGGCGGCTGGGGCGACCGGGTCTTCGTGCGCATCACCGCCGGTACCAACTTCGACCCGGCCAATCCACCGCCGCGCCCGCCCATCACGGTGACCCTGCTGTACTACGCAACCATGCCGCCCATGCCGCTGGTGGATCCCCTTGACAACGCCAACATCGCCAACGCCGACCGGCGCGAGCCGACCATGGTCGAGCAGTTCGAGAACGTCGGCTGGCACCCGGACGAACCGGACTTCTTCATCGACTACATCAACGCACGCTCCAAACTGGTGGACCTCGCCTGGAGCGACACCACGGTGGCGCCGTCGCGGCCCAATGACCTCGCCTTCGCGCAGTTGTCCACCACCCAGGGCACGGATGGCGCCGCGGCGCTCGGTGCCGGTGACTTTACCGGCAACGTGGCCGCCCCCGCCGGCACCCGCAACGGCCTGGCGGGCCTCGCCGACATCGACGAGATCTCAATCCTCGGCGCGCCCGACCATGTCAACGCCACGGCGCTGCCCAACATTGCGGACCGTGACAACCTACGCAACCAGGTGATCAACCAGTGCGAGATACTCAAGGACCGTTTCGCCGTGATCAGCGTGGCTGCCGGCCAGGGCAACCTCGCCGCGTTGCGGCCGCCGCGCGACAGTTCCTACGCCGCCTTCTACGCGCCCTGGATCCGAGTGTTCGATCCGCGCACCTCCGGTACCCACCTGGTACCACCGATAGGCCATATGGCCGGTATCTACGCCCGGGTTGACGTGGAGCGCGGCGTGCACAAGGCACCGGCCAACGAGGTGGTCCGCGGCATGGTGACCTCAAACATCAACGCCACCCGGCGACCGCTGGAGTTCACCTTCGGCAAGCCCGAGCAGGACATCCTGAACCCCCGCAGCGTCAACGTGATCCGGGACTTCCGTGCCGACCGCCGGGGTATCCGCGCGTATGGCGGCCGGACCATGTCGTCCGACGCCACCTGGCGCTATGTCAACGTGCGCCGGCTGCTGCTGTATATCGAGGAGTCCATCGACGAAGGCACCCAGTGGGTGGTGTTCGAGCCAAACGACGAACCGCTATGGGCCCGAGTGCGCCAGAGCGTACGCAACTTCCTACTGCTGACCTGGCGCTCAGGGGCCTTGCAGGGCCAGAAGGAGGAGGAGGCCTTCTTCGTCAAGTGCGACCGCACCACCATGACCCAGGCGGACATCGACGCCGGGCGACTCATCTGCCACATCGGCGTGGCGCCGGTGAAGCCGGCCGAGTTCGTCATCTTCCGCATCCAGCTCAACACCGCGACCGAGTAAGGAGCCCCCCATGCCGACCATCCAGAGAAACGACCCCTACTCGTCATACAACTTTCTGCTGACCATCAACGGCATCTCCAACGACGGCGAGGCTGTGGGCGGCTCCTTTACCGAGATCGGTGGACTCGAATTCGAACTGAGCCCCATCGAGTACCGCAACGGCAGCGAGGCCATCACGCCACGCAAGATGCCCGGGCTGGCCAAGTACACCAACCTCACCTGCAAACGCGGCGTGACCGGCGACCTGGTGTTTTGGAACTGGGTACTGTCCGGTATCCAGGGTTCCATCCAGCGCGCCGACGGCTCGGTGATCCTGCTGGACGAGAACCGGGTGGAGGTGGTGCGCTGGAACTTCCGCCGCGCCTGGCCCTGCAAGTACACCGGACCGAGCTTCAACGCCGCCAACAACGAGATCGCCATGGAAACCCTCGAGATCTGCCACGAGGGCCTGGAGGTCGACCAGTAACATGACGCCGAACCCGCTCACCACCACCTGCCTGCCTGGCGTCACCTTCGAGGCCAGACGTCCCGCCGACATCGCCCCGTTGCGTACGGACATCGCGCTGTTCGTCGGTGCTGCACCGCGCGGGCCGGTGGGGGGGGTGCCGGTGCGGGTCGTCGGTTGGCGCGCCTACGAGGCGGTGTTCGGCGGGTTGTCGTCCGCATCGGACATGGGGCATGCCCTGCAAGGCTACTTCGGCAACGGCGGCCAGATCGCCTGGGTCCTGCGGCTGGCGCCGGCTGCACAGCCGGCAACCGGGACATGGCCGTTGATCGCCGATGGCGGCTTCTCACCGGCCGGGCTGGGGGTCGATACCCTTCGCTTTATCGCAGCGACTCCAGGTGAATGGGGACGGCGGCTGAGCGTGCGACCCGCCTACCGGCTCGGCCCCGATGGCCGGGGTGTCATCGACCTGAACGTCTACGAGGCGGGCGGCCTGATGGAGCAACTCGGTGGGCTGGACCCGACCAACCTTGCTACCGCCCTGGCCGAACGCTCGAGCCTGGTCCGCGTGGAGCCGACAGCCGGTGCAGCGTTTCTGCCGGTCCAGGCCGGCGTCGGTCCGCGGGTCCGCACCTGGAGCACGGTCGCATTGAGCGGTGGCAGCGACGGCAACCCGCCCACCCGCGCGGACTACACCGCCGTGTTGCCACCGATGGAGGAGGAACGGGAACCGGCCCTGCTGGTGATGCCCGACCTGCACCGGCACCTGGACGAGGCGGATGCTGCCGCGGTGATCCTGGGCGCGGCCAGGGTCGCGGACCGGCAACTCGACCGACTGGTAGTGGCGGGCGCCCCCGAGGGCATCGAGACTGTCACCGAGGCCGCAGCGTGGATCACACGCTTCGGCAACGACCCGGCCGTGCATCGCACGGTGGCCACCTATCACCCCTGGATCTACATGCGCGATCCCATCGGCACCCCGGCGGCACCGCTGCGCCGGCTGGCACCCGGTGGTCACGTGGCCGGGGCCATCAGCCGGCTCGATCGCAGCCGAGGCGCCTACGCCACCCCGGCCAACATCTCTCTGAACAACTGCATCGACCTGGCGCGCCGACTGCCACCGCAGGAACAGGCACAGCTTTCGATCCTAGGGGTCAACGCGCTGCGCTGTCAGTCGGCGCGCGGGATCGTGGTGTGGGGTGGGCGCATGACCCGTAGCGACGGCGCCAGTCCGCGCTTCGTCGCCCATCGCCGGCTAATCCATCGCTTGGTGCGCGCCCTGCGGAGTGCCTGGGCGCCGATGGTGTTCGAGCCCAACGACAATCCGCTGCGACTGGCCGTCGCGCGCTCGGCGACCACGCTATTGCTGGAGGCCTTCCATGCCAATGTGCTGAAGGGTACGCGCCCGGAGGACGCCTTCCGGGTGGTGGTGGACGACACGGTCAACACACCCGAGAGCCGCGCCGCCGACCGGCTGATCTGCGAGATCGCCGTCGCCCCGGCGGTGCCCATGGAGTTCATCCATTTCCGCGTCGGCTTGAGTGCCGACGGTACTGTCGAGTTTCTCGAAACATGACTGACGACGTCCAAAACGCCTTTCGCTTCCTGGTGACTCTCGATCCCTTCGACGCCTTCGTGCCACGGGAATTGATCGCCACCGCCCTGGAGGCCGCGCCCGGTGCGTTCCAAAGCTGCACCGGTCTGGGTGGCGAACTGGAAGTGACCAGCTACGCCGAGGGCGGCCGCAACGACTACACCCATCAGCTGCCGGTGCGTCACAGCTGGGGACGCATCACCCTGTCCAAAGGCATCGCTCGCGATCCCGTTCTGTTCGCTTGGTACGAGGCTGGCCTGTTCGGTTCCCTGGGTGCACGCCGCGACGGCGCCATCATCATGCAGACGCCCGAGGGCATCCCCACCATGATCTGGACCTTCACCGGCGGACTCGCGGCGCGCTGGAGTGGGCCCGAATTCAATGCCGCGCAGGACGGGCTCGCCATCGAGAGCCTGGAGATCGCCCATCAGGGCATCAAGGCGGTGCCCGGCCCCGCCGTACTGGGGATTGCCTGACATGATACGAATCGAACAATTGACCGTGACCGTAACCGTAGAAGGCGAAGCCGACGCCGGCGAACGCGTTTTCGCCCGGCTGTTCGATAAGTTCAGTCAACTGCGTGACCAGCGCTTGGCCGCGCGTCAGCAACAGGCCGACATTATGTCCCGCGACCGCTCACTGTCGCCCAGGGGCGGGAGGAACTGATGGCCGATCTGAATCCTCCGCAGATTCCCTTCCTGTCCGTCGGCGGCGACTTCGAGCGGGCCTTGCTGCGCATCGTGGCGCCCGAGGTAGACGAGCCTGACATCCCGCTGCGTTTCAACCCCACCAGCTACCAGCTGCGCAAGGCGAACAACTTTTCCGAGATCGACATACCCGGCCTCGAGACCCCGCCCATCCAATACGTACGCGGCGGCAGCGAGACGCTGGGTTTCGATGCCCTGTTCGACACCTCGGACAGCCAGAAGAATGTCCGCGACGAATACGTCGACAAGGTTGCCGAGCTGATGCGCATCAACTCCGAACTGCACGCGCCGCCCATCGTGCGGTTCATCTGGGAGTCGGAGATCTTCCAAGGCGTGCTGTCGGATATGTCGGTGTCCTATGTGCTGTTCACGCCCGAGGGCGTGCCCATGCGCGCCGAGGTGAGCCTGACCTTCACCGCCTACCGCCCGGTGGAGGTACAGATCGCCGACCGGCCGCGCAACTCGCCGGACGTGGAGAAGAGCGTCACCCTGCGGCGCGGCGACCGGCTGGACCAGATCGCCACCGGCATCTATCAGGATCCCGGCCGCTGGCGCGAGATCGCCCGACTGAACGGCATCCGCGATCCACGCCGTCTCGAACCCGGCCAGCTGCTCCTGGTACCACGCATCACCCGTGGCAGGAGATCGACATGAGCTTCTTCGCCACGACCATCGCCGGCCTGCCCCCCACCGGCAGCTATGCGCCCGACTTCGAGGTGGAGATCGAGGGCGAGTCGTTGGACCCCGAATCCAAGGGCGACGTGCTGTCTCTCAAGGTGGTCATGGATCTGGACAACATGACCAGTGCCGAGATCGAACTCAATAATTGGGACGACCGGCGCTTCTGGTTCAAGTACTCCGACCAGTCCGGCATTTACGTGGGCCATCGCGTGCACCTGCGCATGGGCTATGCCGATCGGATGTTATCCATGCTGCAGGGGCGCATCAACAGCTTGACGCCCCAGTTCCCGTCGTCCGGTTCGTCCACCCTGTCGGTCGGCGTGCTGGATAATATGCAGCTGCTCAAGGACCGCCGCCCCGCTGAGGGCGAACAGCGCCAGTTCCGCGGAATGACCGACGCAGCCATCGCCCGCGCCATCGCCACCCGCAATGGCCTGCAGGCGGACGTGGACGACGGTGGTGTGGAGCACGCCGAGGTGATCCAGGGCGATCTGGACGATGCCCAGTTCCTGATGCAGCGCGCGCGCCGCACCGACAGCGAGTGCTTCATCTACACCGACCCCGACAGCGGCGACGCCACCCTGCGTTTCGGCGCGCCGCGCGACGAACGCGCCGGCGGGCGAGCCACCAACCATGATTTCACCTGGGGTGAGAGCCTGAAGTCCTTCAGCCCCACCCTGACCATGTCGAACCAGGTCCGCCAGGTCACCGTGCGCGGCTGGAACGAGGACGACATGGAAGCCATCGTCGCCACCGCCACCCAGGACGACATCGCCGATGCCGGCGGCGGCAACACCGGCGCCGGCAACGCCCAGACCGCGGTGGGCGGCCGTCAGGACGTGGTGATCGGCGCCGCGGTGACTACCCAGGCGGAGGCCGATGCGCTGGCCCGCTCGCTGCTGCGCGAGCGCGCCTACGAGTTCATCACCGGCAAGGGCGAGATCATCGGCCTGCCCGACCTGCGCCCCGGTGACACCATGACCATAGCCGGTCTGGGCGACCGCTTCAGCGGCACCTACTACGTCAAGAAGGTGGAGCACGAGATCGGCGCCAACGGCTACCGGAGCCGCTTCGAGGTGCGCAAATCCTACGACGAGGGAACGAGCGCATGAACATGCCTGCCTACGGCAACCAGTTCGGTGAATGCACCGAGACCTTCTTCGGGCTCTATCCCGGCATCGCCGAGAACGTGCTGGATCCCGAGGCCCGCGGGCGTGTCACTGTGCGACTGCCGTGGATATCGGACGCCTACGAAACCCGCTTCGCACCGGTGGCGCAGTTCTATGCGGGCGAGGGCTACGGCGCGGTGTGGCTACCCGAACAGGGCGACCAGGTGGTGGTCGCATTCATGAAGGGACAGCTGTCCCGCCCGGTGGTGCTGGGCTCGATCTATGCCAACGTGCGCCAGCCGCCCGCCGGCCGCTCGAACTCGGAGGACACCAAGATATTCCGCACCAAGGGCGGCCATTACCTGTTGATGGAGGACAGCCAGGGCAAGCGCATCGAACTGGTCGATCTCACCGGCGAAAACTCGGTCGTCATCGACAGCGAGTCGAACAACATCAACGTGCGCGCCGCCGCCGACATCACGGTGGAGGCCGGCGGCAGCCTGACCCTGCGCGCCGGCGCCGACATCACCATCAACGCGACGGGCCGGGTCACCGTGTCCGGCGCCACCATCAACCTGAACTGAGGCAAAGCACATGGGTCAGCCCGCTGCAAAGCAAGGAGACACCGTGGTCGGCACGGACATCCACGTGGTGCTGGTGCCGGCCCCACCGGGCTCGCCGGTACCCACACCCCTGCCCCATCCGTTCTCGGGCCCACTGGATACCGAGCTGTCGTCGGACGTGTTCATCCAGGGTATGCCCGCGGCCACCCAGGGCAGCGTCGCCCACAACCAGCCGCCGCACATCCCCACCCCGCCCGGGACCGCCTTCCAGACGCCGCCCGACAACCAGGGCACGGTGCAGTCCGGCAGCACCACGGTGAAGATCGATGGCAAGGCTGCGGCGCGAGTGGGTGATCCAGTGCAGACCTGTGACGGCAGCGGCACCATCACCGGCGCCTCCTCCGTGTTGATCGGATAAGGCCATGGGCGTGCGCAACGACATCATCGGCAACGGCTGGCGCTTTCCGATCCTGCCCGATGCCCGTGGGCGGCTCGGCTATGCAACCGGCGTCGACAACATCGAGCAGTCCCTGCGGCTGCTGCTGCTGACCAACGTGCGCGAACGGGTCATGCGCAGCGACTTCGGCACCAGCGCCCGGGCGCAGATCTTCTCGTCCGGATCGGAGGAAGGCTTGCGCCTGCTGGAGACCAGCGTGGCTGCTGCACTGCGTGACCACGAGCCCCGCATCGAGGTGTTGAACCTGCGCGCCGAGCTCGATCCACGCGACCAGACCCAGGTCAACCTGGAGATCGACTACAAGATCCGCGCCAGCTATGTGCGCGGCAACCTGGTGTTCCCCTTCTACCTGGACGGCTACGGATCGGCCGAAGAAGCGCCATGAGCAACCTGCCGCCCCTCAGCCTGGACGACCTCACGTACGAGGATCTACGTCGCATGGCGGTACAGCGGATTCCGGCGGCCTCGGGCGGGCGTTGGACCCACCACGCACCGGTGGACTCAGGCGTCACCCTGCTGGAATTGTTCGCCTTTCTGCTGGAACAGCAGCTGTTCGTACTCGACCAGGTGCCCGACAGCCTGACCCACGCGATCCTGGCGCTGCTCGGCAAGACACCCGCGGGAGCCGGCGTGGCCAGCACCGTCGTCGCCCCGCCGGCCGGCACCCTAACGGCCACCGTCCGATTGGACGCCGGCACCCGCCTGCAACCGGCGGACCCGGCGCTGTCCGGGTTGATTTTTTCCACCGCGGTAGCGACCCTGTTGCTACCGGTGTCGCGACAGGAGGTGTATGCCGACGGCCAGGCGGTCAGCGATCGGCTCGACCGGGGCGAAGCGGTGGCGGTGATGGCCGACCGCGACCGACCGGGTTCGCTGGCGGTGGAGGCGACCCTCGCGACCCCCCTGCAGGCGGCAGACGTCGGCCAGCGACTGGCCCTGGCGATCGTGCTGGACGGTGTCGGCGTGGCCCCACAATGGGATGCCGAAGCGGTGGACACACCGCCACCAGGACCTCTGACCCTGGACTGGTCGGTGCCTGGTGCCGCTGGCCGCATCAGCGACTGGGAGGACGGCACCGGCGGCCTGCGCCGCTCTGGGCTGGTCGCCTTCCCGTTGCCCATCGGAGCGGTGGGCGCAAGCCGCGTACGGCTGACCATCGCCACGGCGTCTGCCGCTCACGCCACGCCGCCACGGGTGATCAAGGCCAAGCTCGGCGCCGCGATCATCGCCCATCGGCATCGGCTGGTGATCGAAGACCACGCCACCGGCGAGCCGGGCCATGACGCCCTGCGGGCCGAGTTGCTGGCGGCGCTGCAGCGCCTGCTGCCCATCTCCGACGAGACCCTCGACCTGCCAGCGGCGCTGGCGCCGGCCATCGGCTCGAGCCTGGCCCTGCAACTGGCCGATGCCGCCGGCAACTGGCACGGCTGGCAGGTGGTGCCCGACCTGACGTCCAGGGCGCCCGAGGACCGGGTCTACCGCTTCGACCGAGAGCTCGGGCGGCTGTTCTTCGGCGACGGCTATGCCGGCCGGGTACCAGCGCCGGTGGCCAATCTGTCACTCGCGCTCGACTTGGGCGGCGGACCGGACGGCAATCATGCGGCGGGCATGGCGTGGCGCCCGGCCGACCCAGGTTCACCTGTCCGCCTGGTATCGCTGGCACCGGCCCATGGCGGCGCCGACGAAGAGACCCTGGCCGAGGCACGCGCCCGCATTGCCGGCGAACTGGCCGAACGGCAGCGTGCGGTGACCGCCGAGGACTACGTGACCCTCAGCGAGAACGCCCCCGGCATCGGCCCCCATCGTGCCCATGTCCTGGTCGGCCACGACCCGTCATTCCCCTGTCTGTATATCGCCGATAGCCTGACCGTGTTCGCGGTGCCGCGCACCGGTGCCGATACCCCAGCCCCGCGCACCGACGAGGGCGCCTTGCAGGTGATCCGCCAACGCCTCGATGCCGCCCGGATGCTGACCACCCGGGTGTTCGTGCGGCGGCCCCGTTTCCGTCCCGTCGGTCTGCTGATCGACGTGGTCTCCACCGTTGGTGATCCCGCGATCCTGGCCGGGCAGCTGCGGCCGGTGCTGTCGGATTTCCTGCATCCGGCCATCGGCGGCCAGGACGGCACCGGCTGGCCCTTCGGCGGACCGCTCAGACCGTCGGAGCTGCTGCGGGTGGCCGACGCGGCACTGGGCCCGAGGCCGCGGGTGGAGCGGGTGAGCATCCGCCTGACCGATACCGCCGATGCCGAAGAGGACTGCACCGAACTCGCCATCGGCCCCGCCGAGCTGGTCCAGCTGGAACGACTGGTGGTGCGGGTGCGCCGTGAGCCACCAGCGGAGACGACACTATGATCCGGCCATGGTGGGATCATCCGCTTGCTGACGCCGAGCTCGACGAGGGTGCTCCGGTCCTGTTCCCAGGCAGCCGCAAGGCGGCACTGGCCGCGTTGCAGGCCCGTATCGCCGGGTACGTGCCGGAGTGGCGCGACCTGAGCGAGGAAGACGCCGGCGTGGCCCTGGTGCGCCTGTTCGGCCTGCAACTCGAACCCCTTCTTGCCCGGGTGGAGCGCCTGCCCGAGAAGGCGCTGGTGGAGTTCCTGCGTGCTGCGGGACTGACCCTGGCAGCAGCCCGTTCGGCCCACACGATCCTGCTGTTCACCCCCGACGAGCGCAACCCGGGGCCGGTGGACATCCCCGCCGGCACCAAGGTGCTCAGCGGCCGGGCGGATGGCGAAAAGGGCGACGTCACCTGGGAGACCGACATCCCGCTGACGGTGCCCAATCTCACCCTCGCTGAGCGCCATGCCTTCGATGGCGAGATCGCCTTGGCCGTCGCCGACGGCGAGGCCTTCGCGGCCTTCGGCGAACGGCCGGCGGTCGGTGCCGCCCTCTATCTCGGCCTCATCGGCAGCGGCCGTATCGCCGGCCAGCTGTCCCTGGCCTTCGACCCGGCCAGCGACGGCGATCCGGCACCGGCGGCCATCGGTGGTGCCCCGGCGCCGACCCGGCCGGCCCCGCAGCTGCGTTGGGAGGCGTTGACCGAGCGCGGCTTCCAGCCCCTGGACGTGGTGGCGGACAGCACAGACGCGCTGACCCGCACCGGCATCGTCACCCTGGCGCTGCCGCGCAACCTCAGTGAAGGACGCCCGGCACTGCTCGGTGACAGCGCCAATGCCTACTGGCTGCGACTGCGACTGGCCGGCGGTCGGCTGGATCCCGCGCCCCGCCTGCGAGCGCTGCACGCCCACGCCGTGACCGCCACCGCCAAGGAGACCTTCCATGGCGAGTTCCCGGTGCCCCAGACCGACGGCGACATCGCGCGGGTGCGGCTATCACGGTCGCCGGTGTTGTCCGGGTCCGTGGTCTTGGAGGTGGACGAGGGCGCATCCAGCGCGGACCTGTTCGATCTGGACGACGACAGCGGCGGCGCCGGCGAAGGTGGTTTCCGCCGCTGGGAGGAAGTCGCCACGCTGGCCGGGCAACGCCCCGACGCCCGGGTGTTCGTGCTCGACGCCGCCAGCGGCGAGATCCGTTTCGGCGACGGTCGCGAGGGCCGTCGGCCACCGCAGGGCACCCGGGTGGTGGCGGTGCGCAGCTATGCGACCACCCTGGGTGCCGCCGGCAATTTGGGCATCGACGAGATCAGCCGCCAGCCGGTGCGACTCGCCGGCATCTCGGCGGTGACCAACCCCTTCCTGGCTTCCGGCGGCGCCGCCAGCGAGGGCAGCGATAGCGCGGTGTCCAACGGGCCCGCCACGCTCAAGGCGCGCGGTCGGGCCGTGAGCGGCGGCGACATGGCGCTGCTGGCCCGACACGCCGAGGGCGCGGACATCCTCAAGGCCTACGCCCTGAGCGGTGTCGACCCAGCCTTCCCTGGCGCCATCCGCCCAGGCACCGTGGGCGTGTTCGTGGTGCCGCGACGGCATCCGTCCGAGCCGACCGACACGCCACCGATGGCCTCCAGTCTGACCCTGGCCGCGGTGGCCAACCACCTGGCGACAGCGGTGGGACCGCTGGGTGCCCGCGTGGTGGCTGCCTCACCCCGTTATGAAGAGGTCCGCATCGAGGCGACCCTGAGCATCACCGCCGGCGCCGACGCCACCGTCGCCGAGGGTGCGGTGCGCTCCGCGCTCGACACCTGGCTCAGCCCGGAGATCGGCGACTGGCGCATCGGCGCGGTGATCCGCCATGCAGATCTCAACCATCTGGTGCTTGGTGCCCACCAGAGCATCACCGCGGTCCCCTTCCTGGCCGTGGCACTGGACGGCATCGGCCATCCGGCATGCGCCGACGTACCGCTGCGCCGCTTCGGTCTGCCCTGGCCCGGCCGTCACCGGCTGACCGTGGAGGCGATGTCATGAGCTGCGTACCCAGCGATCCGAGATTCCGCCTGCTCGACCACCTGGTGGGTTGGGATGTCGCCCATCAGGATGATTCTGATAAACAGCGTTATCAGGACGGTCTCATCGGGCTCAACGACAGCGGCGGCGTGCGCTTGGCCGGTGGCCCGGACGGGATCGGGCCCGAGACCCTCGATCCCTATCTGCCGCCCCCGCGGCTGGACCCGGGCTGCCGGCCCTGCGACATTTATCTGGCAACCAAGGCGGGGGCGACGCGCCCCATCAAGGCGCTGGACGGCTGCTCGAACAGCTGGCATCCCGCCTGGCCCCACGGCTGTGTACCTGAGGTGTTCCAGAAACCCGTCGCAGTGGCGGCGGACAGACACCGCATCGCCGTGGCAGACGCCGGCACCGACCAGGTCTGGGTGATGTTGCTGAAGGACGCCCAGGTGGTGGCGGAGATCCCGGCGACCGCACCGCGCGACCTCAGCTTTGCACCTGGTGGCGGCATCGTGGTGGCCGCCGCGGACGGCACCCAGCTGTTGCGCTTCACCTTCAATGGGCGTCCCCTCGGTTCCTGGCCCGCCCCGCTGCCCGGGCGCGGCGCCATCGCCCGCATCGGCCACGACCGTGACGGCCGACTGTGGCTCGCCGTCGAGGCGGGCGCCGACCGGTTCCTGCTGTACAGCCAGCAGACGCCGCGCGAGCCCGATTTCGTATCGCGCACGGTGGAGGAGCTGGCCGCCGCGTTCGAGCGCACCACCCTGGTCAGGAGCAACCGTTTGGGTTTCTCCCTGCGCCGCGGCGACACGGACGGCATGCTCAAGACCTTCTGCTGGGACTGGTTCGGCCGCCCGCTGGCCGAGGCACGGGTCGGCGGCGCACCAGGCCCGGCCTTTGCCAGCCAGGGTCAACTGCTGACCCGGGCGCTGGACAGCGGCATGCCGCGTTGTCGCTGGCATCGGCTGGTGATCGATGCCGATATCCCCGCCGGCACCCGCATCGGCGTGTCCGTCGCCACCAGCGAGGTCGCGATGCCCGTGCCCCAGGGCGTGCCCGACCCCGACTGGGTAGGCTTCCCCGCAGGCCTGCCGCACCCCGGCGACTGGCAGACCATCGAAGCCGGCCAGACGGACGCACTCGTCCGCTGCCCGGCCGGCCGC
The DNA here is from genome assembly GCA_963808165.1 of uncultured Gammaproteobacteria bacterium. Lineage (GTDB taxonomy): Bacteria > Pseudomonadota > Gammaproteobacteria > Chromatiales > Chromatiaceae > Thiosocius. The sequence goes on along the minus strand of CAWEET010000002.1, from coordinate 27,780 downwards.
TACCTGTTCCTGCGGCTGCGGCTCTCCGGCGACGGCAGTGCGACCCCGCGGGTACGGCGCATCCATATCGCCTTTCCGCGCGCGACCTCGGCGGACCTGCTGCCCGCGGTGTTCCGCGAAGACGGCGTCGCGGGCGACTTCACCGAGCGCTTCCTGGGCCTGTTCGACGCGACCCTGGGCTCGGTGGACACCGCGGTGGCCCGCTTCCCCGCCCTGCTGGACGGCGCGCGGGCGCGGGACGAGGTGTTGCCGTGGATCGCCCGCTTCCTGTCGGTCACTCTGGACGAGACCTGGGACGCCGACCGACGCCGGGCGATGCTCAGGGCCGCTCCCGACCTGTTTCAGCGACGCGGCACGCGCGACGGACTCAATCGCTCGATCCGGCTCGCCTACGGGCTGAGCGAAGACGCCGTCATCACCGAACACGGCCTCGAACGGGTATGGGGTGCGGTGGCCGCCACCGGCGGCGGGTCGGTCGAAGCGCGTCTCGGCCACACCCGGCTGTTCAGCCGCAGGCGCGCCCGTCTGACCCTGGGCAGCTCGGCCCTGGACCGCACGCCGGTGATGAGCTTCGGCGACCCCGCCGCCGACCCCCATGACGTCGGCGCCTTCCGTTTCAGCGTCGAACTGCCGGCCAGTGCCGGCGCCGATGCCTCGGCACTGGTACGGCTGGTAGAAGGCCAGAAGCCCGCTCATACGCTCGCGGCGGTACGGGTGGGCAGCAGCGGGGGATTCCGGCTCGGCGCCCGACTGCGGCTCGGCGTCGACACCCTGGTCACCCGACCCAAGCCCCAGGTGCTCGGCGATCCCGGGTTCCTGCTGGCCCGCAACGCGATCCTCGGCGGCGTGGCGCCGCCAGCCACCATCCTTGGCCAGCGCGCCCTGACCGACCCCCGACCAGCCGCCATCCCCTGTTATGTCCGGAGTGATTGCCATGAAACACCTTAGCCACGACGAAGCCTGCCGGGATGACCGCGGCCCCTGCGACTGTCTGCCGCAGCCGGTTCGGATGAACTATTTCCACGGGCAACTGATCAGCGAACGGGATCTGCGGACCGAGCAGGCCTACTTCCGTGAAAAGCTGCGCCATGCCAACCGCTGCCTGCACGGCTATGGGGTGATCTGCGGGATGGAGGTGGTCGCGGTCGCGCCGCCCCGGGACTGCCTGCCCGACGACAGTGCCCGTCGTAAGGAGCTACGCGCCGAAATCGCCCGGCTCAACCGCGAGGCCGAGGCGTTGGAGGAGCAGGCCGAGCAGGCGAAGGACGAGCGGGAGCGCAAGGAGATCGAGACGCGCATGGACGATATCGCCACCGAACGGGAAAAGCGCGCCGAAGAGCTCGACCAACTCACCCGCGACCGGCCAGACCAGTCGCAACAGGACTGCATGGAGCGCAAGCCGCTGCATCTGGTGCGGGTCACCTGCGGCGCGGCGATCGACTGCGACGGCAACGACATCATCCTACACCGCGACCGGGTCATCGACGTCCTCGGGCTGCTCAAGTCCTCCGAACGGGACCAGTTGGCGAAAGGCGAGCCGCGCACCGTGTACCTCAGCGTCTGCTACGAGGAATGCGGGCGGGAGCCGACCCGGCCCTTCGCGATGGACGAATGCGCCACCACCAATGCCTGCCAGATGGCGCGCATCGCCGAGGGGGCACGTCTGATCGCCACCCTCACGCCGCCGCATCAGGACGAGCGCTGTGATCCCTGCTGCACGTGCTGCACCGATCCCTGTATCGCGCTGGCCGCCCTGACGGTGTCCAAGGACGAGCCCATCGCCGCGGACGATATCGATCACGCCATCCGGCGCCGCTTCGGTCTCTACGAAGCCACCGTGATCACCGGCATCAGCTGGCAGCACGGCGCCACCTACAGCGCCCAGACCGCCAACGGCATCCTCGGCACCAAGGACAAACAGGGTGGTATCGAGATCACCCTCTCCCGCCCGGTGCACGTCAGCACTATCACCCCCGGCACCGTGGAGCTCATGCGCATCACCGGGGGGCGCGGGCTGTCGGGGGTCATCGCCGCTATGGAGGGCGAGTTCGTCGGCCTGCCCGCGGGCGGCATGGTCGACCGCATCCGCTACCGCGACGCCACCGGCGAGACCGTCCAGCCCAAGGATAGGATCATGATTGTCGTGCGCGCGCCCTTCCTGCTCGACCGCTGCTGCCGTCCGGTGGAAGGGCTGCACGCCGGCGGGCGGGTGCCACGACTCACATTCAACACGGCAACGGACAAACGCGCCCGCGCGGAAGAAGCCGAGGCCGGCCACAACCACCCAGAGATATGTGCGCATCCGCCCCACGGGCCGATGCCTTGGACCACGTCGGGACCCGGCAACTTCGAAAGCTGGTTCCGGGTCGCCGGGGAATAGGAGGTCACGATGTCCACAAGCACAATGAAGACGGATTGCGACAGCGGCCACAGCGGGCACGGCTCGGTGGAGATCTGCACCGACATCAACTTCAAGCGGCCACGCTTCTTCGCCGGTCAGCTGCTGACCGAGGATGATCTGCAGGCGCTGACCGACTACGTGGTCGGCAAGAACCGGCTCCACAGCCGCTTCCTGTTCGGCGACGGCGTGGTGTGCGGACTGACCGTCACCTGCCACCCTTGCGGCCGCGGCAACGTGGTGGTGGCGCCCGGTTACGCGCTGGACTGTTGCGGCAACGACATCTACGTGCCGTGCCCCGAGGAACTGGACGTCAAGGCGCTGCTGCGGGACCTGAGAAGACGTCAGCTGGCCGGCTACGACTGCGGCGACCCCTGCGAAGATCAGAAGCAGGACACCCGCAGCTATGGCCTCTACCTGACCTACACCGAGACCCTGGAGGACCCGGTGGCGCCCTACGCCGCCGGCGATCCCTGTGGCCAGCAGGCCTGTGAGCCCACCCGGGTCTGCGAGGGCTACCGCTTCGAACTGCGCTGTGATTGCGAGCAACCGGTAGGCCCGGACGTGTTCAGCCGGCTCGCGGCCTGTCTGGGCGACCTGACGACGGCGGCCACGGCGATGTCCAAGGCCCAGGCCGCCGATGCCCAGGCCCGCCGGATGCATAGCGCCGCCCTTGCCGTGCGCACCGAGGACGCCATCCCATTTGAAGCCGACAGCGTGGAGACGCTGCGCGAGGTCACGCCGGAGCTGGAAGAACTGAACGCCATCGCGCTCGATGAGGATCTCGGCGACGATGACTTGCCCAGGCGCAAACCCGACGAACGGGCACTGCGCCTGGACGTGGCCCGGGTGCAGTTGTTGACCGGCGCCATCACCCGCTTCCACGCCCTGCCCAAGGCCAAGCGCACGGCCACGCTGAAGGCCAACGCCGGTCTCGACCAACTGCTGAAGGAGGCCGAACAAGCCGTCGCCGGGGCAGGTCCGCGCATCGAGGCTCTGGCGCCCGCGGTGCTGAAGAACCCCGCAGCCCGGACCGAGGCCGACGAAAGCGTACGCCTGGCCCGCAAGTACGTGCTCGAGGAAGGCAACGAGGAGCGCTTCGACTCGCTCGAGGCCAAGTTGGTCGCGCTCAACACACCCGTGTCCTTCCGTCAGATCGATCGTCTGAAGATCGACGCGACGTTGCTCAAGGACTGGCTGCTGGACAAGCTGTCCGGGGCCACCAACCTCACCCGCTGCGACCTCTACGAGCGATTGCGCCGGGTGCAGATGGACGCGGTAACGGGCATTACTACTGAGGGCGACATGGCCGAGATCAACGCCTCCGCCGGGGCGGTGAAGGAACTGGTGCAGATCCTGGTGGAGTACCTGATCGACTGCATCTGCCTGGCATTGAATCCGCCCTGCCAGCCCTGCGAGGACCGCAGCGTCCTGGTGGCATGCCTCACGGTGAAGGATTGCGAGGTTATCGACATTTGCAACATGTCGCGGCGCTTCGTGTTGACGCCGGTGGCCATGCGCTACTGGCTACCGCCCATCGGTACCATCGGCAAGCTGCTGGAGAAACTGTGCTGCGAGTTCGACGTGGGCAAGCTGTTCGGGGAACGCGAGCCCAAGCCGGTGGAGGACACGGTCGGGATGTTCCTGGCCAGCAAGCCGGAGCAAATGCTCATCGCCAAGACCTATGTGCCAAAGGTGGCCGAGGCCGAGATCGACGAGGACACCGCGCTGATCCTCGAGCGCTTCAATATCCAGCCCCGCGACGTGGCCGACGTGACGGCATTTTCCTCCAGCCTCGCACTGCTGTCCCTGAGCGCGGCCGCCGTGGAACCGGCCAGCATCGCCAGCCGGGGGGCGGCGGTCGCTAGTGCTGTCGCTGGACGCCTGGGCAAGGCCGCACCGGTGGCGGACGAGATCGCCATCCGCGCCAAGGTGGCGGATGCCGTGGCCGAGGAGATGAGCGATGCGCGCAAACGCGTCGCGCGGGAGCTGAACGCGGACATCACCCGGACGATGACTGCGTCGATGAACGAGGCCCGCAACGAGATCGCCGCCGAGCTGGCCAAGGAGGTGACTGGCAAGGTCGACGAGCGCATGGACAAGGATGTCAAGGCAGCGGTGGCCAAGGAACTCACCGCAGCCAAGCTGCGTCGCGCGGTCCAGGGGGTCGACACCATCAAGGCGCTCAGGGAGGAAAACCGCAAGCTGGCCAGCGAGCTCAAGCGGCTGAGCGGCGCGGTGGAAGCTTTGAAGAAGGGAGGTAACGCATGAATGCCCCCGTCACCCGTCCCCTGTTCGCCGAAGGTCAGATCCTGCGCGCGGCCCAGCTGGACTCGTTGGCCACCATCCCGCGCGGCCGGGCCGAACGCCACAACCGCCTGGTTCATCGCTGGGGCATCGTCACCGGCCTGACGCTGGCCACTGAAAAGACCGAGGACAGCCTGGGCAACCTCTACTCGCGGGTGTTCCTGGAGCCTGGCCTGGCCATTGACGGCCATGGTCGCGAGATCCTGGTTACCGAGCACCGTGAACTGAGTGCCAGCCGCTTCCGCCTGACCATCGGCAATACCGTCGAAGCCGACACCCCCTATCCGGTGTTCGTGGTCAGCCAGTACCGCCCGCTGACCGCCAGCGCCGGTTCACTCGATCCGTGCGTGGCCGAGATGGCCGGCAGCAGCGTGGAGGAAGGCTTCGAACTTCGCTTCGGCCGCCCCGGCGACGAGACCCAGGAGCAGACCGCGCCTGCACTGTCGGCGTCTCCATCGAAGGCCGAGGGCAGCTCAGACTGGCTGGTGCTGGTGGGCTTCGTCATCTGGTCGAACGATGCCCAGAACTTCGCCGGCATCGACGCCGACACCGCAAAGCGCCATCGCCCCTTCGCGGGGATGAATGCAGCCGCCGTGGCCGGTGACGACGCCATCGTCCAACTGCAGCCCAAGGGCGCCCTGCTGCCGGGCGACACCGTACTGCAGGTCAGCCAGACCGACGCCGGCCCGGAACTCTGTTTCGGTACCTTCAAGGGCGCCGGGCGCGCCATCGAGGCCCTGCTCAAGGTCAATGCCAACGGCGATGTGACCGCCAAGGGCGCCCTCACCGGCAAGCGCACCGGCAACAGCGTGCAGGCCGAATCCGGGATCGCCAGCCACGGCATGATCCTGCCACTACCCCAGGGCGTTACCGAGCAGCAGGTCATCGACGGCGAGGCCACGGTCAATGTCCAGGTGTCGCCATTGGTCGATCCGGCCCATTCACCCAATCAGAGCGCCGATTTCGCCGCCCTGGTCCAGGAATGCCGGGTCGACGCCGAACGCCGGGTGCATTGCCGGATCGCCTGGGTATCGCTGCCACTTGGCGCCGCGGCGGGCGGCGACGTTGGCACCGTGGTGGTCAGCGGCCCGGGTGCGGTCAGCTACCTGATCGCCGTAGCCATCTCCGAAGGAGCCGAGTCATGAGCGACACCATGCACCTAATCTGTCTGAAGGACACCGGCCACGTGCTTGCCGCGCTGGCGGCCACCACCGCCGGGGATGCGCCGGCACTGGCAGACGTGGTGGGAGAACAGCTGCATCTCGCGAACATCCGCAGTACCGAGAACAGCACCGACGGGCTGACCGCGGCGACCACCCATGTACCGGCCTCGCTGCTGGAATTGAAGAGCGTCGCGCTGGACGCACGGGTGATCACCAACCCCCTGCACCACGCCGTCGACGGCGGCCGGTTGGTGCGGCTGCCCCTCTGACGGCGCCACCGGTGCCAACCCTGACCCAGTCGACCATCACGCTAGATGGCGGCACCATCGACACCAAGGGGTTGGCGGTGGTGGCGCGCGCGGACGACCCGGGCGACCAGCTGCGGGTGCAGTCGGGCAAGTTCGTTGACGCCGATGGCGACAACACCGTCGATCCACTAGTCCTGCCGTTGTCGGTGCTGCCAGATGACACCCCGGCCGGCATCGAGAACACCCGCGATTACGCCATCTTCGTCGCACTCGAGGGAATGCGGCCCTGCTGGTTCGAGCAGCCACTTCCATGAGCGACATCGTCATCGGCCAGTGCGACCTGCGCATCCGGTGCCCGCCCGGCACGGCGCCGCCTTGGCGCGGTGACGACGACCACCGCGCCCTCTCACGGCGGGTGCAAGGCATCGTGCTGCCCATGCTGGAGGAGTTGCTGGCACCGCGGCTGTTGGCACGCCCCGCCGCCCAGTGGCGCAACCTGCGGCTGGACCTGAAACTCACTGCCCTGGATCTTTCCGGTGTCGCGCCGCTGGCCCGACCGGCGCTGCGGGCGCGACTGGTCGAGATAGTGGAGATCGCGCTGGCCGAAGCCGAAGCCAGCGCAATCCCCGATCGCCCGACTGGCACGGATGCGGGCACCGCTGACGCTCCCCCGGGACCGGTGCCGACTGCCGGTCCAGCCGCTCGGATCGCCGCCATGCTGGCCGCCTACCTGGCGCGACTGTTCGCGGGCGACCACAGCGCCGCCGCGGCATGGTTGCTGCCAACCGACCGACTCATTGCCCTGCTGGAACAGACCTTATCCACGCTCACCACCGGCTCGCTGGCGTCCCGGCTCACCACCGTACCGCCAGCAACGGCGGCCGATCACCCGGCGCCGGCCGGGCTGGCAGGTGGCGAACGGGTCGAATTGCTGGCCGCGCTGCGGGACTTGGCCTCGCTGGCCAGGCCGCCCACCGACGGCACCGCCACGGACACCGTGGCCGGGCGAGAGGCACGGCGGGCGATCGCCAATGCCCAACGGCTGCTCGACCGCGTCCGGATGGCCGAGCCGGCAACCGCCCAAGCCGTCCGCCGAACAGATCAACCCCTCGGTCATGCGGCCGTCGGGGCGCATCCGACCATAGTGGCAGGCAGCGAACCACACCCGGCCGGGCCGGCCGCCAACACCGCTCTGCCCGCCACCCCTTTGCTGGAGGTAGCCGCCGCCATCGTACCCGGTCGCTACTTCGTCGACCATGCCCTGCCTTTCCTCGGCCTGGCGGTACTCGCCCGGCACGGTATCGCCGACGCCCTGATGCTGGATACCGCGAGCCGCGATGTGTTCGCTGCCATCGCCGCGGCGGTCGCGCTCAAATCCCTGCCTCCGGACACCGCACGCGGTCCTGGCGCCTGGACGACAGAGGCCCGCCAGGCCGCCGCCCTGGCCGCCGGCCTGTGCAGCGCCCCCGACGGCGCTACCTTCTGCGCTGCCGCCGCTCGACTCCGCAACTGTGGCGAGTTCGCCCGCGGCGCGGCAGCAGCAGCCCTTCTCGGCTCGCTCGCCCCACGGGGCGCCCTGCCGCTGGTGGTCCGGGACGGCCGCTTGGCGCTGTTCGATCCGGGTGGTCTGTACCCCGTCGCGGCGGGCGCACCCGAGGTCCTCCTGCCGTTGCTCGCGGACACCGGCCGACTGCTGTTCCTCCATGGAACGGAGCCGGCCATCTGGGCGGCCCTGGCGGCGGCTGGTCTGCCGGTGGTCGCGGTCGGACCGCCGCTGGGCGATGAGCCGGCGGTACCCATCACCGGACCGCGGGGCTGGCTGGGCCGCGCCACCGCTGCGGTGCGCCCGTCACCCGGGTTGCGGGCCCGCCTGCCCGACGATGCCGCCGTCGCCAAGCAAGCCGCCGAGGTGTGGTCGACGCTGGGCCCGCAGGCATCCCTGCTTGCCCGAGCCGCACTGGAGGGTGCCGATCGGCTGTTCGACGAATTCACCGAGCTGCTGGCCGGCTTTGCGCTAGCGGACATGGGCTGGTCACTGTGGCGCCGCGATCCCGCCAGCTGGGAGCAGCCTGATCCCCTGCTAGTGCGCGAACGCTTCGCCGACCTATCGGGCTGGGTGGAAGTGGGTACCCACCGCATCACCGTCGCGCTGCCGCTGGGTCGGCGGTTCAGCGATCTGCGCGACGCCGGTCTGCTCGACACCGTCGCCGGCCTGCCCTGGTGGCCGGGCCAGGCGATCGCCTTCCGCGGAAGTTGAACCGTGGCAGAGCCCGCCCAACTGTCCCGTGAGGATGCAGCGACTCTGCACCTGCACCTGTGGCTCACCGCGCTCAATCGCGCAGTGCGCGCCGCCGTGGATCGGCGTAGCGAGCGCATTGAGCAGCTCGGGCGGGTCACCGGCCCGGCCGGCACCTTGGCGCCACACCACGCCCGAGCGCTCATGGACGGCGTCGACAAACGCATCTGCGATGGCGAGCCGCCGCTACCCGAGGTGGCGCTGACCCGCCGCGAGGCTGACGCCGAACAGGACATCCTGCGGGATGGCCCGTTGCCGCCCCCCCTCGAACGCCTGAGCCGCGACGCCGGCCTGTCGGCCTTCGAGCGCACCGCGTTGCTGATCACGGTGGCGCCCGAGATCGTGCCGGACTACCGGCGGCTGTACGGCTTTGTGGTGGACGACATGAGCCGCGGGTACGCCAGCATCGAGTTGATCCTGGCGCTCAGCAGCGGCGTGCAGGCCCCCCAAGGCAGCCGGCTGAGGCAGTTGGGCCCTGGCGGTACGCTGCGCCGGCTGGGCCTGCTGGTAGCCAACGATCCCCTCGGCAGCGCCCTGGCCACCCCCCTGGAACCTGCCGCCGGTCTCACCCAGTGGCTGTTGGGCGCGTTGCCTGCGCCGCCGGTACCCTTGACTGACAACCGCATGATCCACCCCGACACAGTGCCGGAAGGGCCTCTGCCCTCGGCCCTGCAGCCGGCGATCCGCTGCCTGGCCTTGGCGGCGAACGGCATGGCTGGCTTGTGGGGACCAGAGCCGGGCCGGCACGACGATGCGGTGGCGCAGCTGGCGCGAGCACTCGGTCGCTCGGTGTTCCAGGCCCATGTCGGCGGCGATGGCGTTGACTGGGCGGAGCGCCTGCGCCATCAGGCGGCGATGGCCGCCGGCGCCGAGGCGGTGCTCTGGCTGGAGACCCGGGACCTGCCCGACCTCGGCAGCCACGGCCGCCAGCTGGCCCAGCTGCTGGCGCAGCTGCCCCAACGCATCCTGGTCAGCGGCCGGACCCCCTGGCGCGCCGCCCCGGTGATCGGAACCCGCCCCTACGCGGACGTCTCCCTGCCCACAGCGGAGGGTGCCGCCTGGCCGTTGCCACTTGAGACCCTGTCCGTCGCCGAGGCGGCCACCCTGGACGCCCGTTACCGGCTGGGCTTCCGCGAGCGCCGCGCCGCCGTGCAGATAGCCCTGTCCGACCGGCGCAACCGCAGCAACGGCAGCCTGCCAGAACTGGCACCTGCCCTGGAGCGCGCTGCACGCATGGTGGCGACGCCCGGGCACATGCCATCGGTGACCCTGGTGGAACCCGCCCGCGAGCTGCATGAACTCATGTTGCCCGACGCCCTGCACCTTCAGATCGCCGAGGTAGGCAGTCTCTACGCCCACGCCGCCAGCGTGGACGCCGCCTGGGGCTTTGGCCGGTTGACCGGCTCGTCCGGGGCGCTCAAGGCGCTGTTCACCGGCGATCCGGGCACCGGCAAGACCATGGCCGCCGAGGTGATCGCGGGGTCGGCCGGCGTCGCCCTGATGAAGGTGGACCTGAGCCAGGTGGTGTCCAAGTGGGTGGGTGAGACCGAGAAAAACTTGGAGGCCGTGTTCGACCACGCTGAGCAGAGCCGGGCGGCACTGTTCTTCGACGAGGCCGAGGCCCTGTTCGGCAAGCGCGGCGAAGTCCGTCACGGCACCGACCGCTACGCCAACCTGGAGGTCAGCTACCTGCTGCAGCGACTCGAGTCCTTCTCCGGCGGGCTGGTGATCCTGGCCTCGAACCTGCGCGACGAGATCGACCCGGGCTTCAGCCGGCGTTTCCAGATCGCCCTGAACTTCCCGCGCCCGGGACCCGTCGAGCGCCTGCGCCTTTGGCACCTGGCCTTCGCCCGCGCGCCCCTGGCCGCGGATGTGGACCTGCAGACCGCCGCGACCCTTGATCTCACCGGCGGTGCGATCATGACCGCGGCTCGCATGGCCGCCCTGCTGGCCGCCGGCGAAGGCGCCCGATCCATCGGTCAGGCCCATCTGGATGCCGCCACCGAGCGGCAGTTCCGTAAAGAAGCCAGACTCATGGATGCCGGCCAGCAGGATGGACTCAGTGTCGCGCGGGCGCGGAGCTGAGATGCCGCCCAGCGGTACACCGGGAGCCGGTGCGACGAGAATCGCGCCAGCCCGGGCCGCGGCACCTGCGCTTGATCGCGCACGAGAGCCAATCACGGCTGGTGAGGCACCCATGCCTGCAGGAGGCAACACTGCGGCGCTTCTGCAAGGGGATCTCGGTGCCCGGCACAGTACAACGTCAATCGTGCCGGGGACCCGCGATAGCCGGTCCGGCGTTGGCCGTGGCGAAGGCGCGGGGGTCCGCGTCCTGGGTTACACATTGCCTGCTGCCCGAGCTGGTTCCGAAGACCATCCGCAAGGCCGCAACGCGTTCGACGCCAACGTGCCGGCGATCGGGCCACATCGCCGTGACGCCACAGATCCGCGCAGACGAGCGGAAAGATCCATCGAATACGACACCGACGCGGTCACGGGAGCGCAAGTCGCTGTTCCATTGCCGGTCGAGGAGAGCCCCAGCACCGCCGAAGCTCAGCCGCGAACACCTTCCCTAAACACGGTGATGACCAACCAGGCGCCGAGCGCCGTCCCGTGGAGGGCCGGGCTGGCACCCCTTGCCGAACCCGAGGGACAGCCGCGCGGCGAGTCCGTCGAGATCGATCGACAGCGGCAAGTCGTCCTCACGACCGAACGGCTTGAGCCGCCAGAGGAACGGGCGCCCAATCCGGACCCGCAACTGATGGATCGTGAGTTGGCCGAGGCCACCGACGGACGGGGGGTAGCCAGGCGGCAGCGAGGCGGCCCGGCCGTGCTCGAACCCCAGACCCAGCCCGAAGATCCTGCCGCCCAAGCGGAGCAGGCCAGCCGGCGATCCGGAGAACCGCGACAGGCTACGACGCCCGAGGCCCCCACCGAAGGGGCATCCCAGGAGACGGTCGAAGAAGAAGTGACGGCCCAGGCGCCCAGTGAGTCCGCCGAGGAGGCCGCCGGCGGTACCGCTGAGGCGGATCGCGCAGCCGCTGCCGCGCAAGAGACCGGCGCCGCGGCGTCGGCATCCGTGCAGGCCCCGGCTGCCGCCGGCGAGTCGGTCGCGCCTGCCGCTCTGCCGCCAGTGCGAGAGCAGATCCCAGTGCGTGAGCCGAGCTTCGACGAATTCGTGGAGATTGTGGAATCCGGCACCACCCTGCAGCAGGATCAAATGTCCGTGCGGTCGGGGATTGCTTCGCTACGCGCAACTGCCGAACAGGCGAAGGCCCGACTGCTGATGGCGGCTGAAACCCAGAAAGCCGTGATCCTGGCCGTAGGCGAAGCCCGTGCAGTGGAGATCACCGCTGCCGCAGCCGAAGCGACTGCCGCCATTCGCGCCGAGTTCGCCGCCGCAGGCACAAATTTGATGCAGGCCGCGGAAGCGGCAAGAGCACAGGTCGCTGCGAAGCTGGCGGAAGACAGGGCGCGGATCCAGGCCGATTCCGACGCTCGCGTCGCCGAAGCCGAGGCCGCGCTGACGGAACGAAAAACCGCCTTCGAGGCCTTTGCTCAAAACGAATCGCAGGAGCCACAGCGTTTTGCGCAGCAGGCGGTGGCGCGCGCCGACAGAGAATTGGAAGCTGCCGCGCAACAGTGCATCAGGAACGGTGAGCGGGTCGCGGCCCGTTACCGCGGGAGCGATGACCCCAAGCCTGACCAGCGACAGGCGGCGCGCCGGGTCGCGGCCGAATCGGCAGCGGACATCCGTGCCAAGAAGCCCAGGATAGCTGCCGACCTCCAGGAGCGCGCAGCGGGGTTCGCCGACAATTACGCTGGCTACGGGACACGTATCGCGCAGCAGATCGAGGAGGTCCGAGCAAGCCTGATCCCCCAGATGCAAGCGATGCCCAGCCGCACGATCGGCCAACTGGAGGCCGGGGCGACGCAGGTGAATGCGGTAATCGACGCGCGGGTGCAAGGGGATTTGGCGAACCTGCGCGCGACCGAAGAACAGTCTGTCGCGCTGGTCGATAACGCTGCCGACTCCGCCTGTGCCCAGGTCTTCGGGGTCGTCCAAGAATCGAGTTGCCGGATCGATCAGAGCGCAGAGGCAACCTCGATCCAGATCCACTGTTTGACCGAAGACGTCGCCTCGACCCTGGAAGGCGAGGCCGAACCGTTCACGCCCGGGGTGAAAGACGTCATTGACACCACCCGCAGCGACATCCTGTCCTTGGCCGAGGTGGGTATCGCAGGGATGGCGGAAATCGAACGGACGACGGCCGAAGGGATGGGCCAGATTGCGCAGTCCTTCCGCAGCCAGGCATCCGACGCGACCGCTGCTGCTTCTGCTCGGGGGGCAACGGCCGTCGCCGACTTCTCGTCGGCAATCGACACGCTGATAGCGACACGCGACGAAGGCGCCGCGGAGGCGATGACCGCGTTGCAGACGCTTCAGCGGTCACTGCTCGCCGATGCCCTCGCCGAAATCGATTCGGCCATCGAGGCAGCATCGGGCGAACTCCGGGATGTGACGCAGACGTTCAAGCAGGAAACCGCCCCGGCCACCGACGAAGCGATCCGTGAGGCCAAGAAACCGCTGACCGACGAAGTGACGGACCGCGCTGAGGAAGCGGCTGAGGAGGCCGGTGAGTCGTGGCTCTCGGGCTTATTCCGGGCAGTCGTCGACATCGCGATCGGGCTTGTCGTGCTGGTTGTCGTGGCGCTGGTCATAGCCGCGATCGCCGCCGCCTTCGGCGTGATCCTGACCGCCTGGACCGCCATCATGATTGCCGGTGCGATTCTGCTGCTGGTGGGACTGGGCGTCGCGCTATACAGCCGTTTCACCCAGCCTGAACTCGCCGAGGCGCCCTGGTACCAGAAGATCGGGCTGGCGATGTTCGACACCGTGGGTGGCACGGGCATCTACCAGGCCATTGCCGGTGAGGACATTGTCACCGGCCAGACGCTGGACGCCGGACAGCGAACCCACCAGGGCGTGACCGGGACGTTCACCCTCGTGATGTTGATCCTGGGGACACGGGCAGCCATCAAAGGACCACCCGGTGGGACCTATGTGCGACCCACCGGGATGCCACGGGGTTGGGTGGGCTGGCGCAACGCGCTGCCCAGAGGTTTCGAGGGTGCCCGCAGCGTGTTGGTGGAGCTCTACACCGGGGTGCGCGAGAGCGGGCGCCGGGCGAGCGATTGGATCAGAGATCTGTTCGGTCGCCGCCGCCAGGTCGCCGCGGAGCCTCCCGTCCCCGAGGGCCCACCCAGACGGGGTGACATGGAAATGGCCGAATGGCGGGAACGCGTCGCGGAGTGGCGGGAAACGAAGAAATACCACGAGCGACTCAGCCCGGAAGCCGTTGAAAACGCCGAGGTCAGCTTTGACAACCCCCGTAGCCAACGCTGGTGGGACCAGGCAAGTCTGCGGGAACGGCAGCTCGCCTTGGATGCGGCGCATCAGCAACGGGACGGTACCTTCCTGGTCAATGACGCCGTCGTACGCGAGGCTCAAGTGGGCATCGAAGCCGAGCTGACCGGCAGGGTCCGGGGGCCGATCCGTCGCAGCAGCGGAACAGCCGAGGAGTTCTTCGATGCCGAAGGACGCGCCTGGGATGTCAAGCGGCCCGACAACCCGGCCTCGATCGCCGAGGGCATCCGCGATGGCGAACACATCATGATAGACGGCAGCGGCCGCACCACCGCGGTGCAGTTCGACCAACTGGCCATGGATGTCATCGGCGAGCTGCGGGGCATGCCCCAACACCAAAACATGAGCGCGGCACAACTCGCTGCACTGGTCCAGCAGCGCCTGCTTTTGATCTTCGGAGCCGGTTACCGAGGCCCACCGATGATCCCGGCCAACTTCGCCCTCGAAGAAGACCGGGAGGATTAGAACGTGGACATCTCACAGCAGGACCTGAATCGCCGCATCGAAGCACACGAACGTTGGATCGAGCGAGGACAGCAGCGAGGCGACCCGCTACGGCTCGAGGGCCTCGACCTGCGCGGCGCGCGGCTGACGGGCCGCAACCTCCTCCACGCGAGCTTGATCGATGTAGACCTCGGGGACGCCGAATTGGCCAGTTCGGGATTCGTATCGACCAACCTCTTGCATGTGAAGCTGGATGGCGCCGACCTGCGTGCGTCGAGATGGAGTCTGAGCCGTTGGGAACAGGTCTCGATGAGGGCAGCCGTGGCGACGGGAGCTTGCTTTGCGAGTGGCGTCTTCAAGCTGGTCGACGCTGCCGAAGCGGATCTGTCGAAGTGCGACTTAGCCAAGTCCGTCTGGATCGACTCCGACCTGCACGGGGCCGACCTGTCCAACGTCAACGCGATACGTACCGAGTTCCTGCGCTGCGATCTTCGCGAAGTCGACCTTGCCAACGCACGCACCGAGAACCTCTGGATCAGGGATTCATGGACCGATGGCATACACAATCGTTAAATCTGAGTCGCGGCCGGCCCACGACCCCGGCACGCTGAACGCACGCAGAGAGGCGCGGCTGATGGACGTGAACCAGCCAAACGGTCTGAGTGTGGACCGCTCGCGGAGCTGACATGAACGGGACGCGCAGCGGCCGGACCAGAGCGACGGCGGCGGCGTCATTGCGGCCGCCGGCAGAGCTCGCGCCCACCCCGGCCGCTATCCCGGTCACCGCGCCAGCCACCGAAACCGGCCCCACCACCGCAAGCGCCGCCGGCAATACCGCGGCATTGCTGCAGGCCGAGGCGCCCGCCCCCGCCGCACAGGCCGTCCCGCCGGCGACTGCAACAATCACGGGACCCGGGGCAGCGAGCCAAGAGAGCGCCGGACCGACCACAGCGCCAAGCGAAGGGGCTGCCGCCCCGGCCGACGCTGGCGAACAGCCCGCGGCGCCGGAAGCGACGGGCGGTGAAGGCGCCGCGGGCGCGGGCGCGGGCGGCAGCGAGGCGGTGCGCATCCTCGGCCGAGCACTGCCGTCGATCGCCAGCCAGGCGCTGGCCGCGTCGCAGGTCAGCGCCGAGCGGGAGGTCGCCGCTAACCGGATAGCACTGGAGAGCAATCCGCCGAGCCTTCAGGCGCCGTCAGGCCTGATGCCGGGCAGCGGTGAAGCCGGTCCGGAAGGTGGCGAATCCGGACGCGGACCGCCGGCCGGTGCCACCGGGGTCGAGGACACCACCGGTGAGGGCGGCGAACCCGCCCCCGCAGAGACTGGTCACGTGGTCTCCGAGGCGCCGGTACCGAGCGGCCCATCGGCCGACACGGTGGTGGACCGCGCGCCCGAGGACCCGGTGGCCCGGGCGGCACGCTACCAATCCATGATCGCCCGCATGCCGGTGTCCGACCAGAGCGTTAACACTGACCCGGGACCCGCACCTACGGTGGAACTGACCGGTGAGGCCGATCCCGGGCGCATCGCGGCCCAGGCGACCGACAACGAGCTCACCCTCGGCGCCGAGTGGCAGACCGCCCGCCGGGGCATGATCGAGGACGAGGGGGTGGACGACATCTACCCCAGCCTGCCCGAGGAACAACTGGTGGCCCCGGTCTCGCCCGGCGGCCAGGGGATACCGCCGGTCGCCCAGCCCGAGTACCCGACCCTGCGACCTGGGGTGCGGGCGGGCATGGACCAAGGACTGGGGACCCGCTGGGCGGCCGAGGTCACCAATGCCGAGGCCGGCCAGCAGCAGGCCATGGACGAGCGGATGCGCGAAGAGGCCGCCCGGCGCGCCGAGACCGACCGGGAGATCGCCGGGCTCGAGGCCGATACGGCCAATGAGCAGACCGGCTACCGCAGCCAGGCCCGCGCCGACGTGGCGGATGCACGGGCGGGCTGGCAGGCCGAACTGGACGATGCACGAGGCACCTACGACGGCGAGCGCACCCGCATCGACCGCAACCTGGACCGCGACGTGGACCTCCGCGTGGCACAGGCCGACGGGGATGCCCAGCGCCACCTGGACGCCGGCCAGCGGCGCGCCGATGAACGCCGCCAGTCCACCGAGACCGAGGCCGAACGCCGCCGCACCGAGGCCGAACGGCGCCGCGACGAGGCCGACGGCTTCTTTGACTGGATCGCCAGCCGGGTGAAGCGTTTCTTCCGTGCCCTGCAGGAAGGCCTCAAACGGCTGTTCGACGCACTGCGCGCCGCCGTGCGTACCATTATCGAAGGCGCCAAGCGGCTGGCCGCCGCTGCCATCGAACTGGGCCGGCGTGCCGTCATCGGTCTGATCCGCACCGCCGGGCGCGCCCTGGAGGTCGCGGCGGACTTCTTTCTCGCCGCCTTCCCCGCCGCCCGGGACCGGGCCAAGGCGCTGATCCGCGCCGGCACCGAACGCGCCGAGGAGGCAGTGAACCGTGCCGCCGAGGCGCTGCGCGCCGGAGTGTTCGCCCTGCTCGACGCCCTCGGCGACGCGCTGGTTTTCATCCTCGATGTCTACGAGGCCTTCTACTCGGCCCTGTTCTCAGCACTGGAATTCCTGGTGCTGGGTTTCATCGAGGTGCAACGTGCGCTGTTCCGTCTCGATCTGGCGGCCCGCTACGCGCCGGGCGAACTCGAGGGCCAGATTTATGAGGAGATGATCGGCGCCGACATCACCCAACCGCTGGTGTTCGAGGCGACGCCCCGGGAGATCGCCGACTGGGAGGTCGGCCTCGGCAGCGGCGTCACGGCCGAAGGCGGTGGCGCTGCCGCGCCTGGTGCGGCGGTGCCCGCCATGCCTACCGCGGTCGAAGCGGAACCGGTGGTGGACTTCGCCCCAGAACCGGAACTGGTAAATGAGCTCGATTTCAGCCAGGGCCCCATCGAGTTCGGTGACAACAATGCACCCGGCAACACGCTGGCCGAGGTACACGCTGACGCGATTGCCGGGGAAGGCGAGGCCGAGGAGGGCGAAGTCGGGTCTGCACCCGCCGAAGCCGACGACGCGCAGATGACGGGCGACGGCGGTCCTGGCAGCGCGATTCCTGGCGAGACCACGGACGAGAAGCTCGACCACTACATCAACCAGGGCGCGCCACAGGATTGCCGGACCCAGACGCCAACTGCGCCCGAGGGTCCGCCGATGCCGCTTTCGGCAAAGATCGGCCCGCTGAGCCGCACCCAGCGCGCGCGCTATATGCTCAATCAGGCCTGGACCGGCATCCAGCACTGGGTGCGCTGCAACTGGCCGACCATTCTGGCTGCCATCCTGGTCGCGATCATTGCGATTGCGGCCATTGTGGCGATCGTGGTGCTGTCAGGTGGCACCGTCGGCGTAGCGCTGACCGGCATCCTGACCGCCTTCACCGGCGCGATGATCATCTATGCCATCGCCCGCGCTGCGGGCTTCCTCGGCGACTACCTGCAGAAGTCTCTCGACGGCGACATCATCGGCGGTGCCCGTGGTCTGGCCCGCGCACTTGCAGTGGCGGCCGTGGAGATCATCTTCGCCATCCTCACCTATGTGACCGCCGGCGCCTTCCGGGTCATCGCAGCCGGCATCAAGGGCGCGGGTCGCCTGGCCTCGGCCGGGGCGCGCGGTGCGGGACGTCTGGCGGCCGGAGCCGCGCGCCAGAGCGCCCGAGGTGCGCGCGCGGTCGGTCGTGGCGCGATGCGAGCGGGGCGTAGCGTAGCAAGCGCCACGGGTCGTGCCGGGCGCGCCGCCGGCCGCGTGGGCAGCGCGTTGGTTCGGCGCGGCAGGCTCGTGATCAGGAACGTGCGCTCGGGCTTCGAGCGCGGCGCAAGAAGCCTGCGCGACCTTGGCCGGCGGTTGGGCCAGCGGTTGCGCTTCCGCCGTTTTAAGCTCGAACGCCGCGGCGGGTGGTTCAGACTCTACGGGCTTCTGAATCCCTGGGTGCTCTTGGCCAATGGTAGGATCGAGCGCCACGACAATCTGGGCAACGCAGAGGTCGGGGACCTCGTCAGTATCCCCGGCCGACGGCAGCCCGGCATCGTGGTCGGCATTAAGACCAGGACCGGGGGGCCTCGGGGATCGCCGACAGCCGTCGATTTCGACAGCCGAGCTGTTGCCGCACTTCGTGCACAATCTGGCCGGGCCAGGACGCGCTTCCATCGAACTCACCGAACGAGCCAGCCAAACGAAATCAGGGCTGCACTGGACGTTGGAAGCGAAACATCGCGCAACTCTCGTATCTTGGCCCAGAACATGCGCAATACGCCTCGCTCGGGTCGTCCGGTGCCCAATCCGGGCGACCACGCACACCATCTTGTTCCAAGCACGGACCCGCGGGGCGCAATCGCGCGGCGGATCCTGATCCGTTGTGGTGTCGACATCAACGACGCAAGCAACGGCCTGTTCATGAGCGCTGGGAAGCATGCGAGGATGCACACTAATGCTGGGTATCAGCGCATCACGAACATGTTGTCAGGGGCGACAACCCGATCCGAGGCTCTACAGATCCTCGACGACATCGCAGGATTGATTGCCAAGAATAAGTTTCCCTAATGAACCACAGAGTGAGGAACATGGCTGCCGTTTACGAGTACCGCCCTGATGTGGATCGCTACCGGAGTCTGCTCCCGGTGTTCGACTCAACGATCGACCGCCTACTGACGCTGGGCGAGGAACCGGTTGAGGGCTGGAAAGCCCCTCAGCTGCGCTGGATGGGGGCGATTGAGCTGAGCGACTTTCCATCGTTGCTGGGTCACGTACCTGTCGTCAGCGAGCGTGCTCTGGAGGTACTGCGGCCACTGATGGGCCCGATGGTGGATACGCTGCCCATACGAGTCGAGGGGGGTGGCTATTCCATGCTACACGTGAGGGACTTCCCGGACTGTCTCGACACCCGAGCTTCTCGGATCCGGTGGTTCGAACCCGGTCGAGCACGGATGATAGAGCAATACGTTTTCGTGCCCGACCGGCTACGCGGACATCACCTGTTTCGCCTCAAGGAACGACCCAACGGCATCGCGTTTCTGTCCGACGCTGTGATGCAGGCAATACGCGACGCCAAGCTGACCGGGCTGGAACAGGCCCTACTTTGGACAGAGTGAACTACTGCGCGCGGTACTGGTTGGCGGTGATCGCGTAGCGGCGCATCAGTTCGAAGAAGGCCCTGCGGTGTTTGCCGCTGATGCGGGCGGCCTCGGCGACATTCCCCCGGGTGTCACGCAAGGCCTTGTCGATATACATGCGCTCGAAGCCCTCCACCACCATGGACTTGGCTTCCTTGAGCGGCAGATCGGCCAGGTCGGCACTGTGGGCCTCCGGCCCGCTCTGCCCGGCATCTGCAACCGGCGCCGGCGCGTCGAGCAGCGGCAGATCACCGGGACGCAGCGGACGGTCCAGACCTAGGCAGGTCAGATAACGGATGCAATTCTCCAGTTCACGGACGTTGCCGGGCCATTCGTAGGCCATCATCCGCTCTCGCGCAGCGTCACCAAAGATCAGCCGTTCCACCGCGTATTCAACCGCATACTTGGCGACAAAATGAACCATGAGTGCGGGGATGTCCTCGGGACGATCAACCAGCGCCGGGACCTCCACCGGTACTACCCTGAGTCGGAAGAACAGGTCAGCCCGGAAGGCGCCCTCGCGCACGCGCTTAGAGAGATCGGCATTGCTCGCTGTGATCAAGCGCACGTCGCACTTGCGTGTAAACGACTCACCCATCCGACGGTATTCACGAAACTGGGCGAAGCGCAGGATCTTCGCTTGGCACGGCAGCGGCAAAGTATCGATCTCATCGAGAAACAGCGTGCCGCCATCGGCCGCCGCAGCAATCCCATTGGCGGACGTTACGGCACCCGTGAACGCGCCTCGGGCGTGGCCGAAGATCTCATTTTCGATCACCTCTGCAGACAGATTCGCGCAATTCACGGCAACGAAGGGCTTCGCCGCCCGCGGGCTGCGGTCATGCGCGTAGGCGGCATAAAGCTCCTTGCCGACACCGGTGGGTCCGGAAATCAGGATCTCGGCGGAAGACCTCGCAACCTTGGCGAGCCTACCCAGGAGCGCAGCATGTGCTTTGCTCCGGTGTATGATGGTCGCGGTCATCACCCCTCCTTGGAGCCACGCCCGAACGAGTCGAGAAAACTTTGGTTTGACCCAGGTAGACAGGTCGGAATCGATTACGCAATCAGCGTACGAATTACGCTTCCTTTTCCCAAACTAAAAATAGGCTCCGCCTGGCCATGCGTCAACCGTACCCGCGCTGTTGTCACGTCGGATGCAGAACCGGATCACTACTCTGAAACACTCGGGCACTCGTGCCGCAGATGTTCTCAGGGCCACATCAAGGTTTTCCTAGCGGTTGCAGAATCATTCGGTCAGGTCCAGGGGCTCATGCTGCGTCCTTTCGGGCAACTGCAGATCGACGCCGCGCTTCCGGCCAAATAGTCGGAGCGCGACAACATTAAAGATACTTCAGTGCGCTGAGCGCCTCTTCTTCCACCGACACCCATACTTCACAGCGTGGATCAGCAGGAGCGGCGCCTTATCGTCGTCGAGTTTACTGACAATCAAACCGTCCTTGGGCGACTCCAGAGCTTGTTCGGCACAAGTATACAGATTGATCCAGTAGCTCTTTAGACGACCTTTTTTGTGATAGGTGGCGATATCGACGCAATCCAGCGTAGTTCGGTTGCCATGGCTGGGGTTCTACCCCGATAGCACGGACACTTCAAAAAAGCCCGATGCTGGGCAGTAAGGAGGGGACCTGTTCACAGCACTCGTTGCCTTCGCTGGCACGGCCTGGCTGGCACTCGATGCGTGCGGATGTTCGCTAGTCCACCTGGGCTTCGTTCTTGTCTGGCTGGGGCTGGCTTGGCTACTGGTGAGACACAACCGGAGGCTCACCGGAAGCAGGTCTGAAAAAAGCTCGGGCTGCCGGAATCTCCCGGCTATTCCTGCTTCGCCGTTGCTGCGCCTCGATCAGTGCTCATGGTGCCATCCGGCAGCACGAAACCCAGAACCGGGGTATTTTGCACGCAGCCTGTATCCAATGGGGCTTCCGGATTCCTGGTGAACTGGGCCAGAATATCGAAGGTGCACAAATTGACCCCGGCCAACTGGACGTGCGTCCGGCCCGGAAAAACAAGGTGGGTCGCATTGGGCAAGGCGTCGGCTACGATTTGACTCCGGAATGCCGGGGTCGCCACATCCAGGTTGCCGCTCAGCAACAGCACGGGGATATCGACACCGACATTTAAGTCAGTGCTGTCCGGCAATTCTTCGACATCGACGAGGGAGCATAAAGTGACGTACTCTCGGGCGGCCGACAATCCGTACCGGGTGGCAAAAGGGCCGGTTCCGGCCGTGACGACGTCATCGGACGAGTGGACCGGGTCGTCGGAACAAACCATTGCTGTACGCATCAAAAACGCCATGCCGCTGTCGGCCGAAGCATTGCGGCTGGCGAGGAGTTTGCCGCCCTTTTCCGGCCCCAGCACCTCAACCACCTTGTCGGCACCTCCCTGGCTCAGAATCTCTAGCGTTGCCGGCACGCTGAATGCGCCAATCATGGAGCCCTGCATCTCGTAGATCAGTGCCACCATGTCCTCGGCCGTCACCACGCCCTCGATTTTGAGTCCCGGATCCGACGGGTCAGTAAAGCTGTAGGGCAACGGGCCATTCTCAAATACGTCCAGGCTCGCGGTGACCAAGCCGGGAATGTCGTAGTTTTCCCGGCAGGCTTCATCCGCTTCACACAGCTTTGCCAGGTTATCGATGCCCCATCGGGCGTCAAGCGCCCGGTCTTCCACCCAACTCTTTCGTGAGAGCGAGTTGGCGCCGTCCAATATCACCGCCTCGAGACCGTACCGATTTAGAAGAGCAACACAAGGCAGCCGATCCTGGGCGCCGAAAAGCCGCTTGTTCATAGTCGTGAGTGCGCATGCGGCATACAATGCCTGCGTTAATCCAGTGAAACCGATAAGGAGGTATTCGAGCATGAAAAAGTGCTCGATGATCGCCGGCACCATGGCGCTGGCCTGGGCAACCGTGAGCACAGCAGACACGGCGGATGCCCGCTGCGACATTTATCCCGCGGGTGCGGATCACAGCGACACGATGATCCACTGCAGCTTCTCCCAGCGCCAGGGCTACATCACCATCAATCGGGAAGACGGCGTCACCCACGACCTATCGCCGGTAGGAGACACGCCCGGCAACTTCCGGGACCAGCAGGGTCGTATGGTGTACCGGCAGAGCGGCCTCGGCGATCAGGGAATGATCTTCCGCTTCCCGGAAGAGCGCATCTATGTGTACTGGAGCACCGCTGCACTCGAGCCGCAGGACGAGAACGACCCGACCGCACTCTTCTCAACCACGGACTATGATGCGACCACGCAGTTACGCTGCCGTGCGGCTGGAGACAAGGAGTTCGGCAGCTGCCCTGCGGGCATTTTACGCATGCAGCAAGGTCAGGCCTCGATTGTCGTGCAGAACCAGCTGGGCGAGCAGTTCACCATCAACTTCATGACTGATTATGTGAACGCGACGAACCGCAAAGTCGCTGCCACCCTAGACGGCGACACCTGGATTGTGACCATGGAAAATGGCGAGGTTTACGAGGTCCCGCTGGCCGCTATCGAGGGTGGTTGATAGCCCGTCAGGGCGCAAGCAAATACCGGCTCACAGAAGACACCGTCACACATGCGGCGGCTTTTTGTGGCTGTCGGCGACAAGGGGCTGGCGGTGTTTTCTCGGCAATCATCATGAGGCGCATCGAGCGATTCATTGTCGAATTATCACTCGTCACAACAATTGGAGACGGGCGAGATTCAATTGGACTTTCGTTGCCAGCCGCCCAGACCGGATTGAAATGAGCACGGCTGAGAATACCCTCACGCAGTCACCACGAGGACATTCGGCTGTCAGCAACGGACTTTACCTAAGACCATGCCGTTGACACCGGTGCCAGTCAGCTTGCCGAGCTTGCGTCAGCCAAGCGCGTCGAGACCTTTCTGATCGACGATATCGAGCAGCTTCAGCGATGGACCGTTCGGTTGTTTTTTTACCCTGCTCCTATTTTCGAACGGTAGTCGGGCTGGTGTTCAAGTCCGCGGCGAACACAGCCTGGCTCGCTCTGTAGCGCAGCCGCAGCTTCTAGATCTTCTCGGCACTGTAGTGTTTGACAGGTGGCAGACACAAGGTGTCGATGCCAAAAACCAGGGTTACGGCACTAAGCCCGCGAGCAATCCGCAAGATGCTATATTTTACGAATCACCGATCGATCGATTGCTCGCAAGGAGACCACCATGGCATCCGTCACGCTGTCCAGTAAGTTCCAGCTGTCCATCCCCAAGGCCATCCGCGAGGAAATGCGCCTGCAGGCTGGCCAGAAGTTCGCCATCATCCCCAAGGGCGACACCATCGTACTGGCACCCATCCGCCGGCTGGACGAGGTGCGGGGCATATTAAAAGGGGCCGACCCCAGCGACTATCGAGATCGTACCGACCGCTTGGAACGTTATAAGTGATTCTGGTCGATACCTGCGGCTGGATCGAGTGGCTCACCGAGGGTGTGCTGGCGGATAGCTTCGCTTCATACATGGCAGACCCGACGGAGTTGCTGGTGCCCACCACGGTGCAGTACGAGCTATACAAGTGGGTCAAACGGGAATCCGACGAAAGCACGGCGCTCGACACCATCGCGCTTGCTGACGAGAGTCTTATCGTCCCCTTGAGCACCGATATCGCCCTAGTGGCCGCAGATCTGACGCTGTCACACAAGCTCTCCTTTGCTGATGCCGTCATCTACGCCAGCGCTCGAAAATACGACGTCGCACTTGTTACCTCGGACGATCATTTTGAAGGTCTGTCCGGCGTTACCTATTCCGCGAAAAAGGACGCATAAACGCACGATCTGTACTGTCAGACACACGGCCGGACCCGAGGTCAAAAGCGATTTCATCATCACCGCCGCACAGCGCGAACTCACTCTTACGGGAGAGCCCCGCCCTCTTGATCAGGTGTACCCACCGTGGCCTGCACCCGTTTCACCGTGCATTCCATTTCAAAGCATCAGTTGCCTTTTTTGTCCATCTCTTTCAAAGCGTATTCGATCGACCGCTCCACGATGCCGGCCAGCAGTCTATCGGGGTGTTCCTCACAACGTTTTCCCACGTCGTTGTAGAAAAGCACCCTGAGTTGCTCCTGATCCGCCTCTGGCGCGTCGTCAATCCGCTGAACATCAAAATTGTGGTTGATGAATGCAATGGCAACAAAGCGGTTCATTATCGCCACATATTCGTCCGGATCCTCATTCGAGGCGGCCCATGCCGATTGGCAACTGTGGTGGAGGTAAGGACGGGCCTCATCGATATAGTCCTGAATGGTCATTTCATCCGCGCCAAATACTGCCTGCCCGAATGTTCCAATGAAGAAACAGGTTGCGGCGACTAATACGCCTGATTTTCCTAACAGCATTGACTTTTCCTCTATAACCATTTGGGGTCAAAGGCCGACCCGGACACGCGCGAGATCGTAAAGACTCAAGAACAAGATGAACCCACGCCGCGGAGCAAGGCCATGCCGCAAACGCTATCTCCTATCCTTGTATTCTCCCGCCATTGCCCCCGCGGCGCCGCCATATACGGCCCCCTTGGCAGCCCCGCTCACTCCGTCTGTCACGAGGCCAACTCCGGCACCGACCACTGCCGCATTCTTTGCGTACTTCTTCGCCTTGTCGCCTTTATCGGCGTTCGCATAGGCTCCTGCCCCACCCCCGAGCACCGCACCCTTCGCGGCCCCGCTGACACCCCCGGTCATAAGGCCCACTCCCGCCCCAACAGCCGCCGCATTCCTTGCTTTTTTGCTGGCTGCTTCCGCAGGCAAATTCGGTAAGGTGGTGGTGGCGAGTACCACGAACAAGATCCTCAGCATTTCAAGCTACCTCTCCCGTCAATCGTGAACTCCGCCTACATAGAGCTTCCTCAGAAAACGAACTGACCGTCCGTCGCTCCTTTTTCGCGCCGCGGAACGACTTGGTACGGAGATGGGGTTGCAGTACCCAAGAGCAGCCTGGGCATCACGATACAAACCAGACGCCGCCCAACGTTTACCGGTGCCCTGGTGAACCTGGCGAACAAGCAAAATAAAAACTCCGCCAGCAGCACCAGCAGGTTCATCACCAGGAAGATGCTGTTGATCCAGGCAAAGGAGGTGTCGGCGCGTTTCGCGCGAATGTAGTTGAGCCGGTAGCCGTTCTTGCCCTGACCAAATTTCCCTTCAATGGGGATGCGCTGCAGGTACGCTTCCCGTCGTCGCGCCTTCTCTTGTTTGAGCTGCTCACGGTTCGCTTCGGTCGCCTTCGGCGGGCGCCCCAGCGGCTTGCCGGCAAACTGGATACCGCGCGCTTTCAGCCAACGCCGGTTTTCCCGTGTCCCATAAACCGGATCACCCAGCACCACCGCCGGATAGTGACCATAGCGCTGCCGGTATGCCTCCACTTGGACCGGCAGATCTTGGCCTTCATGAAACGCGTCCCAGCGTAGGCGGTCCACGCAGGCCAGCCCGTCCGCCGTCAGGCTGACACTGAGCTTGGCACCAAACTCCACCGGCTTGTCCTGCTTACCCCGGACGATCGGCCGCACATACGGCTGGCTGATACTGACAATGCGATGATCACAACGACGGGCCTTGTTGCGATACATCTCCCATTGCTGTTCATACAGATGCTGGATCACCCAATACCGATGCAGCAGCCAGTTCGGCAACGGCAGGAGTTCGCCCTCCGGAAACTGCGCCAACAGCGTCTGAATGTGCTTGAGGTTGCGACGCAGGTACTGCAACTGTTGCTTGATGCCGCGGCGTCTGGCTTTGCCAGAAGGTCGGCGCTGCTTCGCCATCGCCAGATACGCACAGCGCGCTTGCTCACGATAGGTCCGCGGCTTCTTCACCAACCCGCTGTGCGGAAAAAGCCGATCGATGATCTGTTCGCTGAACTCACGGGCTTCATTCAACAAGCTCAGATCCGTCGGGTAACGGATCGCCTGCGGTGCCACCGTCGCATCCAGGATCAGTTTGCCCTTCGATAGCTTGTCCGTATCGTCAGGCGCGTCATCGCTCGCGGGCGAGTCACCGGAGGGCGGCTCATCGTCTTTATCCCGCGTCGATGTGTCTGCGTGAACGGACGCCGTTGATCGGCGTGGGGATTTGAGCGCATCGACCGCGTCGATCAGCGCCTGTTGAAACACCTCGAACACCGCATTCCCCATGCGCTTGCGAATGTCCACGAACAGCGACGGCGCAAAGGGGGATTGCTGCTGATAGCCCGGCAGGCCAACGAAGTACTGCAGATAGGGGTTCTCCTGGATCTGCGCCACGGTCTCTTCATCGGACAAGCACAGCTTGTGTTTGATGATCACCGCACCGATCACCAGGCGCGCATCCTTTCCCGGACGACCTTTGTTCTTCGACATGCCCTGGTAGTAGCCCTCGGCCATCTCGTCCCAAGGGATGCACTCGCTGAGTTTGACCCAACGGTTGCCTTCGTCGAGCGCGACCTGAAAGGGCCAGTCAAATTCGGCCAGGGTCAGCTGTTTTTCGCTTCGGTATCGAATCATCGGTGCACGGTTTCTATCAGCGAAGGCGTGTTTTCCGTGCACTATGATACCTTCAATCAGGCGATATTCCTATTATTTTCATATAGTTAGATTTTCTGTGGAGGCTCTACATAGTATTCGTGAGCCAATCCATCGATTAAAGGAGATCAACCCATAAATTCGCTGTTTCAACCGACAAGTTGATCTGCGTCGAGTATCAGTCGTTTGAAGGCCTCTTTTGCGGATTTCCCATGTATTCTCAGCGCGTCCTCTAATCGAGAAATCGCCTCTTCATGGCGATCTAGTGTCCTGTCCCGCAAATAACTTATCGTGCAGCGTTGCCTCAATGACTTACGACGAGGCGCGCAGCGAGACCCGGCTTGGCCCTGTGAATGGCTTTGGCCAGGCGGTAAGCAATATCTTCGGGCAAGTCGGCGCGGGCCAGTAGGTAGCTATAGGAACGAACGGTTTTCAGAGCGGTTTTCTGGCCCGGGTACGAGCCTGCCGGCCGGATTTTCGACCTTGATTATCCATGATGGCCAAGTGGCCGAATGTCGTGGCGGTCGGGTCGATAATACGAATACCGTAGAAAGGGCCGGTCAATTTCATGCTCCCGTTTTCCACAGGGTGACGGCAACCACCGGCAGTGCGTCAGTCCGAGAAAACACTCGTCCGCCAGTCTCCAGACCAACTGCCAGTGTCGTGATACGTGTCTACGGGCAAATTTGTTGAAAAAAGGTGTCCCAGTGTCCACCAGCGTTCTAATGAGCGATATCCATCTCGAGTACCCGACCGAATCAGGTAAGGTTTCGGTACTCGACAATGCGTCACTCATGGTTCCGCCGGGTGAAACACTGGCAATCACCGGTCCCTCTGGCAGTGGGAAAACTTCGCTGCT
>CAWEET010000001.1:0-546777 GCA_963808165.1 uncultured Gammaproteobacteria bacterium | reverse complement strand
CGGCCTTCAGCGCCCGACCAGCGGTGAGATCCTCGTCGGCGATCAGCGCCTTGTTGACATGGATGCCGACACCCTGGCCGACTGGCGTAGTGAGCACCTTGGCATCATCTTCCAGTCATTTCATCTGCTGCCTGGCCTGACCGCCCTTGGCAACGTCAGCCTGCCGCTTGAAATCGCCGGCCAGGCCAAGCCCCGGGATCGGGCGCTTTCGATGCTGGCGGCGGTTGGTCTCAGTCATCGGCTGCAGCACTACCCGGGGCAGCTTTCCGGCGGTGAGCAACAGCGCGTGGCGATTGCAAGGGCATTGGTCCATCAGCCGAGCCTGCTGCTCGGCGATGAGCCCACAGGCAACCTGGACCACGAAACTGGTGAGAAAGTGCTCTCACTGCTGTTTGACCTCCACAAGAAAAGCAAATCCACGTTGGTTCTGGTGACGCATGACGAGCGTGTCGCAGAGCGCTGTCAGCATCGGGTGCGGATGGATGGTGGTCGCCTCTATGAAGCATGAAACCTCAACAAGACCGCTCTGGATGCTCAAATTCGCAATTACCGATCTGCGATCACGCATGTCCGCGCTGAAGGTCTTTCTCGCCTGCCTGATCCTCGGCGTCACCCTTGTGGCCGCTACTGCCAGCCTATACGGGGTCGTCGAGCAGAGCCTGCTGGCGGATACCCGCGCGTTGCTGGGCGGAGACGTTGAGCTTGATTCCGGCGAGCCTTTGCCGGATGACGTGCTCGAGTGGATTCGTGCCACTGGCAACATCTCGCTGGTCCGGGAATTCGACACCATTGTTAGCACTAGCGACGGTGACGGTTTCTTCACAGCCGAGATACTTATACCGGATGCGGCCTATCCGCTCTACGGCGCGTTGGAGCTGACGCCGGATGAGCCGCGCAAGGCGCTCACGGCACGAAAGGACAACCTTTGGGGCGCTATCATCGACCCCTTGCTGGCGGAGCGTCAGAGCCTGTCTGTTGGCGATCAGATTGAGATTGGCGCAGCGACCTTTCGTATCAGCGGCCTCATTCAGAAACAGCCGGATCGCAGTCTGAATGCCAACTGGCGCGGCTTGCCGATCATGATTTCCGACCAGGCGGTGGAGGCAACGGGGCTGATTCGGCCAGGCAGCCGAATCGATTACGAATACCGGGTACAGACCGATCAGGATCTGGACGTGTGGCTGGAGGAGTTCGAACGGTCATTTCCGGACACACGATGGGACATCACCACCTTTGCTGAGCGCAGCGAACGTATCTCCGAGCGACTGGACCAGATTGCTACGGGGCTGATCCTCATTGCCTTCACCACGCTGTTCATTGGCGGCCTTGGTGTTGCCAACAGCATACACGCCTACCTGGACGAAAAATTGGGCACCATGGCCACGCTGCAGACACTGGGCCTGCGCCGCAAACCGCTGGTGGGCATCTACCTGTTGCAGATCGGCATACTGGGCAGCCTGGCTGGCCTTGTCGGCGGCGGCATCGGGCTTGGGCTTTCTGCGATGGCCAGCAGTCTGGCCAGCGATGCCCTTGCGCTATCCGGGCCGGACGGAGCGGGGCACTGGCTGTCCCTTTGGTTGTTCCCCTTGCTGCTGAGCTGGCTGTTTGCGGTGCTGACCGCCTATGTCTTCGCGCTGCCGGCGTTGGCCAGGGCACTCGCAGCCTCTCCGGCCGGGCTTTTTCGGGGCCAGGTTCAGGCCGCACCCAATGAGCCTCGCAGTTGGCGCATTGCCAGCTACCTGCTAGTCGCGGTCACTATCGCCGCCACGCTGTTCTGGTTGCCATCCCCGCATCTGGGTTTTCTGTTCCTGCTGGCGGTGATCTTGCTCTGGGGACTGCTGGAAGGTCTGATCAAGGGATTGCGCGGGGCTGCCAAAACGCTGGAAGACAGCGGTTATGCCAACCGCAAGTTTGCCCGGCGGCTGGCGCTGGCCAATCTCCACGGGCCGGATTCGCCACTGAGGACAATACTGCTGTCGCTGGGTACAGCACTGACCCTTGTGGTGGCGTGCACCCTGATGGTTACCACGCTCCTGCGAGCGCTTGAAACCACCATACCGGCGGAATCACCCGCGTTGATTTTGTATGACGTATTCCCAGACCAGAGGCAGGCGCTTGAGGCCGGCTTCGAAACGCTGGATTCCTCCAGCAGGGTAGAGCTTTTGCCACTGGTTCGCTCCCGCCTGGCTACGATTAATCAGCAACCGATTGCCGAGGTACTCGCGGACAATCCGGAGGCCAGGCGCGAGGCCATGGGGGATGAATACAAACTCAGTTACCTCTCGGGCAATCCGGAAGCCCTTGAACTGCTGGAAGGCACTTGGTGGAGTGCTTCCGCACCGGAAGGAGAGCCTGCCTTTATGGCCATGGAGGATCGGGAAGCCTACCAGCTGGGCTTGGGTGTCGGTGACAAGGTGGAATTCACTGCCCAGCACAAGACCATCACCGCTGAAATCCGCGCCATCTACCGGCAGAAAGGCCTTCAAACCCGGTTCTGGTTTGAAGGCATTCTGCAGGAAGGCGCACTGAACGAATTAATCAGCCTGTACGTAGGCGCGGTCTACCAGAGCGATGAGGCCGCCAAAGCCTCCCAGCAATGGCTGTCGCAAAACATCCCCAACGTGATCACACTGCGCACCGCCGACTGGCTGGAAACCGCCGGTGATCTGCTCAACAAGGCCGCTGCCGGCCTCGTAGCCGTTGCCACCGTCAGCCTGATGGCAAGTCTTCTGGTGCTGTCGAGCGTGGTGAGTGTAAGCCGCAGGCGACAACTCTATGTGGCCAACCTGCTGCACTGCCTCGGTGCCAGGCACCGGGCCATTCGGCAATCCATGTTGCTTGAGACCGGGTTACTTACGCTCCTTGCGACCGTTTTCGCGACAGGGCTCGGGTCTCTGATCGCGCTGCCGGTGGCGGACCTGGCGTTAAAACTGCCGGCCGGCGATTTGTGGTGGCTGGGTGCGCTGGTGGCTGGCGCCGTCAGTTCAGTGGCGCTTCTGGGTGGGCTGTTGCCGACGCTAAGGGCCATGCGGCTAAATCCGGCGGTGTTGTTGCAGGATAGTTGAGGGTGCTCAGTTCCGGTTCTTCAGTACCATATAAACCTGGGATACCGCTTCGTCCTGCGTAGGATTTTCCACGAGGTCCTCAAGCAATTCTAGTACCCGTTTATCTTCGGTGTACAGAAGATACGAACGCCCCGGCGTCCGCTTTTGGTTGGATGCGGACTTGTCTGGAGAATTGAAACCAGGCCTTGATCACGGGCGGCCGTGTACAGTAGTAAATGCGATCTGTTTCCGGTAATGCTCGCTTCCTCCATGCTGGTGCCGTTGAAATAGGCCATAAGATCGCACCTAGTGTCGGTCGCCTTAAAGATTGAAACATTCGATTTGCCCCATTTTACATGTTTTCTACGATATATCAGCCTGAATCACTGTACTTATAAGTTACATACTGTTTGACGACCTACACTAGACTACCGTTCTGATCCCGATGTCTGTCGGATCCATGATTAACTCTGTTCGAAGAGGCGAAACGATGAGACGAGCGAGCTCAAAAGTAATCATTCTATTTTTCCTGGTGTCCAACCTACTTTTTTCAAGCCGATTACTGGCAATGGAAGGCACGCTGCTCGTGGCCAACCGCGACGGGGGCAGCATCTCGCTGATCGACTTTCCAACGCGTGTAGAGGTCGCTCGCCTGCCGATTGGCCCCGTTATCCCGCACGAAGTGGATGTTTCGCCCGATGGTCGACTGGCCCTGACAAGCGAGTACGGTACTAAGAAGCGTCACGGTCAGCATCTGGTGCTGATCGATATCGAGACAGCCACGGTTCTGTCACGGATTGATCTTGGGCCGAACTCGCGCCCGCACACGGCACTGTTCCTGCCAGACGGTAAACGGGCGGTCGCAACGCTAGAAGAGTCAGACCAGTTAGCGCTGATCGATCTTGAGGCGGGGGAGGTAGTTCGGACTTATCCCACCGGCGCCAGAGAGGGGCATATGGTGCGACTCAGTCCCGACGGCTCGCGGGCTTATGTGACGAGTCGCAAAGGGAAAGGCGCCCTTTCCGTGATTTTCCTGGACGAGGAACGCGACACGGTCGTCGTCCCTACTGGGGCCGGCGCCGAGGGCTTGGCTGTCAACCCAGCCGGTAGCGAGATCTGGGTTGCGAACCGCGGTGAAGAAACGATCTCGGTGATTGACGCCGCCAGCCTGAAGATCGTGGCCACCCTGCCATCAAGACCGTATGCGGGGCGCATCGAGATGACTGCCGATGGCCGCTATGCGGTCGTGCCGAACGGGAGCGGTGCCGGCGAAGTGCCGAACTACCTGCGCGTGTACGACGTCAAGAAGCGTCAGATGATCGCCGAAAAGCCGCTCCGCGACGGCACCCCGCAGATCGGCTATTTCGGGATACTGATCCGAGGCGATACTGTTTTCGTGACGGACCCACTGGCAGATCTTGCCGATACCTTTGAGCTGCCAGCACTGATAGAACGAGAGTTGTTTCTTCGGCACCATGAGGCCCCGGACGGTATGGCATGGAGTCCACGCCGGGTTGCTGTGATGGAGAAATGAACAGTGGCGGACGATTGCTCACGCCGTTCAGCCAAGCTAGTACAAACTGGGCGGAATCGCAATTGTAGCGATCAGGCCAATTGGCCGCTCCTGGGTGCGACCGTTAGCCGACCCGGACGTGGAAACCATCCTGGCAGCTCGATCGCCTAACCCGGGAATGACCGGTCACAGGTGACACCGGTCTTACTGGCCGCCGCGAAAATCGAAGAGAGTTCGAATCTCTCCCCGCGCGTTCATAACACCCTGATTTGCGCAGGTCTTTGGTTTTACCCGAATCTTAACTCATTTATTTCTCACGCAAACATCAGTACAAGCCCTTGAGCCACCGCCCCAGGCAAAGGTTCGGCCAGAAGTGTTGCCCGGAGTGGTTTCTCGGCAGATTCTGCGGAGTTAGAGAGATGTGAACGAGGGCTGCCGACAGCTTCGAGAGCCACTATCGTGGTACGTCCCCGATTTCGTCCCCGATTTTGCACTGCCGGGAAAGCCGGGTATGTACCGGCGTAAGACACCGGACTGGCCGTTTGAGGTTCGTAGGATGGCGACTATGATGTCCTTCGATCAGGTTGTTCTTTCCGTATTCTCTGTCCAGGAGACTGTTGAGTGCATTCGACCCCTCACCCGTCTCCAGTTGGCCAGCTTGTGATCTGTCTGTGCCTTGCTGTCCTGGTATCGCCGGTCATTGCCGAGACTCCACCGACTGAAAACAAGCAAACCGCAGATGACATTATCGAACGCATGAAAAGCGTCTACGCCGATAGCCAGTCTTATCAAGACTCGGGCATGGTGAAAGACGTGTTCTTCCAGCCGAATAGCACCCGCACCGCGGTAAAACCATTCACCACCGCCTTTGTCCAGCCTGATCGTTTTCGATACGAATTTCGGGAGACGCCACCCGCGCAAAGCGAACGGCGGTTTATCATTCATCAGGATGGAAACGAGCTGCGCGTTCACTGGGATCTGGAACACGATATGCAGCTGACAACACTCGATCGCGCAATAGCCGCAGCAACCGGGGTATCGAGCGAATCGGCGATCACAGTTCCTGGCATGCTCTTGCCGAAGAAAATCACATGGCGCCGCGCCATCCGTTTCAACAAGCCCATTCGCATCCAGGATGAAAAACTGGGCGACAGGGATTGCTTCCGCATCCTGGATCGGTTCGGTCGCGGCATTGTGACCTATTGGATCGACAAGGAAAGTTTCCTGCTTCGGAAGATTTTCAAGGAAACCGCCTTTGACGATTTTCAGGTCAAAAGCACAACAATCTATGTGCCGGAACTAAACAGTGACGTTGACCCAAAACTGCTGGAATTCAAGCAACCACGGAAGAAGTCCTGGTGGCGATTCTGAGTTTCTTCCAACCGTAAGGCCGAGCATTTTTTGATTGGGTAACACAGCAGGGAATCAGGGTTGTTGAACTCGATCGAGAACACTGACCCCTTGACCTTTTATCATGCACGGTAGCCGTTACTGGAAACTGCGGTACGTTGCGTCCGCGCTATTCCCATTCGATCTCTTCGTAGACGCGCTGCGCGTTGCGCCCTTTGAGCGCGTCGTAGTTGGCGAGGTAGTCAAACCGCGATTGGTCGATCCTGCTGATCGCTTCCATACCGTTGCCGTCTTCGATGAACTGCTGGACCGCTGCGCGCAGGAAGACAAGATAGTCATAGGTATCCGCCCTGGCCTTGTCCAGCGTCGTGGGCTTGCCGTGTCCGGGCACCACTACCTCCGGGGCCTTGGTCACGATGGCCTCGAACGCGGCTATCCAGCTGCGATGTGCCGATTGCGGGCCGACACCCAACATGCGGTCGACATAAACGATGTCGCCACTGAACAGGATCTTGCGCTCAGGCAGCCAGACGAAGCTGTCACCCGGCGTATGCGCATGGCCGGCATGGTGGATCTCGATGCGCTCGCCGCCCAGTTCGACGACCTTGCTGTCTGAAAACGTCTCGTCGGCGTATACAGCCGTCGTCCCTTGCATCCCGTCGTCACCGACCGAGCCGCCGAGCCTGGACAACTGGTCGGTGAGCCGGGTTCGCTGGTCGATAACCGCATTCTCACTGGCGATCACGCGGGCGCCGAGCGCCTTGAAATAGTCGTTTCCCAGCCAGCGATGGTCCTGTCCGCCCGTGTTGATCACCACCCTGATCGGCCTATCGGTGATCGCGAGCACGGCGTCGTGAATCATCCTGGCGCCCTTGAACGTCGCGCCCGGGTCAATCAGGACGACACCCTCCGCGGTGATGACGATGCCGAAGTTGGCGTTGTTGCCCAGGTTGCGGGGATCGCGGTCGCTGATCGGACCGACCAGGGCATAGACGCCGTCAGCGAGTTTCATCGGTTGCAGCACCGGGCCGGCTATGGCGGGCACGAAACTGCCCAGCAGGAAAAGCAGGCCAATCGACTGCATCAGTCGCCGTGTGGTGTGACGAACGCGATGGAAAGGTTTAGGGATCATCAGACAAGGGCCTCCGCAAGGTAACCAGTGGTGATCGCAATACCGAACACCGAGAACAGGAATGCCAGCAGGATCGGCCAGCGGAACATGCGCTTCAGCATCACCATCTCGGGGAGCGAGGCCCCGGCGCCGCCGACGACCAGCGCAATCACCGCACCGATGCCCATGCCTTTTGCGGTCAGGGTCATCGCGATCGGGATCATCGTCGAGCCACGCACGTAAAGCGGCACGCCGATGATGGCGGCCAGGGGGATCGCCCAGACGTTCCCTTCGCCGGCATACTCAACCAGCCAGGCGTCGGGCACGAAGCCGTGGGCGAAAGCGCCAATCATGACGCCGATCACGACATGCGGCAGAAAGCTGCGAAACTGCTTGATCGCATCGGTCAACAACCGCCTAGCGCGGCCCTTCAGCGGCGCCTCGACCGTGAGCCCGGGCCGCGCGACGCCGATCCCGGAAGCGTCCAGGGTAACCGTGACCGGCGGATTGGATGCGACATTGTGCGATTGCGTGTTCGCGTCGACCTCCAGACTGGTCAGCGGCACGCTGGTCGTCTCTACACGTCTTCCGATGACATCGTTGCGCAGATGGCGCTCGAACCCGGCCCGATCCATCAGCCACGCGACGCCGACAGCCATGCCTAGGCTCATGGCTGTGTAGAGCAAGGTCAGCTCGACGCCGAACGTGATCCAGAACAGCGCGATGATGATCGGGTTCACCAGCGGCGACGTGAACAATAGCGTCATGGTCGGGCCGAAGCCGGCGCCCGACTTGAGCAGGCCGAGCGTCATGGGGACGGTCGAACAGCTGCAGAACGGCGTCGCGGCGCCGATCAGGGCACCGATCAAGTAGCCACGACCGTGCCGGGCCGACAGGTAATGGTGGGTCTTGTCGGCAGGCAGCCATTCCTGCAGCGCACCGACCAGGAAACTGATCAGCACGAACAGCACGGCGAGTTCGGCGAACAGTTGCAGGGCGTACAGGCCCGTCTCGAGCAACTGCCCGAATAATGACTGGGCGGTCACTCCGGTTCTCCGCGGCCGGGCGCGCGAGACGTTGCCGGGTTTACCGGCACGCAGGCTGAATCGATGTCACAACTTACCTGGCAGCATTCCTCGGTCAGGTAGCTTATGGTCTCGTTGAAGGCATCGATCTTCGGCTGGCAGTAGAGAATACGCCCGTCGCGCTGCTGCCTCACGAGACCGACACTGACCAGCCGCCCGATATGGTGTGACAGCGTCGACGCCGGGACGCCGAGCATCTGCTGCACCTCGCCGACCCGGCAACCTCCGGGGCCGCAGCGGACCAGCTGACGAAACACTGCCAGGCGCGTGCTGTGGCCGAGTTCAGCAAGTCGTTGTGCCGCGAGTTCCAGATCCATGCCTGGAGCGTAGGGCAGCCGAAAGACATTTGCAAATTTCTAGAATATTCGAATTATACTGGACCGAAACAGCTACGAGAGTGCGTTCGCTCGATAAGCTTATCCTTGTTCCGCGCCCTCGAGGTTCTTCTCAAACCACAGTGCTGACGTTGGTCTTTAACGTTTTGGCGCGGTTTGCCTGCTTTGAACTGGCCAAGTGCATACAGGATCATCAACGGTTTATGCGGCGCCCGCTGGTCACCCCTACTCCATGTATTGAATCGAGCAAAACGTGCTTGAAGATCTGCTTGTTCCATGCGGTGAGGATGTCTGACTACTTTCCGAACTGCCAACGTTCGAATGTCCGTAAACGGCAGCTACGATTTCAACCGCCGTGAAAATCGAAGCGACCCACTCTCTGCTCGCGCAGACACCCAATTTTCCGATCCCCATGGGCATCCCCAACTCACTACTTCATAATCCGCTGAATCCCTTCGCAAACACCGGATACTCCCTTGAGCCACCGCCCCAGGAAAAGGTTCGGCCAGAAGTATTGCCCGGTGTGGTTTTTTCACGGATTCTGCGGAGTTAGAGATGTGTAAGCGAAGGCTGTCGACGATTTCGCTGGCACGTTGCGTTGCTCGCGCGACTGTATTACACTTTGTATTACGACTATCTAGAGGAAGGCGGCGATGGGAACCAGAACGGTGCGACTCGACGACGAAGCTGAGAAGACCCTAGCGAAGTTGAAAAAGGTCACTGGGTTGTCAATTTCTGAGGTTCTTAAGCGCGGTCTGAGTGCCTACGAGGAACAGGCAATGCAGCAGGCTGCCGGCAATCCTTTTGCGATCTACCGTGAGCTGGATCTTGGCGAGGGCGGTTACGCGATTGAGCCTGCCCGGCACGCCAAGTCTGCGATCAAGGAAGCAATCCGTCGGAAACACAAGAGATGATTCTGGCCGATACCGGGACAATCGTCGCGCTCTTCGACCCTGCGAATCAAGATCATAAACGATGCGTAGCCGTGCTCAGGCGTATTGAGGAACCCTTGTGCACCACGATTCCCGTTCTCACGGAAGCTTTTCACCTGCTCCACCCAGGCAGCATCGGCGCACAACGCCTGATGGACTTTGTCACAGGCCAAGGACTCAATGTCTGGTATCTCGACGACAAGATTTTGACCAGGATGTTCGAGCTGATGATGCAGTACGCAGATCATCCCATGGATCTCGCTGACGCGTCACTGGTGGCGCTCGCGGAAGCCTTAAAGGTACGCAAGGTTTTCACCATCGATCGCGGCGATTTCTTAAGCTACCGCATCAAGCGAGGACACCGCCATACGACTTTCGAGATCCTCTCGTAAGCTCGATGCAAATGTCTGGCCGATCAGCCAGCAGCGTGTGGATGGCGAATCACTTGTGCCTTCTCAAGGCTCAATCGGTTGGAAGTCGTCGAAGTTCCCTGGTGTTTGTTGAAGCATCATTGGCATGCTGAATCGGTTGCTCGCAGTACTGACGACATTATGCTCGCTATTCCTGTCGCACCGACGATTGACCTTCGAGAATCTAGCACTGCGCCAGCAGCTCGCAATGCTCAAGGCGTCGGTGAAGCGCCCGCGAGCGTCGGCGCTTGAACGTCTGTTCTGGGTTCTGTGCGCAAAGCATGTAAACGGATGACGGGCGATGTTGCACGCATTGCACCCTGAGACCGCAATGCGTTGGCACCGAGAGGGCTTTCGACGCTATTGGCGGTGGAAAAGTCGTGTGGGTGGCGAATTCTCAATTGTCACTTAGAAACGGCAAACTTCGGCAGTCTTGTTCCGGAATGTGACCTCCCCTGCCCTGCGCTGCCATGTCATGGATCAATCCACTCGGCGCATCGTAGGTTTCGCTGTGCACGCCGGTGCTGTCGATGGTATTGCCCTTTGTCATATGTTCAACATAGCGATTTCTACCCAGGGCACTCCGCACTATCTGAGTTCTGATAATGACCCGTTATTCCAGTTCCATCGCTGGCAGGCGAATCTGCGCATCCTGGAGATTCAGAAGATCAAAACGGTTCCCTACGTGCCCTTATCGCACCCATTCATCGAGCGACTGATCGGCACCCTGCGCCGCGAATTCCTTGACCATGTGTTCTTCTGGAACACCAATGATCTGCGGCGAAAACGGGAAGGATTTCGGCAGTATTACCACGCGCATCGCGTGCACACTTCGCTCGACGGCGATACACCGTCGAAAACCGCTGGCAAAGCCATCGGCCGCCGTGCCGATCTCGAACAATTCCAGTGGCAATCTCATTGCCGCGGGCTATACCAGTTACCCGTAGCCGCTTGAATAACAATTCGCCATACACAGGCCGAAACGTTGTCTTACCGCTGGCGGGTGTTCGTCGGACTTTGACGGCAACTGGAGAACCGGGGCCCGCCTGTCGCGTGGGGTTTCTTCCTCATGAGAGTCGACCGGACGTCGTCGATTCCCGTTGCGAAACCTGTTCCTGACGTAAACGGTCGGGGTGCCCGGTAGCTCAATGGATGTCGACAGTGGTCGACTCACAACTACGGCAGCATTCATTGAAGCATGGCCGTTTCGCCGCGGAAACGCGCCAAAAAAGCGATTTAACGCGCCCAGAAGCCGATATAACAAGCCGCGGATGCCTATCTTTACGGCATCTATCCGTGTACGTTAGGGGTCAGCTCCGTCGACTCGTTAAGGCAGGAAACTTGCGCCTGTCGGACGATCGCCTGCCTGTCTAAACGGTGTGTTCAGCGGCTGGATGAATAGAGATGACGACTGACGATGCGACACAACCTGACATCGAGATGTTTCTCGACCGCAATGGCGTGATTCAGCGTGTGGCGTTGGCAAACGCGCTCGCTGATGAGACTTGCGACAACTGGATAGGAAAGACCTGGTCCAACACGGTCGAAGGGCTTGATCGGCAGCAGTTGCTCGATCTGGTGCGAGCCGCCGATCGGCAAGGCGTGTCGCGCTATGTCCGCCTGCAGCAACGCTTCCCCAGTGGCTTGACGATACCGTTCGAGTATCTTGCCGTTCGCCTGCGGAGCAGCGGCATCGTCGCAATTGGGCGTGACGTCCGTGGCGTTGCCCAATTGCAGTCACGCTTGGCGGCTGCGCGAACGGCGATAGAAAGAAATTATTGGCAGTTGCGCGAGTTCGAGAACAAGTACCGCACCTTGTTCGAATCCACAGGCGATGCCTTGGCGATGGTACGAGCTCGGGATTTCTCGATCAGCGAGGCCAACCCGGCGGCCATCGCCGCTCTGGGCTTGGCGTCGCTGAAACCGATGGAAATAGGCGGTCAAACGCTTCTCGACCTGGTGCATAGTGCCGACCGTGAGCTCGTCCGAAAGACGCTGCAACGCGCTACCAGCGAGGGGAAGGCGCCGCGCGTCGTTGCACGATTCGGTCATAATGCCTTGCCGTTGGTATTGAATGCCTCGCTGCTGGATATCGATAAGGCAGACTTTCTTTTGATCAATCTGAGCGATTCGCCGAATGCCCGCTCGGCCGCTGGCGACAGCGAAATTACGGCGATCGCTGCCAAGAGCATCGTCAGTCTTGCGCCGGACGGGATGGCCGTCTTGGATGCAAACGGTGTTGTTGCCGGACTCAATGCCACTTTGCTGTCCCTGCTCGAAGAAACAGTGGAAGACGACGTCATAGGAAGGCCTTTCGCGGATTGGTGCGAGCCAACGGGCAGCGGTCTTGCAACGCTTCTGTCGTCCCTGGCCACCGATGGCATGGTGAAACACTTTTCGACAACATTGATAGGGGCCCGAGGCGGTCGTTTCGACGCAGACATCGCCGCGGTAATGAACACGGCGGTCGAGCCTGCGCAGATTTTCGTTTACGTTCGGGACGGCCAGTTGGCGATCATGGGATGCCACTCTGACCGCTATCTGGCGCTTGCGCAGTTGCTGAATGCGGTTACCGATCAGTTACAGGCTGCGACGCTGAAGGGCCTGGTGGGGCAAGCTGTCGCACTGGTGGAGAAGCACTATATCGAGGCTGCGCTGGATGAGTTGGAAGGAAACAGGACTGCTGCGGCGCGTCTGCTTGGAATCAGTCGCCAGTCCCTTTATGACAAGATCCTGCGCTACGGTATGGAAACAGCTCGAGACGCGGATTGAGTCGTCAATAACCAAAACCTACCAACGGGTTGTAATGACGTGACATTCCGCCAAGTTGATCCACCTGCGTTCGGCACGGCAGACCTGTCGAATTGTGAACTCGAGCAGATCCATACGCCCGCCTCTATCCAGCCACATGGTGCTCTGCTGGTACTACGGGCATCTGACCACACCATCATCCAGGTTAGCGAAAATGTCGCTGATTTCCTGGCCATCGAGGGCGATCCGATCGGCCGACCGCTGATCCAGGTCGATGCTGCTCTCGATGCTGCAGCCGCCGGTGAACCGATCGAACGCCGTGCCCGATCGGTGACTTGCGGGAAAGCCGGTGCTGGTCGAACGTTTGATGTCTCGGTCCACGCGGTCGATGGTTCGTTGATCGTGCTGGAACTGGAACCGGCGCATCCACCGCCGGATCAATCGACGTTTCTCG
Organism: uncultured Gammaproteobacteria bacterium; assembly: GCA_963808165.1. Lineage (GTDB taxonomy): Bacteria > Pseudomonadota > Gammaproteobacteria > Chromatiales > Chromatiaceae > Thiosocius. The sequence continues at coordinate 533,792 of CAWEET010000001.1, read as the reverse complement.
AACGCGCTTTGCAGGCGGTGTTGTCAGCACTCACATTGCAGGAGCTTGCTGACGACACTGCCAGGCTGGTCAAGGAACTCACTGGCTACGATCGGGTGATGGTGTATCGGTTCGATCAAGACGGGCACGGCCAGGTGTTCGCAGAACAGCGGAATCCGGACCTGGAGGCTTTTCTCGGCAATCGTTACCCGGCTTCTGATATCCCGCAGATTGCGCGCCGCCTGTATGAACGTCATCGGGTGCGCGTGTTGGTCGATATCGATTACCGACCGGTACCCTTGCGACCCGCGCAGCCTGCCCCCGGTCGTGAACTCGACATGTCTCTATGTTCGCTGCGCAGCGTGTCGCCGATCCACGTTCAGTACCTCAAGAACATGGGGGTCAATGCGACGCTGGTCATTTCGCTGATGGCGGCGGGTACGCTCTGGGGCCTGATTGCCTGCCACCACTATCGAGCGCGGAACCCGTCCTACGAGATACGCGGGGTTTGTGAGGTCATTGCCGAAGCGGTTGCCACGCGAATCGCTGCCCTCGAAGGCTTTGCCCGTTCTGCGGCCGAACTTTCAGTCACGCGGATCGAACAGCGCATGATCGAGGCAATCAGAAACGACGGTGACTGGCAGTCCGCCCTGTTCGAAAACAACCAGATACTGATGCAACCGTTGGATGCGACCGGTGTCGCACTGACCTATGAGGGTAACGTCATCTCGACGGGGGAAGTCCCGGGTACCCAGCAGGTGCGGGCCATAGCGGAGTGGCTTGACGAGAACTTCACCGAGGAGCTATTCGAAACGTCGGCGCTCGGTGACCGCATCGAGGGCTTGGCCATGTTGAAACCGGTGGCCAGCGGCATCGTCGCCGTACCAGTCTCACGCTCACCGGGCGAGTACCTCATGTGGTTCCGGCCCGAGCGCATCAGGACGGTGACATGGGGAGGCAATCCCAATAAACCCGTGGAGTTTGGCGATGACCCCAAAGAACTGTCTCCCCGTCGTTCATTCGCAAAGTGGCATCAGCAGGTGGAGGGTACCTCGGATCATTGGTCGATAACCGATAGAGCGACCGCGCAACGTATCGGTGAGCTGATCGAAAGCATGGTGTACCAGTTTCGAGCTGTCCGGATGTTGATCGCTGAGGATCAGTTGGAGCAAGTGCGGCGTGACGTAAGGCAGGCGCGTCAACCCGTCGTGGTAACCGATCCGTCCGGGCGTCTCCTGTTGGTCAACGACGCCTTTTACCGCTTGCTGCCGGCGGTGCATCTCAACCTCATGACGCTTGACGATTTACCCAATGTCTTTCGTCAGCCACGGATCGTTCGTGAGCTGCTTGAAGTGATGGTTCGCGACCGTCAACCCTGGCGAAGTGAGATCGAAATCCAGTCTGGAGAAGGTGAGATCCGTGCACTCAGGGCGGAAGCAGAGCCGGTTGTTGTCGAAGGTTACCGGATACTCGGTTTTGTTCTGCATTTCATCGACGTCAGCGATGCAAGATCGAGAGAGAAGGCTCGACGCCAGTTCCAGGAAGATGTCGTGTCGACCCACCACGATTCAGAGGTACCTTTGACCAGCGAAACCGGCCTCATCTACCGCAATTTGGTTTCAAACGTGGTCAACAACGCTAGAATTGCTGCCTTGGAGATCACCGATGGTATGGACGTCGAGAGGGTGCCGCGGATGCTTGCATCCGTTTTCGACTCGGTCATCAGGACGAAACAGACACTGAGGGACCTGCTGTCTCGTCGGTCGGGATGACAACGCCCCGAGTGTGCGCGTCAACGACAATGGGGGATCATTTCACAACCGCCTCGGCCAGCAGGATATTGAATTCGAAGGCCCGCGCTGCCTCTTCGACAACACGGCCGTGATCGTCGCTGGCGACGCCCCGATCGATTGCATGGCGCAGTTGCTGAATACAGCTTTCGAGGTCTGTAATGGCGTCGAAGCGGTAAAAGGACAAGCTGTCGGAATCGAGGTGGAGTGCTTCTGTCAAAAGGCGGCGTAAGCGTTGTCCGCCGTTGAGATCACCCAGGTATCGGACATAGGCATGCGCCACCAACATCGGCAGGTCGGCGCTCAATAGGCGATCGCGGTAGCGAGAGCCCGCCAGCGTCATTGGCCGAGCGCCGCTTTCATATCGGGGATCCAGCCTGGCCAAGTCGCGTTTCAGCGACGGCGATCGGGCGAGACCGGGGGCAGCCAGGGGCGCCAGCGTAGGATGATCGCGCAGGGCGCTCAATCGTTCCTCCATCGCCGCATAGATGATCGCCAACTCGTGCAGGTAGCGGCGATATTCACTATGTGAAACGGATTGCCGCAGAATCCTGGCCACGATGCCGGCACGTTCTGCACGGCGATGGTGTTCGCGCGTACCCGCCTTGAGCAGAACTGTCAGTGCTTGTTTGGGTGCCGTCGTCATGAATTCGGATGATATCTGAAAGAAGAGTTTGTATTTTCCACCAACCCATGCCGGTGCCTTCTGAAAACTCAACCGGCTGAAAGTCCATGAATTTCCTTGGATTTTTTTGAAGCATCGTTCGCACGCTGAATTGGTTGCCGGCAATACCGTCGTCAGATTATGCACTTCAATGTGACTGCGAACCCAACTGCCCAATGGACCACCCATCGGATCGTTGACACGTTTCCGTTCGATACCGCACCACGTTATCTGTTGCATGACCGCGATCGCATCTATGGTGACACTGTGCAACGACGGATCAAGAACTTGGCAATCGAGGAGGTGATTACAGCGCCTCGATCGCCTCGGCAAAATCCGTCCGTCGAACGCGTGATCGGTTCCATTCGCCGGGATTGTTTAGACCACGTCATCGTGCTCAATGAGCGACACCTTAGCCGAATCCTTCGTGAATACTGCAGCTACTACCGTAACTGAACCGCCCATGCCACAGAGGCTGCTCAGCATGGCTGAGCAATGGGGGTAATCAGGATTGGTTTTAAGGCCAGCGGCAGCGTTGAGCATCCGCTGGAGGGCAGTGGTTTCGATGTCGGGTTCCAGCTCAGCGGTGCCGAGATCGACGCCCTGTTGCCCCTGTTCGACCTGATCCTGCCGATAGCGGGCGCCTATTCGATCGCAGGTCGCGTGGTTGATCAGCCAGGCCGGATCGTTCTGGATGATTTTAAGCTCCGTTCCGGTCGCAGCGATATTGGCGGCAAGCTGACGGTCTTTCATCGCCAGGAACGACCCAGAGTCGAGGCCGAGCTCTACTCGGATCAGATCTATCTGCGCGAGTTGCTTCCGGTCAACGAGACGGAGGCCTCACCGGTAACGCGGAAGCACGTGATTCCCGACTATGATCTGCCGATCGAGGGCATGCGTGCACACGACGCCGAGGTGGTGTTCCGCGGCAAGCGTCTGAGCACCGAGGCCGGGGATCTGGGCGATCTGAAATTCAGGGCCTCGCTCCAAGACGGTGTGTTTAGGCTCGCGCCATTTCGCGCGCATAGCTTTACGGGCGCGCTGGTCGAGGGCGATATCTTCATCGATGCCTCGCAGGACACGCCCGCGATCAACGTCGAGCTCATCGCGGAAGATATCAACTATGGTCTGTTGCTGAAACAGACCGGCGCAGCTGAGGTTGTGGAGGGGCGACTGGATGTCACCCTGAGGCTATCGGGCGATGGCCGCACGCGGCGTGAATTTCTGGGTGATGCAAACGGTCAGTTGATCATCGTGGGCGAAGATGGACCGATCGGCAGTCGCCGGCTCGACCTCTGGGGTTCAGACCTCTTGACCACCATGTTGTCCTCGAGCTGGCTCTCCGCCGATGTCACGCAGATCAATTGCCTGGTGGCGAACGTCGACATCGAGGACGGTGTGGCATGCAGTGACGATCTGTTGATGGACACTCAGCGCATTACCATAGCGGGGACCGGCGCCCTGGATCTGTACAGCGAAGAAATGATCGGTATATTACATCTCTAAAAATTCAGATGTTGGTCGGCCGCTAACTCTAGTCGGATGATGATCATCCCCGACTTTTCGCTGCCGGCGATAAAACCCGAACGAAGGCTTAACATGCTGCAACGAATCAAGGACTTCTTCGATGAGCGGCTTTCGCCCAGAAGCGTGACCACTGACGAAGACTCAGAACATGTGCTGCGTCTTGCAAGCGGTGCACTGCTGCTCGAGATGGTCTTTATGGATGGTGAGCTTCGGCCGGAACAGTGTGAAGCGGCAAAGGCAGAGGTGCTGGAGCACTTTGGCCTGGATGAAGAAGATGCTGCAAAACTTCTGGAGTTGGCTGAGCCGGAACGAGCAGACGCCACCGATTATTTCCAGTTCACCTCGTTGATCAATAAAAACTATGCGCAAGAGCAGAAGGTCGCGCTGATCGAAAGACTGTGGCGCATTGCCTATGCGAACGACTCACTGCACATATATGAAGAGCATCTGGTGCGCAAGATCACGGAACTGTTACACGTGCCGCACAGCGCGTTTATTAGGGCGAAGCACCGTGCACGCGGTGATCATTGAATCCTTCGCAAGCAGATCAAAGCGGGAAAGAAACCTGGGGAGAGAGCGATGACCGATGTTGAACAAGCCGTCATGGAGCGCTATCAAGACGAGTTGGAAGATGACATGCAACACCTGCTGAACAAGTACAGCCGGATCATGGGTTGGTCTGTGCCTGAACTCCACGAGCAGGAACCCCGTGAGCTGATACTGGGTGCCATGCGCGCTGCGCTCGAAAAGGTTGTCGGCAATTCGATTTAGCCCCTTCTTTTCACTGTTCAGTCTAAAGCTGCGGCGTGTCTTCAGCACGGCCGTGTACCTGGTGATCTCGTTACTGCCGAGGAGCGGTCTTACCTTGGAGTTATCGGTACAGCTCTCAGATAATCTGAGCCTGTGCCAGGCCGATTTGGCACGGTTCGATCTGTTGCGTCATTCGACTCAGACCCAGAGCCGACGGAAGTAGAAGTCGAATTCCTCACGGTCGGGCTCCCGCCAGCGCGCCCAGCCCAGGAGTACGTCGGGGTATAGGAAGCATAAACACCCTTTTGAGCTCAAATCCGTTGTTTTACCAACCCGCCAACCGCAGCCGCGACAAATCACAACTCACCCGACCAGACGACCAATAAGTCGCCGACAAGCGTCCAACAACCGATCACATTGCGGGTTTGCGTCCGGCACTACCTGTGGATCCCGAATATTCATGCAGCTTTCGGAAGATAGACATGGTGTAGGCCGTAGACGGCCGGGAATTCAACAACGTTTCTGGGCTCCGCTGCTCGTACGGGACGACCTTTTGGCGTGTCTCGACCCAAGGATTGGTGTGTTCGCCACGGATGGTAGTAATCGAGATACGATGACATAAGGGCGCCTCGAAAAATCGAGGTGGACGCGCGGCACAGGGATGTGTCGCCATTTTCAATCACGACAAGTGATTGAAAATGAAGGATAGCGAAAACCGCATTTTTCGCTTTCCCGTGGAGAAAAATGCCATGGACGGCATTTTTCGAGGTCCCCATAAGTCTCTTGAGATGCCTCTCGTTGAGCACGATAACGTGGTCGAAAAGTTCTCGGCGTAGCGTCCCAATCACGCGTTCCACATAGGCGTTCTGCCATGGTGACGCAGGTGCCGTGCCGACTTAAATCAATTCCAGTGGAGATCGCATTGCCGCGGGCTGTACCAGCTACCTGTAGCCGCTTGAATATCAATTCGCCACACACATGCTGCCTCAGCGCATGGGCGCCGAAACCATGGCATCGGACATGGCGAGGAAGAGGTCAGACAGGCAGCCCGTCGAGGTGCCGCCCGCCTGTACGCCGATAGTACGCGCCCAGGCGGTGGAATGGATCAAGCGTGGCGCATGGCTGAAGCCCGCGAGTACCTGCATCGCATCTGTGAAACCCGGATTCTCTCTTACCTGCGCGCTCCGCGTATCGAGGCGGAAGACAGTCTGGCCCTCCTTCACGGTCTCCGTGACTCTCAAGGTATCGAGCGTCTCCGGATCGACAGCGGTGGGGTCGGCCGAGAGGATCACGAAGTCAGCCAGCTTGCCGACCTCGAGCGAGCCTTTCCGTGACTCTTCAAAATGCTGGTAAGCCGGCCAGATGGTCATGGCCTTGAGGGCAGTGATCACGTCAACCCTGTGTTGTGGGCCGACGACTACACCTGAGCCGCGTGCTCGGCGGGTGACCGTGGCATCGAGCACCCGCATCGAGTCCGGGAAGGCGACCGGGGCATCGTGATGGCTGGTGAACAGCATGCCGCGCTCGAGCACCCAACCGGTGGGCGAGATGTTCTGGCCCTTGTGCGGCCCGACCGTATGCTGGAGGTGCCAGTCACCCCAGTAGAAGGTGTGCATCGGAAAGAGCGAGGGTATGACCCCCAGGGCCTTGAAGTCGTCGAGCTGGTCGGCCCGGACGAACTGGCCATGTATGAGCACGGGCCGAAGCCCTCTTGCCGCGGGATATCGGGCTTGGGCAGCGCGGTGCGCGGCTATAAGCATGTCCATTGCACGCTCGCCGTTGGCATGAGTAAGCAACTGGATACCATTCTCGGCCGCCCAGAGCGCAGCGTCGAAGATCTGTTCCGCGGTAGCCGCCGCATAGCCCGAGTAGCCCTGCGGGTACTTGCCGACCGGCTTGTAGTAAGGCTGGTCGCGCCAGGCGGTGAAGCCTTGTGGACTGCCGTCAATGGTCAGCTTGGCACCGCCGATGCGCAGGCGCTTGTCGTAGTCGGTGCTCACCCCGGCCTTGATAAGGTCCCGGTCGATGAGTACGTCCGGGTAGGTCACCACGTCGATGGCGAAGCCGTCCTCGGCGGCGACAGACTGCATGATGCGAACCGTGTCCGGGGACGACCGACCCTCCTGTGCCGTCGTGTAGCCGTAACGCGTCCAGAGTTCGCTGCCCGCGCGCGCGAACGCCTTGAAACCCTCCGGCCCGATGGCGGGCAGGAGCTTGAACAGCGCGCTGAACATTGCGAGCTCTTCCAGCACCCCATTCGGCTCTTGGCTGCCTTCACGGCGCCGGATGACCCCGCCCTCCGGGTTCTTGCTGGCCGCCGAGATGCCGGCGATCTCCAGCGCCTTGCTGTTGAGCACCGCAAGATGGCCCGACTGGTGGATGATCAGGATCGGGTACTCGGTAGAGACGGCATCGAGGTCGTCGCGCGATGGGTGAAGCAGTTCCTTCAGCTGGGCGTTGTCGTAGCCGAAGCCGACGATCAGCTGGATCTTGCGCACCACCTCCTGGTTGGCGGCCACCCAGTCGCGCAGCGTCTGCTGCAGGGATGCGATATCAACCACATCGCCGTCGGGTCGGGCCAGTAGGTTGGCCGAGAGCGCCTGAAGCCCGCCCATTACCACGTGCCCATGGGCGTCGACGAACCCCGGTAGCAGCGCGCGTCCGTGGAGGTCGATCAACTGGGTGTCTGCACCGCGAAGCTTCATCACCTCCGCCTGGCTGCCCACGGCAATGATCTGACCATCCCGCTCGGCAATCGCCTCGGCACGCATGGCCGCGTCGTTCATCGTCAAGACGGTTCCGCCCGACCAGATACGGTCTGCTGACTGCGCGAGGGCGCAAGTGCTGGCCAGGCACAGAGCGACAACACCAATACCTCGAACCATTTACGCCTCCGCTGGTTGGTCAATAGCCGAGACGGCGGAAAACTAACCAGATCTCATGGCACCTTTTGACACAGTTAAGTTTGCCGATTTTCTCGTGGGATTGTCCAGGCATCGCCGTGACGGGGTGCATGCCGCGTTACGCCCCGGCTGCAGGCGCCCCGAGCCGCCCGTCGCAGCGATCTGCCCAAGCTCTTAGCGCCGCGAATATCGAAGCGTCCCACTTCCCCCCCACCGCAAACCTATCTGCCGGATCCCCGTGGGCACTCCTACCCCGCCAACTCATAATCCGCTGAATTCCTTCGCAGACCCCAGCACAAGCCCTTGAGCCAGCACCCCAGGAAAAAGTTCGGCCAGCAGCGTTGCCCGGCGTGGTTTTGCTGCGTTTTCTGCGGAGTCAGATAGGTGGGCATGAGGGCTATCGACGAATTCGCCGATATTCCAATCATGGCTGGCATCACGCTAACCAGATCTGGCTGACCTAGTGGGCCATGCGGGGGTAGAGTCGTTGAACTTCTTCGTCACGTCATACCAGGACAGGCGATACCTGACCCCAGCCCATTTCACAGGCAACAGAAAATGCGCCACTTGGCTCCCAGATGAGTCAGGATCTTCGATGCACGCAATAATTCTTACTGCGCCACCACAAGCCGGACACGTGTCAATATCGAACACCCGTCTCAGGCGTTGCACCCATGTCATCGATGCGCACCGCTCGGCCAGGGTCGGCGTATCTTCCGATGTATCCTGCTCAGCACGCTTGTTGCCCCGCCCGAGAACCAATCGGGCGCGATAGCGGCTGTTGGGGGCAAAGACCCCACGAAAACGGGTTGAGTTGGCGCACGGCGGCGGCACCAGCGCCACCAACTTGGCGATAAAATCCAGCGGCTCGATAATTACATGGGTTGTCCCGTCGCGGTATGGCGTTCGTCCTTCACCGCCCGCCACGCCGGCATTTCGGGCTCGCGATGACGCGGCAGGTCGGGCAGCGCCCGATAAGACAACAGCCGGTGCAGCCGACTCTGCGCCACCCGTGGGTCATTGCGAGCGGAGCGAAGCAATCTCTTGGAGATCGCAACGGTCACTCCGCAACCGCGATGACGGGGATGCTCGGGGGTTTGCCTGACGAATGGACAGGTCGGCACAGCCGAACCGACACCAGCCCGATGTGCCGCTTTTCGCCTGGCGGCAGCGGTGGACTGTTATTCTCTACGCCCAAGCAAGCATTCTTTTCGCTTAGATGGTCGAGCTAATCCTTCTGCCGTTGTTCGTCTTCGTCGTCAATCTGCCTTTCGGCTACTGGCGTGAGGGTGTCCGCAAGTTTTCTTTTGCCTGGTTCGTCGCGGTGCATGCGGCAGTCCCGTTGATCATTGGCTTCCGCGTCCTGTTCGGCATCCCTTTCGAATGGAAGCTATTGCCTTTTGCCGTGCTGACCTATTTCGTGGGGCAGACGATCGGTGCGCGGATGCGCAGGCGTCTAACGCAATCGGCCCGCGGGTGATCATCGACATCGTCAAGCAGCGCTCCTCTGGTGCGCTAAGCTATTCGATCGATGACATCGAATACCGAGGCCGGAATCGCCCTCCTATGGTCTCTATCAGCAAGGACGGCCCATACGCCGTTACGGGTGGGATCGAGTTGCTCGATACGAAAATGGGAGATGGCGCGTCGCCATCCACCTGCCCGACCGCGCGCCCTGGCGCTCGGAGTGGTGTCGGATTGCAGGGGCATTGGGAGCGGCACCGAGCTGACCGCCACCTCGACCTACCCATCATCGCACCGGCCCAGTTCCCGCGGCCAAAGGCGCACTCGTCCCGATCGCGCCAAAATCACCGTCATTGTCGCCGCCACCCGCGGTCTACTGGCGCAATCAATCCGGTGACGCCTCGCAACCACTCGACAGATTGAAACATCTCGTGTGCTCTGTGTGTTCATTGTGCTCCGTGTGGGTGGCGAATTCTCAATTGTCACTTAGCAACGGCAAACTTCGGCAGTCTTGTTCCGGAATGTGACCTCCCCTACCCTGCGCTGCCATGAAGGACCTGCTGGTACTCTTTGCACATTAATTGACCACGATCGCCAGACTTCTGGGTCCCGGTGGCACCGCCGACGAATCGCCCAGCAAATAAACAAAGCATTCGATGTGCAGATCGACAAGGACGTAGTCAGACGTGTCCTTGCCAAGCACTACCACACGACGCCCAGTGATAATCGGCCCTCATGGCTGACCTTCCTGGGACACACGAAGGACAGCCTTTGGAGCATTGACCTGTTCCGGTGTGAATCCATTCACCTGAAGAGCCACTGGGTACTCGTGGTCATGGATCAATTCACTCGGCGCATCGTAGGTTTCGGTGTGCACGCTCCGTTCCAGGTTGTGGATGCTGCGCGAGAACGCCGGTTGAGAGAGGTGCTGGTCTTCGGCCGCCTGACGGAAATTGCCATGCCTGGCGAGCGCCAAGGCATGTGCGAGCTGCGGATGCTTTATCTTCATGCAGAAAAGGTATCAAACTGATCAAATGATTGCATTGGAATTAGGGCTTGCCAGCTGACATCTTTCCACGCTGATCCATGGTGCAGGCGTTCGTATCGCCGTGCTTATTGAGCCCGACAGGAGGAATTCCAGTGAGAAGATTGATTGCCACTTTCGGCCTGCTCGCAACCTTGGTTCCACTGCAAGCGATTGCCAAAACCGACAAGCCCAACATTCTGCTGATCATGTCTGACGATGTAGGTATCACTAACATCAGCGCCTATGGCGAAGGGTTGGTGGGCGGTTCAGAACTGGGCATCGCCGACAACACAATCGTTGTGTACACCTGTGACAACGGTCCGCACTACAACGGGTGGCTGGATGGTGGGATTTCTCCATTCCGCGGAGAGAAGAACACCAATTGGGAAGGTGGCTTCCGCGTTCCTGGCATGGTCCGCTGGCCGGGTAAGATCAAGTCAGAACACGTGTCCAACGAAATCATGTCGCATCTCGACTGGGTGCTGTAAGTGCCGACACTGATGGCCGCCGTGGGCGAAGCAGACGTCAAGGACAAGCTGCTGAAGGGGCACAAGGCCGCAGGGAGTACCTATAAAGTCCATCTGGATGGCGAAAACTTTCTTCCCTATCTGAAAGGCGAGGCCAACGAAGGCCCACGCAACGACATCTTCTACTTCGACGATGGCGGCCAACTGATTGGACTGCGTTTCAACAAATGGAAGATCGTCTTCGCAGAGCAACTCGCGAAATCGTGGGACGTATGGTCGCAACCCTTCGTCAAGCTTCGGCTACCGAAGGTCTTCAACTTGCGTTCCGATCCCTTCGAACGTGCCGATACCGACGCCAACGGCTACAACAACTGGTGGATTGACCATTTGTTCTTGCTGGTACCCGCACAAGCTCACGTCGCGGATCAACTGCAGACATTCGCAGAGTATCCACCACGCCAGAAGCCGGCCAAGTTCAATGTCGAAGAGGTGCTCAACAACCTGAGAAACGCGAAGAGCACGAACTGACCGTCTATCGACGACCCGCCAACCCGCTCCTTTTATCTGATCAGATAAAAGGAGCGGGTTGGTCTGTTCGCGCGGCTTGGATTGACGCGATTTTCAGATAGAAGACACACACTCCAAGCCAATTCAGCTCTGTTGCGAAAATCGTAGCGACCCACTCGCTTCTCCCCCGCGCACCCAACCGATCGATCCCCGTGGGCATTCCCATCCCACTGCTACATGATCCGCTGAATTGCTTCGTAAACACCGGGACTTCCCTTGAGCCACCGTCCCCGGAAAAGGTTCGGCCAGAAGTGTTGCCCGGAGTGGTTTCTCTGCGGATTACGCGGAGATAGAGAGGTGGAATTCAGTCCACCGTGGAGCTCAGTCGAAAGCTGGAACATGTCCCCATCCAGGTACTCGCAGCGCTAGATCGTTGACATCGATGCCAAAGGACAGGCCCAGGAGGTTGAACTCGATACCTTCCTCCCGGGCTAGCCCGGCACCCAGCAGACCGTAGAGTGAAACCTGACTGCCGGTTCCACTGGGCATAGGGGCCGTCCAGTCGCCATTGGCGAGGTAATCCTTGCCGATGGCTGTGGCAGGTAGGTCCAGGCGCAGTACCGGTACCTGGCGCGCCACCCAAGCAATGAAGGTATTGCTGTTGGGCCCAGGCCACACCCGGTATTGGTGAGGGTAGGGGTAGTCGCTCACCGCCTTTTGGATCAACGGAATCATCTTCTCCGCCTCTTCGCCACGATGCTCCACCAGCAGCGTCGGCTCCGAATTGAACCAGAGGAAGTCAGCTGGCCCTCCTTCGCGGATGCTGACCGCTGAAGTGGAGGAGCGCAGCCGCCAACCGATCAACTGGTAAACCGTGTACTGATGACCGTCTTTGGGTTTTACCGATATCCAACTGTGGGAGCCGAAGGCGCCTCGCCAATTGTAGGCGCGCGCCGCATAAACCTGCACCACCGCCTCTGGTGTATCCAGAGGATTCGGCGCCATCCCGGTGCTGTGGAGGCTGGCGTTACTCCAGTGGGTATCGAGATCAAGGTCGCCGAACAACAGAGCAAAAACCGGTCCCATCAGTAAAAGTCCAATGAGCAGGGTGAGTGTGGCGGTCCAGCGGAGGAACCAGTGGCGCTTCTTGCGGTGAGCGAATTTCACAGGTCTAGCGTTGTTCGGCTATTGCGAGTGTTAGTAGCGGTTTAGTCAATCTATCCACACTCAGGTTCCGTGCTTGTAGTTCTCGTAACGCAGCGTATCCCAAAGGCTGCCTGCGAAAGAGCCGTTTTCGGCATTGCTCGACCAACTGCTCAATTTACCCGCCAATCAAAGTCGAAATAGCGACATCTCGGACTTTACGGTGTTGGTTGTGATGAAGGCGTGAGGCGAGACCTTGATTAAGCGTCCAGCCTGTTCTCTTACAAGGCAGTCGAACAATGGCCTGCGCTCCTGAATTGCTGCGGAAGGTTTCCCCAAAGCCGCGCACTATTCAGCCGTTGGACATGGGCGAAGTTGTCGCGTTTCCACTTTTTGGTGGACTACACCATCGCTACGGACGATCAGCGGCGTAGCCGCTTTGTTCGAGAATCGCCAAAGATCGGACCCGATTCAATTTTCAGGATGGACAACTCGAAACAACTGATGATCAAACCAGACCATAATCCGGCCCATCCAGGCGGGTCAATTTTCGATGCGAAACCTGGGTCAGATTTCAGTGCAAATCAACAGTCGTCAAAGATCGAGTCAATTTTGGGGACTCGGATGTTCCAAAATCTTTGCTGAGATCAAAGACTCACTTGTTTACAAGGGATTCTCAGTAGCCAGGTCTACGTCGCCGACAATATTGCTGACACCCTTACGGAAAGCGCCGAACGCCGGGTACACATCTGCAACGCAAATATGCGGAGATCAGAGGCTGATTCGCGAGATTGGCCCCGCCAACAGAATCGAAGAAAGCCTGCTTCTTGATGTACTCTCGCAGTGGCTGGCGCTTGTCGGCGCTTCGGGATGCCCCTATCTCGCGTCGAGTTCGCGGGTAAGCTCAGAAAAGCGACTATCCTAAATAATCCACAGCATCATAGAGGGCGACACATGTGGAAGCACACGGGCAGGCAGCGTCCCGACTTTGGCATTGAACCAGGCCCGGGGCAGGAGTCCGCTTGGGACTACCCGCGACCCCCGAAGCTGGTGAGCAGCGATGAGCACGTCTTGGTGGGTGACGACCGCGGTCCGATCGCCGATAGTCGTCGTTCCCTGAGAGTGCTCGAAACAGCGAGTCCGCCCACCTATTACATCCCCGCCGCCGATATCGACTGGGATCGGCTCGTGGAAATTCCCGGGTCAAGTTTCTGCGAGTGGAAAGGTCGCGCCAGCTACTTCGCCCTCGCCGATGACCCCGAAGGCACCGCTGTAGGCTGGCTCTATGCCAACCCATCGAAGGCTTTCGCAGCCATTCACAACCACGTCTCCTTTTATCCCGGGCGGATCCACTGCGAGGTCAACGGAGAGGCGGTCCGGCCGCAAGCCGGGGATTTCTACGGCGGATGGATCACGGGCCGCGTCGTGGGCCCCTTCAAGGGCGATCCGGGTACGGGGCATTGGTAGCCCAGCGCCATCGGCATAAGCTTCCGCTCTGGTCGCACAGTAGGAGTAGCCGGCAATCTCCGAAGGTCCGCTTCCGAACCCTCCCATACATCTGGGGGGATTAATCCGATCTCTGGCTCTGTAAGCGCGAGCAACTAAAAACGGGCATATGCTGAGGTCAACGACAGGCTGATCACACAGAAGAGGATAACTAGAGGAAGGCGGCGATGGGAACCAGAACGGTGCGACTCGACGACGAAGCTGAGAAGACCCTAGCGAAGTTGAAAAAGGTCACTGGGTTGTCAATTTCTGAGGTTCTTAAGCGCGGTCTGAGTGCCTACGAGGAACAGGTGTAAGTGCCGACGAATTACCGCGGGCTATACCAGTTACCCGTAGCCGCTTGAATAACAATTCGCCATACACAGGTGAGTAGTTACCTGCGGAGTTAAAAAAGCGCGTTCGGGCGAAATCGTCGACGGCTATTGAACGTCTTTGTCGAGGTGCGTCCCCTATCACGCAGAGAATTGGCTTTTCTTGACCAGCCAAAGGGAACTCAAGGCGCCATCAGTCGCCGATGAGCCTGCCGATCACGTCATAAACAAGCTCATGCATGAAAGAATTCTCGCCGCAATGGACAAGTTCATCATCGATCTGGAACGTGAGATAGGGTCGAACATCCATCCTGTCTGCCTCTATCCCGGAGATGCCATCTATCACGCTAGTGATGCTGAACGCCAGCGAGAGAGTGAGCTCGCTGATTTTGTCGCTATCCAACCCGGCTTCGGCCAACTTGACCTGAATGGTTTTGGCAAGCTCATTGACTAAAACGGCTTGGCGTTCTTCGAATTTCCCCGGATTCAGTTGCAGGTCCATCGTCTGCCCTATTCAAGAAATTGTGATCCCGGAACGATCCCACCCTGTCGCGGAGTTACTGGGTAGAGAGCGAGCCGCCTCACCCTACTCCGGGCACTACTACATCCGCGATCTGAAACCGCGACCTTTCAGATAACGCTGAAAATTGCCTTCCTCGACCCGAACGGGAAATGCTACAAGCGAACGTTTTCGTCTGGGCTCGCGTCGCCGGATGGCTTACGGCTTTTTCGGTGTGGTGTACTCGACTTCTTTATGCCACGGCTCCCAGATGGTGTCATAGCCGACGAACCCCTTGTCGTTGGGCTCTCTCTGCTTGGTGGTCACAAAGCGCGCGTGACCGTCTGGGACTTTCGGCTTGTCTTGCTTTTGTTCGCTCATCATTCACCTCTCGCTGAAATTGCGGGATTGCCCCTGCAGGACAGTGCAGTTGCAAACCGGTCCGATGCCACTGTTCTGCCATCTTCCCAACCGAAAGATGACGGTGGCCCGGTGAAATTCAGATCGGCACTTTCACGCCACCGATCTCGGGCCCTGGATTGACCTTCCCTCCCGCCTCGATTTCTGCACTGGCAGCCTCGCGGACAGTCAGTATCTCAAGCTTGAAAATGACCTCCCTGCCGCACAGGGGGTTGTTGCCGTCGATGGTCAGGGTATTTTCGTCTACCCGGGTGACCAGAAAACTCTTGGTCTGGCCTTTGTCGTTTTCCATCAGGATAGCCGTGCCAACCTGACGGTACTCGGCCGGTACGTTCTCGATGAAATCGGTGATCACCAGGGATTCGTCACGCGGCCCGTAGATCGTGTTGCAATCGATGGGCACCTCGATGACATCGCCAGCCGACTTGCCTTCGAGTTCCGCCATAACCTGCGGAGCCAGGACCTCATTGGCGCCATGGACATAACCCAGTGGAAACTCCACCTCGGTGAGAACGCCCCCGGTATGTGCATCGATCACTTTGTATGTGAGTTCGACGAACTTATTATCTTGAACAGTTTCTTTCATATCACTTAAAAGACCGACGCACCGAATATCCTGACCTGGCCTTTTTCATAGCCCAGCACCAATCTCCCCAGCCATTCGCCGGCCTTCTTGGTGCTGCGCACCCGATAAAGAACCGTTACATGTTCCCCCCGACGGATGATGCCGAGGAAATCCTTGTCCTCCGCCAGATTCCTGGCCAGATCACTCTGGGAAAACTGCTTTCCCACTTCGATCTCATTGAGGCCCTGCATCAGTGAATAGGCGAAATTCCTGATGAATTTGCCGTACTCGCCCGTGTTGGAGTACTTGGCCAGATCATCCCACCAGGGATCAGCTATCGCCAGGATCTCCTCGTCGGTGTTGTCGATGATGTTCAACTGAAGTTCTCTACCGTTTCATCGGTTTTAGTTGGCCAGAACCACAAAAAACATCAACTTCAAGCGCGTTGACCTTTTTCGGGATGCCCCAAATTCTTAATGGCATCCTTGTCCCCACTACCCTTCGTTCGCATCCACCAGGTGGTAGCAAGGCGCCTTCTCCATCGCGTACTCACCGGTCTCGGGATCCCGGCGGGAAACGGTCAGCACATGCCAGTTCTCGTCGTCCACCTTCATGTGGTCTCCGCGGTAATAGTAGCCCGGCCATCGGGTTTCCTTGCGGAACAGCGTGTGGTGGAAGACAGACTCGGAGGTCAGATGACGGTGCTTCAGTTCCCAGGCGCGCAACAGCTCGTGGATATTCTCAGCCGCGACCTTCTCAAGATCCTCTTCCAGGGCCTTCATCTTCTTCAGGCCGATATTCAGCAGCTTTTCGTTGGTCATGTAGCTGACGGTCACGCCACCTGCGTACTCGTCCATCAGCTTCTGCAGGCGATCCAGGCCCTGACGCGGGTTGATGTAATTGGGGTTGACCGAACCCGCCGTAATCTCGTTGCGATAGGTCTTGTAATGCTCCATCGGCTTGTAGATCTCTTCCTTGCGGCGGTTGATCTGCTCCTCGGAAACGCGGATCCCTTCGGCCTTGCCATCATCGATGTACTTGCAGGCAGCCTTGGCCGCGAGCCGCCCTTCAGTGAAAGAACCGGAAGAGAAAGCGTGCGGCGTGCCGCCGACCGCATCACCGGCACCGAACAGGCCCTCGACCGTGGTCATGCGGTTGTAACCCCAGAAGTATTCCTCCGGCGAGAGGTCTTCCGGACCGGAGCACCAGGCGCCGCAACCGGTGGCGTGAGAGCCCATGACGTAGGGTTCGGACGTGGTCAGTTCCGGATTTTCGTACTTCGGGTCGACGTCGGTCGCCGCCCACAGCACGGCCTGACCAACAGTCATGCCGAGGAAGTTGTGCCAGCCGATCTCTTCCAGGTGCGGATCCTGGAAGGACTGCATCGTGACCATGTGGATCGGGCCACGACCGGCATTGACCTCGGAAATGAAAGCGTGGTTACGCAGACAGGTCGGTATTGGGCGATGGGTGGCGTGAGACGCTTCTACATCCAGGTAGCGCTTACCGACCATTTCCTCCAGGGCGGGAAACCATTTGGACTCGTACTCTTCGCCCAGGCCGTTCTGCGTGTAGGTCTTGAGGTGCAGGAAGTAAGCACCGACCGGGCCGTAACCGTCTTTGAAGCGGGCCAATACGATGCGGTTCTCCATCTGGGTCATCTTGGCACCGGCGCCGATCAGCAAGCCATAGGCGGAACCGGAAGACCAGGGGGCGTACCAGACACGGCCGGCACCCTCGCCGACCGAGCGCGGCTTGTAGATATTCGAAGCACCACCGGCGCCAACGATCACGGTCTTGGATTTGAACACGTGGTAGTTACCGGTGCGCACGTTGAAACCCACGGCACCAGCAACACGGTTCGGCTTGTGTTCATCCATCAACAGATGGGTGACGCATATACGATTGAACACCTTGTCAGCCGACTTTTTTGCCGCTTCCGCCACGATCGGCTTGTATGACTCGCCGTGAATCATGATCTGCCAACGGCCTTCACGCTGATAGGCACCGGTCTTCGGATCGCGCATCAGCGGCAGACCCCACTCCTCGAACTGGTGCACCGCGGAGTCTACGTGACGCGCCATATCGAAAAGCAGATCCTCACGAACCATGCCCATCAGGTCGATTCGCGCGTAGCGCACATGGTCCTCGGGATTGTTCTCGCCGAAACGGGTACCCATGTAGCAGTTGATTGCATATAGGCCCTGGGCCACGGCTCCCGAGCGGTCGATATTCGCTTTTTCAGCTATGACGATCTGCTTGTCCCGTCCCCAGTACCTGGCCTCGAAAGCCGCACCGGTGCCGCCGAGACCCGCTCCCGCAACCAGGATGTCGATGTTGTCTTCTACGATTGTCTGAAAAGCCATCAGTAGCTCTCCACGCCTGCAACCAACTTCAGTCCATTGGACTCAAGCGTGTGCAGATCACCATCATCAAAACGGATGTACTTGGGTTCGTTGAACAGCAACTGGCTGTCGCGCTGCTCCTTGGTAGGCGCAGGCACGTCACGAAGCTGCGGGATATGCTTACCCCAAGGCTTGGTCGTGATGGGCGCAAGCAGTTCCATGTCTTTTTCGCCGTTGCGGAACTTGATTTTCCACGCGATGACGCCTTTTTCCTCATCACGCTTCACGCGCACCGAGTGCCCCAGCGGGGCGAAATCCGCATAACCCCTGACGTCGATCGCCTCATGCGGGCAGGCCTTGACGCAGGAGTAACACTCCCAGCACATGCTCGGTTCGATGTTGTAGGCGCGTCGCAAGGTGGGATCGATGTGCATGATGTCCGACGGACAGATATCAACGCATTGCCCACAGCCATCGCAGCGGGTCATATAGACGAAAGTCGGCATAATCAGTTCCTCTTCGTAACTCGGTTCAACGCATCGACATCAGTAGTGGTTCGGAGCTTCGCGCTTGATACCAAGCCCCATATCAGGTGGGTTCTTGCCCATGTATTCCGGGATATCGGGGAACTTTGCCTGAACCTCGGGATCGGTCAGGTCATAGTCTACGGGCAGATTCTCGCGCGATCCGTCGGCCATGATCAGGCGCTTCTGATAGGCCGCGGCCGGCTTGAAGAACATGTGCGCGAACTTGGACCACAGCACCGTACTGAACAGGGTCGTACTGGCAATGACGAACAGCGCAAAGAAAAATGTGCTCAGGCCACCGGCCCCAGCGGCCTGCAGTATCGACCAGATCAAGCCGAACGTGGCCATAGCCAGCAAAGAGACGATGAACAGATCAGCACGCACCAGGCGGTACCAGGGATGCCCCTCGGCAAACACATCGACGCGGATAAAGAACCAGAACCAGTATCCGCCGAAGCACAACGACAAGGCACCGAGGTGCCACAGCAACGACAGGAGCGCCGGCGCCTGGTCGGCCGGCGTCGGGTAGAAAAAGATCAGGATGGCACTGGCTACAATAAAAAGAACGAAGCCATACATGGTGAACAGGTGAGACACCCGACGCTTCGGGTTCTTGAATTCCGACGAGGTCAGCACCTCGTTGGCCACCGTTTGCATCGCCAATGAACGCTTCTCAGCGTCACTCACGGTGCGCTTGGCGTTCTTCTGCGCCGTTTTGGCATTCTCGAAAAAGTACTTGGCACTGCCCTTGTGGATGATGTCGATCACCGTGCCCCCGATGACAAGGACAATCATCAGGACAACGTACCCCTGCATGACGGCGACCGGAATGAGCGACGATATTTCGGCAAACGGATTACTCGTAAACATCTCTGCTGGCTTCCTCTGAAATTTTGCGCCCCACTAATATGAACGATTCTTGAACTCAGTGTGCATTCGTTTTTTTGGGTATCATAAGTAAATCTGATAAATGGCCGATGATGGAGCCTTTTGTTGCTTGCGGCTCCTCGACAGTCCCACCCCAATTCAATGCAGTTCCGGTGCATGAAGAAATGCACCGCGCTCGCCTTCTTTGATCTCGTCGGATAGGTGTCGGAGTTACGGCGAGTGATGCCATCGCACCCAGCAGGCCCATTGCCTTACAGAGCCCGACCGCCGCGAGAATCGAAGCGAGTTCGATTCTCCTCCTCGCATTCGTAACGCCCTGATTTGCGTGGGCAATTGGTTTTGCCCCAGACTTAAGTCATTCATTTCTCAGACTTTTGGAAGGCTATCCCCTTGAGCCACCGCCCCAGGAAAAGGTTCGGCCAGAAGTGTTGCCCGGATTGGTTTTTCTGCGTTTCCCGGGGAATTAGAGAGGTGGGAATATGGGCTGTCGACGATATCGCCCACAGCGATCAGACGAAGGCGGACACATCTTATCCAACTGACCTAATCTGCTATTCGATGTACCGCGCAGTCGATCAATTCTCTTCCGCAGTTCGCACTGAAGCAGGCGAACGAACTCGTTGCCATCCAAATCAATCAGCGCTTCAGCACAATTTGTTGAGAACTCCTCGACCATGCGTCGTTCTGGAATGCCAATGATCTGGAGCGGCAACTCGAAGGCTCCCGGCAGTATTACAATCCGCATCGCGTGCACACTGCGCTCAAAGGCGACACACCATCAGAAACCGCTGGCGAAGCCACCGACCGCCATGCCGACCTCAACCAATTCCAGTGGCAATCTCATTGCCGCGGGCCATACCGTTTACCGGTAGCCGCTTGAATAACAATTCGCCATACACAGCTTGGGAAATAAAGATTTTTTGGCCGTCAGCCCCGTTTACAGCGAGGAATCGAAATCCTGGGGAAGTTGCATTAAGTCATTGTTTTAATTATAAACACCGAGGCTGGCATCAATCCTGCCGCTGACGGGTTACGACGCGCCTATCGGTTCTCGACTGATCAAGCCAACGCCTGTGCCGAGCCGGAGAACATTAGAAGTGGCGAAAGACCCGATAGGCGCGCCGCCCACCCCAGAACCATACCAATACACAGCGAATACGGTCTGCTGCCCGGAGGCCTCGTTGCAGGGGTGGATTTGCTCTCAACTATAGGTCGGAGTGACCGACGGGCACCGCCTGCCTAACAGGCCTGGCGCCGTATCTCCGGCGATTCCTGCATTCAAAGGGTGACTTCACTAGCCGGCGTTACTCGGCCTCTCGTTGCGCCGCGGCATCCACCGGGTCTTCTGCGGACGCCGGTTCCGGGGTCAGGCCAAGGCGTCGCGCCCTGCGTTCCCAGTTTCTGCGTGCCAGCACCTGCATGTCCTTGGTGTGATCCGATTCATCGACGATCTCCACGCCGATCAGGGTCTCGATCACATCCTCCATGGTCACGATGCCGGCCATGCCACCAAACTCATCGACCACCAATGCAATGTGCTCGCGGGCAGTGATGAACTGGTTGAACAGTTCGATGATCGGATGGCCCTCGGGAACCGCGATGATGTCGCGCTTGAGGGTGTGCAACTTGGCATCCTGCTCACCATCGACCATATGTGCCAGCAGTTCATCCTTGAGTAGATAGCCGATGATGTGGTCGCGCGAGTCGCTCTCGTAAAGCGGTATACGCGAAAAACGCAGGTTGCGGTTCTGTTCGAAAAACTCGCCGACCGACTGGCAGGCCGAGCCGGCCTTGACCACGGTCCGCGGCGTCATCACATCTTTTGCGCGCACCGCATGGAAACGCAACAGATTGCCGAGGATGTCGGATTCCTGTTGTTCGAAAATGCCATGCTTGGCGCCGATGTCCGCCATCGCCAGGAAGTCCCTGCGGGTAAAGGCACTCGCCACCTCATCCTTCTTCAACGCCCGGGTGACGAACTGACTGAACCAGACCAGCGGCGCCAGCAGCCGAATGATGAAGGCCAGCGAGCGTGCCGTGAACGGGGCAAGCTCACGCCAGTAGTTGGCACCCAGCGTCTTCGGGATGAGCTCCGACAACACCAGTATCGCCAGTGTCATCAGCACGGGAATCCCCAGACTGGTGATCAGGGGATTGGCCTGCGCCCAGATCTTGCTCGCCTGATCACCGACACCAATTGCACCGACCGTATGTGCGATCGTATTCAGGGTTAGGATCGCGGCCAGCGGGCGGTCGATGTTCTCCTTGAAAGCCTGTAGCCGCTGACCGAGCGTCCCACCCTCCTGCACCTTGATCTGCGCAT
This sequence comes from uncultured Gammaproteobacteria bacterium, assembly GCA_963808165.1. Taxonomy (GTDB): domain Bacteria; phylum Pseudomonadota; class Gammaproteobacteria; order Chromatiales; family Chromatiaceae; genus Thiosocius. Next base: position 512,187 of record CAWEET010000001.1, on the reverse strand, counting down.
ACGATGGCGTGATGCTCAGCAGCACCGCCTCCCACAATGAGCACAGGAACGAGGTCACGATTGCGACCAGGAAAAAGACTATCAGCAGCGTGTACATGATTCGGCCCATTCAGACGGCAGGATATCGATAGATCGAAGTCTGACAGGCACCACGCCGTTTAACAAAAAACGGGGCCGAGGCCCCGCTTGTTGGGCAGGAGGATATTGTCAATTTAAACCGATATCCGGGACACTGAGCGGATGAGCAAGCGCAAACCTCGATATCACCGCCACCGGTTTCCTCCCGAAATCATCAGCTACGCCATCTGGCTATATCATCGATTCAACCTGAGCTTCCGAGATATTGAAGGTCGCCTTGCCGAGCGGGGTATTGAGGTATCGTACGAGTCAATTCGCCGCTGGTGTTTGAAGTTCGGCCCCGGTTTCCGCCGAAGGCTCAAGCGCAGAGAAGGCCAACTCGGCGACACCTGGCATGTCGACGAAATCTTCATCACCATCCGCGGGCAGGTCCATCACCTCTGGCGAGCCGTCGATCAGGATGGTGATGTGATCGACATCCTCGTACAACGAAGACGTAATGCCCGCGCCGCCAAGCACTTCTTTGCCAAGGCATTGAAAGGTCAAGGCGATGCGCCGAAACGACTCACCACCGACAAGCTGAGTAGTTACCCACCGGCCATCCGCGAAGTTATGGCTGAAACGGTACACGACACAAGCCAATACGCGAATAATAGGGCCGAACTCTCACACCAACCGAACCGGCAACGCGAACGACAGATGCGGCGATTCAAATCACGACATCAAGCGCAGCGTTGCTTGTCGCTTCACGCGCGAGCGAACAACCTGTTCCGGTACGGCCGCCATATGATGAGAGCAGTGAATCACCGGTTGTTCCCGGCGAGGGCTTTCACGACATGCCGTCAGGTAACGTGTGCCTAAACCAAGGGGATCGGCGTGCGCCTTCGGGTCATGCTGGTCGGCGACTTATAAGTTGACAATACCCCACCGGCAGATTCATGCGCATTGCGGACCCATCCCCACAGAGCCGTTTCTCCGTTGGCCGTGAGCCGTCTGCTGGTAATTCTCGCTGAATGTCTGCTTTTTGACTTGGATTCGCTGCATAATGCTGCCTTGGGCGGAGATAGACAGATTGCGCCTATCTCAATTCACGAAGAAACTGTTGTTCTAGTCTATGACTTGCAATGTTAGTTAGGAGCCGAAATGAACTGGACCGTGTACCTCTCTGGCGAAATCCATACCGACTGGCGGCAACAAATATCTGATGGCGCAAAAGCGCGGGATTTGCCAGTAACCTTTTCGTCTGCCGTTACAGATCATGAGGCTAGCGACGCGGCTGGAGATATGCTGGGGCCTGAACCTAGCAGTTTTTGGCGTGATCACAAATCCTCCAAGGTCAACAGCATTCGCACGAGAACTTTGTTGGAAAAATGCGATATCGCGATTGTTCGCTTCGGAGACAAATATAAACAATGGAATGCAGCTTTTGATGCCGGATATTGTGCCGCTATCGGAAAACCTTACATCACGCTTCATGATGAAGATATTGTTCATGCATTGAAAGAAGTAGATGGGTCAGCTATGGCTTGGGCTAAGACGCCAGGACAGGTCGTTGAAATACTGAGCTATGTCACAAGCACCCAGTAATGCGCCTCACAAGCGCATACAGTCGTCTATTTCCACAGCCCGCTTGGCCTTCAGTCGTAGGTCAAAGGCCCTCGAACGATTTCGGGCTTTGCTGATAAGGGACTGGGTCCTCCCGCAGTTGTTATGAAATGATCATTAACTGGACTCGACCTAACTCGAAGAAGTGGGTTGCTAGCGTGAATTCGATGCCCAGAAACGGAACGTCCGCTAAAGGGTAAATCGGCGTTCAAATCTGGATTGCTCCTGATACTTTCAGTCAGGTTGAGTCTGCGCCGTTACTCTGAATCCTTCTTGGCAACGCGTCGACGGGCACTGTGGGTTGTTTTCGACGGCCCTACTACGTTGATTCGACGTACGCGCCAATTGAGTTCCGATAAATCGACATACTTGTCATTCGCCGATACCGACTGTAGCCGTTCAGCCTGCTTCCACGCTGCACGGTATTTCCGCCACAACATCCAATCTCTGTCGTTACCCATTTTTCTCCGCCCCCCACGGCACCACGTTCGCCAGCCCTATTTATACCGTTGATCTTTCTCGGTATTGGCTGGACGCTCCTCCGTAGATAAAGGAGAAAAAAGATGAGCTTATTCAAGAGAGAAAATACTGGGTCGTCCAGTTCGACTACAACTGCAAGACCTACACGAAGAGTTCGAGATCGACGCGCAAACGCGACGCCCTGGAGCGCGAACGTCAGATGCGGCAGCAACTCGTTGATACTCAGATACTTGGCCAGCGCGAGCATATCAAGCTGTATCAGGCGTGTGATGAGCTGCTTGCCGTCAGCAAGCATTCTGGTGCCTACAACTCCTTGGTTACTGCCACCAACCGCTTCAAGAAGTACTTCGACGATGTCCCACTCGACGAGATCACCAACCGCGAGTTGCTTCGCTGGGTCGAATTCGAACGCAAGCGCGGTATCCAATACATCACGATTCGTCTCTGGACCCGTCAATTCAACCAAGTTTGCCGAAACGCCAAACGCCTTGGCTACTACACGCCGGACTACGAATGGGGTGAGTGGCACGTCAAAGACAAGCCGATCCGCTACCTCACCGACGCTGAAGAGCAGAAGATTCTTCGAGAACTTGACCCATCCGGCATCAAAAGCGCGACGTTTACGCGGTCACGGCAGGCGGCTCGCGATATCTTCGTCGTGATGATCGATGCCGGCTTCCGGATCAATGAGGCCAGCACATTGAAATGGTCCGATATCGATTTCGACAATGGCGTGATCTACCTGTATCGCACCAAGGTATCGAACGAAGACTTGATCCCGATGACGAGCCGTCTGGGAGTCACGCTCGAGAACCGCAGAAAGACCGTTGATGGTGAGTATGTATTCCCTGGCAGGTTCGGCGGGCACAAGACAATCAATAACAATCGCGCATTGGAAGCAGCGATTGATCGTGCCGGCCTCGACGATGTCACCTCCCACAACCTGCGGAAGACGTTTGCCACCAGGTTACTGAGTCGGGGTGCCGCGATCACTGACGTTCAGCGTCTGCTCGGCCACTCGTCCGTGAAGACCACAGAGCGCTCATATACGGCACTTGTCCGGAATGAGCGCTTCAAGCAGACAATCGACCTGCTCGACGAACCGAAGAAGCCTGAGCTGTCGGTTGTCAAGTGATGGCTTCCCGCATTCAGCAGCTCAACGACGCGTTCAGGACGTCTCTAAGCGCCGATCTCGGGCGCCTCGTGATGACGGAGCTGTGTTGCGCGTCTGGATGCCGAGACAATCGCGCTGACCCTGGATGCCGTGCGCATCTACGATCAGTTCGACGAAGGCATCGACCCATACGAGGAGCACGATATGGGCCGATTCACCGTCGGTCGGGATGATTACTACTGGAAGATCGATTACTACGACCGGAACGTGGAGTTTCACTCTCCGGATCCTCCTGATCCATCAGTCACGATCCGCGTGCTGACGATCATGCGAGCCGATGAGTATTGAGCACAGACCAGGACACACCCACAACGCAGGCCTTTACCCAAGCTTCGACGCAAACTGCCGTTAAACATGCAGATACTCTTCAAACTGATGACGTTAGGGCTACTCCATGATTGACCCTGCCAACTTACCCGGAAAAAGAATCCTTCTGGTGGACGACTCCAAGTCCGCCCGCTTCGCCTTGCGCACGTTGCTGCAGAAACGCGGATTAACGGTTGATATGGCCGATTCGGCCGAGGTGGCACTGGAGATGATTCAAAACGCACCACCGGATGCCGTTTTCATGGATCATCTGATGCCGGGCATGGACGGACATGCGGCCACCGTTGCGTTGAAGTCGAATCCTGCGACAGCACACATCCCGATCGTGATGTGTACCTCAAACGACCGACCGGAACATGTGGAAAAAGCAAAGGAACTGGGCGCGCTCGGAATACTTCCGAAACCTGCAACACCCGAGAAACTGAGCAAGATCCTTGCCGCGCTCGATCGCGAATCGGCCACGTCGACTCAGCCCGCAGTCCACCCTACGCCTATTTCATCTGCGCCGTCGATGGCACGATCTCAAGAATTGCAGACGACACTGCGGGCTATGCTGCCGCCTTTGATCGAAGAGACGCTTACTCCGCTGATCGAACGAATCGTAACGGAACGTTGGCAAACCACCAAAAGCCAGGATTTGGCAGCCGATGCAACGCAAATTGAAACCGCGATCGCACAACGACTCGAGGCCGGAAAGCTTGACTGGTTGAGAGAAGTCACGGACGGCGTCGAGCGGCAGATTGTCGCTGAGAGCGTCTCAGCAGAGCGGCGCCTGGAAAAAACACTGGCAGGGCGCTTGGCGGCCGCCGCCCATGAGAACCAAATTGAACTGAAGCAGCATATCCTGACGGACGACGAGCTACGGGCGTCGTTCAGTGCGACCGTAACATCGAGCGTGGAACAACTGGCAGCCGCGATCGCGAAAAAGCAGGCCGATGAAGTGGCGCAAGACACGGTCAAAGCCATTGTGCCGCCTCTCGTGGCAGCATCGGTTGCCAAAACCGAACGACAACTGGCAGCAATTAGACGCAGGACAGGATGGTTGGGCGCAGCGACGATACTGGTAGGTTTGGTCGGCGTAATGGCCCTTTTTCTTTCGGCTACCACCTGACTTTGCTTTCCATGCCGCATTTCCCCACGCCTACTCGGCCACAGAACTCCACTTGCTTCGGACAAACGACTACTGAAAGATGGGTGTGTCGCGCTGTCCGGGCAATGGCCAGACCAAAAAATTGGTAACAGAGGGTTCAGCGCCGAAACAAGGCGTCAGCGTTCTTGATTCGCCAAAATTCAACAACTCTGATTCCTTGATTCTTGGCGACCTACCGGATCGCTCCAGCAGCATTCCGATCGCGGACACCGTCAACAGGCCCAAACCGAGCCACCGTTTGCCCTGGCGGGCACTCTGGCCAATAAGGTGATCAAGGAACCTCAGCCCGATTACGTGCTCGACGGCTGCCGGTGCCAACAGCATCCGTGCCCCCGGCAATTGCAGGTCCACCCCGGCGTAATCCCCCCATTTTTGATCGAATCCAGGGCTCCTGGCCTTCGACTAGAACAGATACCTTTTATACTCCAGCCTTAACTGACAACGCACAGCCATCGAAGGTCGGGTTTCAAGTCCGGCACGCGCTTCACATGTACCCTATGTGATGGGAGGCTGCCGACGATTTCGCTGCAAGTACTAAGGGTCAATCGCGACAGCTCCCACTAACAGTCGCGGATCGCTTTGGTTCTGTAACCGATCGTGATCACCTGACCATTTCTCGCGGATTCAACGCGATACACGTTCAGCTTGTCGCTCATTCGCCTAACTGGTTCTCGACCAAAGGCTTTCTCCATTTTCCTGATGCTCTTCTTGCTGAAATGCGTACGGATGCCACCGAATCCTTCGTACGACTCTTCTCCAAATTCATCGAGCCACCTGTCGATAAGCGGATCTATTCGCCGTTGTTGTGCTCGACACTCTGCAATGCCGAGACAATCGCTCAGATCCTCAACGCCGTGCGTACCTACGAAGAGTTTTACGAAGACATTGATCCCTACAGTGAGCACGATATGGGCCGATTCACCGTCTGCGGTGAAGACTACTACTGGTGGATCAATTACTACGACCGGAACCTGGAGCTTCACTCCCCGGATCCGGCTGATACGTCAGCCACGATCCGCGTGCTGACGACTATGCGCGTCGATGAGTATTGACGCGGCGACTCCCACCAAATCCAGTTGACATCTCATTGCCGCAGGCTGTACCAGTTACCCGTAGCCACTTGAATGACAATTCGCCAGTCACGGGCTACGCCACGGCTACAGGTGACGCAGCCGAGCTTGCGCGACGTGAAATATTCGAGCAAGCCCCAATTGATATCAAACACAGGAGGAGCCGATGTCATTTTGTTCTCGCGCCCTGGTAACCGGTGCCACTGGTGCCATCGGTGAAGCTATCGCCCGAGGATTGGCATCCGACATTGAGCGGGAGGTGGTGCTGGTCGCCCGCAACCGGGAAAAGGCGGAACGCACCGTGCAACGCATCCGGCACGAAACAGGCAATCATCACGTTCGCTTTGAGTTGGCAGACCTTTCCCGGGGCGATGCAATCCGCGATCTCGCAGCGTGTTGGGGTGGTCCACTTCACATCCTGGTCAACAACGCCGCTATCACGCCACGTCAGCGAGAGGACTCTCCGGAGGGGGTGGAATTACAGTTCGCCACCAATGTGTTGGCCTACTATCGCATGATTCGTGCCTTCAACCCTTACCTCTTCGCAGCCGAAGGATCGCAGGTAGTGAACGTCGCAAGCTACTGGGCGGGCGGACTGGACCTGGACGATCTGGAGTTTCGCCGCCGACGCTACAACAATGACGCCGCCTACCGTCAGTCAAAACAGGCCGACCGTATGCTAAGCGCAGCCTTTGCTGAACGCCTGTCTGATCAAGGAATATGTGTCAACGCCTGCCATCCCGGTGACGTAAGCTCGACCCTCAGCAACAATCTCGGTTTCGGCGGTCACCAGAGCCCGGAGGAGGGAGCGGACACGCCAGTCTGGCTCGCCATTGGTAGCGCCGGAACCGAAACAACGGGATGCTATTTCGAGAGCCGTCGGGCCGTTCCTTGTCGTTTCAGCAAAGACCGCAATATGGTGGAACGGTTGTTTGATGCCTGTGAAGCCCACGGATGATTCGTTTTCATTCTGCCGTCGCGTCGTGTCGACCCGGGATGCTGGACGTCAGGGCCGTATAAACAGCCCTAGCCATCAACCGATACCCTTCTTCACTTGGATGAACACCATCACCAAGCCACTGGCTCGGACTTGATTCACCGACAGACCAATGTTTATAAATGGGCACACAAACTACGCTTAGCGTCTTGGCCAACTCGTGCATTGCCAGCCGGAAGGGCTCAAGCATGAGGTTTTCCTGTGGGGGATAAACCGGTGGTGGAGGTATCAGCAGAACAATGCCCTTCGGGCACTCCGTTTGATAGCCCTGCACTATTTGCCATACTGCTGCCTGGAACTCAGTTGCCGAAATACCAACGAAGCAATCATTGATGCCGAATTGAACCAAAGCGATGTCTGCTGGCGGGTGCAACAAAGCCCCCTTCAGGCGACGTAGGCCGTCCTGGGCGGTATCACCGCATAACCCATGATTATGCAATCGAAATAGGTTCGACGGATAATCCTTTGCCAATAGCTCCATCAGCATTTGAATGTAGCCAGTTGGCACCATATACCCGTAGCTTAAGGAATCGCCAAGTACAGAAAGGGTGATTTGGCGCTGATCCTTGATAAGCGAAGCCAAAGAACTTTTCATTATTTTTCCAGAAAGACGAAGGCTATTAATGGAAGATCGACTACTACGACCGCAATCTCGAGTTCCACTCCCCGGATCCCGCTGATCCATCAGTGACGATCCGCGTGCTGACGATCATGCGCGTTGATGAGTATTGATCACGCTGGACCGGCGGGCCCGGGCGCGCCGCCAAAGCTACTGTGGCAGTTTGTACGAGACGTTTCCTTCGCTCACCACGATGTAGCGCTTCTCTTGTAGTTCGTTGATCAGCGACACCAACTCCTGCTCTTCGAGCTTTTTCGTGAACAACGTATTGATGGTGTTGGCTAGCGTTTTTACTTTCCTTGGGCTTGAGTGCCCTCGCCCTGCCAAGTTCTTTACGATTGCCGAAACTTTCTCATCGTCACTAGTGGCCACCGACATCTGCAGCACAGGAATTTCTGCGAGATCCTTTTCTCGCTGAATCCGCACTTTCCGGGCTTTCAGGTGCTTGATCAAGGGATCAAAGCCAGTGTCTTTGGAGTTGATGTGGAAGTATGCTTCCCGATCTTTTGCGACCAGCTCGCCGACATAGAATGCCAAATGGAAATCGAGAGCATTCTTGCCATTGCCACCGATCTTCACGTACTGAGCGTCGTCTCCGAGCTGCTGCATAGCGGCAGCTAGCTCAAACGGGCTCCTGGCTTGGCTCGCACCAACGAAAACGAAGACCTTAACAGGCCGTTGAAAATCACCTGAATTTATCGGCTCTCTCTGCCGCGCGACAAAATTTGCCGGCCAAGTCGCGGGGTGGACGGGGCCGTGGCGTTGTTTTCGCCCAATTATTCATATCGCAGGCAGACCAATCCCTCGACACCGCCATCAGCAACATGCGGCCACCCCCAGATTGCGCATCCGAATCAAGTTGTACGCTGCAAAGGTCAGGACAAACTGAAAGTCCAGCTTCTCGCGGCCAACAAAACGACTCTTGCGCAAGCCACCGATGGTCTTCGCCCAGCCAAAGCACTCTTCAATCCCTTGACGGGTGCGCTGACTAATCGCGTTGCCTTCGTGGCAGGTGGTGCGCCCATCGATCGCCGATGAACGGTTGCTGGTGTTCTGCGCAACATGCGGCGTGACATGGGCACACCGCAAATCATCTACGCAGTCGCGGGTGTCGTAGTTTTTGTCCGCGCCCAGCGTCACGCGATGCGTGCCACTGAGCGCTTCGGCCATGTCGACGGCGGCCTCCCGTTCAGCAGTGCCTGTGGCCTGGGTCACCTGCGCATCAACCACCAGGCCGTGGCGGTTCTCCATCAGAAGATGGCCGAGAAAACTTAGCTTGGCCGCCGTGCCCGGACTTTTCTTGTACAGCAATGCCTCTTTGTCGGTCTTCGATTCGTGCGTGTCACGACTGCGCTTCTCGCCACGAAAGTCGACCCAACGGTTACGCCCGCCATCCTCGGGCGGGTCTTCTTCGTCTTTCGGGCGATAGCTCTTCAGCGACGCCAGTGCCTCGATCATGGTGCCGTCGACACTGAAGTGCTCTTGCGACAGCAAGTCAGCACGCTGCGCCTGACCCAGCACCTGGGCAAAAAAGCGATGCGCCACATCGCCGCCCAGCAGCCGGTCGCGGTTTTTGGTGAAAGTCGAGTGATCCCAGACCTCATCATCCATCGAGAAGCCCACAAACCAACGGAACAACAGATTGTAGTCAATCTGCTCCATCAACTGCCGTTCGCTGCGGATCGTGTAGAACGCCATCAGCAACTGTGCGCGCAACAGCTTCTCGGGTGGAATCGATTCACGGCCATAGGCCGAATACAGTGCGCTGAACTCCTCACGGAGATCTTTCAGTGCCTGATCGACCATCGTGCGAATCGGTCGCAGTGGGTGGTCTTTCGGCACACGCGTCTCGGGGCTGACGGTGCTGAACAGGGTGTCTTGCTGAATATCAGGGCCGCGCATAGTGTTTGCCTTCGTCGTCGGCAGGATGGCGCTATGTTCGCACTTGCCAGTCGAATTTCAACAGCCTGTTAAGGGGAATGGCACTGACTTAGGAGCGCAAGCTACAAGTAGGCCTGATGATTCCGATCATTTCTTCCGGAAAACGCCGTGAATACGTCCCTGTAGGCTCGACGGCGGCGTCCGTGCCGCCAACGTTTTCTCCAGAAACGACCGAAATCAGCTTAAGTAAGTGCCATTGCTGTTAAGGGCAATTGCAAAAAAGTCCCTGATTTTAGGATAGAATATTTCCCCACAGCATTTGTTTTTTCTTTTATTTTTTCCATGCAGCCCGCCCACAAAGGCTCGAGCATCTTAATATATGCTTCATGACATTTGATTACCCCATCCCTTATGAAGGTCTGGCCAAAAGCAGGGCGCTTATCTTGCGATCCGCCACCCGTGACGTCGAGTATATAATGCCATGGATAGTCAGATGCAACCGTTTCCGATCCCAGTATCATCTTTCTTATTTCTTCTTGTTTTTCTAATGAAATAACGTCATCGAATACCCAAACTTTTTTCTTCCACTTCATTTTTAAGATGTCCTCCCCGCTATTTTTACCATAAACAATTTTTTGAATTTACTGGATTGATCATACCGCGAGGCATAACGCCTGGATTGAGGTGGTCCGCGATTATGCTGTCAGCGAATTTTTGCAAGAGCACTGCCTTTTGGTTCATTGGTTTGTTCACCACACCTGAACCACCTTTGTGAATCAGCGCATGATGTCATGGCGCCGGTCAGCGCCGAGGATATTTTGGGTACCAGTGGCGCATCATCAGCCAGCCGGCCATCAGTCCGCCCAGGTGCGCGAAGTGCGCCACGCCGGCCATGCTGCCGGTTACCCCCAGCACCAGTTCCAGCACACCGTACCCGACCACGAACCACTTGGCCTTGACCGGCATCGGCGGGATCAGCAGCAGCAACTGGGTTTCCGGGAACAGCCAGGCGAATCCCAGCAGCAGACCGAAGGTGCCGCCGGAGGCCCCGATCACCGGCGTCGCGTTCATGCCCTGGCTGGCCAGGCCGCCCTGCACCACGAGGTGCAGCAACCCGGCGCCGACCACGCTGCTCAGGTAGTAGAAGGCAAATCGCCTGCTCCCCAGGGTACGCTCCAGCGGACTGCCGAACAGCCACAGGGCGTACATGTTCAGCGCCAGGTGCAGTAAGCCCAGGTGGACGAACCCGTAGCTGAGCGGCTGCCAGACCCGAAAAGTGCCGCTTTCCGGCGGCCACAGGCCGAGCCAGGTGATCACGGCCTCGGGGTTCGACTGGGCAGCGGCAAACAGCAGGCCGTTAGCGACCAGCAACGCGAGAATCACCGGTGGCATTGTTGTTGTCCTTACTCCATCCAATCATACGATGGCGCGACCGTCCCGCAGGACGATCCGCGCCGCCTGCGCAAACAGGCCCGGTCGCAGCCGGCCGCTTTCATCCTCGCCCGCTTCCGCGGCCTCGCGCAACTGGCCGGGTGAGTTCATCCACCGTCAGTTTGGCGGGGAACGACCGGAATTGGCCGAAGAACGAAACCGCTCGCGCGGTAGTAGGTGCTCTGAGCTGAGTCGGTGGAGCCATTGAGCCAGTAGCTCTGTTTCCTATGTTGATGAATGAGGCAATCCGCCTCGTTTTTCGACAGGAGCAGAGCGATGACCCAATCGACTCAAGCCATCAGCCCGTTACGCCAGCGCATGCTCGACGACATGCGGCTGCGCAAACTGTCACCCAAGACCCAGGTAGCCTACGTCCGCTCAGTCAGAAACTTCACGCGTTTTCTGGGTCAGCCTCCAGATGCCGCAAGCGCCGAAGACCTGAGACGCTACCAACTGCATCTGGTCGAGCAGGGAATGTAGAGTGGCAGCCTGAATGCCACCATCACGGGGTTGAAGTTTTTCTTCGAAACCACCGAACCAGAGCACCACGCCGACGGCGCAGAAGGTCAATAGCATCACCACGAGGCAAGGGTCGCGCTCATACGCGAGCGATCGGTGGCCGCGTCGAACGGCCACGGCGCCACATGGCCGGCTACCGGGGCGCGCGATTCTTCAACGGGCCAGCGGCCTGTCCCGCGATCGCGCGCAGCAGCACTGCCGTGAAGGGTTCCGCACGGGGCAGCGGTCACTGGCCCGCATGGACCACTAGCTCTGCCGCGTTCTCGAATGCGATCCGGTCCGCGATATCCGGCGGGAGTTGGGCGAGCCAGCCGCGAGCCCCGTCGGCCATTTCGCCGAGCGTATCCCAACGACTCGCGATGTAGGTATCCATGCCGACGAGGAAGCGTCCGGGGTGGGCAACGAAGATCCGCCGCCATTCGTCCGAGAGATGCCCGGCGGGTGCGATGTCGTCGCGGAAAGACAGCTCGATCAGCAATCGCGGGTAGCGCGCGAGCAGTTCGGCTAATCGCGTCACCGGCACATCGAATCCGGCGTGCGCCCAGATCAGGGTCAGATCCATCGAACGTTCGAGGATACGGACAATAGCGTCTTCATCAGCGTGGGCGTGAAGGAAGAGGCCATGTTCCGCGGCCAGATCGATCATCGCCGCCATCACCGGCGTCGAGGCGTTGGCGCCGAAGACGTGGAACTCACCGATCCCCCGATAGGGAAAGGCATCGAGGCGCTCCCGGAGGCGTGCGACCAGCTCGGGGTCCGCGAACCAGGTACGACGGTCCGCAAAGCTGCGATAAGGCCGCAGCAACGGGACGATCCGGGCCGGGTCCTGTGCAAACAGGCGCTCGGTACCCTCTGTCGGTGTGCTCGACACGAATGCCCGCGCGATGCCTGCCGCCTCCAGACGCTTGATGGCATCGGCCGGCGCCAGCAGGTCCCAGACGTCGTCGTTATAGTGGATATGGCCGTCAAACAGCGCAGTTTCCGCGCGGTCGGGCGCCGCCTGCGCGATCGTGGAGCAGAAGGCCAGCATCAGGATGCCGGCGACCCGCGATGCCCGGTGATCGATGACGGCGAGATGGTGCCTCGAACGCGCAGCGCTGACGTTGCGCAGTCGGGGCTGGTGCGTGGCTATGGCGGTGAAAAACATCGTGCGAAAGGCCCTCGTCAAGATCGGCGGTTCACGATTGGGGGGGCGCCTGGCGACCTTTGTTTCTCGTCTTTAATAGAAGAAAATCTGCGGGAATAAGCCACATGCGTGTTGTGGCAAGCCTGGTCCGCCCGGTCCGGGCAAGCTACCGTGACTGCGGGTCTGCGGCGGGTTGTGCCCCGGCTATTCAGGCTTTTCCATGTCGTAACGAATGACCTTCGAGGCAGCCTGTCGGGCACGCAGGTAGGGCAGTTTGAACAATTCGAGATCGCACACACGCGGGTGATCTTCCGGGACGTCGCCCTGGAACACCGTGATCGGCAGCACGACCGGGTTCGGCCATGAGGCAGTGAGAAAATCCCTCAGCCAGGAACGCCTCTGTTGCTCTGTCTTTACACATAGCAGCGCCTCGATGTTGTGGCATACGAAGCCCGAGCGCGCGGCCCGGTCGCGCAGCTCCTCGTCGAGCGCGGCGAGCGACGTACGATCTGCGGCGACACCGAACTGCTGCAGATAGTCCTGCCGCAGGTCGAAGAACGCGAGGTCAAGGTGTTCGGCCAGGCTCATCGCAAGTTCCGGCTGGTAACGTGGAAACAGCACGATGCTCGGACCGCTCGCGGCGTTCTTTGCATGGTGTTCGGCGATCACGGTGAGCCAATCCTCGTCGGTAACCAGCTTGACCCGCGTTTTCGGGGTGCCGGGGACTGGTTCGAGTACCGACAGGGGTTCGAAGTCCAACACCGCCTGCAACTCGTCGTCTGTCAACAGGGATTCGATCACCGGGAACAACCACTCCTCCTCGAGCAGCGTGTGGTTCTTCAACGTCTGGGCAAACTCGGCCAGACGCGATCGGGTGTCGCCGTCATGCATCCGTTCGACCAGGCTGCGCAGAAACCCGTGTTCCTTGCCCAGCTGCACGCACATGTCGACATATTGGCCGTGGTTTCGGACCAGCGGGCCGAAGAGGGTTTGCTCCTCGTGTTGCAGATGGGCCTCCATCTCCTGCCGGTTGTAGGCGTCCACCATCGCGACGCCGCGCGCCAGGTCCTCTTCTTCGCCGCTGCGCGCAATCTGCGCGATCTGCTCGGCGAACGCCAGTCCGTGACGATGTTCTGCGCTGAGCGCGCGCAGCATGTTCTGGCGCCGGGTGTCGGGTGTCGGCGCGGCGCCGTCGGTGAATTGCGGATCGTCTGGCTTGTTCATCGTCGCCTCCTGGTCGTGGTCCCGAAAGGCCGGGTCTGCGATACGTCGCGTGTCATCAGTCGGTCAGTGTAGCCGCCCGAGGCGCGGCCTGCTCGCGGACGTAGCGCAAAAATTCTTGCTCGGCCCCGCTTTCACGCGTGACGCAGCCCCATCGCCTGCAGCCCCGGCGCGTGCAAGGCGCACCTGGGTGCGCAGGATATGGCCTTGCCGGCGCATGTCTAACAGGAGTTCGATATGTTGTTCCTCGACGGGGTGTATGTCGAACGTCCCGATGGCTCAGTGCGTTTCCACTGGGTGAAGGCAGCGAGCGGTACCGAACTGACCCGGTTAACTCAAATGCTAGCGCGGCGCATCGGCCGGCACCTGGAGCGGCAGGGGTTGCTGGAACGGGCAGCTACCTGGCCGGCGACGGCCTCGAGACCGGGCCGATGGAACAACTCCTCGGTTCATCGATCACCTATCTGATTGCCGTCGGTCCGCAACAGGGCCGCAAGGTGTTCACATTGCAGACGCTGCCGGCATGCGACGAGCTCTTCGATGACGGGGTCGGTAAGGTTGCCGGATTTCATTCGGTACATTCTTGTACCTTCGAAACCTACGATGGGATCGATACCTCCGCGTTGCGAATTCGCAGCGTCAGTGCATCAGGCTTCCAGGTGAAGGTCGAGGAGGAGGCGTCACGAGCTATCGAGACCGCCCATACCACCGAGGGCGTCGGCTATTTGGCGGCCGAGGCCGGTGTAATAACCGATGCCTACGGTGAAGTGATTGGCGAGGCCGGCAGCATCAGTCGTAGACAGAGCAATGCGCATCAGTGGCACACAGTGAACCTGACCGAGGTCCATGCGAGCCCCGTCGTGATGATGAATATGGTGACCTATGCCGGCAAGCAACCCACGCATGTCCGCGTGCGCAACGTCGGGCCGAGTTCTTTCGGGTTTCAGCTCGAAGAATGGGACTATCTCGATGGGGCGCATATCGAGGAGCAGCTGCACTATGTCGTGCTGCAGAGCGGGATTCATGAGCTGCCAGGCGAAAGGAATCCGGAAGTTGGAAGGGTCAAGGCCAAAATGCCAAGTGCGAGAAGTAGCCACGCACGATAGTCAACGATACCGCCGGTTTCCGGTATCCCAGAGGCCATGAGTAGCATCGCGAGTGCGAACAACCCCGCACCGAGAATTCAAGAATCCAGAATATCCGCGGCATCGTTTACACCTCCGCTGCGATTCCAGCTCAATAACCATTGAATATCTATAAGAACACGCTTATATTAGCAACAATGATATCCCGCAATACGGCTCGGCGCTCGGGTTCATGACCGGATATGTCCACTGGGCTTGTGATGGTCGCAGGGACAACGCCCGCTCGTTCTGACAACAAGTGGCGCAGGTCACCGCAGTTCGAACGGGCACCCGGGCGGGTTGTCGGCAGGCGGCGTCGATGCAAAACAACGCATTCAATCGTCAGGGCCTATGCGCCTTGCCGTGCGCCGGATGATTGGTGGCCCGATTGGCTCGACTGGGACTGGGTCTGCCCGGGTCGACTCTGCCAGCAGGAGTCCCCCCTTACGATGGGGTGACGTGTGTTTGTGTTGCGACATGCATGACTGACTGGCCGAACGAGGGTTGGTAAATGTTTATCTTGGCTGAAGGTGAGAGTGATGCAAATTCCCGGTGAGAGGCGATTCGTAGGAATGTTAATGGTCGGGCTGATCTTCAGCGCCGTGTCGGTGACCGCGGCTGCCGAGGAGGACACGGAGAGCGCCAACGATGCCTATATCGAGCAGGTCGTCTCTGTCCTGCGGTCGCAGGTCATCTCCATGCGCATGATCCTCGATCATGACGCAATGAAGTACAACGACAATATGGTACGGCATGCTGAAGCCTTCGTGCGGACCTTCGGCATGGTGGGGCCCATGGAGTGGCATGCCGCAGAGGCGTACCAGTACACGCTCGAGAGCGATGCCCCCGAAAAACTGAGCGAGGAGCAGTTCGAGGAGTTCGCCGAGATCAGCCACGAGGCGATGGAACATCTCAAACGCTCAGCCAAGCGCTATATGCGTGACCGGGACAAGCAGCTGATGCGCGGCGCCATTAACGACGTCATCAAGTCTTGCGGCAACTGCCATTCGAGATTGCCGGAAGGGACCGTCCCCCATGTGTGGAAGGGCCTGGTCGAGTAGGCAGACTGGCATCGCGAGGTAGTCCCAGCGGCGGCGGTCCGATGGGTGCATCGCCGGTCGCGTCTGGTGGAAGGGCGGCGTTCGGCCCCGATTGGACGCACGTTACGGCGGCTGGCGCACAGGCGTGACCCTGTCGGAGGCGTTCGACGAGTGACTTCTCAACTGGCGCGATCGGGGTCACTTGAGTCGCCCTTTCCGTGGCCGGGCACGAAAGCCCCGAGATGCGCCATGGGGCCTTGCGAGATCAGCAGTATCTTTTAATGCGCTGATTGATAGCCAATAGCAGCGTGTGCGGACAACCCCGAAATGGACCTTTGCCGGTCTGTGACAGCGGCCAGGTTCTCCCCGATGTTCCCGCGGGTGCGCAGCCATCCTGCGCTTGGCGGTTGCGACTTACAGACGACGTGATTCCTCGATCGAAGCCGTGGTTGGACAGTAGTATGGTTGGACAGGTAGTTATGAGCAGGTTTCCGCTGATCGTGTGCGTCGCCGCCTTCGCGGCGACTTTGGGGCTCACCTCCGTGACGTCTGCCGCTTCGATGCCACAGGGAATACTTGCACCCGAGCAAATCGAGATTCTGGCAAAAGGGGATCCTGGGCAGTCCGCCAAGATTGCGAAAAAGTGTGGCAAGTGTCATGGCAAAGACGGCATCAGTGACGACGATGATGTGCCGCATCTCGCCGGCCAGAATCCACGCTATGTCTTCAAGCAGTTGTGGGATTACAAGCACAATTATCGTGATGGGGGCAGAATCAAGAGAATCGCCAAAAGGCTGACTCCTCAGGACATTGCAAACCTCACCGCGCGGTTCTCCTCGAAGGCACTGCCGAGTATGGAAGACGTTGAGGTACCAACGCCGCCGGATTTGGTGGCGCGCGGTGATGCGCGTCGAGGCGTGGACGCCTGTGTCGATTGTCATCGGATCGACGCCAGGGGCGAGGACGGCGACTCTGAATTACCGGCCCTGGACGGTATGCCGCACGACTACTTCGTCGAGACGATGCTGTCGTTCAAGGACGGCCTACGATACAACGACCCGGACGGCGTCATGGGCAACATCGCCACCGCCCTCAGCGAGAAGGAGATAGCAAGCCTCGCAGACTATTATCTGGCGCTTGGCCAACGCAAACGCATGGCCACAGAGGAATAGCCGGCGCGTACGGTTCGCAATACCCGAAGGACATTCCGGCCAGTTTCTTGGTCTCGACGGGAGCGTGCCGACGTCCAGGACTGGGACCTTGATTATCGCCTGACCGGCCGTCGCGGATTCTGTGGCCGGATACACCCGCTTGTGTCCCCCGGTGTCTTCGTTTCCTGTGCCGCCTTTCAATGCAGACTCGACCAACGGGGATCGACGCCAGGGGGCTTTCGGACCCTTGGAATACCCGAAGAGTCCTGTAATGAGTCCTGGTGGAGGAGGTTCGACGTTACAACGCAACTTCTGCTGATAGTCCCGAAATCTAATGAACTCGGCAGCGCATCCCTTGAAGCTTGCCAAGCTGTGCGAAGTCGCTCGCATCACTGAACGGACATTGCAGCATGCATTCAACGCACGTTACGCGATGTCACCCTACAGGTTCGCGATACAGTGGCGGCTCAACTCGGTTCGCCGGGAGCTGCGTTGCGCCAGTCGAGCGCGGCACAGTATTGCTGAGGTCGCGCAGCGATACGGTTTCGACAACCCGAGTCTGTTTGCTCAGCGCTACAGCGAACTCTTCGCTGAGTTGTCATCGGAAACGCTGGTGGCATCGGATGGCCGCTGACAGACGACCGGAACTGGGGTTGCCGGGTCGTTGCGATGCCGCCCGCCCCGACAAGGGCCGACGGTGACCCTGGCGCGGGACCAGTTGGGCATAGGCTGCCAGCAGCAGGTGCGCGATCTCTACCTGTCCTTCGTGGGCATACGGGAGGGAGGGATCTTCGTGGTCGCCCTCAGCGTGCCATCGACCGCGCTGGCGTCCACTCGGCCCGCCACGCGGGTCATGCGGATCGAACCAACATGAACGCAATATCGATTGCCGCAATCGCCGCAATCCAGCTGGCCATCACGCGCATTGCGATTCGTTGCCAGCCCTCGGTGTAAAGGCTCGCAGTGTGCGCCGCGAGTAGATAGATGCCGATCGCCGAAGATACGAATCCAACCGCCGGAGCGAGTTCGGTCGCGGGGCCACCGATGACAACTGCCTTGGCTTCCACCCGGTCAGCGCACCGGTCACGAGACCCAATGTCAATACGAGTACGTCATATAGCCGTAGATTAAAAAGCACCAGCAGCCCCAAAGCAATCAGGTAGCCGCGGGCATACAACCCCGCCGCCACCGAATCTGCCGGGTAATATTCGTCAACGATTTGGTAAAGGAGGGTGCGCTCCGGTCGGTGGTGCACATACAGCGGCGCGCCAACACCCAGCCTGGCTTCCCTGCCAGCCGGCAACGGCAACATGATCGCATCCTTGCGAAGTTGTGCTGCGACTCAGGTTACCAGCCTATGGCAGGAGCAAGTAAGAGTCTGGGAGTGGCAATTCAACCCGCCGCGAAAATCGAAGAGAGTTCGAATCACTCCCCGGGTGCTCCTAACGCCCTGATTTGCGCAGCCCTTCGGTTTTGCCCGAAACTTAACTCATTCATTCCTCACGCAATCATCAGGATCTCCCCTTGATCCACCGCCCCAGGAAAAGGTTCGGCCAGAATTGTTTCCCGGAGTAGTTTTTCTGCGGATTCTGCGGAGTTAGAGGGGTGTGAACGAGGACTGTCGACGATTTCGCTGGCAGCAATAATCATGGTGATGTAGAGATAGTCACTAACAGGCCCTCAGCCAGAATGACTGAGCGCTTCGCTGCATTCATGCGGACGGTGGCGCGCCGTCTTCCCCAGGTCAGCATGCGAATTTGAAGGCCTAAATGTTGGGCGATACCAAGGAGTATCTTTCGTGAAGATTCTGCTCGTCATAGTCACTGCACTTGCGGCTTGTCATTCAGCCATCGCGGATGCCGAGGAAAAACACGATTACATCGGCAATGCGATTGCAGAACTCCCGATCTTCGATGCGCACATGCACTACAACGACCAGGCGTGGGATCCAGTTCCGCCCAAAGCTGTCCTAAAACTGATGGATGACAGCGGCGTGGCCATGGCACTCGTGTCGTCGACACCAGATGAAGGCACCCTCACCTTATTGAACTTCGCACCCAACCGCATCGTCCCTGGACTTCGTCCCTATCACGGCGAGGTCGATTCGACGAACTGGACCCTTCTGCCTGACATGTTCGAGTACTTGTCGAACCGACTGGCCATCCATCCTTACAATGGCATTGGCGAATTTCACCTGCACGAAGTCAGCACCGAGGACAAAGCGCTGCTCCGACGAATCGCTGCGATCGCGATAGAACGCGACCTTCTGATACATGTTCACTCAGGCAAAGCGCCGGTAGACCTCTTGTACGACATGGAACCGGAGCTGCGTATCATTTGGGCGCACGCAGGCATGATCGAGCCCGCAAAGGTGGTCGAAGCCATGATGTCGAGATACGACTCTCTATATGCCGACACCTCGTATCGAGAGTCCGACATCATGAACAAAGATGGCATCATCGATGCAGACTGGCGACGCGTGATCGAACGCTTTCCCGACAGATTCATGGTTGGATCGGACACATGGGCGAACAGCCAATGGGCCGAGTATCGGGATCTGATAAAGATCAATCGAAAATGGCTAGCCCAGTTTTCGCGCTCTATAGCCGAAAGCGTCGCCTATAAAAATGCTGAACGCTTGTTCGAGCGCCAAGTAAGCAATCATCTTCTTGGAACACGTTAACTGCATACCGCTGAGCCAATATCTGATCGCAAACCGGCGCTATGACTCGCTAGTGTATTGAATTGCGTGTTCGTTTGACCCAGATTTGCATACTTGCATTGGCCACCTCGAGTCATGCATTTCTTTCAGGTTTCAAATAGATGGCATTTCGTCGCCGCGTCAAGCTTCGATGCAAAAGTGGTTCAATGTTCAGTGCAATTCAACATTCAGACACCCATTGCGGCATGATTAGGAATTCGCCACACATAGGTTCGATAGCCCCTGGCAACGTGATCGCGCATGCCTCTGCGGCAGGCTACTATCGGGCTGTATGGCCGCCAGCGCCTGCCTGAATTCGGCTCAGCTCATCGCTGGTTGGCAGAATAAATGGGTTTTTACAGGCGTCAGCCCCCTTCGGCAGGCGAGCCAAGTGACAAAAGCGTAGAATGCACTCCCATTTTTTCGCATCAGCGCTCTTGAGCCCGGAAATATCATGCTTACCACCGCCAATATCACCATGCAGTTTGGTGCTGCGCCCCTGTTCGAGGATGTCTCGGTCAAGTTTACCGACGGCAATCGCTACGGCCTGATCGGCGCCAATGGTTGCGGCAAATCGACGTTCATGAAGATCCTTGGCGGCGATCTCGAACCCTCCTCAGGTAATGTGTCAAAGGACCCGAACCAGCGCATCGGCAAGCTGAAGCAGGATCAATTCGCCTACGAAGATTCCGCGGTCATCGACACGGTCATCATGGGCCACAAGGAACTCTGGGCGATCAAGTCGGAGCGTGACGCGATCTACGCCAAGCCAGAGATGAGCGAAGAAGACGGCATGCGCGCCGCGCATCTGGAGGCGCATTTCGCCGAGATGGACGGCTACACTGCCGAGGCCCGGGCCGGCGAATTGCTGCTCGGCGTCGGCATCCCGGTTGAACAGCATTTCGGTCCGATGAGCGAGGTCGCACCTGGCTGGAAGCTGCGCGTACTGCTTGCGCAGGTGCTGTTTTCGGATCCTGACATCATGTTGCTCGATGAGCCGACCAACAACCTCGACATCAACGCCATTCGCTGGCTGGAAGGCATCCTCAACGAACGCAACTGCACGATGATCATCATTTCGCACGACCGCCACTTCCTGAACAGTGTCTGCAGCCATATGGCCGACCTGGACTACGGCGAAGTACGCATCTACCCCGGCTCCTATGATCAGTACATGACCGCTGCGACCCAGGCGGCAGTACGACTGCAGGCAGACAATGCGAAGAAGAAGGCCAAGATCGCCGAGCTAAATGCTTTTGTCAGTCGCTTCTCGGCCAATGCGTCCAAGTCCAAGCAGGCCACCTCGCGCGCCCGGCAGATCGACAAGATCGAGCTCACCGAGATCAAGCCGTCCAGCCGACGAAATCCTTTCATACGATTCAACCAGGAGAAGAAACTGCACCGCTTGGCATTGGAGGTGAAGGGTCTCGGCAAACATTACGACGAGGAGTTGTTCTCGGAGCTCGACCTGACCATCGAAGTCGGAGAGCGCGTCGCCATCATCGGCCCGAACGGTATTGGCAAATCTACCCTGCTGAAGTGCCTGGTCGGCGAGGCGACGCCCTCTGCCGGCACCGTCAAATGGTCGGAGAATGCGCAGCTTGGTTACTACGCCCAGGACCATGCACGTGATTTCGCCGGCGGCGAAACCCTATTCGAATGGATGCAGCAATGGGGTACACCGGGCGATGATGAACAGGTTATCCGCGGCATCCTCGGTCGCCTGCTGTTCTCGCAGAACGAGATCGAGAAATCGGTGAGCGTGATCTCCGGCGGTGAACAGGGCCGCATGCTGTTCGGCAAACTGATGCTTCAACAGCCCAATATCATGTTGATGGACGAGCCGACCAACCATCTCGACATGGAATCAATAGAATCGTTGAACCTGGCGCTGGAAAACTATCCGGGCACGCTTCTATTCGTCAGCCATGACCGAGAGTTTGTTTCCTCGCTGGCCACGCGTATTCTCGAACTGACGCCAACCGGAATCGTTGACTTCCATGGCAGCTATGAAGACTACCTGCGCAAACAAGAGGCCGCATAACCCGATGAAACTTCTGGTCCGCAATCTGGCCCGCAACACCAGCGAAGCCGCACTGCTGGGGATGTTCGAAGCGCTCGGCACGGTCCAGTCGTGCACGCTGGTCATGGATCAGAAAGCCGGCACCTCGAAGGGCTTTGGCTTTGTCGAGATGCCGCGCGAGGGCGAGGCCAAGGCGGCGATGAAAACGCTCAACGGCAAATCCGTCGACGGACAGATCATCCGGGTCAAAAGAGCTGGGCCGAAGACGGCATCGGAAAATCGCAAGTGACAAACGAATCCGGAGCCGGAGACCCGCTGCACGGCATCACACTGAAAGCGTTGCTGACAGAACTGGTGGAGATCTATGGCTGGGAGGAACTTGCCCGCCGGATCAGGATCAAGTGCTTCGCCAAAGACCCGAGCATCAACTCCAGCCTGAAGTTACTGCGCAAGACACCCTGGGCACGTAACAAGGTCGAGATGCTGTATCTCAAGGCCAAGCGTCCAAACAGCGATATCTGGGGCTGAAATGCGCCGCCCCAAGCCTGCGGGTGGCGAATTGTAACTACGCGCGTTAAAAAGGACAGATGACAGATCTTTCATCCACAGTAGACTTCCCCCACCACGGTAGACGCCTCCAGCCTATTCTTTGAGCGCAGGAGGTGTAGGGGTTGAATGGTGTCGGTCACCGAGATAGTTGGTGTTTTTGCCTCCCTAACCGAGGTGTTCAGGGTTCTTTGCTGAACATTCGTACCGATGCGAAAATCGAAGCGACCCACTCTCTTCTCCCGCAAGCACCTAACTCGCTGATCCCCGTGGGCATTCGCAATCCACTGCTTCATAATCGTCTGAATTCCTTCGCAAACACCAGGTCAACCCCTTGAGCCACCGCCCCAGGAAAAGGTTCGGCCAGAAGTGTTGCCCGGAGGGGTTTTTCTGCGGATTCTGCGGGGTTAGAGAGGTGGAAAGAATGAGCGCCGACAATTCTGTCTACAACCAGCAATGTAATGATATAACACAACGGATCTGATAACCTTTCCGCGTGTACCGAGCCACTACACCACGCAAACCTTCTACCCGAGGCAGGCTGCACTTCATTGCACTGGCTTGGTTGCTGCTCGTCGCTCAGTTGTTCTCACAGCTGCACGGGCTCGAACACCTTGAAGACGCCGATCGTGACGAGCACAGCAAAGAAGTCTGTCAGCTGTGCATTCTGAGCTCCAACCTTGATCACGGCAGCAGCGACACAGTCGTTATTTCAGGCGCCCAGTTTCACGCAAATCGGCTTCCAAACCTTTGCTCCAATAACTTCACCTCAAGACTTCTTACGGCCTATCAGGGCCGCGCACCACCCTCACCTTCTTCGATCGCATAAATCATTGGATTAGTTAGTTTGCTTCTCAATTAGAGAAGCGGTTTTTATTGCGTCGGAGATATATCGATGAACAGAACCCTTTTGCATGCGGCCGTGGTGGCTGGGTTAAGCTTTCCCGTGAGTGCGTTTTCAGCCGATTCAGCCGATATCGCTGAACTGAAGCGAATGATCCTGGAGATGAAGCGGCAACACGAGCAACAGATCCAAGCTTTGGAGCAACGTGTTCAGCAGGCCGAGGCACGTGCCGCGACAGCCGAGGAAACGGCCAAGTCGACCGAAGGCAAGATTGTCGCCGTTGAAGAACGGGTTCAGGCGAAACCGCGCACCGGTGACAACCGCTTCAATCCTGCGATAAGCCTAGTGTTGCAGGGTGGATACGCCTCATACTCTGAAGATCCGGAGGATTTTCATCTTGAGGGCATGCCGCTCGGCGGCGAAGCCCGCTTGCAGGACGAAGGGCTGTCACTTTGGGAAACCGAGCTGACGGCGTCGGCCAGCGTCGACAATCTTTTTTACGGCCAGACAACGATTGGACTGCACACGCATGACGGCGAAATCGAAGTCGATCTGGAAGAGGCCTTCGTCGACACGCTGGCACTGCCGGCAGGCCTCGGCTTACGCTTTGGCCGGTTTTATTCGTCCGTCGGTTACCTCAATGAAAAGCACACCCATACCTGGGATTTCGCCGATGCGCCGCTGGCCTATCAAGCGTTCCTCGGCGGCCAGTATCGCGACGACGGTATCCGTGCCAGCTGGATCGCACCGCTCGATGAGCTGTTCGTGGAGGTCGGTGCAGAGACCTTGCGCGGCGACAACTACCCGGGTGGAGGTAACTCCGGAGATTTCGGAGCCGTGCAAAACCTCTTTACCAAGGTCGGCGGAGACATCGGACAGCACAACAGCTGGCAGCTCGGCATATCACGAATGGATGTCGATGTTGATGATCGGTCGGCAGGTGGTCATGCCCACGACCACGGTGGTGAAAGCCCCAGTTTCAACGGCGACTCCGACCTGACGGCACTCGATGCCGTTTGGAAGATAGATCTGGGCGGTGAAAGGGCACTGATATTCCAGGGCGAGTACTTCTGGCGGGACGAGGATGGACAGGTTTCACTGAGCGAAGGCGCTGGCGATGCCCTGTTCGACTACGACGGCGACCAGGACGGTGGGTATCTGCAGGGGATATTACAGTTCAATCGGCAGTGGCGCGCCGGCCTGCGTTACGACCACCTGAGTGCCGACAACGACCTCACGATGATCAGCAATACGACCGGCGAGGCCGACGACGACATCTTCGAGGAATCAGGCTATCAAAGCGGTAGTGACGACCCCCATCGCTGGGCTGCAATGGTCGACTGGTCACCCAGTGAGTTCAGTCGTCTACGCCTGCAGTATGCACGCGACGATTCCCGCGAAGACACCGATGACCAGATTTACCTGCAGTACATCATGACCCTGGGTGCCCATGGCGCTCACCAGTACTAACGGTGCGAAGGAGTCTGTTGATGAAATCTCAAGTCAGACAACTAGTCGGTTTGTTAGTTGCATGCTTACTGACAGGTTCGGTCCACGCGAAGCTAAATATCTTCGCCTGTGAGCCGGAGTGGGCGGCATTGACCGAGGAACTGGCCGGTGAACATGCCAAGGTGTTCGCCGCCACGCACGCCGGACAGGATCCGCACTATGTGCAGGCCAGGCCGTCGCTGATCGCGAAACTGCGCTCGGCCGATCTGGCCGTGTGCACAGGCGCCGAACTGGAAACAGGTTGGATGCCAATGTTGCAGCGACGCGCCAGGAATCCCAAGGTGCTGCCAGGCAAGCCGGGGTACTTTGAAGCGACTCAACAGGTCGTGTTACTGGATAAGCCTGCCAAGCTGGACCGCGCGGAGGGTGATGTACACGGTGACGGTAATCCGCACATCCAGCTGGACCCCCGCCGCGTGCTCGAAGTCGCGAAGGCCCTGTCGTCGAGGCTTCAACAACTGGATCCAGGCAACATGCCCACTTACGAGAGCCGACTGCAGGATTTCGTAACGCAGTGGAACTCGTCGATCGAACGCTGGCAGGCCCAAGCCGAAGGACTCAAAGGCAAGCGCGCTGTGGTTCATCATCGCGAATGGGTCTACCTGCTGGACTGGCTGGGTATGCAGCGTACCGGTTCGCTGGAGCCGAAACCCGGCATCCCACCCAACATGGCACACCTCGCGGATCTAAAGAAGCAGCAAGCCGATTTGATCATCCTTTCACCAGCGAACGATACGAAACCTTCGGCTTGGCTCCAGGAGCAGACGGGCACCCCGGTTGTCGTACTGCCGCATACAGTGGGAGCCGTACCGAACAGCGATGATCTATTCGGTTTTTTCGACGAGATCATCCGACGGCTTTCCGAGTCGGTAAGAACGTGAACCTGATCGATCTATCTTTGCTCGGGCCGCCCCTGCTCGCAGGAGCAGTAGTGCTCAGCACCCACGTACCGCTAGGGCGGCAAGTCCTGGCGAGGGGGATCATTTTCATCGATCTGGCCATCGCACAACTCGCAGGACTGGGCGTCATCCTGGTCTACTTCATGAGCGAAGCACCACCAGGATGGGCAGTTCAGTTATCGGCCTTTCTTGCGGCACTCGGTGGTTCGGTGGGACTGCGTTGGGCGGAACGACATTGGGGCGACGTATTGGAGGCACTGATCGGTGTCATCTTCGTGCTTGCTGTCACCGCAGCGCTGCTGATCCTGGCGAACGATCCACATGGTGGCGAGCGGCTCAAAGACCTGCTGGCAGGCCAACTGCTTTGGGTCACCTATGAGGATCTCTGGATTCCAATCGCTTTGTCGTCCGCCATCCTGGCACTCTGGTTCCAGGGCAACGCCGCAGCTAGTCCGACCCTGTTCTACGTGTTGTTTGCGTTGAGCGTTACAACGTCCGTCCAACTGGTAGGCGTATATCTGGTATTTGCCAGTCTGATTATTCCGGCGCTGGCAACCAGAAGGCATCGACGCCTGATGGCGGCGTACAGCGTCGGAATAGCGGGCTATCTCCTCGGATCGGTAGGGTCGCTCCTGACGGACCTACCCACCGGACCTAGCGTGGTCTGGTCAATGGCGATTGTCGGGATGATATTTGGTTTGTTTTTCGGTGTTGACCGGTCCCGCCCCAATAGCCCCGGTGCGAGGTAAGGAGACCAAAGTCGGACATAAATTCAACCGCTGAGAATATCGAAGCGACCCACTCTCTTCTCCCACGCCCCCTAACCGCCTGATTTGCGCAGACCTTTGGTTTTGCCCGAAACTTAACTCATTCATTTCTTAGACTTTTGGAAGGCTATCCCCTTGAGCCACCGCCCCAGGAAAAGGTTCGGCCAGAAGTGTTGCACGGAGGGGTTTTTCTACTTTACTCAAGCAGTTAGCACGGCGTTACCAACGGCCACCGACAGTTTCGCCAACATTCAGAAACGGTGGCCATCACACCGGCCAGATCGGCTGACGAGATCGGGACACACCTAAGATACAGGCCTTCACTCGCTCCTCAGGACCGGGTAGGACAGGGAACTCACGAAACCTGTTGAGTATCTGGTCGGTCAACCATGGCCCCCGGGCGAGCAATTCGTTGCGAATATCCTTTAACAACAAGGGACGCGAACGCTTACGCTTGGTCAGCATCTCGAACCAGACGGGGCGAATCACATCGAGCCATCGGCCTGCCACTTCATCCCAGTCAGGCTGATAGCCTGGGACGTTCTGATCGAGCATCTCGATGATGTTCACCAAGTGATCGACATGTTCCTGTTTACTCGTCGCTCCAGCCTCTTCGGCTAGTTTCCCAACAACTATCCTCATTTCCTCAAGCGCCCGCTGCTTGCGCCGCGGTAGCAATGATCGCTCAGCCTCGTCCAAGCGATTAAGGAACTTCGTCAACAAAGATGCGCCGCGCTCATCAAAGGGGAGATTGTCCGTCTCATCCGTCAACCGTTCCCTTAGCGCGCCACATACGTTGCCGAGCTCAGTCACTGGCGTACCCATGAAACTCGGTAATAGGATCCATCGTGGCGCCCCAAAGGCACCCCCGGTCAAACAAAAGAATGCCCACGGCGCTTTCGACCGCACTACGCTGACCCGCGACAAGACCCGTGCTGAAATATGCCGATAATGCTCATAGACATCGGGAGGTACCAACCCGGTTGATCTCTGCACCAACTGCCGCACCGGCTCGAAAGCATCCTGAATACCATCCCAGGCTCCGATCTCGGCTTGCCTCTCATACTCTTCAATTACCTTGTCGGGGCTCACAGGAGCACTATGCCGCTGCATCTCATCAGGCAACGGCATGTTGGAACCAAGCAGACTCTCAACCGTCTCATACCGCTCGATGAACCTTTCATCTGTCGAAAGTGCAAACTCCGGCGCATCTTCTGGCCACCAGGCTTCAATAACCTCGTGTGGACTATCCATTCGGTCGACGCGCCCCACCCGCTGCTCTGCAATGCGGACCACAGTGGGCATATCCAGGTGAACCAGTGCAGACGCCTGCTGCAGGTTGACGCCTTCTGAAAGGCTATCCGAGCACAGGCCGATAGTTCGCTTCTTCGCAGAGCCCAGTCGAAATGTCTCCATCGCAGAGGCGCGCTCCGAGTCTGCATCCCCCGTCGCCACGATTACACTGACCTTATCCGCCATCTCTTCTATCAGCTGCCTTATAACCGCAATCGTTATTGGCCTCCCGTCGAAAGCCAGAACCAGCTGATGGGTTTTGAGAAGACCTATCAGATGCGTAGCCTTCCGGCGCTCCCGCTGATCGCTCAGTCGTATGACAAGATCCAGAATCGCCGCATAAGTAGCGGCATCGCGCTCACAGGCTGCTTTGTGGGCAATCGGGTCCGTCAACCATTCTGGCAACGCGATACTTAGCTTACTTTTTGGCGGACTCCCTGCGATTCTTCCGAGTTGCCCCAGCACATCACCCGTTGCGTTTGATTTTTTGAATCGCGTGATGCCTAGCCGCTCGATAGCCACACGAGTGCCAATCAGGTGCTCTACCAGCGCCGCTCGTGAGGAGCGTAGCGACGATGTAACGACGTAGCGCGCTAGCTTCTTCGCTGAATTCAAGCGCCCCCGTAGAAACCTTTCTTCCGACACGCCCTGCTGCGGCAAGATCTCAGGCATTTAGATGGTCTTCACGAAATGGGTCGCGCCGACCAGTTGATCTGCCAGATCACGAATCTGCTGCGCCAGCTCGCGATCATTGCCTGGCTCTTCCAAGGCATACACGATGGGCTTGTGTCGTGGAAAACGACATTGGCGACCGTCTTTGTCCACGTAGTGCTCTGGCTCTCGCTCAATCAGCCCATTAAGCACTTTCTTGGTCCGACGCACGGTAAACCACTGGATCTCTTTGCGCAGTGTTTCAATCTCCTGCTCCGTCAAAGAACGATTGATGCTCCTGACCCCGAGCATCTTCTTGAACGCCTTAAGCGTTGACGGCTCCAGATTATCGGCACCCAGCATGTCGGCGATGCGCAGCAGGTCGACCACGCTTTTGTTGATTGGCGTTGCAGTGAACAGCAAGACATGGTCCGCCATATTGCGCAACAGGTGCTGACTGCGCTGTGACTTCAGGTTGAGAAAGTTGTGCCCTTCATCGACGCACATGATCTGCGCCCGGCGCATGGCTTCAATCGTCAGTTCGTGACGGCGACTACGGCTGTGGCTGAGCTTTCCGTGTGAATAGGTATCCGAGGGCACTGCCGCCAGGTGCGACTCCATCTCCCAAGAAGACTCCACTATCGGCGGGCAGACCATAATCGCCTTGCCCTGGCGGAGTCTGCCCTTGCGCAGGATCTGATCCAGAATCGCACCGATCAGATGGACGCCCATACGCGTCTTTCCCGAACCGGTGGCATCGGCAACCAGTGCGCTGCCTTGGTGCGAAAGGACATATAGCGCCTGCGCGATGCCCTGGCGCTGTGAAGGCCAAAGGCTCGCAGCATCCGCGAGGTAATCGCCGCGTAGATAGCGTTCCGCCCACTCACCTTCGAGCAGCTCCGCACAAGCCCTGGCGAGCGCTTCTTGCCAAGACACCACGCGTAGCAGTTGTTCTAGCAAGGCAATAAGCTTGTCGCGATAGTCACGACCCATGGTCCAGAGGTTTTCGGCGACCTGTTTCAGCTCGGCGTAGCGAACGCACTCCTGGGTCGCGCTGAACCGCGCATTGGCCTCCATCTGCAACCGGAGTCCGGACTCAGTGAAGTTGCTGGAACCGATTGTCGCGCCATCGTCGCCCACATAGATCTTGGCGTGCAGCGGCGTAACGCCAGGCAGATAGCGCGCCTGAATCGTTCCTTCTTTCAAGCGCTCAATAAAGTGCAGCAGCTTCGCGCTGAGATGCAGCGACACTCCACGCTCTAACCAGTAATGCTCTACCTCAAGCGGTAGCGACCTCCCGGTGAGTTCATATGTCTCTCGGCGTGAGGGATGGGGCTCGTGTCCTATCCTCACGCGCGGTCGGCTTTCATCCGGACAGGTCGACACAAAATCGATCAGCCGATCCAGCGAGGCATAGCCCGATACCAGCAGCGCCGATTGCGCATGCTTCAAGTCGGGCAAGACAACGTCTTTGACCTTACCGGCATCCAGATTCAGCGGGAAGCGGCGCCCGTCCGGCCAGCTCAACCCCGCGATGGTGCAAAGCGGCGATTTTTCGCCCGAAAAAAGGTCGACGGTGTAACCGGGCGGCTGGGCTTCCTTGCGCATGGGTGGCTGCCTAAACGGCCTCAAAGGCCGTCAGCGGGCGTTTTCCCACCCAGACCAGCATGGGATGACCTTTGACCTCGTTCGTGTTTACGCTGCCCTCATTCGCCATTGCTGTCCCTGTGTTTGCACCCGCATAATTGCGCGGTTTCGTCGGTTGCCGCACCCGTCAGGCGGCGGCGTCCATTCCCAGTTGAGGTCGAATCACGCCATTGTTCGCAAAACTGCGGGCCAGCTTGCGAAAATCACCGGTTTCGTGCCGGATCCTTCCTGCAATAATCGCTGGGTGAATATCCAACTCGCGCGCCAGTGCGAGCACGTCGGCCTTCAGGTGACTTTGCCTCGCTGCCGCAGCGCGCCACACTTTTTGCGGGATCAGGGCCTCCGCTGCCAGGCTATCGGCCTCGGATTCCAGATCGTCGCCCGCCGCTGAACCGTCGAGGTCATCGAAATAGGCCTTGGCCTCACCATCGAGATGCAGCGCCACGTGGGCCAACTCGTGCAGCAGGGTGAACCAGAAATTGTCGATGCGATCATGCCGCAAGGTCAGCGCCACCACCGGCCGACCCTCGGCATCGGTCATTGCGGCGCCATCCAGGTAAGTCTTTGGTAGATGCGGCTCGGTGACGAATGCAATGCCGTGACGGCTCAGGAACTCCGATACCAGCGACGGTCCTCGCTCCGACCAGCTCAGGCGCGCCACGGCACGCAGGAAATCGCCATCCACGGCCCCCGGACAGTATGGCTCGGCAGGCGGCTGTGCCGCAGCCTTTGTCAGGACCCGCGCCTGCCAGGCCAACAGTGCATAGTCATCCATCGACTTGTTGGTGCGTTGATGCGCCGACGACCGGCAGAAAGCCAGCGCCTCGTCGACCAAGCCTGCCTGTCGGAGCAGACCGCCAACGAGCCTCTCGACTTTTTTCCTGGCCTTTACGAGACCACCTGTGAAGCCGGGGAAGTAACGATGCCGAACCATGTCCGCGAGCGGGAAGCGATCCCATTCCACCGTGCAGTCAGCGGGCAATTCGGCACCGGGCTCACGGATGAGCACCTCAGCAGGGATACCGAGACCGTCGTGCAACCTGCGGATCATGCTGAGGCTGAGCGGACGCTTTCCACTCAACACCTCCGATACCTTGCTCGCTGAACCCATCATCGGCACCAGGTCTTTCCGGGTCAGACCCTGCTGCTGCATCCGAAACCCAATCGCCTCCAGCGGATCGGGCAGCTCGAGCGGAAAATGCTCGTCCTCATACTTCTGGATCAGCAGGGAAAGCACATCGATCTCGTCGGCCTCCGGCGTCCCTTCGCTCGGGTCAGCTTCCAACAGGCGCACCAGAGCATCAAGCGCGGCCTGGTGCGCCCGTTCGTCTTTGATGATTTTCAGGTGACCCATGGCTCCCTCCTAGAATTTCTGCTTGTCGTACTCGGCGTGGGTGCCCACCCACTCGACGACTATGTGCCCGCGCGCGAAGAACACCTTGACTGCCAGACGGTAGTCATTGGCCTTGATATTGAAGATCACGCGGTTGTCGGACAGAAAGCTCGCATGTGCATAACGCGCCTTGATGTCCTGCGTCGTCTGCCAGGCAGCAGACCTCGCTTCGGCATGCCAGGCCAGCAGGGGTTGCCGTGCCTGCGGATGCTTCTTCGCAAAGGCGTCAATCTTGTCCTTTCCAAGGACTACAAAACCGATCAGAAAGTTCCCTTTTTGGGTTTACTATGATAGTTCCCTTATTGGGAATTTTCAAGGGCGCCATGAATTAACCTGATCGGTGGCCGCCGTATATTCACGCGAGGATCAAGGGCATCACAATGCACGCGTACCGCGGCACTTGGGAAAATGCGCACAGCCCCAGAAGGCTTTTCCCGCGTTTGCGCCACGACGGGCCTCACGCTTCACCATCGGACCTCCACAGGTTGGACACAGAGGCATAGCCGCCATTTCGGTCACGGTCGGTTCTTGCCGGACATGAAAGCCCTCCGGCCCAGCAATTGGCCTTTCAATGTCCACCTTCGACTTCTTTGAATTCTGGGCATGTCCGATCAAGCCTTGGAGCGCATCACCATCAACCAGGGTGATATTTCGCCCTTCCGCAAACCGCTGCGCGTCTTTTGAGAAGACGCCGGACGTAACGACATAAGCACCCGTCGCGCCGGCGGCTGCCATGGCTCCAAAAAGCTCGCGAACGATTGCCACACCTACTTTGGTTGCACGCCACTGTTTGCATTGGACCAGATGCAACTCCCCATCCTTGCGTAACTCGAGGTCGACTCCGCCGTCGGCTCCGGCGGCTGTTTCTCGTACTGTGAAGCCCTGCCGTCGAAACGCCTCCCCCACGAGCATCTCGAACGCCTGCCAGGTCATCGACTTGACAGCATCATGCGTCCCTACTTCAGCGGTGGTCGCCAAGAGCTTTTTTCGCTTCGCTCGACCGACTGCAGATACAGCCGCCCCCATCAAGAACGCGGCAGGCACGAGATACTGCCCAAACATCGCCAAGGTTCGGTAGAGCTGCTTCGATACCGCCTGCCCCATCTGTTCCATTGATGTGGCCGTTGGGGGTGGCGCCTCGGCAAATGGGTGGATGACCAAATAGGCCACTATGGCGAGCGCAACAGCGACCCACCAAGGGAGCATGGATGCCACATCGATCAGATCGTCAAAAGCTGTTTTTTTCGTTTTGCCATGAGAGCCATCCTTGGAACGAACCAGTGTCGGCTATGGTTAGGGCAGAGCGTCTATGTGCGCCAGTAATTCTTGGTGAGCAGACTCGGACGCCGCACTTCCATATCTATCTCGCCGTAGTGGCGGACGATTTCATTGGACAGATGATCCAGGTCCAACAATATCTCCGGGATACTCCCCCTATCGGCCTCGTATCTCGCATCTTTGGTGAAACCACGAAAAAAGGTGGTCGGTGACAAATGCAGATCGCTTTTGTTCTCGTTTGTCACCGACCCCTTTAGCTCGAAACCAAAAAAGCTGACGCCGGGTTAGTTGCGAAGCAATGTTTCAGAAATTTTCTCCGGTTTCCGCGTAGAGAGGGTTTCTTCGTCTGAGAGGCCGGTAGTTGATTGGCGTGAATTGAAAGGAAGTGTTTGTTCAAAATGGAATCACGTTCTGTCCTGCAAAAGGCATTGGTTACGCTGATTTAGAGTACGTACACATGCAGATTTCGAGTAACTGGCTCGTCCTGCATCACATTCTAGAGAATCGCTTCAATGGCGCCGATGCCAAACATTGTTTATGGCCGTTGTTCTCGCGCGTCTACGAATTCGACGGCGAGGTGCAGGGGTCGGCAGGCACGTCGAAGTGGAGTCAGCTTAGGTATGAAACCGGGCGTCACCGCCGTCATCATCCAAGCCGTAGCGTTCGAATTCGGCGATCACCTGCGCCCCGAAAAGTAGGATAAACGCGGCAGCCTCAAAGCTCAGCAGCACGATTACCGCGGTCGCCAGAGAACCGTAGACGACATTCACAAACGATAGGGTACTGAAATACCAAACAAGCAGATGCCGAATAAGTTCCCAAAGTACGGCCGCAACGAAGCCGCCAATCAGGGCGTGTCGCACGGCGATTCGTCCAACCGGCATAACCAGGTACAGCGCGGTCAGCAGGAGCATGATTCCGCCAACCCCAAGCAAATACAGGATGCCGCCTTGTACCCCCCGTAGGCCCCATTCGGACCCGAACACGGTGATGCTGGTTTCATCGACCGCCTGCAGAGCACCGCTAATGAGGGTGATCAGCAACAGACCGGCACCAATCAGCACGATGAAAAGAAACGGAATCACCGCGGAGACCAGAAAATGCCGACGGTTTATCGCTACCCGATGGTGAAAAATCACCGACATGGCATTCTCCAAAACGGTAAACGCCATGGTTGAGAAAAATAGCAAAATGCCGATCCCGACCCAGCCAATGACGTTCTTGTGTTCCAGGAAGTCTGCGAAATGATCGGTCAGCACGGCCCCGCCGGCCGGGATCAGGAACTGCAGTTCACGGTTTAGCGTTTCAAGCAGCGCGTCGCTCGAGTAGACCTGGGACAGGCCGATAACAACGAGCGCAAGCAGCGGAACGATGGATAGCAGCATGTAGTAGGCGACTGCACCCGATAACAATACGCCCTGGTTGCGCCTGAAATCCTGGATCACCCGCCAAAAGAACCGACCGGGTCGGCGGAAAAAGAGAGTTTGCCTACTTTGCACCGGTAACCCCGGCGGTCAGGGTAAAGCGCATGGCCTCCTCCATGCTCATATCCAACGGGCGTACTGCGCTGCGTGGTGTCAACACGGCGTAGCCGCCGATCATGTAGCTCATAGGCATATACACCAACACGCTATCATCACCCCGATAATCCGCTGGAAGGCGTTCTACATCTGCCTGGGTGACAAAACCAATCACTTGCATACCGGTTTCCCCGAGTGATACCGCCACCACCTGCTGGAAATCTTCCTTTCTGGTCGGAGAGAAATAGTCGAGAAAGTCGCGAATGGATCGATACACCGTTCTGATGACGGGTAAGTGGTAAAGCGCCTGCTCGCCCCAAGCAAACAGTCGCTGCACGACGTAGGCATGCATCAACAAACCAACTAAGAAAACGACCAAAAGACCTGCGATGGTACCCATGCCCGGCCAGTACCAGTTCTCCGGAAGCACGAGTCGAATAGCGTTACCGAGCGCGTTCTCCGTCGAAGTCACCAGCCAGTACAGGAGGTAGGCTGTCAGTACGATCGGCAGGATCGTGATGGAGCCGGTTAGAAGCGTCTTGCTGATGGATCTGAACATCAAGGGTCTCCCTAAAAGAAAAAAACCGAATGTTGATCCCGGGTCTCTGGTATTAGTTACTCACGTTTACGGCCAGGAACGCAAAACCGTGCTGTCAGACTTCCCTCTACTGATAATCGGCGCCTTACTGTTGGCCACCGTCGCCGGCTATCTAAGCGGCTATCTGCCATACCCCTTTGGCATCATCGTACTCTCGATACTGTTTATTGCTCGAGTACTTAGTCTCAAACTGAACAAATAGTCGGCCAGCGAGTTTCAAGCCGCATCGGCAGGCATGCTGAAGCCCAGGGCCGAACAAAGGTTGGGTACCAGGCACGGACTGAGAATGCCGTTTGCTGTCGCGTTCAAACCGCGAGATCGTTCTACCGGCCGCCTGCTTGTTGCAGCTTGACGGGGCCCCCGGCTAACCGCCGTCTCGCCGTTTGTATTCGCCACGCAAAAAAGATCGCGTTTCGCAAGTATGAACCGCCGCGAAAATCGAAGAGAGTTCGAATCACTCCCCGCGCATTCGTAACACCCTGATTTGCGCAGACCTTCGGTTTTGCCCGAAACTTAACTCATTCATTTCTCAGACTTTTGGAAGGCTAACCCTTTGAACCACCGTCCCAGGAAAAGGTTCGGCCAGAAGTGTTGCCCGGTGTGGTTTTTCTGCGGATTCTGCGGGGTTAGAGAGGTGGGAATGAAGGCTGTCACCGATATTGTCGACAGCAATTGAATGAAGCTTGCGTCCCGCCCTACTCAGAGACGGAGCGACACTGCTCAGCCTAGGATTCGGGCAACTCTCTTTCGCAGTTCTGCCCGAGGTAGGCGAACAAGTTCGTCCTCGTCCAACGCCACCGAAGCTTCGCCAAGTATCTTGGCTTTTACGGTCCGGTGTTCTTACATCTCGTCACAAAGCCAGAGCAACCCCCTCGCCTCAACAGCCAGCGAGGTTGAGGCCTTCTTCAGCGCTTTGTCACCGGTCAGCAGAATCGATTCCTCGGTCGTCTTCGCCAAAGTCAGCGCGAACTGGTCATTACGTATGCACCGGACCGAAAGAGGTGCGGCATTCGATGATGACGCATCGCTTGCCGGCATTCGTAGGCCGCCCCAGCGATCGGAAGTCGGCAATGCTGACGCAACCGCTGGTCAGATCGCGAACCAGCCCAGGATGAACCCGCCCAGCCACCAACCGGCCCATAGCGCCACCAGTTGAATCACGAGGCTAACGGAAACGCTCCGGCGGTAGGACGCCTCGCTGGCTCGCAGGGATATCCAGAGCCTGACGGCCGTGTTCGCGCTCAGCGCGGCAGCCAGGGGCAGGGCGCCATCGATGGCGGTCATTTGTCCGGCCGCCACGAGTGAGGCAAGCGCAACGGCCGCGGAATTCGTGCTGACCATTCCGGCGAGCGCCACGGCGGGAAGAACTGCGCCACTGCCAAACCGTTCACTGAGAATCGCGGAGACCAGCATCACCGACGCCACGATCAGCATGAACTTGACGGCACCTGTGACCGAAAACACCTGGGACGGCAATTCCAGCACCGCTGGCTTGTTGTCGCCATGCATCGACATCATGAAAGTCGCCGCGCCGTAGAGTGCCGCTGCCAACCCGGCCCCGAGCAGGACCGGCGCACCGGCAGTAAACATCTTAGGGCTCAATGCGAACAGAATAATCCCGATCTGTATAAGCGACGATACGGACGACAACGCCGCGCCAGCGGAAGCGCTGCGCACCTGGTCCGGCTTTTCTCCGGCACGCCGACCCAACGCAGCGATCGTGGCCGTGCTCGACACGAATCCCGACAGGAACCCGCTGAGTGGCAAACCGAGGCGGGCACCCACGACCCGTGTCGCGATGTGCCCTGCAGCACCGATCGACATGATGAGCACGATAATTATGAACAGGTTGCGCGGATTCAATGCGCCACCGGGACCGACATCGAGATTGGGCAGCGCCGGCAGGATAACCAGAACCGAGACACCGAGGATCAATCCATCGCGCAACTCGACGGGCGTCAGCACCGCCCGGCTGAAATTATGCAACACCTCGCGTGCGGCTAGCAGCGAGGCGACAAGTACAGCAACGCCTGCTGCCATTGTTGCCGTTTCTATGGCGAGGGCGCCCAAGAGCACGGCCGCAATCAGGGCAAGACTTGTAGTCAGACCGGCGTTCTGGTCGCCACGCACCACGATCCAGGCGACGCGGAAGACGCCGACAATTACTACGGCGACCACCAGAAGTGGCACACCGCCAGCGAGCATACTGAGCGCACCGACCAGCGATGCCAGGGTAAAGGTTCGAATACCAGCTGACGCCTCCTTGCCGGACCTGTGCGCCTGCTGCTCTCGTTCTATACCAATCAGCAGACCGATCCCCAAGGCTTCGGCCAGCGCGAAAAAAAGTTCTGTATCCACTTCCATCAGTCCAGTATACGCAACCGGCTATGCGACTCTGCTCAGATGCCCGAATACAAAACCGTCGTCCTGGATTGCGTCTACGGCCCTTGAAAGACAGGACCGAGACCGTCTCATCGCAGAAGAACTGAATCGTCGCGATAATCGAAGCGGCCCGCTCGCTTCTCCCACGCGCACCTAACCTTCTGATTTGCGCAGACCTTTGGTTTTGCCCGAAACTTAACGCATTCATTTCTCGAACATTTGGAAGGCTAACCCTTTGAACCACCGTCCCAGGAAAAGGTTCGGCCAGAAGTGTTGCCCGGCATGGTTTTTCTGCGGATTCTGCGGGGTTAGAGAGGTGGGAATGAGGGCTGTCGACGATTTCGCCGACAGCTCTGCAGAGTGTTATCAAGGCGACCTCCCCCCGCGATGCCCAGCAGCTACCTGAGCCCGTACAGCTATTGCTATACTCGACGCATGAACACGCAAATTGAACAAGACGCGCTCCATCTTCCACAAGAAGATCGGGCCCGACTGGCCCTACGCCTGCTTGAGAGCCTCGATGACGAGTTCACCGCGGATGCAGACAAATTGTGGGCGGATGAAGTCCGCCGCCGCGCCCGGGAGATTGACGAACGGAAAGTGGACCTGGTTTCTGCCGAGACGCTGGAAGAACGGGTCAATGCACGTCTGAAGTGATCTATGCGCTACATCCGGAAGCGGCTCTGGAACACGAAGAGCAAGTAGCTTTCTACGAACAACAGTCACCAGGTTTGGGCGCCCGATATCACCGAGCCTTTCGCTACATCATGCGCAGAATCTGTGACAGTCCCTCGCGCCACCGGATTTTTGTTCAACCGAATATTCGTCGGGTATCACTAAACGGGTTCCCTTTCAGGGTCGTCTATCGCAGCGTCGATGATTCGGTCCAAGTGCTTGCCATAGCACACCATCGAAGACGACCCGGATACTGGAGCGACCGGGCGTAGATAACCGCCTCGAACAACCTGGTAGGGTCGAGAGTTGGCGCGGTAGCTCGCTAGGACTGACCCGTCAGTATCCAAGTTTACCCCTTCGTGCCCGTATAGGTCGTTCCGTAGCCCAGTTTCCAACCCCCCTCCACTTCTGAAAACTCGATCAGTCTGAAATCCGTGAAATTTCTTGGCGTTTGTTGAAGCATCATCGGCATGCTGAATCGGTCGCTGGCAGTACTGAAGACGTTACGCTCTCTATTCCAGTCGCACCGACGATTGGCCCTCGAGAATTTGGCGCTGCGCCAGCAGCTCGCAATGCTCAAGTCGTCGGTGAAGCGTCCGCGGGCGTCCGCTCTTGACCGCCTGTTCTGGGTTCTGTTCGCAAAGTATGTAACCGGATGGCGGGCGATGTTGCACGCATTGCAACCTGATACCGTCGTGCGTTGGCACCGAGCAGGCTTTCGACACTATTGGCGTTGGAAAAGTCGGCGCCGGCGCGTAGGCCGACCGCCGGTCGATCGCGAAATACGAAATCTCATCCATGAAATGCAGTCGGCTAACACTGGATGGGGCGCTCCACGAATCCATGGAGAACTGCTCAAGCTGGGCATTGAGATCTCTCAAGCCACGGTTTCGAAATACATGGCCCGTCATCCAAAACCGCCTTCTCAGACTTGGCGGACTTTTCTCGAAAATCACGTAGCGGACCTGGCCTCGATGGATTTCTTCACCGTGCCGACAGCTACGTTTCGTACTCTCTATGTGTTCATAGTCCTCCGTCATGACCGTCGCGAAATCGTGCACTTCAACGTGACCGAGCATCCCACCGCCCGATGGACAGCCCAGCAGATCGTGGAAGCGTTTCCATTTGATACCCCGCCGCGCTATCTGGTACGTGACCGCGATCGCATCTATGGTGACGCTGTCCAACGACGGATCAAGAGCTTGGCTATAGAGGGTGTGCTTACAGCGCCTCGTTCGCCTTGGCAGAACCCATTCGTCGAACGCATGATCGGTTCCATTCGCCGGGATTGTTTGGATCACGTCATCGTGCTCAATGAGCGACACCTGCGCCGGATCCTTCGTGAATATTTCGGTTACTACCATACGTGCAGGACGCATCTATCGCTGAGCAAAGATTCGCCCCAGCCGCGCACTGTTGAACCGCCAGACTTGGGCAAAGTTACCGCATCTCCCTTTGTGGGTGGGCTACATCATCGTTACCGACGATTAGCGGCATAGACGCTTTGTTCGAGAATCGCCAAGGATGGGACTCGATTTAGTTTTCAGGATGGACAGGTATCCGAACACCCAATCTTTCGACTCTCTGGGATCATTGACGTTCTGGAACCTCGAGAACCTGAGGGACTCGCTGGGCAAGATATGGTCGACCAACGTCTCAGCCCTTGTGTAGTGATAAAGGTACCGATCTTCCCGTTGAAGCGCGTACCAGAGATCGTTCATCAATTTCCTTCCGGAGGTTCGAAAACACCAGGCATTTGCGCTTTGGGCCCGTCATAGTAGGCTCTTGGCACTTGAGATTCTGCACCGCCGCGAAAATCGAAGAGAGTTCGAATCTCTCCCCGCGCATTCGTAACACCCTGATTTGCGCAGGCCTTTGGTTTTGCCCGAAACTTAACGCATTCATTTCTCGAACTATTGGAAGGCTAACCCCTTGAGCCACCGTCCCAGGAAAAGGTTCGGCCAGAACTTTCTGCACGACCAAGCGGTAATCGAGCGCATCCTGGCCTGCATCGA
Source organism: uncultured Gammaproteobacteria bacterium (assembly GCA_963808165.1). GTDB lineage: Bacteria > Pseudomonadota > Gammaproteobacteria > Chromatiales > Chromatiaceae > Thiosocius. Next base: position 472,453 of record CAWEET010000001.1, on the reverse strand, counting down.
TCCGCGCCATGGGCAGAGACTGGTGGAGATTGGCCCGGGCCAGGGGGCGTTGACCAGAGGGCTGTTGCAGCGCATCGGTGAACTCGACGCTATCGAGCTCGACCGCGATCTGATCGAACCACTGCGAAACCGCTGTGCCGGCCTGGGTGACCTGCGGCTACACAACGCCGACGCATTGAAATTCGACTTCCGCCGCTTGCGCACAGATGATCGTCGACTGCGCATGGTCGGTAATCTGCCTTACAACATCTCGACCCCGCTGCTGTTCCACCTGATCGAGCAGGCAGACGTCATCGAGGACATGCACTTCATGCTGCAGAAGGAAGTGGTCGCCCGCATGGCCGCCGGTCCCGGCTCCAAGACCTACGGTCGCCTGTCGGTGATGCTGCAGGTGAGTTGCGAGGTCAGCGCGCTGTTTGACATCGGCCCTGAATCCTTCGACCCGCCACCCAAGGTGGATTCCAGCGTCGTCCGGCTGGTACCACTGACCGAACCGCTGATCGGGCGCACTGAGATGGCCGGATTCTCCGAGCTGGTCGCCGCCGCATTCGCCCACCGGCGCAAGACCCTGCGCAATAATCTCAAAGGGTCGCTCGACGCCGGACAGATCAGCGCACTGGGGGTCGACCCGACGGCGCGCGCAGAGTCGCTGTCGATCGAAGAGTTCAAGCGCCTGCACGGTGCGTTGCACGGCACGCCGTTGACCACCGCATGATCAACCGGGCCTGTGCGCCCTATGCGGCCGCCACCTCGATGGCAACCCGGCCATGGCCGCTCAAAAGGGATCGAGAATTGCACCTCACCCGCTGTCGGCGGTCTTTACAGCAAGGAAATGCGATCCGATCGATCATCAGACAAGTGACTGTTTCTTATTCATAAAATATCTGCTGGCATCATTTATGCTGCTACCAGAGCATAGCGTGCCTGTCGGCCATCCGATGATCAAGCCAACGCCTGTGCCGAAACGGAGAGCAGAAGAAGTGGCGTCAGACCCGGCAGGTACGCTAACCCCCAACGCCAGCAAAGCTGTGCTGACCCTGCCGACATCACAACAGATCAGGTGTCGACCTAATAACCAGGTGTCGACCTAATAACATCGAGCGCAACCCAAGTAAACCAGTTGTGTCTGCACCCGTCGCCGGGAAACCGGGACCGGCAGGCAACGAAAACGGGGCCGAAGCCCCGCTTGTCGCCCGATCAAGACAACTGCAGTCCTAGAACGGAATATCGTCCTCGAAGCTACTGTCCATCGGAGACGACTGGGGCTCCTGCGGGCGCGATCCGGCGGCCGGCGAGCGCGATTGTGCAGGCGCAAAATCGGCGCTGCCACCACCGCCGCGGCTATCGAGCATCTGCATCTCGTCCGCGACGATTTCGGTAGTGTAGCGGTCCTGGCCCTGCTGGTCTTGCCACTTGCGGGTCTGCAGTCGGCCTTCCAGATAAACCTTGGAGCCCTTCTTCAGGTACTCGCCGGCGATCTCGGCCAGCCTTCGGAACATCACCACCCGGTGCCACTCGGTCTTTTCCTGATTCTCGCCGGTGTTCTTGTCCTTCCAGGTCTCTGAGGTTGCCACCGTGATATTGCACACGGCGCCCCCATTGGGCATATACCGGACCTCGGGATCCTGTCCCAGGTTGCCGATCAGGATGACCTTGTTTACGCCTCTGCTTGCCATATCTCGTCCTCTTTTGAACTGCCAAAAATCCTTGTCACTGGACAATCTTCCCTGTCACCGAACAAAAACCCTTGTCACTTCGCTGTCTGTATAAACAATGGGTTACCGCCTTCCGGCGCCGTCTCTTCCATATCTGCGCCACGGATTACCGCCGTAACCAGCCACGGCCTCAGCGAGGAAACCCCTTGCCAAAACAAGACTCGTGACCGAAAACGGCCAATATACCCGGCTTCCTGCCTCGAATCGATCTCGAATCAAGGTGCCTGAAGAAAACCCGCTTCCACAGACCGAGCCCGTCTGGCCCCGGCCGAGCGACCATGGCTATTCTCTGACGATCAGCGCCAAAACCTCCATCGTAAGGCCGATAATGGGAAACGCGGCCCCAAAATTCTGCGAGGTGGCCAGGGAACCTCGGCCGTTGGCGCGGTAGCAGCTCAAAGACTCTTGGCGTGGATTCCGCTGCATCCGCCGCTTCAGATCGGCGAAATCTTCTTTTCGAAATCGGCCGCCTTTGCGCTGACCGAGGCATGTTGAACGTGAACATGGCGCATCGCTGACAATGATACCCACCGAACCGGGAGCATGAGTCCCTGGCGGGTATCTGCTGGTGAGGCAATCTGGTGATCGGCTGCCTGCCGCTCTCTTGCAGCCATACTCATTCTTGAGGCTTTGCGGAACCGTGACCGAGACACATTACATAGTCGATATCGTTATCCTGCTGGCAGCGGCCGTAATTGCAGTGCCACTGTTTCAGCGCCTCGGACTCGGTGCGGTTCTGGGTTTTCTGGTCGCAGGCGCGGCAGTCGGCCCCTGGGGTCTCGGTCTCATCGGTGCCGTGGACGAGATACGCCACCTCGCGGAATTCGGCGTCGTGTTCCTGCTTTTCATCATCGGCATCGAGTTGAAGCCGTCCCGCCTGTGGGTCATGCGGCGAAGCGTGTTCGGCCTCGGCACCGCCCAGGTCCTCATCACCGGCGTAGCGATCACTCTGGCGGCACTGGCCTTTGAAATGCCGATGCGTTCGGCCCTGATTGTAGGTTTCGGACTGGCCCTCTCATCGACTGCTTTCGGCCTGCAAATACTCAGCGACAAGGGTGAACTCGGCACCGGCCACGGCCGATCGGCGTTCGCCATCTTGCTTCTCCAGGACCTGGCGATCGTACCTCTGATGGCGCTGCTGCCACTGCTCGCACAGCAGGAGTTGACCATCACAGAGGATGTGGAACTGGCCGCGCTCGAATCGGTGATCATCATTGTCGGCGTCTTCATACTGGGACGCATCCTGCTGCGTCCGTTGTTGCAGCTCGTTGCCAAAAGCCGGCGCAATCCCGAAATATTTACTGCCACCGGCATATTGATCGTGCTCGGTGCCGCATGGCTGACAGATTGGGCCGGCCTGTCCATGGCCCTTGGCGCCTTTCTCGGCGGCCTGCTCCTGGCCGATTCCCGCTACCGCCATCAGATCATGGCCGATATCCAGCCGTTCCGTGGTTTGCTGCTTGGGCTGTTTTTCATGAGTGTGGGCATGTCCATCAACTTTGGCCTCCTCGGTCGGCAGGGACTCCTGGTGATGGGACTGGTTGGCGGATTGTTGCTGCTCAAAGCCGCGTTTCTTTGGGGATTGTGCCGGATCACCGGGCGTTCACATTCCGAATCCGTGCATGTTGCGCTGCTCCTCGCCCAGGCAGGTGAATTCGGCTTCATCCTGTTCGGGTTGGCCAACATGCTGGGCTTGATGGACGGCGAACTCTACCAACTGCTGCTGCTCACCGTCGCGCTGAGCATGGCGGCAACACCATTGCTTGTGCAACTGAGTCCATGGATTGGGAGAACTCGCACTAGCACGCCTCCGGCGGCCGGTCCCCCGAGCAAACCCATTCCCAACTCGCGCGACCATGTCATTGTCGCCGGCTTTGGACGGTTGGGGAGCTATTTGACACGCCAACTGACCAAGGCGGGCGTTCCCTGCCTTGTCCTTGAAACCAATCCGGTACGCGTGGCCAGAGCCCGGGCGCTGAACTACCCGGTATTCTATGGCGACGCCAGTCGCATCGAGGTGCTGCGTTCTGCGGGTGCGGCCAACGCCTCGCTGGTGGTCTTTGCCATGGATCACATGGAGAGCATCGGGCAGGCGGTAATCACGACACGCGAGGCCTTCCCCGACCTGCCTGTATATGCCCGCGCCTGGGATACCAGAATGGCCCAGAGGCTGCTGTCATTGGGCGTCACCTGCGCCATTCCCGAAACCCTGGCGACCGGTTTTCAGCTCGCCCGAAACGTACTGGACGCATCGGGCGTTTCTGCCGAGCTCACGGCGCGACTCATCGACGAGGGCCCGGGCGGGCAACGCGACAAAGCGACAGCGCGCCCGATACTGGAAAAATCGGCGGGTTACAGCAACATCCTGCTCGTGCTGACGCCCGGTATAGACGAGACCGCGATGGTGAATTACGCGGCCACCCTGGCCGAAGATCATCGATCAGCGCTGACGGTGGTGGAAGTGCTTGCCGACGCTGTGACTGGCGCTGAGGAGGATGTGTCTTCCCCGGATGAACTGGAAGAGCAGATGACGGAGAACCGACGCAGGCATCTCGAGACACTGCTTGCCGGTCTGCATGCAGGTGTCGATATTCAAACCAAGGTGCTCGTCGGCCGGCCAAGTGAGGAGATCACCCGGGAAGTCGTCATCAACGGTCGGGATCTGGTGTTAAAGGCTTCGGAAGGCGGCAGCGGTTTGAAAGAGCGTCTTTTCGGCGACGCCGATTCCCGTTTGCTGAACGACTGTCCGTGCCCGGTCCTGCTGATCAAATCGCTGCCGTCAACACCCTACCGTCATCGACGCATCTGCGCCGGTGTTTACCAGGACGAACATCCGGGAAGGCATCGGGACGACAGATACGCGATAAACCGCAAGATTCTGGAGAACGCAACCTGGCTGGCCACCGCTCAGTTTGCCGACTTGCACATCGTTCATGTGTGGGAAGCCTACGGTGAACAGCACCTGCGAAGCGGAAGATCGCCTCTGCATTTTGAAGCGGACGACTATGTTAAGACCGAGGAGCAAAGAAACAAACGGGCGCTGAATACCTGTCTTACCGAACTGCGTGAGTCGGTTGCGAGCGATATACTGCCCGCGTTCAACCCGGTCTGTCACCTGGTCAAGGGGAACCACCGCGATGAGATCGTGCGTCTCGCTGTCAGCATCGAAGCAGACCTGGTTGTGGTGGGCGACCTGGCACACTCGCGACTCACGGGCTTGATCGTCGACAGCACTGCCGAGGCTGTCAGCAAACGTCTGAACTGCTCAGTACTCATTGTGAAGCCACCGGGATTCGTTACACCGGTGGTCGTGGAGGAGATGTAGCCCTCACGCCCGTTCGCCAGTCCCGGAACGCGACTGCGCGGTTGAGTGAGGACGCGTCTCGGTGGAAGGCGACGAGGCTGCCACAGATGCCCATCGGCCCCGGCTTCCGGCACCCTTGACTCAACCGTCCAGAAAATCAGATCGAAACCCGGCGGCGCCAAGTCTCCTTTGCGGACATTGACAGCTACGCACGCTCGACCAGAACAGCGTCCGTTCGACCGATTCCGAAGACTCGGCGACTGCCACACTTTTTTGCTTCAGATCCGCCGGAATGCCGACCACGTCGAAGGACGTGACCTCATGCCCGGTATCACACCGTGTAGGGGGCCATCCAGCCAAGTCCGGCTTCGGTGCCATCGGCCGGTATGTATTCGCATCCAATCCAGCCGTCGTAGCCGATGTCGTCGATGAAATCGAACAGGAAACGGTAGTTGATCTCGCCGCTGCCCGGCTCATGACGCCCGGGGTTGTCGGCCAACTGCATGTGCGGGATGCGCGACAGGTTAGTCTCGATGGTCTTCGCCAGTTCCCCTTCCATGCGCTGCATGTGATAGATGTCATATTGCAGGAAGAGATTGTCCGATCCCACCGCGTCTATAATCGCCAGCGCCTGGCCCGACGTGTTCACCAGAAAGCCCGGAATGTCGAAGGAGTTGATCGGTTCGAGCAGCAGCTTGATGCCTGCCGCGGACAGTTCCGTGGCGGCAAAGGCAAGGTTGCCGATCAGGGTCTGCTCAGCGAGCGCACGATCGACGTCCTTGGGCAGTTTGCCGGCCAGGCAGTTGACCTGTGTGCAGCCGAGCGCAGTGGCATACTCGATCGCCTGGCCGACTCCGTCCTGGAATTCGCCAACCCGGTTCGGCATGCAGGCGTTGCCGCGCTCCCCGGCCGCCCAGTCGCCGGCCGGCAGATTATGCAGAACCTGCTTCAAGCCGTTGGCCTGCAGCCTGTCGGCCAGTTCCTGTTTGTCGAAATCGTAGGGGAAAAGGTACTCGACGGCTTTGAATCCGGTCTTGGCGGCGGCCTCGAAACGCTCGAGAAAGTCCAGTTCGTTAAACAACATGGACAGATTTGCAGCGAACTTTGGCATCTTGTGTCACCTGTGCAGTCGTTGTAGTGCAATGTCGCCTGGGCGGGTTCCCGGATCAGCCCCGCTGTCACCCCGCTCGAATCACCGGTCGGGATACAGTAAGCGGTGGCTCTTCGCAAAAAGAAGATGGCATAGCCGAATCGCGGTGACAGGAAGCTGATCAGCATATCGAAGAGATATACCACAGCGAATCACTGGGCAACATGCCGGCTCGGCCAGAGGAGCAGGAGATATCGCAGCGACATGGGGCTGGCAGGGTAGCCGGGTTTTCCCTACACGCCGGCGTCGCGAGGCGAGCAGACCAAGCCAAGAAGCGCGAACGGCTGTACCGCCACATCAGGTGCCCGGCAGGCTACGCCGGCCGGGCGACGATTTCATCCAGCGCCATGGGGTCGAGCCGGTCGCGGTCGATCTTCAAGTAGGCGACACCCTCGTCGGCCACCACCACGGCCTCGACAACGCCCGGGACACTTCGCAGGCGATCAAGCAGTTCGCTCGGATCACCGCCAACCGCGACCGTGTCCAGACTGACCAGACGGCTGAAATAGCGCCCGGGCCGGCGCATGCCGCTGGCGACCAGCAGCCATAGCAACGCGACCAATGCACCGGCTTCGAACACCGCGGTGAGGCCAAACTGCTGATGTACCCAGCCGCCGAGCATTCCGCCACAAAAGGCACCGGTGAACTGCGAGGTGGAATAGACCCCCATCGCGGTGCCCTTTGCATCGACCGGCGCCACCTTGGAGACCAGTGAAGGCAACATCGCCTCCAACAGATTGATGGCAGTGAAAAAGACGGTCAACGCCGCGACAAAGCCCCAAAAATCGTTGGCGAAAAGGCCAAACGCAAACTGACTCAGCGCCAGGGCAGCGACCGCGCCGAGCAACACCTGTTTCATCTTGCCGGACCGCTCGGCAATTATGATAAAGGGCACCATCGCTGCCACCGAGACCAGCATTACCGGCAGGTAGAGGGTCGCATGCTGCACCGGGGCCAGCCCCAGGTCACGCAGCACCAGCGGAATGGACAAAAACAACGCCGTCAGGATCAGGTGCAACGAAAAGATGCCCAGGTCGAGACGCAGCAGATCCGTTGAGCTGAACACCCGGCGAAACATCGCGGGGACAGCCTCGGCGTCGCGGTGGGTAACACTGTGCGTCGGGGTCGGCACCACCAGCGCGACGAGCGCAATTGCAAGCAGCGCCAGCACCGCGGTCAACCAGAATATACCGCTGACACCGATCAGTTCACCGAGCACCGGGCCGGCCAAGAGCGCCAGCATGAACGAGGCGCCAATCGTCATGCCTATGGTCGCCATCGCCTTGGTGCGATTCTCTTCACGCGTGAGATCGGCGGCCAGCGCCATCACCGCGGCCGAGACGGCACCGCTGCCCTGAATCGCTCGGCCCAGGATCACCAGCCAGACGTCGTCTGCCGCCCCGGCGATCGCGCTGCCCAGCGCGAACAGCAGCAGCCCGGCGAAGATCACGGGTTTGCGCCCGATGCGGTCGGACAGCAGCCCGAACGGGATCTGCAGCATTGCCTGGGTCAGGCCGTATATACCGACCGCCAGCCCGGTGAGGAAGGGTGTCGCGCCGGGCAGACCCTCGGCAAACAGCGCGAACACCGGCAGGATCAGGAACAGACCGAGCATGCGAACGCCGTACACCCCGGCCAGGCCCAGAGTGGCCCGCCGTTCGCCGGCGCTCATTTTGATGGTCTTGGTCTGCTGCACCGCGGAGCCCGAAAAAATATTTTGGTATGTTAACCGGAATCCAGGCGCGACGTCCCGTCGCGGTTCGCCGCCGCGCGGCAGCGCCGCCATTCGCAGCGGCTGTCCAGTTCGACGTTTCGCCATGCCCGCCGGTCCCGTAGAATCAGGAGGTTTGAGCCGTTGCAGCAGCAGTCATGGACACGATTCACATCCGGGGCGCCCGCACCCACAATCTGAAGAACATCGATCTCGAGCTGCCGCGCGACCGGCTGATCGTGATCACCGGTCTTTCCGGCTCCGGCAAATCGTCACTGGCGTTCGACACCATCTATGCCGAAGGCCAACGGCGCTACGTCGAGTCACTGTCCGCCTACGCACGGCAGTTCCTGTCGATGATGGAAAAGCCGGACGTGGACCAGATCGAGGGGCTGTCGCCGGCGATCTCGATCGAGCAGAAGACCACCAGCCACAATCCCCGCTCCACGGTCGGCACCATCACCGAGATCTACGACTATCTGCGCCTGCTGTTCGCGCGCGCCGGCACGCCGCTCTGCCCGACCCATGGCGAGCACCTGGAGGCGCAGACCGTCAGCCAGATGGTCGACCAGGTGCTGGCGCTGCCCGAGGGCAGCCGAATGCTGCTGCTGGCCCCGGTGATCTCGGAGCGCAAGGGCGAATACCACAAGCTGCTGGCGGAGCTGCATGCGCAGGGGTTCATCCGTGCCCGCGTCGACGGAGAGATCTGCGAGCTCGACGACCCACCCGACCTGGAGCTGCACAAGAAGCACACCATCGAGGTGGTCGTCGACCGCTTCAAGGTCCGCGAGGACGTTCGCCTGCGCCTGGCCGAGTCTTTCGAGACCGCGCTCAATCTGGCCGAGGGCGTGGCGCGCGTCGCCTGGATGGACCCCGATCCGGAGCAGCCGCAAGCAGACCTGGTGTTCTCGGCCAATTTTGCCTGCCCGGTCTGCGGCTACAGCATAGAGGCCCTGGAACCGCGGCTGTTTTCGTTCAACAACCCGGTCGGCGCCTGTCCGAGCTGTGACGGCCTCGGCGTCGAGCAGTTCTTCGACCCGTCCAAGGTGGTGGCCAACCCCGAGCTCTCGCTGGCCGGCGGCGCGGTACGTGGCTGGGACCGGCGCAATGCCTACTACTATCAGATGATCCGGTCGCTGGCGAAGCACTTCGGGTTCGACCCCGAAGTGGCCTGGCAGGATCTGCCCGCGGAGGTACGCGAGGTGGTGCTCAGGGGCAGCGACATGGAGCCCATCGAGTTCAGCTACTTCAACGAGCGAGGCCGCGCGGTAAAGAAGAGCCATCCGTTCGAGGGCATCATCAACAACATGAAGCGGCGCTACCGCGAGACCGAATCGAACGCGGTGCGCGAGGAACTGGCCCGCTACATCTCGTCCCATCCTTGCCCGGACTGCCAGGGCACGCGCCTCAACGAGGGGGCGCGTAACGTCTTCGTCAGCGACCACAACCTGCCCGAGATCACCGCCTTGGCGGTAGAGCACAGCCTGGCCTTCTTCGAACAGCTCGAGCTACCGGGCAAGCAGGGCAAGATCGCTGCAAAGATAGTCAAGGAAATCAATGATCGCCTGCGATTCCTGGTGAACGTCGGCCTGAATTACCTGACCCTGGACCGCAGTGCCGAGACCCTGTCCGGCGGCGAGGCGCAACGCATCCGCCTGGCCAGCCAGATCGGTGCCGGCCTGGTCGGGGTGATGTATGTGCTCGACGAGCCCTCGATCGGACTGCACCAGCGCGACAACGAACGCCTGCTCAAGACGCTGACCTACCTGCGCGACCTGGGCAACACGGTGATCGTGGTCGAACACGACGAGGACGCGATCCGTAGCGCAGACCACGTCGTCGACATCGGCCCGGGCGCCGGCGTGCACGGCGGCCGAGTAATTGCGCAGGGCGGCGTCGAGGATATCTGCGCGGAGACAGGCTCGATCACCGGCGACTTCCTCGCCGGCCGCGAGCGCATCGCCGTTCCAGCGCAGCGCCACCCGGTCGAGCGCAAGCAGTTGCTCCGGATCGAGGGTGCAAGCGGCAACAATCTGAAGCGCGTGAAACTGGAGATTCCATTCGGGCTGTTCACCTGTGTGACCGGCGTATCCGGTTCCGGCAAGTCGACGCTGATCAACGACACCCTGTTCCCACTGGCCGCCAACGAACTGAACGGATCCAGCCACACGGTCGCGCCTTACAAGAAGGTCAGCGGCCTGAAGCAGTTCGACAAGGTAGTCGATATCGACCAGTCGCCGATCGGGCGGACGCCGCGCTCGAACCCGGCGACCTACACCGGACTGTTCACGCCGATCCGCGAACTGTTCGCCGGCGTGCCCGAGGCGCGCTCGCGCGGCTACAGCCCCGGGCGCTTCAGCTTCAACGTCAAAGGCGGGCGCTGCGAGGCCTGCAAGGGTGACGGGGTGATCAAGGTGGAGATGCACTTCCTGCCCGATATCTATGTGCAGTGCGATGTGTGTAAGGGCAAGCGCTACAACCGCGAGACGCTCGAGATCCAGTACAAGGGCAGGCGCATCAACGAGGTGCTGGACATGACCGTCGAGGAGGCGCTGGCGTTCTTCGATGCGGTGCCGGTGATAAAGCGCAAGCTCCAAACCCTGATGGACGTCGGTCTGAGCTACATCACCCTGGGCCAGAACGCGACCACGCTATCCGGCGGCGAGGCGCAGCGGGTCAAGCTGTCGCGCGAGCTGTCCAAGCGCGACACCGGGCGCACACTGTATATCCTGGACGAACCGACCACCGGCCTGCACTTCCACGACGTACGCCAGTTGCTCGGTGTGCTGCACCGGCTGCGTGACCACGGCAATACCGTGGTGGTCATCGAGCACAATCTCGACGTGATCAAGACCGCCGACTGGGTCATCGATCTCGGACCTGAGGGCGGTGACGGGGGCGGAGAGATCATTGCGAGCGGCACGCCGGAACAGATCGCCAAGATGCCACATTCGCACACCGGGCATTTCCTGGCGCCGATCCTGGCGAGGGGCTAAACGTCTACGCGGCCGTGCTGGCGGCGGCGACGGCACTGACTCGAGGGGCCACCGGGCGTGGAGCATGCCCGGGCATGTTCGTAATGGCGCGGCCTGCCGAACGGAGGGGCCAGTCGAGCCTTTAGGCAGGCAGCACGGCATCGCGCGGGTCAGATTTGCCGCAGCGCAGGTGCCACGACCAGCGCCAATCGAGCTGAATCCTTACAGATCGCTGTTCGCGGCAGAATCCGCTGGCGCCTGCGGCCTGTTGCGCGCCTTGAGCTGGTAGTACTTGTCGGTCAGACGCAGCAACTGGTTGGTCTTTTCGCGCAACGAGGCCTTCGTTTCCTCGAGTTCACGACGACTTGACTCGTGGTTCTTCGACAGCGGCTGCATGTCCTGCATCTGGCGCGCAAGACTGGCGGAGAGCTGGCGATTCTCATCGATCAGATTCTTCTGTTCGCGTTTGAGTTGCTTGTTCTCGTACTCGAGTTCACGCATCCGCCGGCTGCGCTCGGCCAGCGCATGCCGCTGAGCCTGGATCAGTTCTCTGGCGGCAGGGGACTCTTCGGCACCGCTTTGGCGGCGCAGCAAGCGCTCGTGCAGGCGCTGATTGGTCTCCGCCAGCACCTGGTTCTCGAGCAGCAGATCCCGATAGGCCTGCTCCAGCGCCGAACCGCTCAGCGTGGTTGGCGCGGACTCGACCGGCACCTGTACCAGGCCCGCCATGCCCGCGGCATTGCCCCCGGATGCCGACGCCTTGCCCCCGACAAACCGTCCGAGCAGCGAAAACCCTTGGTCTCGCTTCATGCCAGCTTCCTCCCCGATACGCGCACCCGACTTGCCATGTACTCGCAGAAGGTCGTGGGTGGCGATTCCCGACCTCCCGCCCCGATACGGCACCCCGACCGACAGCGCAATCCTACAAGCACGCGCGGTGGGATCCGCACTGAGAAAATTTTCCAGTCTCACCGGCAGCGGTGTCCTGCAGGGTTTCAACTGTGACCCGGCAGGTTACTGGCCGTGGACTTCCCCCGCGCCTACTGGCGGGACGACGACCCCATTGGCCCGCAGGCCATGCTGCCGGATATTTCACCAATCGCCCACCGACGCTGCCGCAATAACGGATCATCCGGGCCAACGTCGAACTGAACCAGGCCCAGGACCGCGGGATACGAACGGACCAGAATTCAGTGCAAACAGCGCGAGTCGCTGTCGTCCCGGCCGAAGCAGAAACCGCCCAGGCCATCGCGGACCGCTAATCTATCAATATTTCATCGCCGAGCGCCAGCGACAGCATATTCGCCGCCGAGGTACCGTTCGCGGCGATCTCCAGCAGACCCTGTGAGTTGCAGTACCAGAATAGTCCCCCCGGGGCGACATGGCAAAAGGTCTCGGCGCGCGGAATCCCCTGGTCAGCAACATGCAGCGTGCATTTTTCGCTGATTTTTGCCGCACGCAAGCCGGTCATCAGATTGCCGTAGGCATCGACGAAAACGATCCGTCCGGTGTCCTCCGGCCAGTCGGATCCGACCATGGTAAGCGACGCCAGCGGCGTCGTGGCGACCCCTTTGTCGCAGGCCAGATATGCCGCGACCGGCGCAAAAAGATCGCGTCCATGGAAACTGCTGGACATGACCGGGGGTCGCCAGTCGATCCGGCGGACATGTGTGATCCGGGGCAGACGGGAAAGCAGACCATTGTCCGGCCCGACAAAGGTCAGATCCGGCGTCTCGACAATCAGCGCGGCACGCTCACCTCCGACACCCGGGTCGACCACCGCAACTACGACTGAGCCCCGAGGCAGGCCGCCGCAACATGCCGCCAGCAGATAGGCGGCCAGGTCGGGACGCATCGCCGGCGCATCGTGCATGAGACTGGTCACGGGGCAAGACGCGCAGATCGATTGCACCGCGCCGACCATCTGGCCCACGTATGGGCCCGACCAGCCAAAATCGGTAAACAGAAATATCGGGCGCGACGCCTCCATCGCGTCATTCTAACCTGCATGGTGCAGCATGCAGGCCGGTTCCGGATACCAGACAGCGGCACACTGAAGCGGGAATGAAAAAACCGGGCGTCGAGCCCGGTTTTCTGGCATTCGCGAGGCCGTGCGCCTATTCGGCGCTCTCCACACTCACATCCTCCGCTTCCACGGCTGGACGGTCGACCAGTTCAACAAACGCCATCGGCGCCTTGTCACCTGGGCGGTGGCCACATTTGAGGATGCGCAGATAACCACCCGGGCGCTCTTTGTAGCGCGGCCCAAGTTCCCCGAAAAGCTTGCCGACGGCGGCGTCGCTGCGCAGACGCGCAAAAGCGAGTCGCCGCCTGGCGACATTGTCGTCCTTGGCCATGGTGATCAGCGGCTCGGCGACGCGGCGCAGTTCCTTGGCCTTGGGCAAGGTGGTCTTGATCAGTTCATGCTCGATCAGCGAGGTTGCCATGTTGCGGAACATGGCCTTGCGATGCGAGCTGTTACGGTTGAGTTGCCGTCCGGCTTTGCGGTGACGCATGGATCGACTTCCTAAGTAAACGGTTTAATCAAACGCTTCTCAGCGTGCCATCAGTTCTTCGAGATTTTCCGGCGGCCAGTTCTCGAGGCGCATGCCCAGAGACAGGCCACGGGTGGCCAGCACGTCCTTGATCTCGGTCAGCGACTTCTTGCCCAGGTTCGGCGTCTTCAGCAGTTCGACTTCAGTGCGCTGAATCAAATCGCCGATCAGGAAGATGTTCTCAGCCTTGAGGCAGTTCGCCGAACGCACGGTCAGTTCGAGGTCGTCGACCGGACGCAGCAGGATCGGATCGACCGACGGCTCGGCGCGCTCGGTCTCGCCCGGCGCAGGTGCGGTCTCGTCCAGCTTCACGAACGCCGAGAGCTGGTCCTGCAGGATCGTTGCCGAGCGCCGGATCGCGTCTTCCGGATCGATCGTCGCGTCGGTCTCGATGTCGATTACGAGACGATCCAGGTTGGTGCGCTGTTCGACACGGGCCGCTTCCACCGCGTAGGCAACGCGACGAACCGGGCTGAAAGTCGCGTCCAACTGCAGATGGCCGATCGGACGATCGTCGCCAGCCGCACCCTCGCGGTTGGCCGCCGGCTCGTAGCCGCGTCCACGGCGCACCTTCATCGTCATGCTCAGTTCACCCTTGTCGGTGAGGCGCGCGATGACCAGGTCCGGATTGCTAATCTCCATGCCATGCGAGAGCTGGATGTCGGCCGCTGTGACGATGCCGGGCCCCTTCGCGTTCAGGCTGACGATCGCCTCGTCGCGGTCGTCCATGGTGACCGAGAGCTCTTTAAGGTTCAGCAGGATCTCCAGGACGTCCTCCTGGACACCCTCGATCGCGCTGTACTCGTGCAGCACGTTCTCGATCTCGGCCTCTACTACCGCGCAACCCGGCATCGAAGACAGCAGGATACGGCGCAGCGCATTGCCCAGCGTATGACCAAAGCCGCGCTCAAGCGGTTCCAGCGACACCTTGGCGTGGCGCGGGCTGATGGTCTGCACATTGACAATACGTGGCTTCAGGAATTCGGTGACGGACTCCGTCATGGATGGCCCTCTCAGTTCCTTTACTTGGAATACAGTTCGACGATCAGCTGCTCGTTGATCTCGGCGGGTAGCTCGACACGGTCGGGAAGGCGCTTGAAGGTGCCGCTCATGCCCTTGGGGTCGACTTCGACCCACTCGGGCAGACCGTACTGCTCGGCCAGACCGAGCGCGTTTTTGACACGATCCTGTTTCTGCGCCTTCTCGGCCACTGCAACCACATCTTCCGGACGCACCGTGTAGGAGGCGACATTGACGATCTTGCCGTTGACAGTGATCGCCTTATGGCTGACCAGTTGCCGAGCCTCGGAACGGGTGGAGCCGAAGCCCATGCGATAGACGACATTGTCGAGGCGGCTTTCGAGCAGCTTCAACAGATTTTCGCCGGTCGGCCCCTTCACGCGGTCCGCTTCCTTATAATAATTACGGAACTGGCGCTCGAGGATGCCGTACAGGCGGCGAACTTTCTGCTTCTCACGCAACTGGACGCCATAGTCGGACAGACGACGGCGGCGGTCGCCCTGCTGACCAGGGACCTTTTCCATGTTGCACTTGGAATCTACTGAGCGAACGCGGCTTTTCAGGTACAGGTCCGTACCTTCGCGACGCATCAGCTTACATTTGGGACCGATATAACGTGCCATTACTCAAACTCCAAATCAGACGCGGCGCTTTTTCGGCGGACGACAACCGTTGTGCGGTATCGGGGTCACGTCGGAGATACTGGTGATCTTGAAACCCGCGTTGTTCAGCGCACGGACAGCCGATTCGCGGCCCGGCCCCGGCCCCTTGACGTTGACGTCCAGGTTCTTCACCCCGTATTCCTTCGCCATCTGGCCGGCACGGTCTGCTGCGACCTGGGCGGCGAATGGCGTGCTCTTACGCGAACCCCGGAATCCGGAGCCACCCGAAGTCGCCCAGCACAGGGCATTACCCTGGCGATCGGTGATGGTGATGATGGTGTTGTTGAACGACGCATGCACGTGCGCAACACCGTCGGTGACAACCTTTTTGACCTTTTTACGGGTACGGGTCGGGGTCTTGGCCATATGCCTTTTCCTGATAACCTGAGCTAACGCTTATCTTTTGATCGGTTTACGCGGGCCCTTGCGGGTACGCGCGTTGGTCCGCGTGCGCTGACCACGCAGCGGCAGTCCACGGCGATGACGGATGCCACGGTTGCAGCCGAGATCCATCAGACGCTTGATGTTCATCGACACTTCGCGACGCAGATCACCCTCGACGGTAAACTTCGCCACTTCGGTGCGCAGTTTTTCGACCTCTTCCTCGGTCAATTCGATGATCTTGCGCTCCTGCGCCACACCTGCCGCCTCGCAGATCTGCCGGGCACGGTTTGGGCCGATGCCGTAGACCGAGGTCAGTGCGATCACCGCGTGCTTGCGATCTGGAATATTGACTCCAGCAATACGAGCCATGGTCACAATCTCCTGGTACCGCGGGCAGGCTGCGCGCGAAGGCGCGAAATTCTACCCACTTTTCAACGTTTTAGCAATGCCGCTTTTAACCCTGGCGCTGCTTGTGGCGGGGGTCGGTGCAGATCACCCGGATGACGCCTTTGCGCTTGATGATCTTGCAGTTGCGGCACATCTTTTTTACAGAGGCACGGACTTTCATCGTTATCTCCTAAACCAAAACACCGGTCAGCGAGGCACGCCCGTGCCGCCGATGCCCTTCAGATTCGCTTTCTTCATCAGCCCCTCGTACTGGTGCGACATCACATGCGCCTGCACCTGGGCCATAAAATCCATCACTACGACGACCACGATGAGCAGCGAGGTGCCACCAAAGTAAAAGGGCACGTTCCACCCGACGATCAGGAACTCGGGCATCAGGCAGACAAGCGTGATGTAGATCGCACCGGCGAGGGTCAAGCGCGACATCACCTGATCGATATAGCGCGCGGTCTGCTCACCCGGACGTATTCCCGGAATGAAGGCACCGGAACGCTTCAGATTGTCCGCCGTATCCTTGGAGTTGAACACCAGCGCGGTATAGAAGAAGCAGAAAAAGATGATCGCGGCCGCATACATGGCGACGTAGATCGGCTCACCCGGCGACAGCTTGGCCACGATGTCCTGCAGCCAGCGCATCCCCTCGTTGTTGCCCGCCCACTGCGCGAGCGTCGTCGGGAACAGGATGATGCTAGACGCAAAGATCGGAGGAATCACCCCGGCCATATTGAGCTTCAGCGGTAGGTGGCTGCTCTGTGCCGCATACATCTTGCGACCCTGTTGGCGCTTGGCGTAGTTGACCGTGATCCGGCGCTGGCCACGCTCCACGAACACCACGAAACCGGTTACCGCGATCGCCAGCATGAAAAGGAACAGCGCAAACAGCGCGTTCATCTCTCCGTTCCTGACCAGTTCGATCACCGAGCCGAACGCAGCCGGTAGTCCCGCGACGATACCCGCGAATATGATCATCGAGATGCCGTTACCGAGACCGCGCTCAGTGATCTGCTCACCCAGCCACATCAGGAACATGGTCCCGGTCACCAGCGACACGGTTGCAGTGAAGACGAAGCCGATGCCCGAATGTACGACCAAGCCTTGACCAAACTGGCCCTGCAAGGCTACCGAAATGCCGATTGCCTGGAAGGTCGCCAGCACCAGGGTCCCGTATCGGGTGTACTGGGTAATCTTGCGCCGCCCGGCCTCGCCCTCTTTCTTGAGCTGCTCGAGCTTCGGTATCACCGCAGTCATCAACTGGATGATGATCGAGGCCGAGATGTACGGCATGATCCCCAGCGCGAACAGGCTGGCGCGGCTCAACGCACCGCCCGAGAACATGTTGAACATGTCCAGAATCGTGCCCTGCTGCTGGTCGAACAGCGCAGCCAGCGCGGCCGGATTCACCCCCGGCACCGGGATGAAAGTCCCGATCCGGTAGACGATCAGCGCGCCGAGCAGAAACAGCAGTCGCTGGCGCAGCTCGGTGAGCCGCCCCAGGTTCATGCCGCCGGTACTCGCGGGATTCAGTGCCATGGCCCGTCGTTAATCCTCGACCTTGCCGCCAGCCGCCTCGATCGCGGCACGCGCACCCTTGGTAACCCGGATACCGCGCACGGTAACCGCGCGGTCGATCGAACCGGACAAAATGACCTTGGCGCGGGTGACGTTCATCGGCAGGATGTCCGCCCGGTGCAGGGCGTCCATGTCGACCACGTCGCCCTCGACCTTGGCGATCTCGTGCAGGCGCAGCTCGCCGGTGGCTTGAGCCATGCGCGAGCGAAATCCGACCTTGGGCAGGCGACGCTGCAGCGGCATCTGGCCGCCTTCGAATCCGGTCTTGTGGAAACCGCCGGTACGTGATTTCTGACCCTTGTGGCCACGGCCAGCGGTCTTTCCGAAGCCGCTGCCGATACCACGGCCGACGCGCTTGCGGTCGGTCTTGCTGCCCGCTGCAGGCTTGAGAGTATTCAAACGCATGTCACGCCTCCTCCAGCACCTGAACCATGTAGGACACCTTATTCACCATGCCGCGCGTTGCCGGGGTATCCTCGACTTCCGCGACCTGGTGCATTCGGCGCAAGCCCAAGCCGCGTATGCAGGCACGATGCTTCTCGAGGCGACCGTGGACGCTGCGCACCAGCTTGACCTTCATCATCTTCTTGTCGGTCATATCTGCTTACCCCAGGATCTCTTCAACCGTCTTGCCGCGCTTGGCCGCAATGTATTCCGGGTCATCCATGTCGACGAGCCCGTTCATGGTCGCGCGCACGACATTGATGGCGTTGTTGGTGCCGATACATTTGGCCAGCACGTCATTCACGCCAACGACCTCGAAAATCGCCCGCATGGCCCCGCCGGCAATGATGCCGGTACCTTCTGATGCCGGCTGCATATGCACCTTCGCCGCACCGTGGCGTCCGATCAGCGGGTACTGCAGCGTCCCGTTCTTCAGCTTGATCGACTTCATATTGCGGCGCGCCATGTCCATGGCCTTCTGGATCGAGACCGGCACTTCCTTCGCCTTGCCGGTTCCAAAACCGACCTTGCCGTTACCGTCGCCGACCACGACCAGCGCACCGAACCCGAAGACTCGGCCACCCTTGACCACTTTTGCCACACGGTTAACGCTGATCAGCTTCTCGATGAGATCGTCAGCGGTGGGTTTGGTTTCGAAATTAGCCATTCTTAAAGACCCCTTAAAACTCAAGCCCGGCTTCGCGGGCAGCGTCGGCCAGGGCCTTCACCCGACCGTGATAACGGAAACCGGAGCGATCGAAAGCGACGCGCTCAACGCCCTGCTGCTTGGCGCGCTCGGCGACGAACCGGCCGACGATCGCGGCTGCGGCCACATTGCCGCGGGCCCCTTCGATGTCTGCGACCACGGCCTTATCCACGGTCGAGGCGGCCGCCACCACCTCGGCACCGTTGGGCGCGATCACCTGCGCGTAGATGTGGCGCGGCGTGCGGTGGATGGTCAGGCGGTGCAGGCCCAACTCACGGATCTTGGCGCGTGCCCGCTGGGCACGACGAAGACGAGCTGTTTTCTTGTCCATCGTCCTAACCTCTTATTTCTTCTTCGCTTCTTTACGGATGACGTGCTCATCCGAATAGCGAACACCCTTACCCTTGTAGGGCTCCGGCGGACGGAATGCCCGGATCTCGGCGGCCACCTGGCCCACGCGCTGCTTGTCGCTGCCCGAAACCACAACCTCGGTCTGAGACGGCGTCTCGATCGTGATGCCCTCGGGCACCGGAAAGTCGATCGGGTGCGAGAAACCCAGGGTCAGGTTCAGAACCTTGCCTTTGCCCTGCGCACGGTATCCGACCCCAACCAGTTGGAGCTTCTTCTGAAAGCCCTCGCTCACGCCTTGGACCATGTTCCCCAACAGGGCGCGCATGGTGCCGGCCATGGCCCAGTCCGCGTCTTTGGCCGGGGCAACACTCAAGGAACCATCCTCGAGACTGACCGAAACGCTGGGATGCACGTCCAGCTCCAGAGTTCCTTTCGAACCCTTCACAGTGACGTGCTGGCCGTTGATTTTGACGTCCACACCTTTTGCGACGGCGACCGGTGCTTTTGCTACTCGTGACATGGCTACCTCCGTCAGGCAACAAAGGCGACGACTTCGCCGCCGTGGCCCTGCTTGCGGGCCTCGCGGTCAGTCATGACGCCTTTCGAGGTGGAGACGATTGCGATGCCAAGGCCGCCACGAACCTTCGGCAGGTCTTCGCGGCTCTTATAGATCCTGAGACCCGGCCGACTGACACGCTTGACGTAGTCGATGACCGGCTCGCCCTGAAAGTATTTCAGGGTGATCTCGATAGCTGGTTTGCCATCCAGTTCGGCCGGCGCAAAATCGGTGATGTACCCCTCGTCTTTGAGGACCTGGGCCAAGGCTGACTTCTGCTTCGAGGCCGGCATACGAACGGATGCCTTGCCAGCAGTCTGGCCGTTGCGGATGCGGGTCAGCATATCCGCAATCGGATCTGACATGCTCATTCTGAAACTCCTTTGGGTCAAACCACTCTGTTGCAGAGCGCGATACCCGGTGTTACGAAAAAGGCCCCCTACTCGAGGGAGCCGCGTAATATAGTCGAGTGGGCGGGAAAATGCTAGTCGGGATTACCAACTGGCCTTTTTCAATCCGGGCACATCGCCGCGCATCGCCGCCTCACGCAGCATATTGCGGCACAGCCCGAACTTGCGGTAAACCGCATGCGGGCGGCCGGACACACGGCAACGCCGCTGCTGGCGGGCCGGACTGGCGTCGCGCGGCAGTTTCTGCAACGCGACCACAGCCACGTCGATTTCCTCCGGCGACTTGCTGCGATCGTTGATGATCGCCTTGAGTTCGGCGCGTTTGTTCGCGTACTTGGCCACTGCCTTGCTACGCTTGACCTCGCGGGCCCACATACTTTTCTTTGCCATCTTGCTCTGCCGTTTTACTTGAACGGAAAATTGAAGCCATCGAGCAGCGCCCGACACTCGTCGTCGTTCTTCGCCGTCGTGGTGATCGTGATATCCATGCCGCGCAAGGCGTCAATCTTATCGTACTCCACCTCGGGGAAAATGATCTGCTCCTTGACCCCCATGCTGTAGTTACCACGGCCATCGAACGCCTTGGCGCTGAGGCCGCGGAAGTCACGAATACGCGGAATCGCTATGTTGATCAAGCGATCGAGAAACTCATACATGCGGTCGCGGCGCAAGGTCACCTTGCAGCCGATTGGCCAGCCGTCGCGAATCTTGAAGCCTGCGACCGATTTCTTGGCCTTGGTCACAATCGCCTTCTGCCCGGCGATTTTTTCCATGTCGCCGACGGCGAACTCCATCACCTTCTTGTCGCCTACCGCTGCCCCGACACCCATGTTCAGGGTGATCTTCTCGATGCGCGGTACCTGCATTACCGTGCTGTAGCCGAACTTCTCCATCAACTGGGGAACGACCGTCTCTTTGTATTGATCCTGTAGCCTTGTCATCGCTATCGCCTCAGACGTCAACGACTTCGCCGTTGGACTTGAATGTGCGCACCTTGCGTCCGTCGTCCAGGGTCTTGAATCCCAAGCGGTCGCCTTTGTCGGTGGCTGGGTTGTACAAGGCCACATTAGACACATGCAGCGGCATCTCTTTGTCGACGATGCCGCCCTGCTCACCCCGGTTGGGATTGGGCTTCACATGTTTCTTGGCCAGATTGATGTTTTCCACGACGACCCGGTCCTCGCCGACACGCAGCACGGTACCGCGCTTGCCCTTGTCTTTGCCGGCCAGGACGATCACGTCGTCGCCCTTGCGAATTTTGCTTGCCATCTTAGTTTCCTCAGAGCACTTCGGGAGCCAATGAGATGATCTTCATGAACTTCTCACTGCGCAACTCGCGGGTCACAGGCCCGAAAATGCGTGTACCGATCGGCTCGAGCTTGTTGTTCAACAGCACTGCCGCGTTGCCATCGAAGCGGATCAGCGACCCGTCCGGACGCCGAACGCCTTTCCGGGTGCGGACGACGACGGCATTGAACACGTCACCCTTCTTTACCTTGCCGCGCGGGTTCGCGTCCTTGATGGACACCTTGATGACATCCCCGATACCGGCGTAGCGCCGATGGGAACCACCCAGCACTTTGATGCACTGAACACGACGCGCGCCGCTGTTGTCGGCGACGTTTAGCAAAGACTGCATCTGGATCATGACACTACCCCACCAAATTCCAATTCGTAGACTTATTGTGTGTTCAGCTGGCGCGCTCAATCAGCTTGACGTAGCGCCACTTCTTGGTCTTTGACACCGGGCGGCATTGCTCGACGATCACGACATCGCCAATGTGGCAATCGTTGTTCTCGTCATGCGCATGGACCTTGGTCGTCTTGCGCACGAATTTGCCGTACAGGGGATGCTTCACACGACGCTCGATCTCGACCGTGATGCTCTTGTCCATCTTGTCACTGACCACACGACCCTGAAGGGTTCGGTTGTCGGCTGCCGACTGCTCGCTCATGCTTCACCTGCCTGGCGCTTCTGGTTCATTACCGTTTTTACGCGCGCGATATTACGCCGCACGTCCTTCATGAGATGGGGACGGGAGAATTGTCCCGTACCGCGTTGCATACGCAGGTTGAACTGCTCTTTGAGCAGATCGCGCAGTGATTCACCCAGCTCGGCCTGGGACTTGTCACGAAGTTCCGACGCTTTCATCACAGGATCATCCGTTTAACAAATGCGGTCTGAACGGGCAGTTTTGCCGCAGCCAGCTCGAACGCCGCGCGCGCCAACTCTTCGTCCACACCTTCGATCTCGTACAACATGCGGCCGGGCTGAACCTGGGCCACCCAATATTCGACGTTCCCTTTGCCCTTACCCATGCGGACTTCGAGCGGCTTCTTCGAGATGGGCTTGTCGGGGAAAACCCGGATCCACAGCTTGCCGCCACGCTTAACCGTACGCGTAATGGTTCGCCGGGCCGCCTCGATCTGGCGCGCAGTGAGGCGCCCGCGGCCGGTCGCCTTTAGACCGAACTCGCCGAAGCTGACTCTATTGCCGGATTGCGCCAGACCGCGATTGCGGCCCTTCATCTGCTTCCGGAACTTGGTACGTTTTGGCTGCAGCATTTCTCACCTCACCCGCGCGGCGCGCCCTTGCCTGGCGCTGACGCATCTTGTTCTTCCTCACGTTCGCCGAACACTTCGCCCTTGAAGATCCAGGTTTTGACCCCAATGATCCCGTAGGTTGTCTGCGCCTCGGCAAAACCGTAATCGATGTCGGCGCGCAGCGTGTGCAGCGGCACTCGACCTTCGCGGTACCATTCGCTTCGCGCAATCTCAGCGCCATTCAGTCGACCGGCAATGTTGACCTTGATCCCCTGGGCGCCGAGCCGCATCGAATTCTGCACCGCTCGCTTCATTGCACGACGGAACATGATGCGACGCTCGAGCTGCTGCGCGATGCTCTCCGCGACGAGTTGGGCGTCCAGCTCCGGCTTGCGGATCTCCTCGATGCTGATGTGCACCGGGATACCCATACGCGCGGCGACCTCTTTGCGCAGCGCATCGATATCCTCGCCCTTCTTGCCAATCACCAGACCCGGACGTGCCGTGTGGATGGTGATGTGTGCATTCTTGGCCGGACGATCGATCTGGATACGACTTACCGACGCCTGGCGTAACTTGTTCTTAAGGAAGTCGCGCACTGCCAGGTCCGTATTCAGGAGATCGGCGTAATTCTTGCTGTCGGCATACCACTTCGACGTCCAGTCCGAGACGATGCCGAGGCGAATGCCGTTAGGATGTACTTTTTGACCCATAATTTTTGCCCGCTTACTCGTCCGCTACGGTGACGGTGATATGGCTGGTGCGCTTGAGAATTCGAGCAGCACGACCTTTGGCTCGCGCACGGATGCGCTTCATGGTCGGACCTTCGTCAACCCACACGGCCTTGACTTTCAATTCATCGACGTCGGCGCCTTCGTTGTTCTCCGCATTTGCGACAGCGGAGTCCAGCACCTTCTTCATCATCGAGGCGCCCTTTTTGTTGCTGAACGCCAGCACATTCAATGCCTGCTCGACCGGAAGCCCACGAATCTGGTCAGCTACCAAACGCCCCTTCTGGGCCGAGACGCGTGCAAAACGCAGTTTTGCTACAGCTTGCATGACTCTCTCCTTACCGAGACTTCTTGTCCGCGACATGCCCGCGGTAGTTGCGGGTCACCGCGAATTCGCCGAGTTTGTGCCCGACCATGTTCTCGGAGACGAGCACGGGAACGTGCTGTTTGCCGTTGTAAACGGCAATCGTCATCCCGACCATGTCCGGGCTCACCATCGAGCGCCGCGACCAGGTTTTGATCGGACGTCGATCGTTGCTCTCGCGAGCGGCATCCACCTTCTTCTGCAGGTGGAGATCAATAAAAGGACCTTTGCGGATTGAACGTGGCATTGCCTTCTAACCTCTCACCTGATTACTTGCGCCGACGATCGCGTACGATAAATTGGTCGGTGCGTTTGTTCGAACGCGTCTTGAATCCCTTGGTGGGCGTACCCCATGGGCTGACCGGATGGCGACCACCGGAAGTCCGGCCCTCACCACCACCATGCGGGTGATCGACCGGGTTCATCACGACGCCACGGACGGTCGGCCGAACACCGCGCCAACGACTCGCGCCCGCCTTGCCCAGCTTTCGCAGGTTATGCTCGGAGTTACCGGCGGCACCCAGGGTCGCGCGGCAGTCCGCATGCACCTTGCGCATCTCGCCGGAGCGCAGGCGAATGGTCGCGTAGTCACCTTCACGCGCCACCAGCTGAGCCGATGCGCCGGCGCTGCGCGCGATCTGCGCACCTTTGCCGATCTTGAGCTCGATGCAGTGCACGGTGCTACCGACCGGGATGTTGCGCAGCGCCATGCAATTACCGACAGAGATCGTGGCCTCGGGACCGGAAGTGATCCTGTCACCGGCCTTCAGTGCAGACGGCGCGATGATGTAACGACGCTCGCCGTCGAGGTACTTGATCAGGGCCAGGTGTGCAGTACGGTTCGGATCGTATTCGATCCGCTCTACGATACCCGGCACACCATCCTTGTCGCGCTTGAAGTCCACCACACGATAGCGCTGCTTGTGACCACCGCCCTTGTGGCGGGTGGTAACCCGGCCATTGTTATTGCGGCCACCGGTCTTGCTCTTCTTCGCAAGCAGCGGCGCATGCGGCGCACCTTTGTGCAGCCCTTCACTTTTGACCTGGACGACGTGGCGGCGGCCAGGTGAAGTCGGTTTTGTCTTGACGATTGCCATTGTTCTATCCGTTATCTGTGCCGTGGCCGCGCTCAGGCGCCGCCGGCAAAATCGATATCGTGGCCTTGCTGGAGCCGGACGTAGGCCTTTTTCCAGCTGTTGCGCTTACCCATCCTTGCACCGAAGCGCTTTTCCTTGCCCCTGACGTTGACCGTGCGCACCTGATCAACCTTCACGTCGAACATCAACTCAACAGCTTGAGCGATCTCCGGCTTGGTCGCATCTGGCGTAACCTTGAAGGCGAACTGGTTGGCAGCATCCGCAGCCATGGCGCTCTTCTCAGAGACGATGGGACTCAACAGGATGGTCATCAGACGTTCTTTACTCATGCCAGCTTCTCCTCGAGGGCCTTCAGGGCACCCGCGGTGATCACTACCTTCTGGAAACCCACCAGGCTGACCGGGTCGACCTCGCTGAGGGTGCGCGTATCGACGTTGTAAAGGTTGCGGCTGGCCAACAAAAGATTCTCATCCAGCTCTTCGGTCACGATGAGCACGTCGTCGATGTCGAGCTCAGCCAGTTTCGCGGCCAACTCCTTGGTCTTCGGGGCGCCAACCGTGAACGCATCGACCACAACGAGGCGGTCCTGACGAACCAGTTCCGACAGAATCGAGCGCAGGGCCCCGCGATACATCTTACGGTTGACCTTCTGCTCGTAGCTGCGCGGGATCGCCGCGAAAGTCACGCCGCCGGAGCGCAAAATCGGGCTGCGGATCGTACCCTGACGTGCGCGGCCGGTACCCTTCTGGCGAAACGGCTTGGCGCCGCCGCCGCTGACCGCCGAGCGGTTCTTCTGCGCCTTGGTGCCCGAACGGGCCGCCGCCATGTAGGCAACGACGACCTGGTGCACCAAAGACTCTTTGAAATCGGCGCCGAACACCGCGTCAGAGACTTCGATGCTGGATCCGCCTTGTACGTTCAGGTCCATGTTCTCAACCCTTGTTCTTCAGTTTGATCGCGGGCGTGATGATCACGTCGCCGCCACGCGCACCGGGCACTGCGCCACGCACGAGAAGGAGGTTGCGATCGGTATCGACGCGAACCACTTCAAGGTTCTGCGTACTCACGCGCTCGGACCCCATGTGCCCTGCCATCTTCTTACCCTTGAAAACACGACCCGGCGTCTGACACTGTCCGATCGAGCCAGCCGCGCGGTGCGACAGCGAGTTGCCGTGCGTCGCATCCTGGGTGCGGAAGTTGTGACGCTTCACACCGCCCTGAAATCCCTTGCCCTTGCTGACGCCCCGGACGTCCACTTTCTGACCGACTTCGAACATGGACGCATCGATCGCGGCGCCCACTTCGGGCACGTCACCACCATGGTCATCCGGGCGGAACTCCCAAAGCCCGCGCCCGGCCTCGACACCGACCTTCGCATAGTGACCCGCCATCGGCTTGCTCAGGCGAGACGCCTTCTTGCTGCCCACGGTCACCTGAATGGCGCTGTAGCCGTCGCTGTCCGCCGAGCGAACCTGGGTAACGCGGTTCGGCTCGACTTCGATCACGGTTACCGGCACTGAAGCACCGTCGTCGGTGAATACGCGGGTCATTCCCGCCTTGCGGCCTACGATTCCAATCGCCATCTCTCTAACCTCAGTTCAGTTTGATCTGAACATCAACGCCCGCCGCCAGATCGAGCTTCATCAGGGCGTCGACCGTCTTGTCGGTCGGATCCACGATGTCCATCAGGCGTTTATGCGTGCGAATCTCGTACTGATCGCGCGCGTCCTTGTTGACGTGCGGCGAGACGAGAATGGTGAAACGCTCCTTCTTGGTCGGCAGAGGGATCGGCCCCAGCACCTGGGCACCGGTACGCTTCGCGGTATCTACGATCTCGCGGGCGGACTGATCGATCAGCCGGTGATCGAAGGACTTCAGACGGATACGGATTCGCTGACTGGACATTGATATCACTCGATAATCTTGGCTACGACGCCGGCGCCGACGGTACGACCACCCTCGCGGATTGCAAAGCGCAGACCTTCGTCCATCGCGATCGGCGCAATCAGCTTCACGGTCATCTTCACATTGTCGCCCGGCATTACCATCTCAATACCTTCCGGCAGCTCACACGCACCCGTCACATCCGTGGTGCGGAAATAAAACTGCGGACGGTAGCCGTTAAAGAACGGGGTATGACGACCACCCTCATCCTTACTCAGTACGTACACCTCGGCCTCAAAATGCGTGTGCGGCTTGATCGAGCCCGGCTTCGCCAGCACCTGACCACGCTCCACATCGTCACGCTTCGTACCACGCAACAGCACACCCACGTTGTCTCCAGCCTCGCCGCGGTCCAGCAGCTTGCGGAACATCTCCACACCCGTGCAGGTCGTCTTCGTCGTGTCCTTCATGCCGACGATCTCGATCTCGTCGCCCACGTTCACCACACCACGCTCGATACGACCAGTCACCACCGTGCCACGACCCGAAATCGAGAACACATCCTCAATCGGCATGATGAAGTCGCCGTCAACCGCACGCTCAGGCGTCGGAATGTACGAGTCCAGCGCCTCCATCAGCTTGTCAATCGACTGCGTGCCAATCTCAGAGTCTTCGCTTTCCAGCGCCTTCAGCGCCGAACCGATAATGATCGGCGTGTCGTCGCCCGGGAATTCGTATGAATCCAGCAGCTCGCGGATCTCCATCTCGACCAGCTCCAGCAGCTCCGCGTCGTCGACCATGTCCGCCTTGTTCATGTACACCAGGATGTACGGAACACCCACCTGGCGCGACAGCAGAATGTGCTCGCGCGTCTGCGGCATCGGACCGTCCGCCGCCGAAACCACCAGGATCGCACCATCCATCTGCGCCGCACCCGTGATCATGTTCTTCACATAGTCCGCGTGCCCAGGGCAGTCCACGTGCGCGTAGTGACGCGCCGCCGTCTCGTACTCCACGTGCGCCGTCGCAATCGTGATACCACGCTCACGCTCTTCCGGGGCATTGTCGATCTGGTCGTAAGCCTTCGTCTCACCACCAAACTTCGCGGCCTGGTGCGTCGTGATCGCCGCCGTCAGCGTCGTCTTGCCATGGTCTACGTGACCAATCGTGCCCACGTTTACGTGCGGTTTTGTGCGTTGAAATTTTTCCTTGGACACTGTTGTACCCCTTTCTTACTGTCAGGCCTTGAGACCGCTGACGGTTAGTGTTTCTTCATGATCGCCTCAGCAACACTGCTGGGCACTTCATTGTATTTGGCGAATTCCATGCTGTAGGACGCGCGGCCCTGGGTTGAGCTGCGCAGCGACGTCGCATATCCGAACATCTCCGCCAGCGGCACCTCGGCCTTGACCATCTTTCCGGTTGGCCCATCTTCCATCCCCTGCACCATGCCGCGCCGCGAATTCAGATCGCCGATCACGTCACCCATGTACTCTTCAGGCGTCTCGACCTCGACCTTCATCATCGGCTCCAGGATTACCGGCTTGGCCTTCTGGACGCCGGACTTGAAGCCCATCGAGCCGGCAATTTTGAATGCGTTCTCGTTCGAGTCGACTTCATGGTAGGAGCCATCATGCAGCGTGACTTTGACATCCACGACCGGGTAGCCGGCGATGACCCCGCCCTGCATTGCTTCCTGAATGCCCTTGTCGACTGCCGGAATGTACTCCTTCGGCACGACACCACCGACGATCGCGTTGACGAATTCGTAGCCGACGCCGGCCTCCTGCGGCTCGATCTTCAACCACACATGACCGAACTGGCCGCGGCCGCCGGACTGGCGGACGAACTTGCCTTCGGCCTCCGTGCTCGCGCGGATGGTTTCGCGGTAAGCCACCTGCGGTGCACCGACGTTCGCCTCGACCTTGAACTCGCGCCTCATACGATCGACGATGATGTCGAGGTGCAACTCGCCCATACCCGAGATGATGGTCTGGCCGGACTCTTCATCGGTGTGCACGCGAAAAGACGGGTCTTCCTGCGCCAGGCGACCGAGCGCAATGCCCATCTTCTCCTGATCGCTCTTGGTCTTGGGCTCGACGGCAACCGAGATGACCGGCTCCGGAAACTCCATACGCTCGAGCGTGATAACGTTGTGGGCATCACACAAGGTGTCGCCGGTCGTCACATCTTTCAAACCGACTGCAGCGGCAATATCGCCGGCGCGCACCTCTTTGATCTCCTCACGGGAGTTGGCGTGCATCTGCAGGATGCGACCGACCCGTTCCTTTTTGCGCTTGACCGGGTTGTACACGGTGTCGCCCGAGTTCAGCACACCAGAGTAGCAGCGGAAGAAAGTCAGCGACCCGACGAAGGGGTCGGTGGCAATCTTGAACGCCAGAGCCGCAAACGGCGCATCGTCCGAAGACAGGCGCTTGGCTTCGGTTTCATCGTCTTCCAGCAAACCGGTGATCGCCGGCACGTCGGTCGGCGCGGGCATCAGTTCGATGACCTTGTCCAGCATTGCCTGGACACCCTTGTTCTTGAATGCCGTGCCGCAAGTCACGGGCACGATATCCAGGCTCAGCGTGCGCAGACGCAGACCTTCGAGGACCTCATCCTCACTGAGCTCGACGCCCTCGAGGTACTTCTCCATCAGCTCTTCGTTGGCCTCGGCAGCTGCCTCGACCATCTTTTCGCGCCAAGCCTTGCAGGTATCGACCAGGTCTTCAGGCACATCGATGTACTCGAACTGAGTACCCATGTTCTCTTCCGACCACTTGATCGCTTTCATCTTGACCAGATCGACGACACCCCAGAAATCTTCTTCGGCACCGATCGGCACCTGGATCGGGACCGGCACTGCGCCCAACCTCGCTTCCATTTGCTCGACAACACGAAAGAAGTTGGCACCCATGCGGTCCATCTTGTTGACGAAGGCCATGCGCGGCACCTTGTACCGGTTGGCCTGACGCCACACCGTTTCGGACTGCGGCTGAACGCCACCGACTGCACAAAGCACGAACACGGCGCCATCCAGGACGCGCAGAGAGCGCTCCACTTCGATAGTGAAATCGACGTGTCCCGGGGTATCGATGATATTGATACGGTGCTGGGGATATTGCTGCGCCATACCGCTCCAGAAACAGGTGGTCGCAGCCGAGGTGATAGTGATGCCACGCTCCTGCTCCTGCTCCATCCAGTCCATGGTCGCAGCGCCGTCGTGCACCTCACCGATCTTGTGGGAGACACCGGTATAGTAGAGCACACGCTCGGTCGTGGTCGTCTTACCCGCATCGATGTGAGCCATGATGCCGATATTGCGATATCGCTCAATGGGTGTGGTACGTGCCACTGTCTTATCCCGCCCGTGATGTAAAAGAACGATTGAGCTGGCGCTTACCAGCGGTAATGAGAGAACGCTTTGTTCGCCTCGGCCATGCGATGGGTTTCTTCCTTCTTCTTGACCGCAGCACCCTTCTGCTCGGCCGCATCCATGAGCTCGCCGGCAAGACGGGCCGCCATGGACTTCTCACTGCGCTTGCGCGCCGCGTCGATCAGCCAGCGCATTGCCAGCGTATTGCGACGAATGGGACGGACCTCGATCGGCACCTGGTAGGTGGCACCACCGACGCGGCGCGACTTTACCTCGACGACCGGCCGGACATTGTCGAGCGCCAGCTCCAGCGTATCCATGGGATCGCCGCCGCGACGGGTCGTCACGGTCTCGAGCGCGCCATAAAGGATGCGCTCGGCGACGGCCTTCTTGCCGTCTTCCATCACCATGTTGATGAACTTGGCCAGGGTCTGGCTGCCGAACTTGGGGTCCGGCAGAATCTCACGCTTGGCTGCAACTCTTCTTCTGGGCATTTCGCTTTACTCTTGATCTACTCGCGACCGGTCGAGACCGGCCCCATTCAACGCAACTGGTCCGATACCGGGCAATCAGCCCTTCGGACGTTTGGCGCCGTACTTCGAACGCGCCTGACGACGCTTGTCCACACCTGAGGTATCCAGGCTGCCGCGCACGACGTGGTAACGCACACCCGGCAGGTCCTTTACACGGCCGCCGCGAATCAACACCACGCTGTGCTCCTGCAGATTGTGACCTTCGCCACCGATATAACTCGACACCTCGAAGCCATTCGTCAGGCGTACACGCGCGACCTTGCGCAGCGCCGAGTTCGGCTTCTTCGGCGTGGTGGTGTAGACACGGGTGCAAACGCCGCGCTTCTGCGGACACGCCTCGAGTGCCGGGACGTTGCTCTTTTCCAGTTTGCGCTTGCGCGGCTTACGGACCAATTGATTAATAGTAGCCATCTAACCTTGCGTCTCCGGGGCTCGTCGATGCCTTGCGCCGACGTCAAAAATTCGCGTAACCGACCCCGTCCGACCTGCTCCAGAAAGCGCCGGGCGTCGTTGCGATTGCTCGAATCTCAAAAACTTTTCGCGAAGCGACTGATTTGCCGCAATTTTTTCAGGCAGGCACAGGGGACTACCTTCAGCGAAGGCTGCGAATTCTATGCGTCTCTCCGGCCGCTGTCAACAGCGGCCGGAGCAGATTCCACTCGCCTAGTCGTCGTCTGTGGTATTCAGCGCCTGCTTGATCGCCTCTTCCACCGCCTCGGTCGCCATCTCCACCGGGGCGCCGGCGGTCAGCGCCTCGCGACGGATACGGCGACGCTCGTTGTGATGCGCCAGGCCGGTACCGGCCGGGATCAGGCGGCCAACGATGACGTTCTCCTTCAGGCCGTTCAGGGTGTCGCGGGTGCCGCGTACCGAGGCCTCGGTCAGCACACGCGTCGTCTCCTGGAACGAAGCCGCCGATATGAACGACTCAGTCGCCAGGGAGGCCTTGGTGATGCCGAGCAGCAACGGCTCGAACTTGGCGTGCAACTTGTCTTCCGCCGCAGCCGCCTCATTGGCCTCGAGCAGGCGCCCTCTTTCGACTTGTTCACCACGCAGCAGTTTGGTCTCACCGGCATCCGTGATCTCGACCTTGCGCAGCATCTGACGAATGATCACCTCGATGTGCTTGTCGTTGATGCCGACACCCTGGAGGCGGTAGACATCCTGAATCTCTTTGACCAGGTACTCGGCCAGATCGGTAACGCCTTTCAGGCGCAGGATATCGTGCGGGTTCAGTTCACCGTCGGCAATCACCTCACCCCGTTCCACGTGTTCGCCCTCGAACACGTTGACGTGGCGCCACTTCGGGATCAGCGTTTCATTCTGCTCGCCGTCCGCCATGGTGATGATCAGACGCTGCTTGCCCTTGGTGTCCTTGCCGAAGCCGACCGTACCGCTGGCCTCTGCCAGGATCGCCGGCTCCTTCGGTTTGCGCGCCTCGAACAGGTCGGCAACACGCGGCAGACCACCGGTGATGTCACGGGTCTTGGAGGATTCCTGCGGGATTCGGGCGAGTACGTCACCGACACCGACGTTAGCACCGTCGCTGACGCCGACGATTGCCCCGCCCGGAAGGAAATAGTTCGCCGGCAGGGTGGTACCCGCGATGTTGACGTCATTCCCCTTGTCGTCGACCAGCTTGACCATCGGACGCAGATCCTTGCCGCTGGTCGGGCGCTGTTTCGGATCCAACACCTCGAGCGAGGACAGACCGGTTACATCGTCGGTCTTCTTCTGTACCGTCACGCCCTCGGCGAAATCGACGAAGCGCAGCGTACCCGCCACCTCGGTGATGACCGGGTGAGTGTGCGGGTCCCAGTTCGCAACCATCTGACCGCCTTCGACCGCGTCACCGTCGTGTACATGCAGCACGGCACCGTAGGGCAGCTTGTAGCGCTCCCGCTCGCGGCCAACCTCGTCGGCCACCACGACCTCACCGGACCGCGACACCGCGACCAGGTTGCCATTGGCATGCTCGATCGTCTTGATGTTGTGCAGCCGGATGGTTCCGGAGTTCTTCACCTCGATGCTGTTCACCGCCGCCGAACGCGAGGCGGCGCCGCCGATATGGAAGGTGCGCATGGTGAGCTGGGTACCCGGCTCGCCGATCGACTGCGCGGCGATGACCCCCACCGACTCGCCCATGTTCACCT
Organism: uncultured Gammaproteobacteria bacterium; assembly: GCA_963808165.1. Classification (GTDB taxonomy): domain Bacteria; phylum Pseudomonadota; class Gammaproteobacteria; order Chromatiales; family Chromatiaceae; genus Thiosocius. The sequence continues at coordinate 439,851 of CAWEET010000001.1, read as the reverse complement.
GGTGGCCGCGCGCAAGATCGCGCCCATAACAACCTCCGCAAATACCGTGGCGCGTCTCGCAGGTGATCGGCGAGCGCACGAACACCTGGTCGATACCGGCCAGTTCCAGCGTATCCATCCAGCCCTCGTCGAGCAGCGTGCCGGCCTCGCAGACGATCTCGTCGCTGCCGGGGCGCATCACGTGGGTCGCGACGACCCGGCCGAGGATGCGTTCACGCAGCGGCTCGACCACGTCACCACCTTCGATGATCGGCTGCATCAGCAGGCCGTTTTCGGTGCCGCAGTCCGTCTCGGTGATCACCATATCCTGCGCCACATCGACCAGACGACGGGTGAGGTAACCGGAGTTGGCGGTCTTCAATGCGGTGTCGGCAAGGCCCTTCCGGGCACCGTGTGTCGAGATGAAGTACTGCAGTACGTCCAGACCCTCGCGGAAGTTCGCGGTGATCGGCGTTTCGATGATCGACCCGTCCGGTTTTGCCATCAGGCCACGCATGCCGGCCAGCTGACGGATCTGCGCGGCGGAACCACGCGCCCCGGAATCGGCCATCATGTAGATCGAATTAAACGAACTCTGCTCGACGGTCTCACCGTCGCGATTGACGACCTGCTCTTTACCGAGCTTGCCCATCATCGCGCGCGCCACCTGATCGTTGGTGTGTGACCAGATGTCGACCACCTTGTTGTAGCGCTCGCCGTTGGTCACCAGACCAGAGGAATACTGGTCCTCGATCTCCTTGACCTCGGTCTCCGCCGCAGCGAGGATCTCGGCCTTTTCCGTCGGAATGACCATGTCGTTGACGCCGATCGACACGCCGGCACGCGCCGCCTGACGGAAGCCGAGATACATCAGCTGGTCGGCGAACACCACGGTGTCTTTCAGGCCCAGGCGACGATAGCAGACGTTGACCATCCGCGAGATGGCCTTTTTGTTCATTGTCTGGTTGATCAGGTCGAACGGCATGCCGCTCGGCACAATGTCCCACAACAAGGCACGGCCTACGGTGGTGTCCCTGACCGAACTGGTCACTTCCAGTTCGCCGTCGTCGTTGCGCACGCCTTCCTCGATGCGCACCTTCACGCGCGCATGCAGCGCTGCTGCGCCCGACTCATGGGCACGGCGCGCCTCGGCGATGTTACTGAACGCCATACCCTCGCCCTGCGCGTTGACGCGCTCGCGGGTCATGTAATACAGGCCCAGCACCACATCCTGCGTCGGCACGATGACCGGCTCGCCGTTGGCCGGAGACAGGACATTGTTAGTGGACATCATCAGGGTGCGCGCCTCGAGCTGCGCCTCGATCGACAGCGGCACATGCACCGCCATCTGGTCGCCGTCGAAGTCGGCGTTGAACGCCGTGCAGACGAGTGGGTGAAGCTGGATCGCCTTGCCCTCGATCAGGACCGGCTCGAACGCCTGGATGCCGAGACGGTGCAGGGTCGGCGCACGGTTCAACATCACCGGATGTTCGCGGATGACCTCTTCGAGGATATCCCAGACCTCCGGCGCGCCACGCTCGACCATCTTCTTGGCCGCCTTGATGGTGGTTGCGAGGCCGCGGAACTGCAGCTTGGAGAAGATAAACGGCTTGAACAGTTCCAGTGCCATCTTCTTCGGGATGCCGCACTGGTGAAGCTTCAGGGTGGGGCCGACTACGATGACCGAGCGGCCGGAATAGTCGACGCGCTTACCCAGCAGGTTCTGGCGGAAGCGGCCCTGTTTGCCCTTGATCATGTCGGCCAGCGACTTGAGTGGGCGTTTGTTGGTACCGGTGATCGCACGGCCACGACGACCGTTGTCGAGCAGCGCGTCGACCGACTCCTGCAGCATGCGCTTCTCGTTGCGCACGATGATGTCCGGCGCGTTCAGGTCGAGCAGGCGCTTCAGTCGGTTGTTGCGGTTGATCACGCGCCGGTACAGATCGTTCAGATCGGAGGTGGCGAAGCGGCCGCCATCGAGCGGCACCAGGGGACGCAACTCCGGGGGCAGCACCGGCAGCACGGTCAGGATCATCCACTCCGGCCGGTTGCCTGAATCCTGCAGTGACTCCAGCAGCTTCAGGCGCTTGGCGATCTTCTTGATCTTGGTCTCGGAGTTGGTCGCCTCGACCTCTTCGCGCATGCGCGCGATCTCTTTGTCGATGTCCATGGTGCGCAGCAGCTCGTAGACCGCCTCGGCACCCATGCGCGCATCGAATTCATCGCCGTTCTCCTCGATCGCCTCGAGGTACTGCTCGTCGGTCAGCAGCTGAAAGCGTTCCAGCGGAGTCATGCCCGGGTCGATCACCACGTAGGACTCGAAGTACAGCACGCGCTCGATATCGCGTAGCGTGATGTCGAGCAGCAGACCGATCCGCGAGGGCAGTGATTTCAGGTACCAGATATGCGCCACCGGGCTGGCCAGTTCGATGTGGCCCATGCGCTCACGTCGCACCTTTGCCAGCGTCACTTCGACGCCGCACTTTTCGCACACGACACCGCGATGCTTCAAACGCTTGTACTTGCCGCACAGACACTCATAGTCACTGATCGGACCGAAGATCTTGGCGCAGAAGAGGCCTTCGCGCTCCGGCTTGAAGGTGCGGTAGTTGATCGTCTCCGGCTTCTTCACTTCGCCATACGACCAGGAGCGGATCATTTCGGGCGATGCCAGGCCGATTCGGATGGCATCGAATTCTTCATTCTGACCCTGTTGTTTCAGAATTTTCAGAAGATCTTTCAAGACGGTATCTCCCGTTCTATGTCCTTAATGGGCGGATCGAGGCTGATTCCTCAGTCCTGCTCCAGTTCGATGTTGATGCCGAGCGAGCGGATCTCTTTGACCAGCACATTGAACGACTCCGGCATACCGGGTTCCATGCGATGGTCACCATCGACGATGTTTTTGTACATTCGAGTACGGCCATTGACGTCGTCCGATTTCACCGTAAGCATCTCCTGCAGCGTGTAGGCGGCACCGTAGGCCTCGAGGGCCCAGACCTCCATCTCGCCGAAGCGCTGGCCACCGAACTGCGCCTTGCCACCCAGGGGCTGCTGCGTGACCAGGCTGTATGGGCCGGTCGAACGTGCGTGCATCTTGTCATCGACCAGGTGGTTCAGCTTGATCATGTACATATAGCCCACCGTCACACGGCGCTCGAATGCCTCACCAGTGCGGCCGTCATATAGCTGCGTCTGGCCGTCCGTATCCTCTTCGGCGAGCTGCAACAGGTGGCGGATCTCGCCTTCGTCGGCACCGTCGAACACCGGAGTTGCGATAGGCACGCCGCCCCGCAGATTGTGCGCCATGGCGAACACGTCGTCGTCGCCCATGCTTCCGAGGTCTTCCTGCTTACCGCTGGTGTTGTAGACCTGGTCGAGGAATTCACGCAATTCCTTGGCCTGCACCTGTGCATCGAGCATACGCCCGATGCGCTCGCCCACGCCCTTAGCCGCGAAGCCGAGATGGGTCTCGAGGATCTGGCCGATATTCATCCGCGAGGGCACGCCGAGCGGATTGAGCACGATGTCGACCGGGCGGCCATTCTCGTCGAACGGCATATCCTCGACCGGGACGATCATCGAGATAACACCCTTGTTTCCATGACGGCCGGCCATCTTGTCACCCGGCTGAATGCGACGCTTGACGGCCACATAGACCTTGACCATCTTCAATACGCCTGGAGCGAGATCGTCGCCGGAGGTCAGCTTGCGCTTCTTCTCCTCGTAGCGCTGACGGAAGTCTTCACGCAACTGAGCGACCTGCGCGGCAATCGCCTCGAGCTGCGCAGCCGACTCTTCGCTCTTCAGGCGAATCTCCAGCCACTGGTCACGATCGATCTCCTGGAGGTAGCTCTTGGCGATCTTCGCACCTGCCTTGAGCCGGTTCGGGCCACCGTCGGCGACCTTACCCAGCAGCATCTTCTCGACGCGGTCGAAGGTATCCTCTTCCATGATGCGCAACTGATCGTTCATGTCCTTGCGGACCATCGCCAGTTCGGCCTCTTCGATCTGCAATGCACGGGCATCTTTCTCGACGCCATCGCGGGTGAACACCTGGACATCGATTACCGTGCCGTTCATGCCTGAGCCCAGGCGCAGCGAGGTGTCTTTGACGTCCGATGCCTTCTCACCGAAGATCGCACGCAGCAGCTTTTCTTCAGGCGTGAGCTGGGTCTCGCCCTTTGGGGTGACCTTGCCGACCAGTATGTCGCTCTCACGCACCTCGGCCCCGACGTAGACGATGCCAGACTCGTCCAACTTGGCCAATGCGGCCTCACCAACGTTCGGAATGTCTCCGGTGATTTCCTCGGCGCCCAGCTTGGTGTCGCGCGCCATGCAGGTCAGCTCCTCGATGTGGATCGTCGTGAACCGATCCTCCTTGACGACCTGCTCGGAGATCAGGATGGAATCCTCGAAGTTGTAGCCGTTCCAGGGCATGAAGGCGACTCGCAGGTTCTGACCCAGGGCCAATTCACCCATGTCGGTGGAAGGGCCGTCGGCCAGCACGTCACCTCGCGCGATTTCGTCACCGACCAGGACCAGCGGCCGCTGGTTGATGCAGGTGTTCTGATTGGAGCGCGTGTACTTGGTCAGATTGTAGATATCGACCCCGGCCTCTCCGGCCACGGTCTCGTCGTCGTTGACCCGCACCACGATACGCGCCGCGTCGACCGATTCAATCGTGCCGCCACGGCGGGCTACCACAGTGACGCCCGAATCGACCGCCACGGTACGCTCCATTCCCGTGCCGACCAATGGCTTTTCGGCACGCAGCGTGGGCACCGCCTGACGCTGCATGTTGGAACCCATCAAGGCCCGGTTGGCGTCGTCGTGTTCCAGGAACGGAATCAGCGAGGCCGCCACCGACACGATCTGCTTCGGCGAGACGTCCATGTACTCGATTTTGTCCGGCGTAGACAGGGTGAATTCGTTGAGGTGGCGACACGAGATCAGATCGTCGACCAGCTTCCCGCTTTCGTCCAGTAGCGCGTTCGCCTGAGCGATGACGAAGCGTCCCTCTTCTATCGCGGACAGGTAGTCGATCTGGTCGGTCACGGCACCGTTATCGACTTTGCGGTATGGGGTCTCGAGAAACCCATACTTGTTCGTGCGCGCATATACCGCAAGCGAATTGATCAGACCGATGTTCGGACCCTCCGGGGTCTCGATCGGACAAACGCGGCCGTAATGTGTCGGGTGCACATCGCGCACCTCGAAGCCGGCGCGCTCGCGCGCCAGGCCACCCGGGCCAAGCGCAGAAACGCGGCGCTTGTGGGTGACCTCGGACAGCGGGTTGTTCTGGTCCATGAACTGCGAGAGCTGGGATGAACCGAAGAACTCCTTTATCGCGGCCGAAACCGGCTTGGCGTTGATCATCTCCTGGGGCATCAGACCCTCGGACTCGGCCAGCGTCAGGCGTTCCTTGACCGCGCGCTCGACGCGTACCAGCCCGACCCGGAACTGATTCTCCGCCATTTCGCCGACACAGCGGACGCGACGGTTGCCGAGATGATCGATGTCGTCGACCGTACCGTTGCCATTGCGGATGTCGACCAGCGTCTTGAGGGCATCGACGATATCCGAGGCCGCGCCGTACTGCTCGACCAGCGCCTTCGAGGTCTCGTCGTCGCGGGCGCCAAAATATTTCTGGTCGTAAAGGATGCCTGCGCCTTCAGCCTCCTGGCGGCCAAGGCGACGATTGAACTTCATGCGGCCGACCGCCGAGAGATCATAGCGCTCGTCGGTAAAGAACAGGTTGTGGAAAAGATTCTGCGCCGCTTCCTTGGTCGGCGGCTCGCCGGGGCGCATCATGCGGTAGATCTCGACCATTGCCTCGAGTGCGCTGCTGGTCGGGTCGATTCGCAAGGTATCCGAAATGAAAGGCCCATGATCCAGATCGTTGGTGAACAGGGTCTCGATCTGCTTTATGCCCTTGTCGGCCAACTGCGCACTGAGTTCCTCGGTGATCTCGTCGTTTGCCTTGGCCAGCAGCTCGCCGGTTTCGGCATCGATCACGTCGTGGGCGAGGGTACGGCCGACCAGGAAATCGTGCGGCACTTCGAGCTTGTCGACCCCGGCCTCTTCGAGTTCCTTGATGTGACGCGCGGTTATCCGCTTGCCGGACTCAACGATCACCTTGCGGCCGGCCTTGATGTCGAAACCAGCAGTGTCGCCGCGCAGCCGCGAAGGAACCAACGCCAGTTCGATCTTCTTCTTGCTGATCTGGAAAGTGTCTTTTTCGAAGAACAGATCTAGGATCTCGGCGGTCTCGTATCCGAGGGCGCGCAGCAGGATAGTCGCCGGCAACTTGCGCCGCCGGTCAATGCGCACGAAGACCGAGTCTTTCGGGTCGAATTCGAAGTCTAGCCAGGAGCCCCGATACGGGATCACACGTGCCGAAAACAGCAATTTGCCCGAGGAGTGGGTCTTGCCCTTGTCATGATCAAAGAACACGCCCGGCGAACGGTGAAGCTGGGACACGATGACACGCTCGGTGCCATTGATAATGAATGTGCCATTGTCCGTCATGAGCGGCAGTTCGCCCATGTAGATTTCCTGCTCCTTGATGTCTTTGACCTGCTTGGCACCCGCCGGTGCGTCTTTGTCGTAGATCACCAGTCGCACCAGCACGCGCAGCGGAGCAGCGTAGGTCGCACCACGCAGCTGGCACTCGCGCACATCGAATATAGGCTCGCCGAGACGGTAGTGCACATACTCGAGTGCGGCACTACCCGAATAGCTGACGATCGGGAATACTGACTTGAACGCGGCGTGCAGCCCGAGACTCTCACGCTGGTCGGGATGCTGCTCAGCCTGTAAAAAGCCTCGGTAGGACTCTATCTGGGTAGCTAGGAGAAAGGGGACTTCAAGAATGCTGGGGCGCTTGCCAAAGTCTTTGCGAATACGTTTCTTTTCGGTAAACGAATAGGCCATGCGTGCCTTCCCTCGACTGTGATCTCTGAATCGGCCGGCGACATGGACATTGTGGCCATGCCGCGCGGGACTCATGGTGGCTGACCTTCTGACCGCGCCAGAGTGCCAGATCCGAGGTGCGCGGAGTCAGATCCGCCACCCTTTCTCAAATGCTAAAAAAGCGAAAACAGGAACAGGCCGGTGACACATTGGCCACCAGCCCGATCCCGATTGGCGCTCGGTACCGCCAAGCCGAATTACTTCAGCTCGACGGTAGCACCAGCCTCTTCCAGCTGCTTCTTGGCGGCTTCGGCCTCTTCCTTCGAGGCGGCTTCTTTCAGGGTGCTCGGCGTGCCTTCGACGGCATCCTTCGCTTCCTTCAGGCCCAGGCCGGTGATGCCTCGAACGGCCTTGATCACCGCAACCTTGTTTTCGCCGAAGCCGGTCAGCACAACGTCAAACTCGGTCTGCTCTTCGGCCTCGGCAGCACCTGCATCACCGCCGGCGCCCGGGGCAGCAACCGCCACTGCGGCCGCTGCCGTCACGCCGAACTTCTCTTCCATTGCGGAAATCAGTTCGACAACTTCCATCACCGACATGTTGGCAATGGCTTCGAGGATATCTTCTTTAGACATCGTAAAACTCCAAAAAATGCTTTAGCACAAAAAGGTTAATGAAACCGCCCTCAAGCGGCCTCTTTGGCGTCGCGAACTGCTGCAATGGTGCGCACAAGCTTGCCCGGTACCTCGTTCATGGTCTGCGCCAGCTTCTGTACCGGCGCCTTCATGACAGACATCAGCATGCTGATGGCCTGATCATAGGTAGGCATCTTCGCCAGGGTATCGAGCTCCGTCGGAGCTAGCATCTGACCGCCGATGGACACCAGCGTGACCTTCAGCTTGTCGTTTCCCTTGGCAAAATCCTTGATAACGCGCGCAGCCGCACCCGGATCCTCTTGCGAGAAGGCCAGGACCAGCGGACCGGTCAGACCATCTGCCATGCATTGGAACTCGGTATCCTGGACCGCGCGACGGGCGAGCGTATTCTTGACCACGCGCAGATACACCCCACTGTTGCGCGCCTGTACGCGCAAAGCGGTCATGTCTTCCACGGTAATGCCTCGATACTCGGCCGCCACGGCGGAAAAGGCCGTGCGTGCCACTTCAGCAACTTCGGCGACGATGGCTTTCTTCTGCTCGAAATTGAGTGCCAAAGTCGTCACCTCCCGACAACGTGGGACGAATGTCCCGTTTACACCTGAGGCCCGAGGGCCCCGCCTTTGTGGTGCCCGCTATCAGGGAAGCCCTGATGCCGGAGCGCCATCTGCGCAGGCGAGTATTAAGCCGTCTACGATACGGCGCCTGCGGTCTTTGACGGCAAACGAAGCGGCCTGAACCCCGTCGATGCCCCCAATCGCTTGTGCGTCGGACTCCTGTCCGACCCAACTCTGTCTCTTACAAGATCTCCAAACCGCTCTGATCGAGCGCCAGCCCGGGGCCCATCGTCGAAGACACGGTGATCCGCTGCATGTAGATGCCCTTCGAGGAACTAGGCTTGAGCTTCTTCACATCGTTCAGCAATGCCTCGAGGTTTTGCTTCAACGCGTCCGGCTCGAAATCCACCTTGCCGATCGAGGCATGAATGATGCCCGCCTTGTCTGTGCGGTAACGCGCCTGACCGGACTTGGCATTCTTAACCGCCTGCGCCACGTCCGGGGTCACGGTTCCGACCTTCGGGTTCGGCATCAGACCGCGCGGACCGAGAATCTGGCCCAGCTGCCCGACCACCCGCATCGCATCGGGCGCGGCAATGACGACGTCGAAGTCCAGATTGCCCGCCTTGACCTCTTCGGCCAGATCATCCATGCCGACTTTGTCGGCACCCGCCTCGGCAGCAGCTTCGGCAGCCGGCCCCTGGGCAAATACGGCTACACGCACGGTCTTGCCGGTTCCGTTCGGCAGCACCGTCGATCCGCGCACCACCTGGTCGGACTTGCGCGGGTCCACGCCGAGATTGACGGCGACATCGACAGATTCGCCGAACTTGACAGTGGATAGCTCCTTGAGCAGCGCAAAGGCCTCTTCGGGGACATACAGCTTGGTAGCGTCGACCTTTTCGCGAATCGCCTTTTGACGTTTGGACAGTTTGGCCATTACTCAACCCCCTCGACGTTCAAACCCATGCTGCGAGCGGAACCGGCGATGGTCCGAACCGCCGCGTCGAGATTCGCAGCAGTAAGATCCGGCTCCTTGGTCTTGGCGATCTCTTCGAGCTGCGCCCGCGTGACGGTGCCGACCTTCTCGGTGTTCGGACGACCGCTGCCGCTCTGGATGCCAGCCGCCTTCTTGAGCAGAATGGCCGCGGGCGGGGTCTTCATAATGAAGGTGAAGGACCGATCGCTGTAGACCGTTATCACCACCGGCACTGGCAGCCCTTTTTCGACATTCTGGGTTTGCGCGTTGAATGCCTTGCAGAACTCCATGATGTTGACACCGTGCTGACCCAACGCGGGACCGACCGGCGGACTTGGGTTGGCCTCCTGGGCCTTTACCTGCAGCTTGATGTAAGCCTGGATCTTCTTTGCCACGTTTACCTCGCTTCGGGTGCAAGCATCCAGGACTGGCTACCTGAACTCCCCGAGTTAAAAAACCTGTATGCCCGGGTCCGTTGCGCATCCCGGGTCGCAAGACCCCGCCAATCCGCTCTGGCCCCGATCGATTCACGGCTCTCGGCCGTGCCGATATCCATCGCCGCAGCGCTGTCCAGCTCGCCATCCACGGCCTCGCGTTCGCTGCCCGGCACACGCACCTGACCATGCGGCTGGGATCCATCCCTGGAGCGCCGTCCAGCTCGGCCATCCACGGCCTCGCGTTCGCTCCCGGCACACGCACCTGACCATGCGGCTGGGATCCATCCCTGGAGCGCCGTCCAGCTCGGCCATCCACGGCCTCTGGTTCGCTGCCCGGCACACGCACCTGACCATGCGGCTGGGATCCATCCCTGGAGCGCCGTCCAGCTCGGCCATCCACGGCCTCGCGTTCGCTGCTTCAAGCGCCACGTTAAGTGGCCCTTGATCGCCTTCAGCGACCGCAGCTCACCCCTTTTCGACCTGACCGAATTCGAGATCGACCGGCGTCGACCGACCGAAGATCAGCACCGACACCTTGAGTCGGCTCTTGTCGTAGTCGACTTCCTCGACCACGCCGTTGAAATCGTTGAACGGACCATCCGTCACCCTAACGACTTCGCCAGGTTCGAACAGAACCTTGGGCTTGGGCTTGTCGACGCCCTCCTGCATGCGCTGCAGGATCGCCTCAGCCTCCTTGTCGGTAATCGGCGCCGGACGATCGCCCGTGCCGCCGATGAATCCCATCACCTTCGGGACATCTTTGACCAGGTGCCAGGTGTCATCCGTCATGTCCATCTGCACCAGCACGTAGCCGGGGAAGAACTTACGCTCACTGCGACGCTGAGAGCCACCGCGCATCTCCACGACTTCCTCGGTCGGCACCAGGATCTCTCCAAACAGATCCTGCATACCGGCACGCTCGATACGCTCTTGCAGCGAACGCTTTACGTGCCCCTCGAATCCCGAGTAGGCATGCACCACGTACCAGCGTTTCGCCATGTCAGTCCCCCTGGCCGGTCAGGTAACGCACGATGAAGAACAACACCGAATCCACCAGCCACAAAAACAGCGCCGTGACCAACACAGCGATCGTTATGATCAGCAGCGTCTGCAAGGTTTCTTGACGCGTCGGCCAGACGACCTTGCGCACCTCACTCCGAGAGTCAGCGGCAAACTGCCAGACCGTGCGCCCCACTTCGGTTTGCAGGGCGACATAAACCGCCGCACCCACTACCGCCAGCAGACCAGCCAGGCGCACCCACAGCGGCTGATCAGCAAAGCTGTAGAAGCCGAAAACCCCGGCTACCAGCAATGCGACCACCACCAAGAGCTTGACGGTATCCAGCCCAGACCCTGTTTCTTCCGTTTTTGCGCTCATTACCAGCCGAATATGGCAGGCCAAGAGGGACTCGAACCCCCAACCTGCGGTTTTGGAGACCGCTGCTCTACCAATTGAGCTATTGGCCTAAATGTAAACCTTCCAATCTCTCTTACGGGTACCCATCCCTGGGGTGCCGACCAGCTCGGCCATCCACGGCCTCACGTTCGCTGTTTCAAACGCCACGTTAAGTGGCCTTTGACCGCCTTCGGCGACCCCAGCTCACCCAATTGAGCCATTGGCCTAAAAACACAGACGAGCCGCCCCATCGGGAGCGGCCCGCCAACCGGTTGGATTACCGTGATTACTCGATAATCTTGGCTACGACGCCGGCGCCGACGGTACGACCACCCTCGCGGATTGCAAAGCGCAGACCTTCGTCCATCGCGATCGGCGCAATCAGCTTCACGGTCATCTTCACATTGTCGCCCGGCATTACCATCTCAATACCTTCCGGCAGCTCACACGCACCCGTCACATCCGTGGTGCGGAAATAAAACTGCGGACGGTAGCCGTTGAAGAACGGGGTATGACGACCACCCTCATCCTTACTCAGTACGTACACCTCGGCCTCAAAATGCGTGTGCGGCTTGATCGAGCCCGGCTTCGCCAGCACCTGACCACGCTCCACATCGTCACGCTTCGTACCACGCAACAGCACACCCACGTTGTCTCCAGCCTCGCCGCGGTCCAGCAGCTTGCGGAACATCTCCACACCCGTGCAGGTCGTCTTCGTCGTGTCCTTCATGCCGACGATCTCGATCTCGTCGCCCACGTTCACCACACCACGCTCGATACGACCAGTCACCACCGTGCCACGACCCGAAATCGAGAACACATCCTCAATCGGCATGATGAAGTCGCCGTCAACCGCACGCTCAGGCGTCGGAATGTACGAGTCCAGCGCCTCCATCAGCTTGTCAATCGACTGCGTGCCAATCTCAGAGTCTTCGCTTTCCAGCGCCTTCAGCGCCGAACCGATAATGATCGGCGTGTCGTCGCCCGGGAATTCGTATGAATCCAGCAGCTCGCGGATCTCCATCTCGACCAGCTCCAGCAGCTCCGCGTCGTCGACCATGTCCGCCTTGTTCATGTACACCAGGATGTACGGAACACCCACCTGGCGCGACAGCAGAATGTGCTCGCGCGTCTGCGGCATCGGACCGTCCGCCGCCGAAACCACCAGGATCGCACCATCCATCTGCGCCGCACCCGTGATCATGTTCTTCACATAGTCCGCGTGCCCAGGGCAGTCCACGTGCGCGTAGTGACGCGCCGCCGTCTCGTACTCCACGTGCGCCGTCGCAATCGTGATACCACGCTCACGCTCTTCCGGGGCATTGTCGATCTGGTCGTAAGCCTTCGTCTCACCACCAAACTTCGCGGCCTGGTGCGTCGTGATCGCCGCCGTCAGCGTCGTCTTGCCATGGTCTACGTGACCAATCGTGCCCACGTTTACGTGCGGTTTTGTGCGTTGAAATTTTTCCTTGGACATGTGCGCTCAATCTCTCAAAGAAGAACATGAATCATCAGTCAACAAAACCGCCGCCCACCGACGCCGGTAATACTGGAGCCCAGGAGCAGATTTGAACTGCCGACCTCACCCTTACCAAGGGTGTGCTCTACCAACTGAGCTACCTGGGCCTAAACCTCGGGACCGGAGCCGAGCCCCTGACCCCCAACCTGGAGCGGGTGATGGGAATCGAACCCACACAATCAGCTTGGAAGGCTGAGGTTCTACCATTGAACTACACCCGCATCGTTACTTTTGATGCACCGGTCGCCCACTCGACCCGCCCTGACACCCGAGCCGCGGCGCTGTCGCGCCTTCGTCGAACCTCTTCTTCGGTTCGCATCCTCCCCGTCAAGGCGCTGGAGGGTATCCACCTTCTGGTGGAGGGGGGAGGATTACTCCATGCCTGCGGCATTCCGCCCTCCGGGCCGCCGCGCCTCGCGCGGCGTTCTGCGGCGCTGTCGCACCTTCGTCGAACCTCTTCTTCGGTTCGCATCCTCCCCGTCAAGGCGCTGGAGGGCATCCACCTTACTGGTGGAGGGGGGAGGATTCGAACCTCCGAAGGCTGAGCCGTCAGATTTACAGTCTGATCCCTTTGACCGCTCGGGAACCCCTCCAAAAAAGAGGCGGTATTCTGTGGTAACGCGGCCCCACTGTCAACTGCGGCAAGACACAGTCCCTGTTCGTGGCGACAAAACCACTGCAATCGCTGTGGTAGCATGCCGGCCTTCGCAGCGCGCCGGGCAAAGAAATCCGGCGTCCGGCCGTCACAGATATTTTTGTAAACCCAGTCTGCAAGAAACGGAAACCACCAATTATGAAAGTAACCATATTCGGAAGCGGGTATGTCGGGCTCGTCACCGGGGCCTGCCTCGCCGAGGTCGGCAACAAAGTCATGTGCGTAGACGTCGACCCGGCCAAGATCGATCTCCTGAACAGCGGCGGCATACCGATCTTCGAACCCGGCTTGGCCGATATGGTCGCGCGCAATCGCGAAGCCGGACGCCTGATGTTCACGACCGATCCGCAAGCCGGCGTCGAATTCGGCCAAATCCAGTTCATTGCCGTCGGCACACCGCCGGACGAAGATGGGTCGGCCGACCTGCGGTATGTCCTGGCGGTCGCCGAATCGATTGCCGAGCACATGACCGACTTCAAGGTCGTGGTCGACAAGTCAACAGTTCCCGTTGGCACCGGAGACAAGGTGGCCCAAAGGATACGCGAAACGCTGGGCAAGCGCTGCGCCGACATCGAATTCGACGTCGTATCCAATCCCGAATTCCTCAAGGAAGGCGCCGCGATCGGGGATTTCATGAAACCCGACCGCATCGTGGTGGGCACCGAGAATCCCCGCTCGATCGCGATCATGAGGCAGCTCTACGCCCCCTTCAACCGCAATCACGAACGCCTGCTGTTCATGGACATCCGCTCCGCCGAACTCACGAAATACGCCGCCAACGCCATGCTGGCGACAAAAATCAGCTTCATGAACGAACTCTCCAACCTGGCGGAAATACTCGGGGCGGACATCGAGAAAGTCCGTATCGGCATCGGCTCGGACCCGCGCATCGGCTTCCAGTTCATCTATCCCGGCTGCGGATACGGCGGTTCCTGCTTTCCGAAAGACGTGCAGGCGCTCGAGAAAACGGCGACCGATGTCGGCTACCAGCCGGCACTGCTGCATGCGGTGGAGTCGGTGAACACACGACAGAAAGGCCTGTTGTTCAAAAAGATCGGCGAGTACTTCGACGGCGACCTGAGTGGCAAGACAATCGCGCTGTGGGGCCTCGCGTTCAAACCCAATACCGACGACATGCGGGCGGCATCAAGCCGTACCCTGATGGAGGCCCTATGGGAAGCCGGCGCCAGCGTACGCGCCTTCGACCCGGTCGCCCACGAAGAGGCGCGCCGCATCTACGGGGACCGTGCAGACCTGCACCTCTGCGCTCACGCGGAGGAAGCGCTCGACGGCGCTGACGCGTTGGCCGTTGTCACCGAATGGATCGAGTTTCGGAGCCCTGATTTCGACAAGGTGCGCGACAGCCTGCGGCACCCGGTCATTTTCGACGGGCGCAATATCTACGACCCCAGCGCAGTCACCGCTGCAGGCCTTACCCATTTCAGCATCGGGCGCAGGCCAATTCGGCCTGCGTGATGCTGCGGGAGGCACGCCATCAGGGCGCAGAGCGCAACAATATTTACCATAAAATTACTGGTTGATTGACAAACGTCAATGTAAGATTCGGCGAGCAAGTCATTGTAAACCAATGGCAAGGACAGCTGTTGGGCACGCGAAGAATCGTGCGACCAGCGAGTTCTTCTGAGTCGATTTCGACAGACCCGTCGATGGATTTCCGGGAGCGGGTAGATGTGCGTCAGCACCCAACGTTCGCAGAGAAAGGAGAATAAAGATGCGTCATTCCCTAAGGGTCTCGGTCGTCGCCTTCGCGCTGGCGACTGGCATATCCCACACCGCCACTGCGGGGGTTGCAAACGACCTGCCCTATCCGAGCGGCGATCTGACCGCCGACCAGATCATGGATCAGGTCTATTTCGTCAACCACTTTTATGCATTCAATAACTACGCCATCACCAAGCAGGACAAAGACATCACGGTCCTGGTCATCAAGGGTGAGGGCAGAAAGCCGACGACCAACACCCTCGAGCGCTACCTGAACAACGACTACAGCGACGGCACCACCAAGGCCCAGGACCTGGCGATATTCCGCTCCGGCAAGCTCAAGGGCACCGGGATGCTGATCACCGACTACGAGGACGACGCCAAGACCCAGTCGTATATGATCTGGCTGCCCGCGCTGCGCAAGATTCGGCGCTTCGCCGAACCCGCGCACGACGATGCCTGGGGCGGCTCGGACTTCACCTTCGGCGACGTGGCGTTGCGCAAACCATTCCACGAGACCCACGAACTGCAGGGTAAAGAGACCTTCGACGACTGCCTCGGGTTCATCGAGGTCCCGGACGACCAACAGACACGTTACACCAAAGGCCTTCCCACATCCGGTTCCTGCGACCACAAGGGCAAAGAAGTCTACAAGCTCAAGAGCACGACCAAGTTCGAGAACTGGTGGTACGACTATCGTGTTTCTTACATCGACGCCAAGACGTTCGCCGACTACCGGAGCGAATACTTCAAAGGTGACGACATGGTCAAGGTCATCGATCGCGACTGGGTGCCGCTCGGCAAGAGCGACGACCCGCGCGCGGTAGGCTGGGGCTACTGGTACGGCAAGACGCTTGGTACCGGCAACCAGACCTGGGCGGTGATTCCTAGCAATGTCAACCAGGTCGACCAGACCTACGACGACAACTGGTGGTCGGAATCGACGCTGCGCAAGATCAAGCGTTGATCGAACACAAAACAAACTAAAGAGAGAGTGGCCGGGGACCAAGCCCCGGCCGGATGAAACGCGCGAAGACGCAGAGGGAGTCATTATGTCTAAAAAGTCACCGCTGGGGTTGGTCATTGCGGCGCTGCTCGCAGCACCGATCAGCGCCCAGGCAGAGATCGACGTGTCCGTCGAACTGAAGAACGAAACGGCTTTCTACACCAGAGGCGGCCAGACCACCGGGCAGGCCAGGACGACCTTGGACAACCGGGACAACGACACCGGCGATGTGATGAAGTTCGAGAACTCGGCCAGAATCTTCATTAACGGCGACCTGGGCGAGAGCAGCAGTTGGCACGCCGAACTGCGTCCGGTGTGGGACGCGGCGGCAGAGACGCCTGACTACGAATGGCACCGCAATTACACACAGAACGACTACCTGCGCGAACTCTACATCGATACCGGCTTCGGCGATTGGGACTTCCGCATCGGTAAGCAGCAGGTCGTGTGGGGGACCGCCGACGGCATCAAGCTGCTGGATATCATCAACCCGACCGACTTTCGCGAACTGAACCAGAACGCGATGGAGGATTCAAGGATCCCGGTCTGGATGATCAACGCCGAGCGCAATATCGGCGACCGCGGCAACCTCCAGTTGATCGTCTCGCAGGCCGAAACCAACAAGGTCGCCGGCCTGTGGACCCAGGAAGACGGCGCCACCCGCAGTACCGTTTCGGCGTCAAACCAGTCCCCGACCGGTCTGACGTTCGCCGGCAACGGCGAAATCAAGGGCCAGGACCGCGGCCACCCGTTCATCATGAAGGGGGTGGACGTCATCACCGGCGGGGTCAACGGCTTCTTCAACCTGGGTGCGTCCTTCGGTGCTGTCATCAACACCTTCGGCGGCGCCAACCCCATGGGGCTGAACTTCATCGACCCATTTGGCGGCCAGAACCCCGGGATGCCGGAGTTCGCCACGGTCGACGGCTTCGTCAATACGCCGGCAAACATGCTCCCCCCGGCCTGTCAGGGCGCCAACGGCGCCGTCTGTCTCGAGGGGTTCACCGAGGCCACCAACCAGAACGTGACCAACCTGATCGATGTCAACCCGATGTCGCCCACGGTAGCCGGGTCTGGCTGGAACGTGACCAAGCCGAATTCGGCCTGGGAGCACTTCCCCAACGCGACCTTCGCAACCTTCAACTCGATGCTGGGCATGACGACGCGCTACGATCGCAAGTATGACGACGACTTCTGGCCGTCCGACGCGAACTTCGGCGGACGCTTCCGCAGCTACTTGGATAACGGGCTGAACTACAGCTTCAACTATTTCTACGGTTACGACGCGAACCCGTCGCTCAATATGCACTGGGCAGACCCGAATACCGGAAAGAAACTGGTGGTCGATAAGTTCGATACCGTCGCCGGCACGCAGGTCATCCAGATCCGCAACCCGGATACCGGACAGCGCTATGGCTCGAACGCGACCTTCACCCCGAGCGCCTACGTCGACGATGCGCCGACCAATGTAACCGACGCAAACAACGGCGGTTCGGCTGTGCTGGTGTTCGAGGAGGATCGCGAACGGATCCATAACATCGGCACCTCGCTCGATTACGCGCTGGACGCCGGCGGCCTCCCGATCGTACTGCGTGGCGAGTTCCTCTATCAGAAGGACGTCATGCAACCGGTGGTCGATCGCAGCGCATTGGCCAACGGCGACCTGGTTGGGGCGCTCAAGAGTGAAGAGCACGACTTCTTCAAGTATGTCGTCGGCGTCGACGTCACCGTGCTGACCAACCTCCTCGTGAGCGGTCAGTTCATCCAGTTCCGCAACCTGGATTTCGTCGACGAGGGCTGCAACTTCACGACCCAGGGTCAAGCCACCGCAAGCTGCGCCAGATACACAGGCGACCCGGCAAGTATGAGCGTGACCAACGGACTGAATAAAGGCTACAAGAACAAGGAGTACTATTCGCTGTTCCTGTCCAAGCCGTTCGGCGCGAACCAGCTGGGTCGGGTCAACAACATCATCATCTTCGAAGAGGGTGGTGGCTACTGGAACCGGCTGGATGCGGAGTACTCGCTTTCAGACCAACTGATATTGACCGGCGAACTGAACTTATACTGGGGCGACGAAGAGACCCTGTTCGGTCAGTTCCAGAACTCCTCGAACGTCCAGGTCGGTGCGAAATACATCATCGAGTGATGGCCTAATGACTTGAAGCGTTAAAAAGCGGCGTGCGGCCCCGGCCGACGCCGCTTTTTTTAACAAAAAATGTCGGGAAATCTAGGGCAGAAGGATCATGAATACGAAAGAAAACCGCTGGGCAAACGCATACGCAGACTTCGTACTGCGCTTTCGCTGGCCCATTATCATTCTGCTGGTGCTCGGCACAGTTGCCGCTGCGCTGCAGATCAAGAACCTGGATATCCGCAACGACCCGGATACCCTGCTGCCATCGAGTAACCGTTACGTTGCCACGAATCTGTATGCCGAACACAACTTCGGCATGGGCAACCTGATGGTCTTTGCCTTGCGGGTGAAAGAGGGCGACATCTGGCAGCCCTGGTTCATCAACAAGGTCCAGGAGATACACAACAAGCTCGAGGCCCTGCCGCATTCGCGCCCCGCCAACTTCATCGACATCGCTGCCCAGAAGATCAAGTACATGGGCACCGACGAGAACGGCCTGGTGTTCAAGCGTCTGATACCGACCGAGGGTATCAGCGACGATCCCGAGAAGGCGGCAGAGCAACTCGCGTTCTTGCGCGAGGGCGTGAAGAACAACCCGGTCATGGCGCCGATGCTGGTCTCCATGTGGGACGCAGACGGTAACCGCTGCGCCTACGAGGACTACGACAAGGATCATTGCGTCGCCAAGGCCGCCTATGTAATCGCGGACTACACCGACGAGGTCAAGGCGATCTATCTGCCCTGGGTGCGCGAAGTCCGCGAAATGATGGACGAGTACGCCCAGGATGATCGGATCGAGTTGCTGGTGGCCGGGGAGCCCTATTTCCTCGCCTGGATGCTGGCCGACCTGGTCAATAAATGGTGGCTGTTTGCGATCTCCATCGCCATTGTCGTCTTGGTCCTGTGGCTGGAATTCCGCAACTGGCGCGGCGCCCTGCTCCCGCTGATCGGTGTGGGCATGACTATTGCCATGACCCTTGGACTGATGGGCTTCACGGAATTCAAGCTGACCACGATGATGGTGCTGACGCCGATGCTGCTGCTGGCGATCGGCATCGGTCACTCGGTGCAGGTCACGCGGCGCTTCATGCTGGAGAACGGGCACAGCGGTGATGCGACGATCGCGGCACGCGAGGCGATCAGGCACACCATTGTCCCGGCCACGCTGTCTATCGTGACTGATATGGTGGGTTTCGCCACCCTGGCCACGGTGGATATATCCTTCTACAAGGCCTACGCCTATTTCGGCATGTTCGGCATGCTGACCCTGTTGCTGACGACCACCACGCTGATCCCGCTGCTGCTGACGATATTTCCACCGTCGCAGGAATGCTGCCAGGCACAGGAGGGACATGGATGGGAGCACAGTGTCGGCGGGCTGCTGACACGCATCGTCTCCGGCCCCGGAAAATGGATCCCGATCGGGGTGGTGCTGCTCGTGATGGCCGGCTCGGTCTATTACACCAACCTGCTGAACTGGAAGGGTGAACCCGCCGCTGCAGTCAAACTCGCAGAGGAAAACGACTTCATGCCCGGCGTCGAGAAGGGCATCAACTATGCCCGTGCCGCGTTCAAGGGCAGTTCGCCGACCTGGAAGGACCTGGTTCAGTTGAACGAGATCATGCCGGGTGTCATCTCGGTCGCGATACCATTGCGCGGCAAAGTGGCCAATATCAGAGGCTGCCTTGACGACTATTTCCCGGACGAGATCTACGACATCGAGGACAGAGACGAGAAGCTCGCGATGTGCGGAAAGTACAGGGAGGAAATGGGCTGCTGGGACGCCGAGGCCTGTGGGCCTCAAGGCATCTTCAACGATGTGGAAGTGCATGCCGACATCGAAAAGTTCGAGAACTGGCTGCGCAGTCATCCGCACATCGGTTATACCGGTTCGTACACCCAGTATGTCCGTCTGGTGAACATGCTGCTGACGGCGGAGGTCGGCGAAGCGACGAAGCTGTCGGACCTGGCCGTCCCGAGCAGGGACTATCTGCTGGGCATCGATCCCGACGACGACCGCAGCCCGACCGCAATCGTGCAGATGTACAACGGCCTGCTTGAGTCCATGACGTCGGCCGGTGATATGGATTCCTTCGTGAATACCGAGAGCTGGAACGAGGGCGTCGTGCTCGGATTCGTTAATACGATGGATCCCGTCGAGACCCACGAGGTGACGATGGACATCCAGCAATACATCGAGGACCACAAGAACGATCCGGGCTTCTCCAAGGTGAACTTCGGACTGCGCAATGCAGACACCTCCGGCGACACCAACGAACTGTCGGTCGATGGCCCCGGATATGTCCGGCCGGGCATCGGCGGCTTCCTCGGTGCCACCGAGGCCACGCGCGAGGTGGCAATGGTGAACTGGCTGGTGGGACCGCTGCAGACTGCACTAGCGATATTCATCATCGCAGCACTGATGTTCCGCTCCGTGCTGGTTTCCGGGATGCTGGTCGTGACCTTGCTGGTCACCCTGTTCGCACAGTACGGACTGGGCGGCTACTTCACTTCGGTGCAAAACTGGTCGGGCAACCTGGCCTTCCACCTGCTGGTCACCCTGTCGATCGCGATGGGTCTCGGCGTGGACTATGGGATCTATATGGTCTCCCGGCTGCGCGAGGAGATGCAGGCGACCGGCGGCAACTGGATGCAGGCGCTGCGCAACACGCAGAACACCACGGGCTCGGCGGTCATCGTGTCGATCATCGTGCTGCTGGGCAGCTTCATCCCGTTGGTCGGCACGACGCTGGCCAACACCTGGGGCCTCAGCATCTATATCGGCTGGGCACTGATCATTGACGTGTTCACCGCGCTGATGTTGTTGCCGCTGATGGTGAAGTGGTTCAGGCCGAAGTACGTCTTCGGCGACGACTGAAGACCTCGAATGAAACCCCTTCCCGGTTTAGCCGGGAAGGGGTTTTTGTTTGCCTGCGTGATGGAAGACGCAAGCAGGATCGAGCGACGATAGCCTACACCCGCTCAAAAGTGAGCCCAAAAAGACGGCTCATCACCCCAAGCGGACAGGTCCGATATCGTTATCCAGGCATCGCGCAGACATGCCGTGCGGTTCTGCACAGTGAAAACGACACGGTTGCGCCACCCCCCGATCTCTTTCGATGGAGACCGGCGGCCCAACGTCAAGGCCTCATGTCGCAGCGTGCAGGGCGTTCATCGCCTTGTGCAACTCGCCGGCCTGCACGGTTTCCCAGTGTCTCAAGGCCTCGCCGAGGCCCTGATCGATCGCGGCCTGATCAGCCCTCGCGGGACGCGAGAGGACATAGGCGACGACGGCCTCTTTGTGGCCGGGATGGCCGATACCGATACGCAGACGGTGAAAATCCCTGCTGCCCAGCGCCGACGTGATGTCGCGCATACCATTGTGCCCACCATGGCCACCACCGGTCTTCAGGCGCATCACCCCCGGTTCCAAATCCAGTTCGTCATACACGACCAGCAACTGCGATGGCTCAATGCGATAGAAGTTGCACATTGCCGCAACCGAACGCCCGCTGTGGTTCATATAGGTCATCGGCTTGAGCAGCCAGCATTCGCCGACGGCACTGCGAAACCGCGCGACCTCACCGAAGAACTTGCTCTCGGGACGCAGCGTGGCACCGTATTCGCGCGCCAGCGCATCGACGAACCGGAAACCGGCATTGTGGCGCGTCTCGGCATATTTTGGCCCAGGATTGCCGAGACCGACGACGCACTGAATGACAGACAAGATCCTACTCCCAAAAAAAACGGCGGCACCAGGCCGCCGTTACTCGTTTCGAGTGGGCGAGTCACTATCGCAGGACGACATTACTCTTCCGTCGTCTCGCCTTCTTCCTCGCCTTCGCCCTCGGCAGCCTCTTCGCCGCCACGCGGTACCTGAATCGACACCACGGGGGCGTCGTGCTCCTCGACATCCCCGTGGCTGAAGGCCTCCAACACCACACCTTGCGGCAGCTGGAGGTCACTCAGGTGGAGGATATCGCCCAACTCCATCGTCCCCATATCCACCTCGATGTACTCGGGCAGGTCCTTGGCCTCACAAATGACCGCAACATCGTTCATGGTGTGCGAGACCTGACCGCCGGCCTTGACGCCCGGCGCCTTGTCCTCGCTGAGGAAATGCAGCGGCACTTGCATCTTGATGCGATCGGTCTCGGCCACCCGCAACAGGTCCACGTGGTTGACGAACGGCTTGGCCGGGTGCCGTTGCAGATCCTTCAGCACGACCTTCTGAACGCGACCATCCACCTTCACGGTCAGGATGTGGGAGTAAAAGGCCTCGTGGTCCAGGTGCTGGAGCAGCTCGTTATGCTTGGTGGCGAACATTTCCGGGTCCTTGCCACCGCCGTAGATAATCCCGGGCACCAATCCCTCGCGACGCAGGCGGCGGCTCGCACCCTTCCCCTGATCGCTACGGGACACTGCTTCAATTTCAAAATCATCCTGCATGTCTCGTTTCTCTCTTCAGACATCAAAAAAACGCCCGGAGCCCGCGACCAGGCACCTTCCGGGCGCACCCTTGTCCGGGGGAAAAGCCCCGAACAGTGTCAGTCCACGAAAAGCGAACTGACCGATTCCTCATTGTTGATCCGACGGATCGACTCGGCCAGCAGGCCGGCGATCGACAACTGACGTATCTTGCTGCATGCCATCGCATCCTCGCGCAGCGGGATGGTCGACGTGACCACCAACTCGTCGAGCTGCGACCCCTCGATATTGGTCACCGCAGGCCCCGACAGCACCGCGTGCGTGCAATAGGCTACGACCTGGGCCGCACCATGCTCCTTCAGGGCCCCGGCCGCCTTGCACAAGGTGCCGGCAGTATCCACCAGGTCGTCCAAGACCACGCAGGTGCGCCCACGCACGTCGCCGATGATATTCATGATCTGGGCGACGTTCGCCTTCGGCCGACGCTTGTCGATGATCGCCAGATCGGCATCATCCAGGCGCTTGGCCAGGGCGCGCGCGCGGACCACCCCTCCGACGTCCGGCGACACGACCATCAGTTTCGGGTACTTCTGCCGCCAGATATCGCCCAGCAGAATCGGCGACGCATAGACATTGTCGACCGGAATATCAAAAAAACCCTGGATCTGATCGGCGTGCAGGTCCATGGTCAGCACCCGGTCGGTCCCGGCAGTACCGATCATCTTGGCAGCCAGCCGCGCGGTGATCGGCACCCGCGCCGAGCGTGGCCTGCGGTCCTGGCGCGCATAGCCAAAGTACGGAATCACCGCAGTCACCCGACGCACCGATGACCAGCGCAGCGCATCGATCATGACCAACAACTCCATCAGGTTGTCGTTGGTCGGCTCGCAAGTCGGCTGCACCACAAAAACGTCGCGCCCGCGCACGTTCTCCTGGATCTCGACCATGGTCTCGCCATCACTGAACTGCCCGACCGAGGCCTTGCCCAGCGGGATGTCGAGATAGCTCGCAATATCCGCCGACAACTGCGGGTTTGCGTTTCCCGAAAAAACCATGATGGCGCTGCTGGACACTGTGGACTCCCGTCACTACCGGCGAAATCGGCCGGCTTTCAGCCTGATCCGCAGTTTTTAGGCACTGGCTCGAAGCCTGGCCAAACTAGATCCTGCTCGGCTCTGATCCCACCGCCGGCATACTGCGGTACGCGACTGCTTCGCAGCCGTCTCAATATGGCTGGGGCGGTAGGATTACTCGGGCTGCGCCCTCGCCCTCCGGGCCGCCGCGCTGTGCGCGACGTTCTCTGGCGCATCGCGCCTCCGTCGAACCTGCTCGGTCCTCATCCCACCGCCCGCAAACTGCGCCGCGCGGCTGCTTCGCAGCCGTCTCAATATGGCTGGGGCGGTAGGATTACTCGGGCTGCGCCCTCGCCCTCCGGGCCGCCGCGCTGTGCGCGACGTTCTCCGGCGCATCGCGCCTCCGTCGAACCTGCTCGGTCCTCATCCCACCGCCCGCAAAGTGTGCCGCGCGGCTGCTTCGCAGCCGTCTCAATATGGCTGGGGCGGTAGGATTACTCGGGCTGCGCCCTCGCCCTCCGGGCCGCCGCGCTGTGCGCGACGTTCTCCGGCGCATCGCGCCTCCGTCGAACCTGCTCGGTCCTCATCCCACCGCCCGCAAACTGCGCCGCGCGGCTGCTTCGCAGCCGTCTCAATATGGCTGGGGCGGTAGGATTCGAACCTACGAGTGCCGGAGTCAAAGTCCGGTGCCTTAACCGCTTGGCCACGCCCCAAAATCTTCTGTATACCCGCTCTCAGGCCGTTAACTCGTACAACGGCGAGCGGTTCATCCCCTGCGCCAGGAATCCGTTCACGCCCGGCGGCCGCTGGCTGAGCAATGCGCTCGCCTCGGCGCGGTCGGCGCAGGCCGCAAACAGGCAGGCGCCGGTTCCGGTCAGCCTGGCGTCCGCTCTTTCATCAAGCCAGTCAAAGACTTGAGCAACCAAGGGATACCGCCGCCTGACCACCGGGAGGCAATCGTTGCGCTGCTCGCCGGCAAGAAAGTCGCGTATTGTGATTCTGGGGGAATTCCTTGTCAATTCCGGGTCTTGGAACACCCGGCCGGTGTCGACGTGGACCGCGGGGGCGAGCACCAGGTAAACCGGGGTCGGCGGCACCATATCGTGCAGTTGTTCACCGACACCTTCAGCCCACGCGGCCCGGCCATGGATGAAGATAGGCACGTCGGCACCCAACTGCAGACCTAGACATATCAGCTCGGCCTGATCCAGACCACAATTCCATAAGCGGTTCAGGACAAGCAGTGTCGTCGCCGCGTCCGAACTGCCGCCGCCGAGCCCACCGCCGATGGGGATTTGTTTCTCGAGCCGGATATCCGCACCGAGCGGCGTACCTGTCGCCCGTTGCAGCAGTCGCGCGGCGCGAACGACCAGATCGTCGTCCTGATCCACCCCGGGTACCGGCCCGATCCTGCGTACCAGCCCATCGGCCCGGATATCGAAGGTCAGTTCATCGCAGAGATCAATGAACTGAAACACGCTCTGCAAGAGATGGTAGCCATCCGGACGCTGCCCGACCACGCGCAGCATCAAATTCAGCTTGGCCGGCGCCGGCCAGGTGCCCGAGCGGGTCATTTCAACTCGGCCTGCAGCCTCTCCAGCACTTCACGGATCTTATCGCTGTCGGGCCTGTGCGAAAGGGCCTCGCGCCACACCGCCTGGGCATCGGCGCGCTGACCGCTTACCCACAGCACCTCACCCAGGTGTGCCGCAATCTCGTCGTCCTGATTGAGCTGCAGCGCGCGCCGCAGGTAAGTGGCGGCACGTTCCAGATCCCCCTGGCGGTACAGCACCCAGCCCATGCTGTCGAGGATAGCGGGGCTGTCCGGGCGTAGCTTGAGTGCCCGTGAGACCAGCGCAAAGGCCTCATCCAGCCGCTCGTTGCGGTCGGCAAGCGTGTAGCCCAGAGCGTTCAGCGCATCGACGTTGTCCGGGTCCTCCTCGAGGAGGCGCTGGAGATCGCGTTCCATCCAGGCGAAATCACCCAATTCGACCACATACAAAGCCCGGTTGTAGAGCAGATCCCGGTTGTCCGGGTAGGCCGCCAGGGCGGTTGCATACAGCGCCAGGGCGGCGTCGCGATCGCCGTATTCCTGGACGATCTGCGTCTCCCCGATGTACAGGTCGGCGGCGCGCCCCGGGTTGGCTATACGTGCCTGCTGCAGGGCCTCGCGCGCCTCTTCCAGCCGCCCGGTGCGGGCCAAAATCTGAGCCATGCGCATCAATGCGTCGACTTTGAGTTCGCTGCCCTGGACAGTGCGAAACAGACCGATCGCAAGCTCGTCGTTGCCTTCTTGCTCCTCGATCTGCGCCAGGTAGTAGCTGGCCTCGTCGCGCCGATCCGGATTCCCGCGCAGGTTCTGCCAGATCGGTCGCGCCTCGTCCCAACGCTCCTGCTGCGTGGCCAGCATCGCATATCCGAAGACCAGCTCGGTGTCGTCCGGCTGCAAGCGGCTCAGTTTGCGGAACTGCTCCAGCGCACCCTGATAGTCGGACGCGTCGACCAGCATGCGCGCGTAAGTCGTACGCAGCAGGGCGCTGTCCGCCTGGCGCCGCACACTGGCCTCTAGGAAGGCCAACGCCTCGTCCCGGCGGTTCTGCGCAACCAGAACCCGCGCCAACAGCACGCGTGGCTGTTCCCAGTCGGGCTCGAGCTCGACGACCTGCCGCAGGCGCGCCTCGGCCTCGGTGAAGCGACGATGCGCCGCCTCGAGCACCGCCAACGCATACAGAGAACGGACGTCGTTCGGGTGACGCTCGTGCAGGCCAAGCATCAACTGCTCCGCTCCTGCCCGGTCGCTTTCCACGCTCAGCGCCCCGGCCGCCTGCAGAAAACCGTCGAGCTCGCGCGCATCGGCGATCTTGACCAACGCATCGAGCTGCTCTGCAGCCGCGTCCGGCTGCTGATTGCGCAAGAACAGCACCGCGGCCAGTTGTCGCGCCGTCATGTCGTTCGGTGCCAGTTCGACCCAACGGCGTGCTGCGGCCAAGCCACCCTGATAGTCCTGCAGGTGCAGGGCGATGCGGGTTGCCCGTTCGGCAGCATAGGCGTCCTGGCCGAGGATGGCCGCATGCATATAGTGCGTTTGGGCGGTTCGCAGATCACCGCGGTGAGCCCCGATCTCGCCGACCAGGTAACTGTAAACGAGGTCCTCGTCCAGCTCGCGCTGGATCGGTTCCGGCTCGGGGAACGGCAGGACCACCTCGGTTGGCGGGGCCTGCCCGTCCGCCGTCAGTTCCTGTTTTTGCTTAATGCTCTGACAGCCCTGGGCGGCAAGCAAAGACACCAATCCCAGGCTAATTATCAAATTGTTCACGGCATGTAGATTAACGGATCAGGGTTCACGCGCAAACGTCCACCGCCGACCCCCGATGCGCTCGTGCCCGCAAGGCTCGGGCTTGCATTCAACCCCTTGATATCTCAAAATTTCCGTATACCCCCATCTGCAACCCCGGTTCAAATGCCCCTGCTCGTCATCGGACTCAACCACACGACGGCCCCGATAAGCATCCGCGAACGCGTGACGTTCGGCCCGGATATCATCGTCGGCGCGCTGCGCAGTTTGACCGAACAGCCCGGGGTGCACGAGGCGGTCATCCTGTCGACCTGCAACCGTACCGAGGTCTACTGTCACGCCGAAGACGATGCCATGGAATCGACTCGCGACTGGCTGGCCGGGTTCCATGGCCTTGCGGTGGAGGACATCGCGCCCTACCTGTACACCCGGGAAAGTCGCGACGTGATCGAGCACCTGCTGTGCGTCGCCAGCGGCCTCGACTCGCTCATTCTCGGCGAGCCACAGATTCTCGGCCAGGTGAAGACCGCCTTCCAGACCGCGAGCGATGCCGGACGAACCGGCAAGCTTCTCACACGTCTTTTCCAGCATGCTTTCGGCACGGCCAAACAGGTGAGGACCGATACCGCGATCGGCGACAGCCCGGTTTCGGTGGCGTTCGCTGCAGTCAGCCTGGCGCGGCAGATTTTTGCCGACCTGTCCGAGCAATCAGCGATGCTGATCGGCGCCGGCGAGACGATCGAGTTGGCGGCACGCCACCTGGTGCAGAACGGCATCGGACGGGTCATCGTCGCCAACCGCACGATCTCACGGGCGCAGGAGTTGGCGCGGCAGTTCGATGCGTATGCCATCAGTCTCACCGAGATCCCGGCGCATCTGCCAGAAGCAGACATCGTGATCGCCTCGACGGCCAGCCCGGTACCCGTACTCGGCAAGGGAACGGTCGAGAGTGCGCTGAAGCGGCGCCGGCATCGCCCGGTCTTCATGGTCGACATAGCCGTGCCGCGCGACATAGAGGCCGAGGTCGCCGATCTCGAGGACGTCTACCTGTACACGGTCGATGACCTGGACGAGGTGATTCAGGGCAATCTGCGCTCGCGCCAGGATGCCGCCGAACAGGCGCGTGAGATCGTCACCTTCCAGGTTGACGAATTCCTCGCCTGGATGCGTTCACTGGATGCCGTCGGCCTGATCCAGGACTATCGGCGCCAGGCCGGACAGATCCGTGATGAGGTGCTGACCAAGGCACTGCGCATGCTCGAATCCGGCAAGCCAGCCGAAGATGTCCTGAACTTCCTGGCGCAGACCCTGACCAACAAACTGCTTCATGCGCCCAGCACTCAGTTGCGCGAGGCCGGCAGCAACGGGCAGCATGAACTGCTCGAGGCGGCCAACGCGCTGTTTCAGCTCGGCCATGGCCGATCGGGCAACGAATAGGGCCTGTTAGCAGGCCCTGGCTGACGCTTCGCGCTGTGAGCGGTAGCGGCATGCGGCCCTGACCGACCCGATCAACCCACTGCCCGGCGATGGCCGCCCCAGATGAAACCCAGTCTCCGCAACAAGCTCGAACACATCAGCGAACGCTTTCAGGAGCTCATGGCACTGTTGGCCGATCCCGAGGTGCAGGGCGATGCAGGGCGTTTTCGCGATCTGAGCCGCGAGTACGCCCAGGTGGAACCGCTGAGTCTGTGCTATCGGCGTTACGTGGACGCCGAGACCGAACTGCACGGGGCGGAGGAGATGATGGCCGACCCGGAAATGGCCGAATTGGCCGAGGACGCCTGCCGCGAAGCGCGCCAGATCCTCAACGAGCTCGGGCCGGAGTTGCAGCGCCTGCTGCTGCCTCGCGACCCGAACGACGAACGCAACGTCTACCTGGAGCTTCGCGCCGGCACCGGCGGAGCCGAGGCCGCGCTGTTCGCCGGCGATCTGCTGCGCATGTACCTGCGCTACGCCGAACTGAGGCGCTGGAAGACCGAGACGGTCAGTCAGAGCCTCGGCGAACACGGCGGCTACAAGGAAGTGATCGTGCGCATCGTCGGCAAGGACGTATTCTCGCGACTGAAGTTCGAATCCGGCGCCCATCGAGTACAACGGGTGCCGGAGACCGAATCACAAGGCCGCATCCACACATCCGCCTGCACGGTTGCAATCCTGCCCGAGGCCGACGTGATGGACCAATTCGACATCAATCCCGGCGACCTGCGCATCGACACCTTCCGTTCCTCCGGGGCCGGCGGCCAACACGTCAATACGACCGATTCGGCGGTGCGGATCACCCACTTGCCGACCGGCGTGGTGGTCGAGTGCCAGGACGAGCGCTCACAGCACAAGAACAAGGCGCGCGCGATGTCCCTGCTGCAGGCACGGCTGCTGGCGGCCGCGCGCGACAGCGCCGCCGCGACGCGAGCGGAAGACCGGCGTTTGCAGGTCGGTAGCGGCGATCGTTCCGAGCGCATTCGTACTTACAATTTCCCGCAGAACCGCCTGACCGACCACCGTGTCAATCTGACCTTGTATAAGCTCGATGAGATCATGGCGGGGGCACTCGACCAGGTCGTCGATCCGCTGCTGCAGGAGTACCAGGCGGAACAGCTGGCCGCCCTCGGGGCGGATTGAATGGCGCGCACCGCATGAGCAGCGTGCATGAGCTGCTCGAAGACGCGGCCCAGGAGATGGCGGGCGCATCGGACGAACCCCTGATGGAGGCTCAGATCCTGCTCGCCCATGCCCTCGAACGAGACCGCAGCTGGTTGTACGCCTGGCCCGAGCATGTACCCGAGGCATCGACGGCCGCGCGGTTCCGGGAAATGGTTGGGCGACGCGCGCTTGGCCACCCGATCAGCCATCTGACCGGCGAGCGTGAGTTTTGGTCACTGCGCCTGACGGTCGGCCCGGAAACCCTGATCCCGCGACCCGAGACCGAGCACCTGGTCGAGACCGCGCTGCAACTCCGGCTGCCTGACGACGCCCGGGTGCTCGACCTCGGGACCGGCAGCGGCGCCATCGCGCTGGCGCTTGCCAGCGAGCGCACGGCATGGCGCATCACCGCGACCGACCGATCCGCCGCGGCGCTCGATGTCGCTCGGCGCAACGCCGCGCGGCTCGGGCTGCACAAGCTGTGTTTCCTGCTCGGCGACTGGTTCGATACATCGGACGCGCTTCCGGCGTTCGACCTGATCGTCTGCAACCCGCCGTACGTGGCCAGCGGCGACCCGCATCTGGAGCGTGGCGACGTGCGCTTCGAGCCGGCTGGCGCGCTGATATCGGGGCCGGACGGACTGGACGACATCCGGCGCATCGTCGCTTCCGCGCCTGCCCATCTCAAGCCGGGCGGCTGGCTATGGCTCGAGCACGGCTGGGACCAGGCGTCGGCCGTGGCGGAACTGTTGCGCCGGCAGGGCTTCGTGCAGATTGGACGGCGTCGCGACCTTGCCGGCAACGATCGCCTGTCGGGCGGGCAGAGCCCGCCCGCAGCAACGACCGGCCCCTGAGGGTTAACCCCCTTGACCGGCAAGGTCTTTGGGCACAGCATTGGCGCCATGGAGACGCCCGGCGACAGTCTTTACAAAAAACGCGAGATCGTTTTCTGTACCCTGCATCCGGACCCCGATCAGGCGGGTTCGGCGGCTGCGTTGTTGATCGAAATCGACGGCGTCGAGCACGTGGAGGTGGTCGACGCCGGGGCGCTGGAGATCCACTATCAGCTGCTGGCTGTCTGCCTGGCGGACATCGAGGCGCTGCTGGAACAAAATGGCTTTCATCTCGACAACCGCCTGGTGTACAAGATCCGGCGCGCGCTTCACCACTACACCGAAGAGACCCAGCGGGCCAACCTGGGATGCGCCAAGGGCGAGGCCAACTGCACCCAAAAGGTCTTCGTCAACCGATATCGCAATCGGCAGCACGGCTGCCAGGACGACCGGCCAGACTATTGGCGGCGCTACCTCTAGCCCGTGCACCCGGCCGGTGCCGGGCGACGCCTGAACCCCTATCATCAACCCCTTTCGGTCTACCGAATGGACGACGCCGAACTGTTGCGCTACAGCCGCCAGATCATGCTGCCGGAATTTGGCATCGAGGGTCAACGACGCCTGCAGGCCGCGCGTGCGCTGGTGATCGGTCTCGGCGGGCTCGGCTCGCCGGTGGCCATGTATCTGGCAGCCGCCGGCGTCGGCACGCTCGAGCTGGTCGATGACGACCGCGTCGACCTCAGCAATCTGCAGCGCCAGGTGCTGCACAGCACCCAGAATATCGGGCTGCAGAAGAGTCTTTCTGCGAAACTCGGCCTGCAGGCGCTCAATCCGACAACGCAACTGCTCGTGCACGATACCCGGCTGCAGGGCGATGCGCTGCGGGATGCCGTGCAAAACGCCGACCTGGTGCTCGATTGCAGCGACAACTTCGCCACCCGCTTCGCGCTGAACCGGGTCTGCCACCAACAGCGGACGCCGCTGGTCTCGGGTGCGGCTATCCGATGGGATGGCCAGGTGACCGTATTCACCGGTCAGCCAGGCGGGCCCTGCTACCGCTGCCTGTACACGGAGGAAGGCGAGGAAGAACTGCGCTGCAGCGAGAATGGGGTGATCGCGCCGCTGGTTGGCATCATCGGCGCTGTGCAGGCGCTGGAGGCGATCAAGCTGCTGTGCTCGGTCGGCCAGCCGCTCGCCGGCCGCCTATTGATGCTCGATGCGCTGCGCATGCAATGGCGGGAGCTGCGCCTGCGGCCCGATCCGGCGTGTCCTGTGTGCTCACGGCAGGTGGCCACGTGATCCTTTTCATACACGGCTTCGGCAGCTGCGGCTGGGGCGAAAAGTCGCTGGCACTGCGCCGGCACTTCGGCGTGAGCCAGCTCCTTGCCCCAGACCTGCCGTTTGACCCGGATAGGGCGATCGACCACCTATGCGGCATGCTGCAACGCCATCCGATAAGCGCACTGATCGGATCGTCGCTCGGGGGTTTCTATGCGACCGCGCTGAATGCGATCATGCCGCGGCCTACCATCTTGATCAATCCAGTGATCAGGCCGCACGAATTGCTGGCCGACTATCTGGGTCCGCAAAGGCGCTGGTGCGATGACGCACCATTCTTCGTCGAACCGGACTGCCTCGCGGCCCTGAGCCGACTGCAACGAAGACACCTGACGCCCGAGGAGCACTACCTGGTGCTGTTACAGAAGGGCGATGAGGTCCTCGACTACCGGCAGGCGGCAGATTTCTACGCCGGCAAGAATGTGATTGTGGTGTCCGGCGGCAGTCACCGCTTTGAGCGACTGGCGCACGAGTTGCCGCGAATTACCGAGTGGCTGCAGCGTAGAACCAGCAGCGACCATCAGGGTAACCAACCCGGGTGACCCTGCCCGCCGGGGTGCAATTGCCGAAATCATTGACGTACTTTATTCGACGAGTCGAACATGCCCAAGATACCCAGACAACCGCTCGACCTCGACCGCCTGCGCCAGGACATCGTCTTTCAGGATACCCTGCTGGGACACAAGCTGAGCTTTCACACCACCTGGGGCCTGTTCTCGCCGAAGGCCATCGACGATGGCACACGGCTGCTACTCGATCACCTGGAGGTCAGGCCGGACGACCGCGCCATCGACCTCGGCTGCGGCTATGGGCCACTTGGGCTGGCGATCGCGAAAGCGGCGCCGCAGGGCAGATGCCTGATGGTCGACAAAGACTTCGTCGCGGTCGAATACGCGAACGCCAATGCCCGCAGGAACCGGATCGACAATGCGCATGCCATGCTCAGCGACGGCTTGCACCATATCCCCAAGCAGACCTTCACGCTGGCGGTGACCAACCTGCCGGCCAAGACCAGCAAGGAGCACTACTACCTGTTCTTTCACGACATACGGGAGCACCTCGAGCCCGGCGGCCGCTTCTATGTCGTGGTCATCAGCGGCCTGCGCCAGTTCATCGCGCGGGCGTTTGGCGAGGTCTTTGGCAATCACCGCAAGATCAAGCAGGGCAGGCAGTACACAGTGGCATCGGCCGAACGGCTGGCCTGAACCCATCCAGCAAAACGGGCCTCAGGACCCACGCGGGCATTAAAGTTATCTTTGCCTCAACCGATAGCGGAGGGGTCACCGGAGGTAATGTTGCTGTGCTGCAAAAACAAAAAGCCATGGCGTCCGTTGCAGAAACGCTCGATTCCGAAAGGGCAGCCGAGTACCTGCGCCTCGCCCTTCCCCTGATGACCCGACATGGTGTACCGGTAACGCCGCAGAACTATGCCATCTGGTATGACTATGTTAACGGCGACAACCCCGAACTGAATGCCGAAATCGATCGCCTGCTCGGCGAACAGCGCCAGTTCACAGAGGTCATCAACACCCAGTTATACCGTCAGTACGTCGCCGAGCACGACATTGACAACGTCGATCAGGTGCGGGCCGGCCTGCACACGATACTGTCCGAACTGTGCACATCTCTTGGCCAGGCAGGCAACGATGCGTGTGCCTACGAAGGCGCCCTCGGCGGTTTCGTCACCGGTGTCGCCACCAAGACCGATCTCAATGACATTCGCCAACTGCTCCAGTCGCTGGTCAGCGAGACTCAGACGATGAAATCGGCGACCAACAAAATGCAGTCGCATTTCGAGACCAAATCAAGAGAGATCGAGGAACTGCAGGAACAGCTGGAGGTGGAACGCAAACGGGCGATCACCGACCCGCTGACCGGCCTGTTCAACCGCTTCGCGCTGATGGATCACCTGAACGTGGCCATCGTCGAAATGCCGGCGGACAAACCTCCGTCTTTGCTGATGATCGACGTCGACCACTTCAAGGCGATCAACGACAACCATGGTCACTTGATTGGCGACCGGGTGATCCGTTTCGTTGCACAGACGGTGCAGAAGAACATAAAGGGCCAGGACGTTGCTGCACGTTACGGCGGCGAAGAGTTTACTGTGCTGCTTCCCGCGACCGGCACCAAGGGCGCCGAGGCCGTGGCCGAGGCCATTCGAATTGCCGTGGCCGGCGCGCAGCTGGTGCGCGCTGACAACAAGAAGCCGCTCGGACAGATCACCGTCTCGGCGGGCGTGGCCACCTACCAGCCAGGCGAGGACATGATGGACCTGATCAATCGCGCCGACCAGGCCCTGTACCGGGCCAAGAACACGGGACGCGACCGGGTCTGCCTGGCCGAATGAGGTCAACCCTGCGCTGACTGCAGCGGCGGTTGGCCGGTTGACGGACAGCCTGCCGCAACCAGCTTGCAGGACGGATCAGGCAAGCCCCTTTGCCAACCATGGGCCGATCGCCCGACTGACGCCTACCGGCAACTTCTTCCAGGCGTTGATGAACAGCCGGTATTTTGGATTGTTCGGATTCAGATCGGGCATCTCGGACGCGCGCACCAGATGGTACTCATAGTTGAGCGGCTCGGGCTCGAAACCCCAGTGCTTCTTGAAGCTGTAAGAACCCGTGCCTACCTTGCTGCGCCCGAAGTCAAACACACGACAGCCGCGCTCCACCGCGCGCCGCATCACTTCCCAATACATGAAATCGTTGGCAGCGAGGTTACGGGCCGTTGCGACGCCGCCGCCGTAGAAGGGCAGCACCTGATCGCGAAAATAGTAATTCATCACTGACGCCACCACGACGCCCTCGTGGCGCACGGTAACCACGTCGACATCGTCAGCAAACTCTGCGCGGATCGCCCGAAAATGCGCCTTGGCGAAAACCGGCGTGCCAAGATTGCGCACACTCTCCGAGTAGGCTTCATACAGGTTGTCGATGCCGTCGTCCAACTCGCCTACCAGACCTGCCTTGATGCCCTTTCGCACCATCGCCCGCTGCTTGCGCGGGATAGCGTTCATGTTGGCATCATGGTCCTCGCTGATCGCGCGCCGGAAAGTCACATACAAGCCATCCTTGCGCAACCAGTCGTCTCGCACGGGCCGCTGGTTGCGGGCCTCGAGATAATCGACGCCGAGATCCGTGGCCAGCCGGGTCGCGTCGAACTCGAGCGCCTCGCGCACCTGGTCGTCATCGGCTAGCGCACCGCCATACACGCAGAACGGGACCGAAACCAGGGAATGACCGAACAGGAGATGCTTGACCTCGCCCAGCGGGAACACCCCGCACAAGGCGCCGTCGCGTTCGGCAAGCAGATAGTGTCCGGGATAGCGGTAGGTAGATTCGATCAGACGCTTCCAGCCATAACGATGGAAGAACGTCCCATCGGGATGCGCAAGGACATACGCATCCCAGGAAGCGGCGTCGTTCTCGGACGCCGCGCGGATCTTTATCTCGTCAGGCACTTAGCAACTCCCGTGGGGAACCCCGTCAAACAAAGCGGCGCTTGGAAAAGGGCAAGACCTGCATCCCTGAAACAACCGGTCGCAGAGCACAGGACCATGCCGTCGTGCCACCGATTGCTGCGCATCATCGAGACTGCCCGGCATATTTCTGTCGCGACAATCAGCCGAGTTTACTGCGCAACAACTCATTCACCTGCTGCGGATTCGCCTTACCTTGCGACTTCTTCATAATCTGACCGACGAAGAAGCCCAACATCTTGGGCTGCTTGGCAGAGTCGGCGCTGCGGTAATTCTCGACCTGCTCGGCATTCGCCGCCAACACCTCGTCGACCAGCGCCTCGATGGCCCCGGTATCGGTGATCTGCCTGAGACCTTTAGCCTCGATGACCTCGTCCGCGCTGCCCTCGCCAGCCCATATCGCCGCAAACACGTCCTTGGCGATCTTGCCCGAGATGGTGTTGTCTCTTATGCGCGCTACCAGTTGACCCAGAGACCTGGCATCGACCGGGCTCTCGGTGACCCCAAGCCCCGCCCTGTTGAGCGCGGCGGCGAGTTCGCCCATTACCCAGTTGGCGGCCAGCTTTGCATCCCCCCCGGCCTCAGCGACCGCCTCGTAATAATCCGCCTGGGCACGGCTGCCGGTCAGCACATCGGCGTCGTAGGCCGACAGCCCATAGTCGGTTTCGAAGCGCGTACGCCGCGCGTCCGGCAACTCCGGCATGCTGGCGACCACCTCGGCGATGAAATCCGCATCGATCGTCAGCGGCAACAGATCGGGGTCCGGAAAATACCGATAGTCATTCGCCTCTTCCTTGGTGCGCATCGAGCGCGTCTCGTCCTTGCTGGCATCGTAAAGGCGAGTTTCCTGTATCACCCTGCCGCCATCCTCGATCACCTCAATCTGGCGTTCGACCTCGAAATTGATAGCCTTTTCCAGGAAGCGGAACGAGTTGATGTTCTTCAATTCGGCGCGCGTGCCGTACTCGACCTGACCTTTCGGTCGGATCGAGACATTGGCGTCCATGCGGAATGAACCCTCCTGCATGCTGCCATCGCAGATTCCGATGTAGGTCACGATCTGATGGATCTTCTTGGCATAGGCTACTGCCTCCCTGGCCGAACGCATGTCCGGCTCGGAGACGATCTCTAGCAAGGGCGTGCCGGCACGGTTCAGGTCGATACCTGTCATGCCATGAAAGTCCTCGTGCAGGGACTTGCCAGCATCCTCTTCGAGATGTGCACGGGTCACGCCGACGGTCTTGATCGAGCCATCCTCGAGCATGATATCTACAGCGCCCTCACCGACGACCGGCAACTCATACTGACTGATCTGATAGCCCTTGGGCAGGTCGGGATAAAAGTAGTTCTTACGCGCGAACACCGAGCGCTCGGCGACCTGTGCCCCGATCGCCTTGCCGAAGCGCACCGCCATACGCACCACGCCTTTGTTGAGCACTGGCAGCACACCCGGCATGCCCAGGTCGATCAGCGAGGCCTGTGTATTGGGCGCCGCACCGAAGGTGGTCGAGGATCCGGAGAAGATCTTGGATTGCGTGGCGAGCTGCGTGTGGATCTCGAGCCCGATGACGGTTTCCCATTGCATGAGGAGTTTCCTATTCAAAGCCCCCGGGCCTCTGCCGGTGCCAGTCGGTCGCGAGTTGCAGTTGGTGCGCGACATTCAGCAGACGCGTCTCGTCGAAGTAGTTGCCGATGAGCTGAAGCCCCACCGGCATGCCGCCGCTGGCCGCGGCCGGAATGGACATGCCAGGCAGCCCCGCGAGGTTGACAGCGATGGTGTAGATGTCTGAAAGGTACATCGACACCGGATCGTCGGCTTTCTCGCCGAGGCGGAATGCCGTGCCGGGCGCCGTCGGCCCGACGATCAGGTCGCACTGTTCGAAGGCCTTGCGGAAATCGTTGGCAATGAGTTGACGCACCTTCTGCGCCTTCAGGTAGTAGGCATCGTAATAGCCGGCAGATAGCGCATAGGTGCCGATCATGACCCGCCGCTTGACCTCGGGCCCGAAGCCCTCGGAACGCGACCGCTTGTAGAGATCCTCGAGATCCTTCGGATCGTCACAACGATGGCCGTAGCGCACGCCGTCGAAACGCGCCAGGTTCGACGAGCATTCCGCCGGGGCCACCACGTAGTAGACCGGCACCGACAGACCGGCGTTGGGCAGGCTGACCTCGACCAGTTCGGCGCCAAGCCGCTTGAGTTCTTCGAGCGCCGAATCGACGGATGCGCCCACGCCGGCGTCCAGACCTTCGCCCATGAACTCCCTGACGACGCCGACGCGCACACCCGCAATGGGTCTATTCAAGCCACCGGCATAGTCGTCAACCGGACGCTGCGCACTGGTCGAGTCGCGCTCGTCGAAACCCGCCATGCCGGCCAGCATCAGCGCCGCATCCTCTGCGGTGCGGGTCATCGGACCAGCCTGATCTAGCGACGAAGCGAAGGCGATCATGCCCCAGCGCGAGCAGCGACCATAGGTCGGCTTGAGTCCGGTGATGCCGGTCAATGCCGCAGGCTGGCGGATCGAGCCACCGGTGTCGGTACCTGTCGCCGCTACGCACAGACGTGCCGCGACGGCCGCAGCCGAGCCCCCGGAAGACCCCCCCGGCACGGTTTCGGTATCCCAGGGATTGCGCACCGGGCCGAACCAGCTGGTCTCGTTCGACGATCCCATCGCAAACTCGTCCATGTTCGTCTTGCCCAGCATCACTGCACCAGCATGGCGCAGTTTGCCCACGACCGTCGCGTCGTAAGGGGCGATGAACTTCTCCAGCATGCGCGAACCACAACTGGTGCGCACATCCCGGGTACAAAAAATATCCTTGTGAGCGATCGGGATGCCGGTCAGCGGACCGGCGTGGCCGGCCGCGATGCGCCCGTCCGCCGCCCGGGCCTGCTCGAGCGCCAGTTCTTCGGTCACCGAAACGAAACTGTTGAGCCGCTCATTGTGCGCTTTGATGCGCTGCAACATGTGCTGCGTAAGTTCAGTACTCGATACCTCGCCATCGCGCAGAGCGGCCGAGAGTTCCGCAAGTGTCTTGTTGTGCATGGGATTACAAACGGTCCACGGACAGTTGATTCAGACTCGCCAGCGGCCGACAACCGCCGTTTGGCGGCACAACGCAGTGCCGCGCCTCATTCGATGACCTTGGGCACCAGGAAAAGGCCGTTCTCGACGGCCGGGGCGCCGGCCTGGTACAGATCGCGCCGGTTTTCCTCGGTCACCACATCTTCGCGCAGCCGCTGCGCCATCTCCAGCGGGTGCGCCATCGGCGAAACCCCGGTGGTATCGACGGCATCCATCTGCGCCACCAGGTCCAGAATGCTCGAAAGCTCTCGCCCCAGCGACCCGGTTTCGCGCGGTTCCATGGCCAGCCGGGCAAGGTGGGCTATCTTGGCAACATCGTCTTCAGACAGGGACATGGCTCGGTGACGCTCTCGGCTTGGAACGGGAACAGGCTCGAGAAATTACCATACTCGCGCTTCGTCTCGAAACCGGCAGTGCAGTTGCGCGCTTGCCGAACCCGGGGTGCGTTGCTAGATTACGCGTCTTTCCGGGCTACGGATGCCCGACACATTGCACTATCGTCAACGGCCGACGACCTCTCAGACAGGTCGACCGGCCGGTCACCGGATGTCACAGCATGTTCCTTCGCCGTATTCGTGGACTTTTCTCCAACGACCTCTCGATAGATCTCGGCACTGCCAATACACTGATCTATGCCCGCGACCAGGGGATCGTGCTCAATGAACCCTCGGTCGTCGCGATTCGCCAGGATCGCGGACCCGGCGGCCCCAAATCGGTCGCCGCAGTTGGCGAAGAGGCCAAGAAGATGCTCGGCCGGACGCCGGCCAACATCACCGCCATCCGGCCGATGAAGGAGGGCGTGATCGCCGACTTCACCGTGACCGAGAAGATGCTGCAGTACTTCATCCACAAGGTCCACGAGTCGCGCCTGATCCGCCCCAGCCCACGCGTGCTGGTCTGCGTGCCGTGCGGGTCGACCCAGGTCGAGCGGCGAGCGATCAAAGAATCGGCCGCCGGGGCCGGCGCCCGCGAGGTCTACCTGATCGAAGAGCCGATGTCCGCGGCGATCGGAGCCGGCCTGCCTGTCGACGAGGCGCGCGGCTCGATGGTTCTGGATATCGGCGGCGGCACCTCCGAGGTCGCCATCATCTCGCTAAACGGCATCGTCTACTCGAATTCGGTGAGGATCGGCGGTGACAAGTTCGATGAGGCGATCATCAACTACGTACGCCGCAATTACGGCACCCTGATCGGCGAGGCAACTGCCGAAAGGGTCAAAAAGGAGATCGGCTCGGCGTATCCCGGCAACGAAGTCCGGGAGCTCGAAGTCAAGGGGCGCAACCTCGCCGAAGGCGTGCCACGGAGCTTCACATTGAGTTCCAACGAAATCCTCGAGGCCCTGCAAGAGCCTCTGTCCGGGATCGTCGACGCGGTCAAGAAGGCGCTCGAGCAGACGCCGCCGGAACTCGGCGCAGACGTCGCCGAGCGTGGCATCGTGCTCACCGGTGGCGGCGCCATCCTCAAAGACCTCGACCGGCTGATCGAAGAGGAAACCGGCCTGCCGGTCATCATCGCGGAAGACCCGTTGACCTGCGTGGCCCGCGGCGGTGGACGTGCGCTCGAGCTGATGGATGAACGCGGAGGCGACATCTTCACAGTCGAGTAAGAACCCGACGTGACGGCCGCAGGCGTCGCCGCGCGTGGCATACCGCAAGAACGGAGAGCTTTACCATCAAGCCGATCTTTGCCCAGGGCCCATCGCAAACCACCCGGCTGGTGGTCGCGGTCATGCTGTCTCTGGTCCTGCTGGTACTCGACCATCGGTTTCACCATCTGCAGCATCTGCGCAGCACGCTGGCCTTCCTGACCTATCCGCTGCAGTATCTGGCCGACCTCCCGTTTACCGCATCGCGCTGGCTGAGCGAAACCACTAGCAGCCAGGAGACGCTGCTGGAGCAGAATCGGGAATTGCGCGACGAAAATCTTCGCCTCAAGGTCGAACTGCAGAAGTATGAGTCCCTGCAGGCGGAAAATCTTCGGCTGCGCGACCTGGTGGATTCTTCTTTCAAGATCGGTGACCGGGTACTGGTCGCCGAGCTCTCCTCGGTCGACCTCGATCCCTACAAGCAACAGGTCATCATCAAGAAGGGCGCAGTCTCCGGCGTGTTCGAGGGCCAGCCGGTGCTCGATGCTAACGCCGTGATGGGACAGGTGATCAACGTGACGCCGCTGTCGTCGACCGTGCTGCTGATCACCGACACCAGTCACGCCCTGCCGGTCCAGGTATTGCGCAACGGTCTGCGTACCATCGCGGTTGGGACAGGCCGCATCGACCAGCTCAAGCTGCCCTATCTGCCGACCAACTCGGACATCGTCGAGGGCGACCTGCTGGTCACCTCGGGGCTGGGCGGCAAATTCCCACCAGGCTACCCCGTGGCGAGCGTCACCCGTATCGACCGTTCCCCCGATGCACCCTTTTCCAGCGTGTTCGCCGAGCCGCACGCCCACCTGGATCGCAGCCGCGAGGTCCTGCTCGTCTGGACCATACCCAATCAGATACCGGTCGTGAACGAACCTGTCGACCCGGTCGATGACATGCCGGCAACGCCCGGGGCGGCGGCGCCCAGCGATCCGGTCGGCGATGCGGATGTCGGTGGCGCGCAGCCGTCACCGGAGCGCGGCACGTGAGCGGTGCCGGAGAGGGACGACTGGTCATAGTCGTAACCCTGTGTGTCGCCATGCTGCTGGCGATCCTGCCGATGCCCGAATGGGCCAGGCCGTTTCGCCCGCAGTGGGTCACGCTGGTGTTGCTCTACTGGGCGATCGCGCTGCCGCACCGCGTCGGCGTCGGTAGCGGTTTCCTGGCCGGCATCGTGCTCGACGTACTGACCGGCGCGCTGCTGGGGCAACATGCCCTGGGACTGTCAGTCGTCACCTTCATCGCCATCCAACTGCACCAGCGGATCCGGGTGTTCCCATTCTGGCAGCAATCGCTGGGGATCCTGGTCCTGCTGGTGATCGAGCACCTGCTGTCACTGTGGGTCATCGGAGCCACTCGCGGCGTCGCCCCCGGACTGAGCTACTGGGGAGTACCCCTGATTGGCGCGCTGCTGTGGCCGTGGATTTTCGTTACGCTGCGCAAGGTGCGGCGTCACTTCAAGATCAGCTGAAGCCATGCACCTGAAGGATACGATCCGCGAAAGCCAGGCATTCCTGAACAGAGCCATCATTGCCGGGCTGCTGGTCCTCGGCGCGGTCGTGGTGCTGGTCTGGCGTATGGCGCAGCTCCAGGTTATCGATCATGCACATTTCACCACGCTTTCGCGCGAAAACCGCGTCAAGGTGGTACCTCTGCCCCCCACCCGCGGATTGATCTACGACCGCGACGGAGTGCTGCTGGCGCAGAACCGCCCGGCCTACAGCCTCGAAATCACCCCGGAGCAGGTCGGCGACCTCGAGCAAACCCTGAAACAACTGGCCGAGGTGATCGAGATCGACGATGAAGACCTGGAGCGCTTCTGGAAACTGAAGAACCGTAAACGCCGCTTCGACAGTGTGCCGATCCGGGTAAACCTGAGCCAGGACGAGACCGCGCAATTCGCCGTCCATCGCCACCGCTTTGCCGGAGTCGACATCAAGGCCCAGTTACTGCGTCACTACCCGCACGACGTCAAAACGACACATGTGCTGGGTTATGTCGGCCGAGTCAGTCAGCGCGACGTCGAGCAGATCGATAGCTCCAACTATTCCGGCACCAGCCACATCGGCAAGAATGGCGTCGAGAAGACCTACGAATCAGCCCTGCATGGCGTGGTCGGACTGGAGCAGGTCGAGGTGAACGCGGCCGGCCGCAGGGTGCGGACGCTGGAGCAGACACCGCCGGAACCGGGTGTCGACGTACACCTGCACCTCGACATCCGGCTGCAGGAGGTCGCGATGGAGGCCATCGCTGACAACAACGGTGCCGTCGTCGCGATCGACCCGAAGGATGGCGGCATACTGGCCTTCGTCAGCCAGCCGGGCTTCGACCCGAACTTGTTCGTCGAGGGTATCAGCAGCAAGGACTATGCGGCCCTGCAAGAAGACGACAACCGCCCGCTCTACAACCGTGCGCTGCATGGTCAGTACCCGCCCGGCTCGACGGTCAAGCCGTTCATGGGACTGGCAGGTCTGGAGAAAGGTGCCGTCACGTACGACAGCAGCATCTATTGCCCGGGCTTCTACCAGCTGCCCGGCAATATCCACCGTTACCGCGACTGGAAGAAGTCCGGCCACGGCCCGATGGACCTGGATGCGGCAATCGTGCAGTCCTGTGATGTGTACTTCTACCGCTTGGCCTACGAACTCGGGATCGACCGTCTGCATGAGTTCCTCTCGCAGTTCGGATTTGGCCACCGAACCGGGATCGACCTGACTGGGGAATCGGGCGGTCTGCTGCCGTCGCGCGACTGGAAGCGGCGGGCGCGACGCCAGCCCTGGTACCCCGGAGAGACCCTTATCGTTGGCATCGGCCAGGGCTACTTTCTGACCACGCCGCTGCAGCTGGCAGCCGCGACCGCGGCGATCGCCAACAACGGTATCTATTTCACACCCCATGTGGTCGACTATCTTCGGGCACGCGACACCGGAGAGGTCACACCGATCCCGCCGAGCGCGCGCACTATTCCGGTAGGCCTGCAACAGAACTGGGAGGACGTCCGGGCCGGCATGCTGCACGTGGTGGACAGCCAACGCGGCACTGCCAAGCGGATCCGCAGCGACCGCTATGCCATCGCCGGGAAGACTGGCACCGCGCAGGTCTTTACCGTCGCGCAGGACGAGGAATACGATGAAGAGACGCTGGAGAAAAAACTGCGCGATCACGCACTTTTCATCGCCTATGCGCCCGCCGACGACCCTCAGATTGCGGTGGCGATCGTGGTCGAGAACGGCGGTCATGGGGGGTCTGTGGCGGCCCCGATCGCGCGGCAGATCATGGACGCCTACCTGCTGCCCGGCGAGGAATCGGTGCAGGACGAGTCATGAGTTACCTGCCACACCAGCTCGGTGAACTGACGCCAAGCAACCCCAACCGACGCCAGGGCCTGCTGGCCGTGTTTCATATCGATCTGCCCCTGCTGGCGGGGTTACTGCTGCTGTGCGGCTTCGGCCTGGTCGTGCTGTACTCTGCCTCGGGCGAGAACCTCGATCAGCTGCAGCGCCAGGCGTTGCGTATCCTGCTCGCCTTTACGGTCATGCTGGCGGTCGCGCAGCTCAATCCCGCGACGCTCAGACGCTGGAGCCCCTGGCTTTACCTTGCCGGCCTGTTGATGCTGATCGCGGTGTTGCTGGTCGGCGAGGTCGGCAAGGGCGCACAGCGCTGGCTCGACCTGGGAATCGTGCGCTTCCAACCTTCCGAACTCGTCAAGCTCGCGGTGCCGATGATGATCGCCTGGTACCTGGCCGAGAAGCGCCTGCCGCCCAGTTGGCAGCGCCTGTTTGCCGCGGCGCTGATGATCGTGATCCCGGTGCTGCTGATCGCCAAACAGCCTGATCTGGGCACCGCACTGCTGGTGGCCAGCGCCGGTGTGTTCGTTTTGTTTCTGGCCGGCATCAGCTGGCGCCTGATCGGCGGCCTGGCCGTCGCAGCCGCGGGCGCGGCTCCGGTGATCTGGTATCTGATGCGCGACTATCAGCGGCAGCGCGTACTGACCTTCCTGGATCCTGAGAAAGACCCGCTGGGCGCCGGCTATCACATCATTCAGTCGAAGATCGCGATCGGCTCGGGCGGCCTTTACGGCAAAGGCTGGCTCAACGGTACCCAGTCCCAACTCGACTTCCTGCCCGAGCGCCACACCGATTTCATCTTCGCGGTGTTGTCCGAGGAATTCGGTCTGATCGGCGTACTGATCCTGCTGGCCATGTACCTGTTCATCATCGGACGCGGCCTGTACATCGCAACACGCGCCCAGGATACCTTCACCCGGCTGCTTGCGGGTTCGATGACGCTGGTGTTCTTCGTCTACCTTTTCGTCAACACCGGCATGGTCGCCGGGCTTATGCCGGTCGTCGGCGTGCCCCTGCCGCTGGTGAGTTACGGAGGCACCTCCCTGGTGACCCTGATGGCCGGGTTCGGTATCCTCATGTCCATCCACACCCATCGCAGACTGTTGCCGACCTGATGAGACGAATAGCCCTACTCCTGTCGCTACTGGCCACCAGCGGCCTTACCCAGGCCAAGACACCCGATCAAC
Organism: uncultured Gammaproteobacteria bacterium; assembly: GCA_963808165.1. Classification (GTDB taxonomy): domain Bacteria; phylum Pseudomonadota; class Gammaproteobacteria; order Chromatiales; family Chromatiaceae; genus Thiosocius. The sequence continues at coordinate 395,543 of CAWEET010000001.1, read as the reverse complement.
TGCGCGCCGAGTTCATCGATCAGATGGTGCAAAAGTACGGATTCTCGAAACGAGACGTCACGCGTACGCTCTATCAGGCCGAGTTGCGCAAGCCGATACTGGAGGCCATTGCGCGACCGGCCGAGCGAGTCCTCAACTGGACCGAGTACCGCAAGATCTTTGTGACTCCATCGCGTATCGACGGCGGCGTGGATTTTTGGCGGCAGCACGCCGCGACGCTGCAACGGGCGGAACGCGAGTACGGCGTCCCGCCGCATATCATCGTCGCGATACTCGGCGTCGAGACGCGCTATGGCGCACACACCGGTGGCTACCGGGTGCTCGACGCCCTGCACACGCTGGGGTTCCACTACCCGAAGCGAGGCAAGTTCTTTCGCGAACAACTCAGCCAGTTCCTGCGCTTCGCAAGAGAGGAGCAGATCAAGCCAACCGAGCCGACCGGGTCCTACGCCGGCGCGATGGGTATGCCGCAGTTCATGCCGGACAGCTTCCGCACCTACGCCGTCGACTTCGACGGTGACGGGCAGCGCGACATCTGGCAGAACCCGGACGATGTGATCGGGAGCGTGGCCAATTACTTCGTCGAGAAGGGCAACTGGCAACCGGGCGAACCGGTTGCCCAGCCTGCGCGAGGCGCATCCGCCGAGCACCAGGCCCTGGTCGATGCGGGGGCCAAACCCAGCCTGCGGCCCGAACAGCTGACCGCGGCCGGTATCGAGTTCGATGCGATGCCGAAGACGGATAGCAAGGTTAGCCTGCTCGAATTCGACACCGACGACGGCAAGGAATACTGGGTCGCACAGGACAATTTCTACGCCATCATGCGTTACAACCCCCGCACCATGTATGCAATGGCCGTATACCAGCTGAGCGAGGCGATCCGCGAGCGCCACGCGCAGGCGAACCTCGTAAGCGGCAGCGACTGACCTCCGGCATGCGAATGCTCGCAACATACAAGACACTGACGATCCTGGGCGCGCTGGCAATGCTCGGCGGCCTGCTGGGCGGCTGCGGCAGCCCCCTGCCAACCCCCCCCGGAGACCAGGACGGCCCCCCGGATGAGCATCGTGACGTGAGTCACGTGCCGGATGCGGTGCCCAAGGTCGAGCCACGCAGCCGTGGCGGCAATATGGAAACGTACGTAGTGCTCGGCAAACGCTATTACACGCTACCTGCCAGCAAGGGTTTCTCGGAGCGTGGCATCGCCTCGTGGTACGGACGCAAATTTCATGGCCGACTGACCTCGAACGGCGAAGTGTATGACATGTACGCCATGACGGCGGCGCACAAACGGCTGCCGATTCCGACCTACGTGGAAGTCGTGAATCTCGAGAACGGCCGTCGGGTCGTGGTGCGGGTAAACGACCGCGGCCCCTTCCATGAGAACCGCGTCATCGACCTGTCCTATACCGCCGCCTCGCGCCTCGGGATGCTCGGCAAGGGTACCGCCCTGGTCGAGGTCCGAGCGATCGACCCGACCTCGCCCCAGGAGGGAATCTCCCCGGTTGCGCAAAAGCCGACCGCACCGTCGCCGCCGCGATCAGCCGACGGTGCGCTACCGAAGATCTTTCTCCAGGCCGGCGCATTCAGCAGCGGCGACAATGCGGAACGCTTGCGCCGAACGCTACAACAAGGGCTCGCACGGCAGGTGAGGGTGATTCCAGCCGCAACTGGCGCGGGCTCGGTGCATCGTGTGCAGGTCGGACCGCTGACCTCGGTGGAGATCGCCGATCAGGTCAGTGCGCAAATGCACCAACTGGGCGTCAGCAAGCCGCTGGTCGTGATCGACTAGTATCTGCAGTCCCGGTGGGCGTTAGGGATATCACCCTGACCATGGTGACATCCTGACGCTAGAATGCAGCAGATCAGGACCGCACACGCCGGCAGAGCGTGCATCGGTCGCCTTCGACAATTCACCAAGACGCACCGGACAGCTATCCGACCCGGCGCGCTCTCACCAGGAAAGCAGTATCGTGCAAAAGAAAGTCTATGCCCTCCTAAGCCTCATCCTCCTGCCTTTCGCGTCTGCGGCCAGCGTATCCGTTCCGGCGCCGCCGTCCGTCTCGGCCACAGGTTATCTGCTGATCGACATGGACAGCGACGCCGTGCTGGCACAGAAGGATGCCGAACAACGGCTCGAGCCCGCGAGTCTGACAAAGATCATGACGGCCTACGCAGTGTTCCGCGAAATCAACGACGGCTCAGTCAAAATGTCCGATGAGGTGCTGGTCAGCGAAAAGGCCTGGAAGACACCCGGCTCGCGGATGTTCATCGAGGTGAACAAGCGTGTGTCGGTCGAGGAACTGCTGAAGGGCATGATCATTCAGTCCGGCAACGACGCCAGCGTGGCGCTGGCAGAGCACGTTGCGGGCAGCGAGGAGGCATTCGCCAACCTGATGAACGAGCATGCGCGCCGCCTTGGCATGCAAAACACGCATTTCGTCAATGCCACCGGTCTGCCCGACCCAGAGCACTACACGACTCCGCACGATATCGTGCTGGTCACCGAAGCAGGCATCAGGGAGTTCCCGGAGTTCTACAAGATGTATGCCGTAAAGGAATACACCTTCAACGGGATCCGCCAGCACAATCGCAACAACCTGTTGTGGCATGATGAATCCGTTGACGGCGTCAAGACCGGTCACACCGAGGCCGCCGGTTATTGCCTGGTGGCCTCGGCCAAGCGGGACGGTATGCGCCTGATTTCGGTGGTGATGGGTACCGACAGCGAGAAGGCGCGCATTCGCGAAAGCAAATCGCTGCTGAATTTCGGCTTCCGCTTTTACGAGACGCACCGACTCTACGGTGCTTCGGATCGACTGACGCGCAGCCGTGTCTGGATGGGAGAACAGGAGCAAGTCGCACTGGGCCTGCAAGAAGACCTGTATGTCACGATTCCGAGGCATCAATACGAGAAGCTGAACGCGCGCACGGAAATTCAGCCGCAGATAGAGGCGCCGCTTATCCAGGGTCAGAAGGTGGGCGAAGTGGTCGTAGAGCTGGATGGTCAGGAGATAACCCGACGCGCGCTGGTCGCGCTCACAGACGTCCCGGAAGGCGGAATCTGGCGCACCATGGTCGACAGCGTGCTGATGATGCTGCAGTGAACACAACAACATGAGTGACGACCTGCTCGCTTACCTGAACGGTGAGTACCTGCCGCGTGACCGCGCCTGCCTGCCGATCACCGACCGCGGACTGCTGTTCGGAGACAGTGTCTACGAAGTGGTTCCCGCATACGGCGGTATCCCGTTTCGGGTGACGCACCATCTGCAGCGTCTTGACCGGAGCCTGGCCGCGATCGGCCTGCAGAATCCGCTGAGTCCTGCAGACTGGCAGGGCGTTTTTGAACACCTCAGCCGGCAACTGCCTGGCCAGGACCAATCGATCTACCTGCAGGTGACGCGCGGTGCCTACCCGATACGCAACCACGTGATTCCCGACCACGTGGTTCCCAATGTGCTGGCATTTACCAGCGTCAACCCGCCACGTGACCCGGAAACGGCCCGCCGCGGCATCAAGGCGATAACCCTGGAGGATATCCGTTGGCACCGCTGCGACATCAAGGCCACGACCCTGCTGGCCAATGTGATGGCCCGTGCCCAGGCCGGTGCCGAAGGTGCCGACGAGGCGATCCTGATCCGCGACGGGGCCGCCATCGAGGGCACTGCCAGTAATCTGTTCATCGTCAGCAACGGCCTGCTGATCACGCCGCCGGACAGCACCGAACTGCTGCCGGGCATCACCCGCGACCTGGTGCTGGAACTCGCCCACGAATCGGGTATGCCGTTCGCGCAGGCAGCCATAGGCGCCGCCGAACTGGAAGGTGCCGAAGAGATCTGGCTGACCAGTTCGACGCGCGAGATCGCGGCCGTCGTGGAGCTTAACGGTCGTCCGGTGAGCGACGGCACGCCTGGGGAACTCTGGCATCGAATGGACGCACTGTTCCAGGACTGCAAGGAACGCCTGCGCCTTGGAGGTGACTGTCGTGCCAACTGAAGAGCCCCAGGGTTTCGAGTTCCCCTGTGATTACCTGATCAAGGCAATGGGCATCGATGACGGCAGCTTCCACGAGGTCGTGATTGAGATCATCCGCCGGCACAATGTCACCATCCGCGAAGACAGCCTGCGTAACCGTCCCAGTCGGGGTGGGAAATATGTCTCTGTGAGCCTAGTGATAGAGGCCACCAGCCGGGAGCAACTCGATGCGATATACGATGACCTCACGGCACACGACAAGGTGCTGATGCGCCTCTGAGCCAGACAGGTATGACCTCAAGGGCACTGATCGTGCGCGACCTCGGGCTGCGCGACTACCTGCCGACCTGGCAGGCCATGCGTGAATTCACGGATGCGCGCTCGGATCAGACGCGATCCGAGTTATGGATCGTCGAGCACTCCGCGGTGTTTACCCAGGGACAGGCCGGCAAGGCCGAGCATCTGCTTACGCCGGGCGACATCCCTGTCGTGCAGACCGACCGCGGCGGCCAGGTAACCTACCACGGCCCGGGACAGCTCGTGATCTACGTGCTGATCTCACTTCGCGAGGCCGAGCTGGGCATTCGTCGTCTGGTCGGCCTGATGGAACAGTCCATCATCGGCCTGCTCGAAGCTTACGGCATCGCCGCCGAGTCACGCGCAGACGCGCCAGGTGTCTATGTCGACGGCCGGAAGATCGCTTCGCTCGGTCTGCGCGTGCGGCGAGGCTGCACCTATCACGGGCTGGCGCTCAATGTGAGCAACGACCTGGAGCCGTTCCGGCGGATCAATCCCTGTGGTTACCCGGGGTTGGAAGTGACCAGCACACAACTGCTCGGCATCACCGAAAGCCGGGAGAAGCTGGCCACTGCTCTGGTCAAGAGGCTGTCGGACCTGCTGGGCTACCGCATCAGCCGCGACTGAGCCCTAGCGCCTGGCCGCGCTCACCACTTCGGTGCAAACGCCCTGTTTCCGTGCATAAACGAAATTGAACATGCAGTGTCGATTGTTTAGGCTGCAAGACAACAACAGCGACACAGAATCTCAATTATGTGTGGAATTTGCGGTGAAATTCGCTTCGACGGCAGCCTGCCGTCGATCGAGTCGGTGACGCGAATGAACCGTGTCATGTTCCCGCGCGGGCCTGACGGTAGCGGTGTGTTTCAGTCGGGTCCCCTGGCAGTCGGCCACCAGCGCCTGAAGATCCTTGACCTGAGCGAACATGCGCAGCAACCCATGATCGACAGCGAGCTGGGGCTGGGCATCGTGTTCAATGGCTGCATTTATAACTTTCGCGACCTGCGGGTGCAACTGCAGGGGCTGGGTTACCGTTTTTTTTCCGAGGGTGATACCGAGGTCATTCTGAAGGCCTATGCGGCCTGGGGTATCGAGTGCGTAGACCGGTTCCACGGCATGTTCGCTTTCGCCATCTGGGAACGAGACTCCGGTCGCCTGGTGCTGGCCAGGGACCGGCTGGGCATCAAGCCGCTATACTACACCGAACTCGCCAACGGCCTGCGCTTTGCCTCGACGCTGCCGGCACTGCTCGCGACCGACGCTATCGATACCGACATCGACCCGGTCGCGCTGCATCACTACATGAGCTTCCACGCGGTGGTTCCGGCGCCGCACACGATCCTAAAGGGCGTGCGCAAACTGCCCCCGGCGACGATCCGGGTGATCGATGCCGACGGGCGCAGCCGTGACCATTGCTACTGGCGGCTGCACTATGGAGCGACGCGCCGACGAACGCGATCTCAGTTACGAAGACTGGCAGGAGATCACGCTCAATGCACTGCGCAAGGCGGTCGAGCGCCGCCTGGTGTCCGATGTTCCGGTTGGGGTGCTGTTGTCCGGCGGGCTGGATTCCAGCCTGATCGTCGGCCTGCTGGCGGAACAGGGACAGCGCGGCCTCAACACCTTTTCGGTCGGCTTCGAATCCGTCGACGACGAGGCCGGCGACGAATTCCAGTATTCCGACATCATCGCCCGGCACTTCGCCACCGAGCATCACCAGATCCGGGTCGACTCTGAGCCGCCTGCTGCCGGCGCTGAACGACTGTATCCGGGCCATGAGCGAACCCATGGTCAGCCACGACGTGATCGGCTTCTACCTGCTGTCCGAGCGCGTCTCGCAGCACGTGAAGGTGGTGCAGAGCGGCCAGGGGGCGGACGAGGTCTTCGCCGGGTATCACTGGTACCCGCCGCTGGCCGACAGCAGCAACCCGGTCGACGACTATGCCGCGGTCTTCTTCGACCGCGACCACGCCGAGTTTGCCCAGGCGGTAGATCCGCGCTTCGTTGGCGGGGACCATAGCCGCGACTTCGTCTCGCGCCATTTCGGCCAGCCAGGGGCACGGCGCCCGATCGACAAGGCGCTGCGCGTGGACACCCAGATCATGCTGGTCGATGACCCGGTCAAGCGGGTCGACAACATGACCATGGCGTGGGGCCTCGAGGCCCGCGTTCCCTTCCTCGATCATGAACTGGTCGAGCTGGCAGCGCGCATTCCGGCCGAATTCAAGACCGCCGAGGGCGGCAAGGGGGTCGTCAAGGAGGCGGCCCGTGCGGTGATCCCGAGCGAGGTCATCGACCGGCCCAAGGGATATTTCCCGGTGCCCGCACTGAAGTATCTCGAGGGTGACTATCTGGCCTTCGTCCAGGACGCGCTCGCACAGCCGGCGGCACGGCAGCGCGGTCTGTTTCGGCAAGAATACCTCTCGACGCTGATGGCCGATCCGAAAAGGCACATCACCCCGCTAAGGGGCTCGAAAGTCTGGCAAATCGCGCTGCTGGAACTGTGGTTTCAGCAGCATGGCATCTGAGGAAAGCGCATGAGCAAAGCGGAGCATTACCGGTCTCGGCTCGCACGGCACCGGGCCGCCAGTCTTTCCGGCGCCGAACCGACGCATTCCAAGGGCAGGGAAAAACCCACGCCCGACGCCATCGTCGATGTCGGTTGGGGCCGGCTGATATTCGCCCATACCTTCCGAGACAATCGCCGGTTGGCGGACGCCCTGCTGGCGGAATTGCCAGGCAAGCGCGACATCGCCTTCTACGTCAACGATCCGCACGTGCTGCTGGCGATGGAGCCGCAGAGCCTGTTTCTGGACCCCTCGCACACCTACCGCCTCTGGCTGGATCGATACAAGGTATCGCCGCTGCGCCCGCGCGGCTACACGGTCCGCCTGATGAACAGCCGCGACGATGCCGACGGCATCCGTCGCGTCTACCTGTCGCGGCACATGATCCCGCCACCGGCAGACTTCATGTGGAACCAGCGGACGTCGCGCGTCGTGTATTTCTTTGTCGCCTCGGATACCCAAACCGGAGAGGTGCTCGGCGCCGCTACCGGTATCGACCATGTCGAGGCATTTCGCGATCCGGAAAAAGGTTCGAGCCTGTGGGCACTGGCGGTCGACCCGCAGGCACGCCAGCCGGGTATCGGGCAGGCGCTGGTTCGGCATATGGCCGAGTATTTCATGGCGCGCGGCCGCAGTTATCTCGATCTCTCGGTGATGCACAACAACCGTGAGGCGATCCGCCTGTATGAGCGGCTGAAGTTCGAACGCATCACCGTGTTCACGGTCAAGAACAAGAACTCTTTCAACGAACCCCTGTTCATCGGCACGCAGCCCGAAGAAAAGCTCAACCCGTATGCGCAGATCATCACGCGCGAGGCACAGCGCCGCGGCATCAGCGTGAATGTACTGGATGCCGATGCCGGCTTTTTCGAACTTTCCCTGGGCGGGCGCAACGTCACCTGCCGTGAGTCGCTGAGCGAGCTCACGACATCGATCGCGATGAGCCGCTGCGACGACAAGGCAGTGACCCATCGCTGTCTGCAGCGCGCCCACCTGAGGGTGCCGGCCCAGATGGAAGTCGATGACATCCGGCAGGCGAATGGCTTTCTGGACCAGCACGGTAGCGTGGTCGTCAAACCGGCACGCGGCGAACAGGGCGTCGGCATCAGTGTCGACGTGCGTGACAAGGAGTCGCTGCAAGGCGCAATCGACGGGGCCAGAAAGTACTGCGACACGGTGCTGCTCGAGGAGTATGTGCAGGGAATCGACCTGCGGATCATCGTAATCGACGGCAAGGTGGTGGCGGCAGCGACACGCAAGCCACCACGAATCCAGGGCACGGGGCAGGACAGCATCCGCGAGCTCATCGAAAAACAGAGTCGGCGCCGCCGGGCCGCCACCGGTGGCGAGAGCAGCATCCCCATCGATCGCGAGACCGAACGCTGCGTCCAGGAAGCCGGCTACGCGCTTGATGAAGTGCTGCCCTATGGTGAGTACCTGACGGTGCGAAAGACTGCCAATCTGCACACTGGCGGCACCATCCACGACGTGACCGACAAGCTGGACCCGGCGCTACGCAAGGCAGCGGTGGCCGCCGCCGCGGCCATCGATATACCGGTAACCGGCCTGGACTTCATGGTGCCGGCCCCGGACAGCCCGGACTATGTCATCATCGAGGCCAACGAGCGGCCGGGCCTGGCAAACCACGAACCCCAGCCCACCGCCGAGCGCTTCATCGACCTGCTGTTCCCAAGCACCGCGGGGCGCTAGCCGGAGCGCCTCGCGTCATCGGGCGCCGGATTCCGAACCACGGAAACTTGACATGCAACTACTGCCAATCGATCAGACCTACATTCAGGATGTCCTGTTCCGCCTGTTGAGCACCCCGAGTCCCAGTGGCTATACGGACCGCGTGGTCCACCTGGTCGCCGACGAACTCGACAAGCTCGGCGTCGAGGTTGAAGTGACCCGGCGTGGCGCCATACGCGCGACCCTGAAGGGTGAACGCAGCAGCCCCGACCGGGCGATTGTGGCCCACATCGATACGCTGGGTGCAATGGTCAAGGCACTGAAATCCAATGGCAGGGTCGAGCTGGTGCCAATCGGGCACTGGAATGCCCGCTTCGCCGAAGGTGCACGCGTGACCCTGTTCACTGACATGAGCTCGCACCGTGGCACCATCCTGCCGCTCAAGGCCTCCGGCCATACCTTTGCGCACGAGATCGACAAGCAGCCCTCGGATTGGGCCAACCTCGAGCTGCGCATCGATGAGGTCTGCCAGTCGCAGCGCGAGCTGATGCGCCTCGGTGTGCACGTCGGCGATTTCATCGCAGTCGATCCGCAACCCGAGGTACTGGAGAACGGTTTCATCGTGTCTCGTCACCTCGACGACAAGGCCGGCGCCGCGGTGTTGCTCGGCGCGATCAAGGCGGTAGTCGACAGCGGGGCGACACTGCCGGTCGACTGCCACCCGCTGTTCACGATCTCGGAGGAGGTCGGTTCGGGTGCGTCGGCGGCATTGCACGGCGACGTGGCCGAGATGTTGACACTGGACAACGGTACGACCGCGCCGGGACAAAACTCCAGTGAGTTTGGTGTCACCCTGTGTATGGCCGACATGAGCGGCCCATTTGACTACCACCTAACGCACTACATGATCCAGTTGTGCCAGGAGTTCCAGATCCCCTACCAGCGCGACGTGTTCCGCTACTATCGTTCGGACAGCGCCTCGGCGGTCGAGGCCGGTGCCGACCTGCGAACCGCGCTGGCGACGTTTGGAATCGACGGGTCGCATGGCTGGGAGCGAATTCACTGGAATGCCTTGGAGTCTCTGACCAAACTGGTCACCGTCTACATGCAGTCCCCGCCCCTCTTTATGCGTGATCAGGACGACATCGGCCCACGGATGGGGTTCCCGATGCAACCGGCCTGAACCGCGGTCACAGCGCCCGTCGGGTCACAACCCCGACGGCCTGCCCCGACGGATTAGACGGGCCGGCAGGAAAGCGTCAACACTTGCGCAGCACGCATTGCACAACGTCGATCTGGCCAGAGCGGAACCCCCCCTCGCAGAATGCGAGATAATAGCGCCACATGCGGCGGAATCGCTCGTCGTAGCCATTGTCCTCGAGCCACCGGAAACAGCGCCGAAATGCGCCATGCCAGCGCTGCAAGGTGTCCGCATAGTCCATGCCGAAACCCTGCATTTCATCGATCTTCAGCCCGGCGCGATCGACCAGGCCGTGCAGGTGCATCCGGGTCGGCAGCATGCCACCCGGGAAGATGTAGGTCTGGATGAAACCACCTGGAGTGGCGGCATACTGCTCGAAACGTGATTCGTCTATCGTAATGATCTGCAGCGCAGCGCGCCCATCAGGCCGCAGCTGCCCCGCGACCTTTTCGAAGTAATCCCCCCAGTACTCCTGCCCCACCGCCTCGAACATCTCGATCGAGACGATGTGGTCCACGTCTTCGTCAAGATCCCGGTAGTCGCACAGGCGCAGCTCCACGCGATCAGCGAGTCCCGCGCGCACCATGCGCGCCCGTGCGTACTCGAGTTGTTCCCTGGACAGGGTAATGCCGACAACCCGCATGCCGCGGCGTGCCGCAAATTCCGCGAAGCCGCCCCAGCCGCAACCGATCTCGAGAATGCGGTCCCCTGGCCTGGCATCGAGCAGAGACAGCAAACGCTGGTACTTGCGTTGCTGTGCCTCAAGCAGAGTTTCGGCACTGCTTTGGAACAGCGCTGCGGAGTAGGTCATGCTGGGATCCAGCCACTGGGCGTAGAAATCGTTGCCAAGGTCGTAGTGGGCGGCGATATTGCGACGACTGCCTCGCCGCGAATTGCGCCGCAGTCGGTGCTGCAGGCCGACCAGCGCCTGCGCCAGCCGGTGGCGTGTCTTGCTACCCCCAAAGGCATCAATGTTCAGCGCGAACAGCTCGATCAGCGCAGCCGGGTCGTCTGAATCCCAGTCACCGGCGATGTAGGCCTCAGCGAAGCCGAGATCACCGCGCCACATCAGGCGCCGCATCAGTGCGGCGGGACGACGGACCAGGATATCGGCGCCCGGTCCCGTCTCGCCGCCCTGGATCTCGAAGGCCGGACCCGGACCCAGGATCACGCGCAGGCTGCCCCGCCGCAGGCGGGCAAACCGTTCCACCAGGCGACGCTGGTACCAGGGCAGTCGCGCTACCGACGGGAGATTCAGCGATAGCGATCCAGTTTGTGAATTCATCTCAACTTACCTCCTCAATGGGCGGTGCCGGTTTTCGGTGAAATCTTTCGCCCTGCAACCATATCTTCAGGGCCTGCCAATGAATGGCCGCGACGACTTTCAATGTCTGGAATGGTACCCGTACAAGCTGTGACAGCAACCCCATGGTGCTGAATGGTCGACGGTCGCCGGTCTGAGTGGCGACCAGCATCAGTTGGTCATCGCGGTACTCACGGATGACGACACGCAGGCGTGAGTCGGGTCGCGACAGACGAAAATCGTAGCGTGCCTGCATGCCGATGAACGGCGACACGTGAAACTCCTTGGCATGGCTGTCACGCAGGGGCCAACCGGTCGCACCGCGTTCCGGCTTGAGCAGATAGCAGTGCCGCTCGCCAAAGGTGTTGCGCACCTCGGCGATCACCGCGACGGGCGTCCGGTCCGGCGCCTCACAGAACCAGAGACTGAGCGGATTGAAGCCCCAACCGAGTATTCTGGGGAAACATAGCAGGCGGATATTCAATCCCCGGGCATCAATGCCGCGGCTGCCCAGCGTTCGTTCCGCCCACCCACGCAGGTTGGTCTCGCCGTCCGGCAGGTGGTCGGCATCGTGGAAGCTCAGCAGGTTGAATCCGTTGCGCGAGAAGATCGGCGACGCGGCCGCCACCCGGTCCAGCGCATCGACATCCAGCAGCAGGCTGAATACCCGGTAGCGAAACCGATAGGCCGCAGCAAAGAAGCGCTGGTGCATTACCTCCGAGCTGTAGACGGAGGCCGCGTCGTGCTCCAGCTTCATGCCGGCTGACCGACCAGCTGCGGCACCACGGCCAGGTCGCGCGATTCCTTGACCCGATCGAGCCAAGGGATCTGCGCCCCGAGCGCCTGTGCCACCTCGACACCCGAACGCATGCCGTCCTCATGGAAACCGTAACCGGTCCAGGCACCGGCAAACCAGGTGTTGGCCCGCCCTTGAATCCTGTGCAGCTGTCGTTGTGCCTGGAGCGCACCCGCATTGAATACAGGATGGTGATAGTCGAACTCGGCAAGCACCAGTTCCTCGCGCGGCTCCTGCAGCGGATTCAGGCTGACGAAATAGTTGTCGCGGGTCGATAGATGCTGCAGCGAGTTCATCCAATAGGTCACGCTGACGGCACGCGAGGACTCGCCGCCCCCGGTGCCGCGATAATTCCAAGACGACCAGACCCGGCGCTCGCGCGGCATCAGGGTGGGGTCGCGGTGAAGTAGCACCCGGTTAGCCTGGTAAGGGATGGCTCCGAGCAAGCGGCGTTCGGTGGGGCTGGGCTCGGCCAGCAGCCGTAAAGCCTGGTCGCTGTGGCAGGCGAATATCACCGTGTCGAAGATTTCCTGATGGCCATCGGCAAAAAGCAAGGTGGCGCCGTCGTCGTTGCGCAACACCCGCAGCACCGCGCTGTCGGCACGCGCGCGGTGGCCCAAATCCCCGATCAGGCGATCCATGTAGCGCCGCGAACCGCCATTTACTGTCTCCCACTGCGGCCGGCCGGCCAACTGGACCAGCCCATGGTTGGCGAAGAAGCGCAGGAAACTCGCTGCCGGGAAGCGGGCCATCTGGCCGTGCGGGCACGACCAAATCGCGGCAGCCATCGGGTATAGGTAGCGGGCGCGGAATTCCTCGGTGAAACCAGCCTTGTCGAGAAACTCGCCAATCGTCAATTCGGCCGGCAACTGCCCGGCGAGGGCACGGTGTGCGGCCCGATTGAAACGCAGTACGCTGATCAGCACACCCCAGAAACGGGCGCTGACCAGGTTCCGACGCTGCCCGAACAGAGTGTCTAGGCTGCTACCCGCGTACTCCAGCCGTCCGTCGTCAAATGAGGCGGAAAACGACATGTCGGTCGGGTACGTGTCGATTCCCAGATGATCGAACAAGCTGGATAACAGCGGGTAGTTCGGTCGGTTGAATACCATGAAACCGGTGTCGACCGCGACGCTCTCGCCATGCAGTCCGGTCTGATAGGTATGGGTGTGTCCACCGAACCGCCTTTCCGACTCGAACAGCGTCACGTCCGCGCGGTCGCGCAGTAACCAGGCCGCGATCGCGCCGCTGATGCCACTGCCGATCACGGCTATTCGTCTGTCTTTGTTCATATTTCGCACCCCGTTTGTCGGCTTTTTATTGACTTACCGTTCCGGTAAAGCTATACATATCCTATACGAAAAGACGAAAGAAGCAAGGGTACCCACATGAAACCTGTACAATTTCGGGTCAACACGATGACATTACTCGCCTTTTTTACCCTAGGGTCCGTGCAAGCCGCCACCCCTACCGACCAGCATCTGCTCGATCACGACGTGCGCCGGCTCGGCAGCGATGAAGTAGTGAACCTGAAGACGGCATACGACGACAAGGTGGTGCTGATCGTGAACACGGCAAGCAAATGCGCCTTCACCGGCCAGTACGAAGGCCTCGAGGCCCTGTATGAACAGTATCGCGAGCGCGGGCTGGTGGTGCTCGGCTTCCCGTCGAACGACTTCGGTGGCCAGGAGCCGGGTTCGGAACAGCAGATCCAGGACTTCTGCCGGCTGAGCTATAGCGTGAAGTTTCCCATGTTCGGGAAGACCTCGGTGAAAAAGGGCCGTGCCGACCCGCTGTTCTCAGGCCTTGCCGAAGCGGCCGGGCGATATCCGAAGTGGAATTTCCATAAGTACTTGATCGATAGGGACGGTCGGCTGGTGGACAACTACCTGAGCTGGACCTCGCCACAGAGCAGTGCCGTGATCCAGGCGATTGAAAAGCTACTGTAAGCCGCGCCAGGCGTCCCGCTGGATCTGCGGGCATTGCAAGACATCCGCTGGCGTACCACCGACTAACTATCCATGGCCCAGAATACAGAGGCAGCAGACATGACAGAGACACGCACTGACCCCCAGGGCGCCTACCGAATCGGCGCAGTGGCACGCCTTACCGGTATATCGCCCGACACCCTGCGCATCTGGGAACGGCGCTACGACATCGTCGACCCGCGTCGTACGCCGAAGGGCGGCCGCCTCTACAGCCAACAGGACGTGACCCGGCTGACGATGATCAAGACTCTGGTTGATCAGGGGTACGCGATCAGCACGGTCGCCAACCTGCCGGTGGACGAGCTCAACCGCCGCCTCAACAGCGCGCAACCAGCCAACCTGCCGCCGATGGGCAGTGGTCAGCACGAAGTCTGTGTGGTCGGGCAAGCGATCTCGGTCCGCGCCTGCAATACGGAACACATGCCGCCGGGCCTGGAGCTCGCCGGCGCCTATACCGACCTCGCTGCTTTCCTCGAAGACGAGACGGAATGCGACACCCTGGTGATCGAGCTGCCGTTCCTCGACCGGGGCATCGCGCGAGACCTGCATGTGCCGGAACTGCGCAAGCGCGCTCAGCGGATCATGGTGATATATGCCTTCAGTCCGTCGAGCATCGTCAGCCAACTGCAGCGCTACGGCCTGCAGACCCTGCGCGCTCCGGTCGCACTGGAACACATCTGGCAGCAATGTCAGCTAAGTCAGACCAAGCAGGTCGACTGGCAGCCTCCGGAGTGGAACCCGCGCGTCGCCAGCAATGAACCGGTACCGCCCAAGCGTTTCAGCCACGATCAGCTGGTCTACCTGTCGGGGGTGACGACCAGCCTCGAGTGCGAATGCCCTCACCACATGGCCAGCGTGATCGAACAGCTTGCTGCATTCGAAGACTACAGCGCTCGCTGCGAGGTATCGACCAAGAAGGACGCCGCTTTGCACGGCTATCTGCACCAGATGACGGCGCGGGCCCGCTGGCTGATGGAGGTCGCATTGGAGCGGCTCGCCGAGGTCGAGGATATTCGGTTGGCCCCGGAAAGCGTAAACAAGACCGGCAACCCCGGTTGAAGGCAGGCGCGTCTGATTTCCAATGGGACATAGGGCTTCGCCCCGGCCGGCGCGCTCGAACCGCCGGCCGTTCCGACGCGTCGACGTGACCGCGGTCATAAAATCGGCTGCCAGCGTCGCCAGTAGAAAAAACTTCACACACAAAGCGTAGCGATAGGCTATATCTTAGCGGGCGGCACCAAGGAAGCCGCGAACTCAAGGCGCCGCGGTCATGGCCGAAAAAAATAAGAGCGCCCCCGTACATGATGGAAAGAGAAGCCCAATGACCCAAAGAACTACGCCCGACCCGGGACCTGTCCAGGCGAACCGCGCGCCCGATTCGCACCACGGCGACCTGCGCAAGGCAGCCTACCTCAAGCGACGCGCCGCGTATCAGATGCAGGCGGACAACCCGGCTACTGCTCAGGCCGGAACACTGAAAACCGACACATCAACGACCAAGCAGGCTGGCCGCCTGCGCTGAACACGGCGCGTTACTTCACCCCCGCCCAAGCCTCCAGCGCCCGCAGTCGGCTGGCCTTGAGATCGACCAGGGGCTGCGGATAGTTCGTACCCAAGGACACACCGGCCCCGGCGAGCACCTCTGCCGGGGCCGCCCACGGCTGATGAACCCACTTGTCTGGCAGACTCGATAACTGCGGCACCCAGCGGCGCACGTAGACACCCCTCGGATCGAATTTCTCACCCTGCAGCACCGGATTGAACACCCTGAAATAGGGTGCGGCGTCCGCGCCGCAGCCGGCCGTCCACTGCCAGCCGAGACTGTTGCTGGCCAGATCCGCATCGACCAGGGTATCCCAGAACCAGCGCGACCCCGAGTGCCATGACAGAAGCAGATTCTTGGTGAGGAAAGAGGCAGCGATCATGCGCACCCGGTTGTGCATCCAACCACTCGCCCACAATTGGCGCATACCGGCATCGACCATCGGGATGCCGGTTTCGCCGCGCTGCCAGGCGCCCAGATCCGACTCATCCTCGCGCCACGGAAAGGCATCGAAGCGTCCGTCCATTGGAGAATCCGTAGTATGCGGAAAATGGTATAGGAGATGGTGGGCGAATTCGCGCCAACCGATCTCACGCAGGAACTCAGCCGCGGGATCCTTTGCCGCATGACAGGCAGCAGCGACTTCGCGCGGCCCAAGCTGACCGAAATGCAGATAAGGGGAAAGCCGCGAGACCTCATCCCTGGCCGGCAGGTCGCGTCCGCGTGCATAGCGCCTGACGTCGCTGGCGAGGAACTCCTCCAGCCTCGCCTCGGCGGCCCCACGGGTGGGCTGCCAGGCCCTGGCAATGCCGGCATCCCAGGGGATCGCGGGCCGCAGGCCCAACGCTTCCAGATCGGCACCCCCTAGGCCGGCGAACGCCCTTGCACCGATCAGACGCCCCCCCAGGTCCGGCACCACTACCGGATGCCGGGGAACTCCGGATGCCTGCAGGTTTTTCCAGAAGGGGGTGAAGACCCTGAAAGGCCCGCCCTGCTTGTTGGACACCTCCCAAGGCTCGAACAGCAGCGCCGCATTGTAGCTGCGAGCGGCCACGCCGGAGTCTCGCAACATCTGCTTGACGCGGGTGTCGCGCCCGACAACCGCCGGCTCATACAAACGGTTCCAGTACACGGCGGCAGCGGAGCTGCGTTCGACCAGATCCAGTAAGGTCGCCTGGCTGTTGGCCGCCGGCAACAACAACAGCCGACCGCCAAACTGCCGGTCCAGGTCGGCCAGCGCATGATGCAGCCACCATCTTGAGGCCGCGCCGGGCGACCAGGGAGCCTCCTCTTCGGGGGCATGCAGGTAAACTGGCAGGATCCGCTCATGGTCGGCCAACGCAGCAGCGAGGGCAGGGTTGTCGGCTAGACGCAGATCTCGGCGAAACCAGACGATGGCCAGCGTCACGATGGCCTCAGGGCGATACCGCGGTGGCGATCATCGACGGACGTTGTGCGAAATCTGCGTACCAGGCAGCCAGGGCCGGCCGCCCCGTTCGCCAATCGCCAACGGCACCACGCAGATCCAGATAGCCCAGGGCGACGGCAATGCTGACTGCGCCCAGATCGACCCGTCCCTCCAACGCCGCCAGTTCCCGTTCGAGCCAGTCCAGAGCGCGCGTTATCGCACGGCGTTTCAGCTCCAGCCACCAGTCCCAACGCAGTGCCTCCGGGCGCCGCTGCAATTCGACGAAGATCAGCACCGCGCAATCGAGGATACCGTCGGCCAGCGCCTGCTCACGCAGCACCTGCCAGCGAGCATCACCATCGGCCGGGATCATTGACCTCCCGTCGTGCAGCCGGTCGAGGTATTCGCAAATCACCGGGCTATCGTACAGCGTGCTGCCGTCGCCCAGGACCAGCGTAGGGACCATCGATAGCGGATTGTCCTCCGTGAGCTGCCCGGGCTCGGACCAGCCGTCGACGGTTTCCAGCACGACACGGTCGGCCAACCCCGTCTCGCGCAGCAGTACGGTCACCTTGCGCACGAACGGCGAGGTCGGCGAATAGCGCAACAGCATTTCGATGACTCCATCAATGTGTTTGGGGCCGGGACATGATCGCTGGCTGCAAGTGGTCATCCAGACGGCAGCCCCGGGGCGTTGTCCTTGTTCAGGCGGCGTCTGCGCCGGTGATGATATGGGCGGGCAGGTCGGCGCTGTCATGCCGCTGGTCGCCAGCCAGCAGATCGCGCGCGAACGCATCCTCATCCACTTCCGCCCCGAGGAAGTCGGCAACCGAGCGCATGTCGACCTCGGCGTTCTCCAGGCAACAGGTGGCACCGGGCGACGGCGTCATATTGAAGATCGCGCCGATACCGGTATCTATCTTGGCCTCGCCCATCATCAGTCTGCGGTGGTCCTTGTCGATTAACTGCGGCCGGATGCCGCCCACATGGTGGGCGAACTTGAGGTCGCGGTAGTTCAAGTCTGGCACGATCTTACGTGCATCCTTCAGGAAGATACCCCGGCGCAGCACCGGGATCTCGAACAGGAAATTCTTCAGCATGTAGTTGCGGATGTCCGAAACCTTGAGCAGATCGTAGAGCACGTCCCACACCTTGCGGTCGAAGCGGAATACGCGCATGAAGTCCTTGACCGTCTCCCAGTTGTAGCGTTCCAGCACCGGCAGCACCAGCGCAGTCGGCCCCCAGCGTGTCTTGCCCGGGACCATCACGTCCGGATCGCCGTGGATCGCCGCGAACGGCAGTTTGTCGTTCTGGACGGTATAGACCTTACCGTTGAGTACCTGCGGCGTGAAATAGTAGCTGCCCGCCACCGGCAACACCGAGAAATGGTGCCCATAGCCAAGGTCGTGCGCCAGCTGCAGGCTGTGGCCGCCGGCGCAGGCCACGATCGACCGCGCCTGGAAGCAGGTCTGGTTGGTCTCAACGATGAATAACTCCCCCTGCACCTTGATATGGCGCACCCGTTGGTTGTACTGCACCTCGACGTCCTTGCCCTCACAGCGGCGCGCCTGGCGCGCAAACGATCGCGCCAGCGCCTCGAAGTTGACAGCCGTGTATTCGTCTTCGGAGCCCAGCGCAACAATCTCGTCCGGGCGCAGATTGCCGTTGGAATAGGCAACAGCGGGTTCGATCCGGGCAATGTCCTTGGCTTCGAGCAACCTCAGGCGGGAGTAATGTGGCGAAAGCGTCGCGTAGCGTTCGCGCAATTTTTGGCATTCCGCCGCACCGACGCCGAGCACCATCTTCGGGTACCTGAAGATCAGGTGATCGATATCGGGTTGCACGGTGGCATAATTCTCGACCATGCGCGCCGCGCGCTGAACCTTGAGGGCCTTGTCGAGACTGTAATTGGTTTCGATATCTCCACAGTGCAGGGTCTGACTGTTGTTGCTGTGCAGCGAATTCACCCTGGCCGGGGCCGCATATTTTTCCAACATGCCGACGTGCTTGATGTTCGTGTACTTCGACGTCAGATACAGCAGCGCCGAGCCCGTCACGCCGCCGCCAACGATCAGCAGATCAAAAACCTGGCTCATGAAGCGTCCTCCAGCATTCGAATGGGCCCAAGGATAACGGCCCGACGCAAAGCGCTCTTATGAGGTTTATTGCGACTTCGTCATTGACTCATTCCGCACCTGCACATAATGAAAAAATAATATTGACATTTTAGTATTTGCTTATATACTCACTCCCCATCGACGGCGAATTGGCTGTCGGCCGGTCTTCAAAGACGGCAAAGAATTGACATCACGAGCCCATGCTCACTGAACATATTTCGGAGACACCGACATGAAAAAAATCATCGCTATCGCTGCCGTTCTGGCCACCGCTCAGGCTTCCGCGTTCTGGGGTAATGGTTGGGGCAACAACTACAACAACAACTACAACAACGGCTACGGCTACGGCAACGGCGCCACCAACGGCGTGTTCGACGGCACCGGCGACGCCGCCGGCGAAGGCACCTTCAGCATGAGCTTCTCAGGCCGCGGCAACACCAATATGCGTGGCTACGGCAACGGCTACGGCTCGGGCGACGGCTGGGGACGCGGTTACAACTACTCGGCGCCTGGCTACGGGTATGGCTACGCTCCCTACGGCTACGCCCCGATGGCTCCGGTCGCTCCCGCCCCGGTCGCCCCGCAGGCCGAGGTTGCCGCCGAGTAAGCGGTCTCGCGACCACCCCGACCGCCAACGCGGTCACGAAAACCCCCGCACAGACGTGCGGGGGTTTTTCATGCCCGGAACATGTTGCTCAACGTCGGCCAAACAGCGATCTGCGCTATGCTTCAGCGGCGAATTCACGTTGGAGCTCACGTATGCGCCTACCTTTACTCACCGCCCTTCTCGCCACGGTATTTTGCACGGCAGCGACCGCGCAACCCGAGGCACCCGTCTACAATCGCGTAAACCTGAGCGAGTCGGCCCATGCCGAGATTGCGAACGACCGACTTGTGGTGATCATGTCCGCACAGGCGGAGGGGGCCGATGCGGCGACCCCGGCCGACGAGGTCAATCGGATGATGGACTGGGCGATGAGCATGCTCAAGGATCTTCCAGAGGTGAAGGTGCAGACACTCGACTACCGTAGCAACGCCATCCACGACAAACAAACGATCCGTGGCTGGCGGGTCAAACAATCATTGCGCATGGAAGGCAGCGACAATCGCCTGCTCGGCGACCTGGTCGGGATGCTACAGGGCCAGTTGCAGGTCCAGTCGATCGGCTACCAGGTGTCGGACGAGCGGCGCCGTGAACGGCTGGAGGGGCTGACCAGGGAGGCACTCGAGCGTTTCCAGGCGCGCGCCCGGCACATCGCCGAGTCGCTGGGTCGCGATGGCTACCGTATCGTGCGCATCCATATCCGCGACGGTCAGCAAGTCCCGGTTCCCGTGGCACGCGGGATGCTTGCCGAGGCCAGCACGGCGGTTGCCTCAGCCCGTCTTGAGGCCGGCACCCAGCAGATGAGCGTGTCGGTCAACGGCGAGATCGAACTGACGGAAGAATAGGGACAAGGTTTCAGTTGCATCCCATCTGCTGATTCAGCGAGGCCAGACGTGCGGCGATCTGGTCCAGCCTGGCGATGACCGCGGACGGCGGCTCGGCGATATTGGCGAGCTGCTGCCGGGCATCGTTGTAAAGCTGACCCAGCTGTTCTCGATCGAACAGCTGAAGCGCCGCATCCAGGTCCTGCTCGTCCGCCGATAGCAGACTCGGCACCAAATCTTCGGCCGCTATCGCACTCTGCGGGTGGAGCAAGTCGGCAACCAGCGGACTGCGCAGCAGTTCGAAGTGCGCGTCACGCGCAATTCTTTCCTGTGCCAGCTCTTCCAGGGCCTGCGGATCACCGGCAGCGCCACGCTCCACATTGCGCATGATGACCTCTACCAGCTCGCTGATCGCCGCCTGATTGCCGCTGTGTTCTTCCGCGAGTCCAGCCGAAGTCTCGAACAGTCGATCGAGTTTTTCCTTGATTTCGAGAATCCGCTCGCTGCCCTCGTTCGGCCGTAGATCGACCGCACCCTGCACCGTGTCGCGCAGTTCAGCAAGAAAAGCGAGCAACTCCTCGTGGTCGAGACGTTGCGCCTCCAGCAGAGAGTCGTCCTCGGGGCCATCCGGTCCGCCGGGAAACAAGGGGTTGGAGACCCTTCGCCGGTAATGGCGTTCGTGGCGACCGGGGAATCTGCTGAAAGGTATTGTCATTTATCGACTTCGCGTTGGCTCTGAATTCCGTCCACTACGGACGGCGGCGATGATATCGCGTGTCGCTCCTCGGCAGCAGTCGGCGCGGCCGCGCGAGCTGCGGCATCGACCGGGGCGGTTGCGGACTTGGCCCGCGCCTCCCGGGCAGAACGATCAGGACGAACAACTAACCTCCAGATGTCGGCCCCATTCCGGCGACTCGGCCGCATAGGCCGCCATCCCGGGTTGCTCGTCGAACGGCCGCGACAACAGTGCCAGCAGCTGCTCGACCTCGCCGTAGTCGCCTTGCTCCGCCCGCTCGATCGCCTGCTGGGCAAGATAATTGCGCAGGATGTAGCGTGGATTGACCCTTCGCATCGCCGCGCCGCGCACTGCATCCTCGCTGTCCTCAAGGCGCAGGCGCGCGCGATAGTCTCCAGCCCAGGCATCGAACCCGCCACGATCGATGAAACGGTCCCGCAAGCGGGCGGCGGGGGTCAGTTCGTTGACCCTGAATTCGGCGAGGTCGCGAAACAGATTGGTGTAGTCGACGCGGCTCGCCTCCATCAAGGCCAGCAGGCGCGTGCTGAGTGCCTGATCTCCGTTGTGCGCCTCGCGCAGGCCGAGCTTGGCCCGCATGCCCTGGGCATAGGCCTCGGCCAGAGTCGGCTCATAATCGGCCAACAACTCCCGGGCCCGGTCGGCCGCCGCCTCACCGCCATCCGGGTGGAGGAGGGGCAACATCGCCTGCGCCAGGCAGGTCAGGTTCCAGAGGCCGATCGACGGCTGCCGATCGAAGGCATAGCGACCCTGGCGGTCCGAATGGTTGCAGACGTAGTCCGACTCATAGGCGCCCATGAAGCCGAAGGGACCGTAATCGAGGGTGAGGCCGAGAATCGACATATTATCGGTGTTCATCACGCCGTGTGCGAAACCGACCAACTGCCACTGCGCCATCAGCCTGGCGGTGCGCCGGACCACGTCGCTGAGCAGCGCGGCATAGGGTTCCGTCTGATCGCGCAAGTGCGGGTAGTCATGGTCGATCACGTAGTCGGCGAGGCGGCGCAGATGATCGTACTGCTGGCGATAGAAGAACACCTCGAAGGAGCCAAAGCGCACATGACTCGGCGCCATCCGCACCAGCAGGGCCGCGCATTCGATGCGTTCGCGATAGACCTCTTCCTCGCTGCCCAGCATGCACAAGGCGCGGGTGGTCGGAACCCCCAGTGCATGCATCGCCTCGGAGCATAGAAACTCGCGAATGGTTGAGCGCAACACCGCGCGGCCGTCACCATCGCGCGAGTAAGGCGTCACGCCTGCTCCTTTCAACTGAAGCTCCCAGCGACAACCCTGTTCGGTCAGCACCTCGCCGAGCACTATCGCGCGGCCATCACCCAGTTGCGGGACGAAATATCCGAACTGGTGCCCCGCGTAACACATCGCGACCGGCTCGGTACAGGGCAGTGACGTGCTGCCTCCGAGCCACTCGACCGCGGCGTCGTTACGCAGGCTCTCGGGCGGAAGGTCCAGCAGCGCGGCGGCGGCCGGGCTGACGCTGATCAGGTGTACCCCTTCGAGCGGTGTCGGCCGGACCCGCGAGTGAAACCCTGCCGGCAAACCCGCGAAACTGTTGTCGAATTTCAGATCGCTGAGGCGTTTCATCCTTGTATGCTGTCTTTGGTGCGATGGACTATCAACCCGTGACGGCCACGGTAATCCCCCGCATTCACCCAGGTGCTTAGACCTTGACATGGGTGCGAGCAGCGGACGCGACTCCGTCAACGTTGGCTGCAACTCGACTCCCGATGGCAGACGCCCATGTGAAAGAACCGGTATGTGTCAAACAGCCCGCCTTCGTGCTCGGGCAGTTGCATTGCCTTTATAGTCGCAGCTTCATCCGCACCCAACACCCTACGTCCATGCGCTGCTCGCTCGTTCTGGCCCTGTTTTTTGCCGGTTACAGCAGCACCGCCGAGGGCCGGGTAGTCAGCGTCCTCGGGGATGAGGTACCGGTCGAGATTTTTCCGGCCGCGGGCGCACGTCTGGTGGTCTAGTTTCCATCCGAGTTCGGAAGGCCGCACAGAGGCGCTGGGCGCCGTGCGCGAGTGGCAGCAAACAACACCGGACACGCAGCGCCTGGCCGGCCTGCTTGCATTCAGCCCACGCCTTTTCGTCAGCACGCCGCAAGGGGGCGAGGCGGCCGAGTACCTGCCCGTCGCAGGCGCGAGCAATCTGCCGATCTACATCCTGCAGCCGGAGGATGCGGGTGGTTGCTGACGTATTGCCGATGACGTTCGACAGCTAGTGGGCCGTGCCGCAAGGCGAAACCCGGATGCCGGAAAGACCCGAAGGCTCCAGCCTGCTGTGCCCCTGTGCGCAGGAGCGTGCAGCCCCGGCACTGCGGCTTGCAAGTTTGCGCGGTGCCGCCGTGGACCTCGCCGAGTTGCGCGGCAAGTTGGTGCTGATCAACTTCTGGACCACCTGGTGTCCCCCTGCGTCGAAGAGATCCCATCATTGCACAGGCTTTACGAACGACTGCAGCCACAAGGTCTCGAGATTCTGGCGGTCGATGTCGGGGAATCGGTAGAGACCATCGAGGCCTTCTTGAAAGACAAAGCGATCGCATTCCCGGTGTTGACGGACGAAACCGGCGATGCGCTGCGCCGCTGGGGTGTCTACAGGTTCCCGACCACGCTCGTAATCGACCGAACGCAGCGCATCCGCTATGCGGTCTTCGGCGCCTTCGACTGGAGTAGCCCAGAGGTCCCCGGGGGCCTTGCAGCCGCTGCTCGAGGCCGCTAGCAGCGGCGCCCGGTAGGCAGGCCGTCAGGCCAAGGTTTCCGGCAATGGCAGTGCGAGTTTCTCGTAAAGGACGTCCAGGTCGCGCCGCATGATGCCCGACAGTGCAGGTCCGCGGTGGCTCAGGTCGCCGATCGCCCCCGTGCCCATTTCGGCGGCGTGGCGACTGCCATCGGCTTGGACGATATCGACCGAATGGCGGCCGGGCAGGCACAGCTCCATGACATACACAGCAGCGCCCTCGATCAGGGCGGGCAACATCAGGGCGAAGCCATCGCAGCGGTGGCGGCCGTGCAAGAGATAACGCGCAAAGATCAGGAAACGCGGGTGATCGCGCTCCCCGCGCAGACCGGCGGCGATCGCGAACTGCGGCGCGTCACCGAGCAAACCGATCAACAGCGTTTTTCCATCGTCACCTGCCCGCCAACGGACCTGCAGATAGTCCAGCAGCCGCTCACCGATCATCGCGCGGGCTCAACGAAACTGCGGAACCGGCGTGGTAAGGAACCAGTTCTCACCTTCGTCTTCACTCTCCCAGACCTGCCTGTTGATAAGTTGTCGGACGATCTGCCGGTCCGTCAGCACATAGTCGATGACCGCCGTCTGGGTCCAACGGGAAGCGTCTTCCTCATCTATCTTGCGCACCGGGCTGGATTCGTAGTTGGTCACCCGCACGTTTTCGAGGCCCTCCGCTACCTGCACCGGATTGTCCTCGTCCCGCTTCACGAAAAGGTACATGTTGTCGAGACTGCCCCAACGCACCGTATCTTCGAAAAGCTTCAGGTTCGCCGCCAGTTCAGACGGCACTTCCGGGCCGTACATATTGGTCTGGCAGGCCGCGAAAAGCAGCGTGGCGAAAATCAGAAAAATGCGCATTTCGGATCTTTCCTTGGATTTGACAGACTGTCATGGTAATTAGCGCCGCAGCCGCTGTCACCGCCCGCGGACTGGTATCATTGCACATCGCGTTCAGGAGTCGCACATGTCGGTAGGTGAGGATGCTGCGACAGCAGCCGAAGGCACGCCCGCGCTGTTACGAACGGTTACTGTGGACGGTACGCCGATAACCCTGCTGGGCACGGCGCATGTATCGCGCAGCAGTGCCGAGCAGGTGGCCGCGGAACTGGACAGCAAGGCCTATCACGCAGTGGCGATCGAGCTGTGCCCAAGCCGGTTCGATGCCTTGAACAATCCCGACCGGCTTGCCGAACTGGACCTGATGCAGGTTGTTCGCCAGGGCAAGGCCTCGATGGTAATGGCGAACCTGGCGATGGCAGCCTATCAGCAGCGCCTCGGTGAACAGTTGGACATCGAGCCTGGCGCCGAGATGCGCATGGCGGTGGATCAGGCCAGAAAGCACGATCTGCCGGTGGTGCTCATCGACCGCGAGATCGGCGTAACGCTGAAACGCACTGCGAGCAACCTGAGCTGGTGGCAACGCGCCGTGCTGTTCAGCGGGCTGGTGACCAGCCTGGTCTCGCGCGAGGAGGTCAGCGAGGAGGATATCGAACACCTCAAGGAGGGCGACGTCCTCGAAACCACCTTCGCCGAGTTTGCTCATGACCGGCAGGACCTGTACCTGCCGCTGATCGCCGAACGCGACCGCTACATGGCGGCAAAGTTACGTGACGCGGCGGCGCACCACCCGGGGCGACCTGTGCTGGCCGTCGTTGGCGCCGGCCACCTGGACGGCATCTCGCGCCACCTGGGCGACAGTGACGACCCGGCGGCGACGCTGCATGAACTGGAGCAGATTCCGGCGAAGTCACGCTGGCCGAGGCTGATACCCTGGCTGATCGTCGCCCTGGTACTGACCGGGTTCTACATCGGATTCACGCGCAATCCGGAGCTCGGCTGGCAACTGGTACGCGACTGGGTGCTGATCAACGGCGGACTGTCGGCGCTCGGTGCGCTGATCGCCGCAGCGCACCCGCTGACGATCCTGACCGCCTTCGTGGCCGCCCCGGTCACCTCGCTGAACCCGACGGTGGGCGCAGGCATGGTTACAGCGGCTGCCGAACTGTGGCTGCGCAAACCACGGGTCGGTGATTTCAGCAAACTGCGCCACGATACGACGCAATTGCGTGGCTGGTGGCGCAATCGGGTGTCACGCACCCTGCTGGTGTTTTTGTTCAGTACGCTGGGTTCAGCGCTGGGCACCTACCTGGCCGGCTTCCTGATTTACGATCGATTGAGTGCCTGAACAAGAATATCAATCCGAGAAGGTCAAAAATTACTATATGGATCAAATTGTTAAGTGACCATGGGGATTTCCCTTAAGTATTTCCCCACACTTTACAGCCGCGATCCAGAAGGTAGTCTTAGAAGTACCGGCTTCGGCCGGTTCATTGAGAGAACTCCCGTGGAGGTAGCACTCCACAAAACTGTGCAGAACAAGCCCCGCTTTCGCGGGGTTTGTTCTGTCTGGCGCGCTTGAACACGCCTCAGGCAATCTGGCCGATACGGTCCAGACGACGGTACATCACACCGAAATAGACCACCGGGATCACGATCAGGGTCAGGATCGTGGAAACGAACAGACCAAAGATTAGGGACACCGCCAGACCGGAGAAGATCGGGTCGTCGAGGATGAAGAAGGCGCCCGCCATCGCGGCCAGGCCGGTCAGCACGATCGGCTTGGCACGCACCGCGGCAGAACGCACGACCGCACGGTCGAACGGCACCCCGGCCCTAACCTCCTGATTGATGAAATCCACCAGCAGGATCGAGTTGCGCACGATAATGCCGGCCAAGGCAATCATGCCGATCATCGAGGTCGCGGTGAACTGGGCAGACCCGGTGAGCGCATGCATCAGGGCATGGCCCGGCAGGATGCCGATCACGGTCAGCGGGATCGGCGCCATGATGACCAGCGGCACCAGGTAGGAGCGGAACTGGGCCACCACCAGGAGATAGATCAGCAACAGGCCGATCGTATAGGCGATGCCCATGTCACGGAAGGTGTCATAGGTCACCTGCCACTCACCATCCCACTTGACGCTGTAACCGTAGGGGTTCAGCGGCTGCGACAGCAGCCATTGCTCTGGCCCGCCGGCGTCCTCGAGCCGGTCGGCTATCGCAAACAGACCATACAAAGGACTGTCGGTTTTGCCGGCCATGTCCCCGGTGACATATACCACCGGAAGCAGGTCCTTGTGTTGGATACTGAACTCCCGTACCGCCGGCACCACCGCCACCACCTCCGACAGGGGTACCATGGCGCCGGTCTCGCTGCGCACCTTGAGCGCCAGTACCTGCGACAGGTCGGCACGGTCACTCTCGCCGTAACGTACCCGGATCGGTACCGCGTACTTGAAGTGGCCGGCGTGCAGGTAACTCATATCCTCACCGCCCAGCGCGATGCCCAGCGCATCCACCACCGTGCTCTGCGGGACGCCGAGCCGCGCCGCCTTCGCACGATCGACCAGCACCACGCCCTTCTCGGACGGGTACTCGACCGAGTCGTCGACGTCGACGATATCCGGGGTGCCCTCGAAGGTCTGGCGCAGGGCCTTGGCGGCAGCGATCTGCCCTTCGTAGTCGAGTCCATAGACCTCGGCGACCAACGGCGACATCACGGGCGGACCCGGCGGCACCTCGACGATCTTGGCATTGCCGCCGTGACGGCGGGCGATCGACTGGACCGGATCCCGCACGGAAAGGGCAATCTGATGACTCTTGCGATCACGATGCTGCGCATCCACCAGATTGACCTGGATATCCCCCAGGTGGGCGCCCTCGCGCAGGTAGTACTGCCGCACCAGACCGTTGAAGCTGATCGGGGCGGCGGTTCCGGAATAAACCTGGTAGTCAGTCACCTCGGGCACGCCGGCGAGGTACACCCCGATCTCGTTCAGCACCCGTGTGGTGCGTTCCAGACTCGTACCCTCGGGCATGTCCAGCACGACCTGGAATTCCGATTTGTTGTCGAACGGCAGCATCTTGAGAATCACTGACCGGCCGACCACCAGCAATACCGACAGCACGATAAGCAGGATCACCCCGGCGAGCAGCACCCAGCGGTTCCGGCGGCCCTTGGCGCCGAGCAGCAACGGCGACATGATCCGGTCGAAGAAGCGCTCGAGCCCAGGGCTGTCCTCATGTTCCTGGGGGTGCGAGCGCTGTTTCTCCGCAACCCCCGCCAGCATGCGCTTGCTCATCCATGGCGTGAACACGAACGCAACCACCAGCGATATCAGCATGCCGAGCGAGGCATTGATCGGAATCGGGCTCATGTACGGCCCCATCAGGCCGGTCACGAAGGCCATCGGCAGCAACGCCGCAATCACCGTGAAGGTCGCCAGGATCGTCGGCCCGCCGACCTCGTCCACCGCAGCGGGAATGGCCTCTAGCAGGTCCCTGGCACCCATCGACAGATGCCGGTGGATGTTCTCTACGACAACGATCGCGTCATCGACCAGGATGCCGATCGAAAAGATCAACGCGAACAGCGAGACGCGGTTGAGCGTAAAGCCCCAGGCCCAGGATGCAAACAGCGTCACGGCCAGCGTGACGACCACCGCCGAACCGACAATGAGCGCCTCGCGCCAGCCGAGCGCCAGCAGAACCAGCAGCACCACCGAGGCGGTCGCGAACACCAGTTTGCTGATCAGCTTCTTGGCCTTGCTGTCGGCGGTGGCGCCATAATTGCGTGTCACCTGCACACCGATCCCGTCGGGTATGTAGATGCCCTCGAGCTGGTTGAAGCGATCGATCACCCTCTGGGCGATCTCGACCGCGTTGGTGCCCGGCTTCTTGGCGACTGCGAGGGTTACTGCGGGGGCCTCGACGGCCGCCCTGAGCTCGGCATCGTCGCTGGCCGGTCCCGCACCAATCCAGACATACTTCGTCGGCGTATCCGGGCCCCGCCTCACGCTGGCGACGTCGCGCAGGAACACCGGCTTGCCATCATGCACGCCGATTACCAGGTCTTCGATCTCGTCCGGGTGACTCAGGAATACGCCAGCCTGGACCAGCAGTTCGCTGTCGTTGGCAAGCACCCGGATATTGTCGCGGGTGGTGTTTGCGGCCTGCAGCGCGCGGCGAAGGTCGCGCGGGTCCAGGCCGCGCGACGCGAGGGCCTGCGGGTCGAGCTCGACCGCGACCACATGGTCCGCCGCGCCGATCGAGTAGATGTCGCGCGTGCCCGGCACGCGCTTGATTTCCGATTCGATCGCATGGGCGATCTGACCAAGCTCGAACGCGCCGCTGGACTCGTCCTTCGACCACAGAGTGACCGTGACTATCGGCACGTCATCGATGCCCTTGGGCTTGACGATCGGCGTGCCCACACCCGTCCCCGCCGGCAGCCAATCCTGGTTCGACATGATCTTGCTGTACAGGCGCACAATCGCATCTGTGCGGTCCTGACCGACCAGATACTGGACCGTCAGGATCGCCATTCCGGGCATGGAGGTCGAATACACATGTTCGATGCCCTCGATCTCGTCAAGAACCTGCTCCGCCGGCGATGCGACCAGGCTCTCTACCTCGCGCGCCGAGGCGCCCGGAAACGGGATGAAGACATTGGCGAAGGTCACGTTGATCTGCGGCTCTTCCTCGCGTGGCGTGACCAACACCGCAAACACGCCCAGCAGGATCCCGACCAGCGCGAGCAGCGGGGTGATCTGGGTCGACTGGAAGCGTTTGGCGACAGAGCCGGAAAGCCCGATCTTACTCATCTCCCACCTGCGCGGTCCGCTGCCTCTTCAGCAGGATCCCGGCGGCGACCGGATCTCTGGCCACCTGCTCACCCTCGCTCAGGCCGGACAAGACACTGACATGGTCCGGACCGGCCGGAGACCCCAGCCGAATGTGCCGAAACTGCACCCTGCCCTCAGCGTCGACCACATACGCGCCGATGACCTCGGAGCGCGCCACCACGGCGGATAGCGGGATCACCAGGCTCGCCTGCTTTCCGGCGACGAAACCGACCTTTACGTACATGCCGGGAAACACACCCTCGACATCGCCCGGCAGACGCAGACGCACCTTGAAGGTGTCCGAACTCGGGTCGGCAACCGGAAAGACGGTGATACCTTCGGCGGCGATCCAACGGCCGCCGATCTCCACCTGAGCCTCGCCCTGCTCGCGAATCGACGCGATCAGGTTTTGCGGGACATCCACGGCGACGCGCATCTGCTCGAGCGACAGGCCGGACATCAAGCGCTGCCCAGGTTGTGCCATTTCGCCGACCTCGACCAGACGCTCGGTCACAAGCCCGTTGTAAGGCGCCCTGACCCGCGTATACGCAAGTTCTTCGCGCGCCTGGTGCAACGCCGCCTCGGCCGCCTCTGCATTGGCACGGGCCTGGTGGAACGCTGCGGTTCCCCGATCCATGTCGGCCTTGGATACCGCGTCCTTGGCGAACACCCCAAGGATGCGCTGGTACTCCTGTTCGGCATCGCGGCGTTTCGCGGTCGCAGCCTCCAGGTTGGCCTCGGCCTGCCGCACACCGGCCTGCTGGCGGGCATCGTCGATCTGCACGATCACATCGCCTTTGCGCACCAGGTCATCGACGTCGAAACTGACCTCGACCACGCGCCCGGAGGTCTGCGCCGATACGGTCCCGCGCTGCACCGCCTCGGCCGTCCCGTCGAGGCGATAGACACGCGGCAGTTCGGCAACCACTACCGGCGCGATCTCGAGTTCGCTGGCTGTTGTCGCCGCGCCGACCAGCATGAGCAGCAGCAACGATCCCCGGCCCAATCCACGGCCCTTTGATGTCATGACCAGGACTCCCAGTTTTTTATAATTTACTTCATATCAATTAATGCTATCTGACAATCAAGCCCCAGTCTCAAACGGGCGTTGCGTCGCTATCCGAAAATCCATGCAGACGCGGTCGACAAGCGGGAGATCCCAACGGATGCCGGCCTGCGCGCGACATGCCGCAAGGTTCATGGATAGTAGTGGCGGCTGCACAGCCTTCACCACTGCAGCACCTTCCACATGTTCGGCTTACTGTCGATGTCGGGCCCGCTACGACGCATCTCGTAGGTGCCGTCGGCATCCGGATCAACGATGTAATAGGGGACCCCATGCTTCGGCGAGATCTTGATCGCGGCCCGGCGCTGATTGACCCAGTAGGCCTCTTCGGTGCGGTTCGAAAACTCTTCTATCGTCACCTCCGGCTCCAACACTTCCGGCGGCACGGCACCAGTCGCAGCGCCGCCCACCAGGGCGGCAAACATCAGCACCTGCGTCCGGCCAGCCAGTGCTTCACGCGCCCAGCCTGTTTTTGGCATGGTTTCGTACGTCATCATCAGTCCAAATTGATCGGCTGCGACCGGGAGAACCAAGCGACAAGCCCACGTCCCCCGGCCAGGAGAGAGGCAATGATCCCCCTTTTCGCGACTCAACCCAAGTGCGGCCTGCCAAGAAACGCCGATGTCTGCATCTCGGTCAGCCTGCTCAGCGTGCGCCGAAACTCGAATGCCAGTCGCTCGCCGATGTACAGGTGGGACGCCGGCGCCTCGGCGCTCAACACCAGCTTTACCCGGCGGTCATAGAACTCGTCGACCAGAAAGATGAAGCGCCGCATGCGGTCATCGCGCGACCCACCCATGACCGGGATATCGGAAAGGAACACCGTCTGGTGGCAGCGTGCCAGCTCGATGTAATCGTTCTGGCTGCGCGGCGGCCCGCACAGGGCCTCGAAATCGAACCACACCACATCCTGCGCACGAAAACGATAGGCCATCGGCCGACCATTGATCAGCAGGTCTCCCGGACCCTCAGGTTCAGTGCGCGCCAGACGGTAGAACTCTTCGAGCAGCACGGCATCGGTCTGGGCACCCAGCGGCGTATGGTAGACGCGGGCCTGCTCCAGGATCATCTTGCGGTAGTCACGATCGCCGCCCAGCTCCAGGACCTCGGTGCGGGCGTTCAACAAGTCGATCGCCGGCAGAAAGCTGGCGCGCTGGATGCCGTCCCGGTAGAGGTTGTCGGGCAACACATTCGAGGTGGTCACCAGCACAATACCCTGCTCAAAAAGACTGCGCAGCAACCCCGCCAGGATCACCGCATCTCCGATATCGACGACATGGAACTCATCCAGACAAAGTACCCGCCAGTTTCGCGCCATGCGTGCTGCAATAATCTGCAGCGGATTCGACTTGCCCCTGATGGCAGCCAGCTCACTGTGGACCAGCTGCATGAAGCGGTGAAAATGCAGACGCGTCTTGGGCACACCTTCCAGATGGTCGTGGAACAAGTCCATCAGCCAGGTCTTGCCACGGCCCACGCCGCCCCAGACATAGAGCCCTTTGGTCGGCGGTTCCGCGCGCTGCAACCAGCGTTTCCAACCCTGAGGAACCGGTCGGCAGACATCGTTCGCGACCCGCTCAAACGATTCGATCACGCGCTGCTGGTCGGGATCTCTACTCAGACCCTCGCTGGCAAGCAGTGCCTCGTAGTCGGCGACCAAAGACACGCCATTTCACCCCGACCCGCAACGCGACCCATGCTGGGGGCCCTGACGGGCAGGAAGGCGTCGCAGCAAACTCAATTGCCCGGATACCGGTCGTCCAGATAGGTCGGACACAGTACCGTGCGCATGGTGCCGATCAACTCCAGCAGCTTGCCATTGCGAATCCGATAATAGATACGGTTCGCCTCCTTGCGCGAGGTGACGATATTCTTATTGCGCAGCTGTTCGAGATGCTGCGAGATATTGCTCTGCGAGGTTCCAGTCTGTTCGACGATCTCCCCGACCGACAACTCACGGTCACCCAGCGTGCACAGGATTTTCCAGCGCAAGGGATGGGCCATCGCCTTCAGGGCGTTCGCTGTCATGGTCGGATCTTCGTCTTCCGGCACTTGCGGTTCCGTGGACTCTGTCATTACTTACTCCTACAGATTCAGCCAGCCGCAGTCGACGCATCTGCTCCCTCCGATACCTTGCGATAACCACGCATGTTCTTCGCGATGCAGATGATGTCTCGAATCGCGCCGTCGGTTTTCGTCACCGCGGTGCGGGAAAACAGTATTGGGATGCGCTCGCCGCCCTTGGCGATGAACGCGGCATCGATGTCACGCAGGGCCCCGGTGCGGATCAGGGCCTCCAGCCAGGTCCCCATGAAGGCGTCGGCCTGCTCTTCGCCTTCCTCCTCGAATACGTCACCGATCGACATGCCGGTCAGTTCGTCGGGAGAATAGCCGAGCATCTCACAAGCCGCAGGGTTCACTTCGCGAATGACGCCCTCCGGCGACAATACGAGCAGGGCCTCGCCCATGTATTTCAGGATGTTCTCGAGATACTGCTTCGCCTGGTCGAGTTGCTCTGTGCGTCGTGCGACTTTTTCCTCGAGGACCTGGTTGAGTTCGCGCTCCTTCTCGATCAGGCGGAAGTAGGTACTGATCTTGTTGAGGAACTGGTTGTCATCGATCGGTTTCAGCAGGTAGTCGACCGCACCGACGTCGTAGCCTTTGCGCTGGAACTCCTCGGTCTTGAATGCAGCCGTCAGGAAGATGATGGGGATATCCCGAGTCTTTTTGCGCAGCTTGAGCATCTGCGCGGTCTCGAAGCCATCGACCTCCGGCATCTGCACATCGAGAATTACCAGGTCGATATCGGGATTGGCCTGAGCGATCTCGAGTGCCTCCGCGCCGCCGCGCGCTTCGAGGATCTCGACATCCATATGCTGCTGCACCAAGGCACGCAGCGTGAACAGATTATGTTCGTTGTCGTCGACGGCTAGCAGTTTGAATCCGGAATATCGCTTCATCGAAACACTATTCGACATGCCTTCGCAGATGTCGACTCAGTACCTCTGACAGCTCATGGGCATCGCACGGCATGCCTATGACGTCGGCCGCCCCCTGACCTAGGCAGGCCTCACGAGCATCTTCCCGGCCAGCCGGCATCAGCCCGATCACGACGACATCAGGCCCCAAATGCTCATATAATTTTTCGATCGTAGCACATGCGTCATCCTGGGGCATGGCCGCATCGATCAGCAGCACGTCGACGCGCTCCAGTTCGTCCAGCGTCTCGGCAAGCTCCTCGAGATCGTCGGCCAGGTGCAAATGCATGCCCCAGCCGCGCAGAATGGCACCCAGCCGCAGCTGGATGCGCACGTCCGGCTGCATCAGCAGCACGTGCAGCCCGCGCAATCCAGCGGGCTCCGGCATCACGTCCTCTTCCGGCCGGGCCAACTCTTCTGGCGCCGGCAAAACCCCACGCGCACCGTCGAGCGGCACCGCATCCAGCCCGCTGCGCACCTCTGGCAGTAGCAGTGTGAACTCCGCCCCCCTACCCGGCTGGCTGACCAGACGGATCTCGCCTTCGAGCAGGTCGGCCAGCTGGCGGCTGATAGTCAGGCCAAGTCCGGTGCCGCCGAAGCGCCTGCTGGTCGAACCATCGGCCTGCTGGAACGCCTCGAAAATCACGTCCTGCTTTCCCGCCGCTATGCCGATTCCCGTGTCCTTGACCGACAACGCAACTGCGTAGGGAGGGCTCGCCGGGGCGGCCCTCAGCGACACCACGCCCCGTTCGGTGAACTTCACAGCATTGGCCAGGAAGTTCTTCAGCACCTGACGCACCTTGTCGGCGTCGGTCTGGATCCGTTCCGGAGTTCCCGGCTGAATCTGCATTTCCAGCCGCAGGGCCTTGGCCTCGAATTGGGGCTCGAGCAGTAGCCGGAGATCGTCCAGCAGATCGACGACGACAATCGATTCCAGATGCAGATCGAGCCGCCCCGCCTCAATGCGTGACAGATCCAGAATGTTGTCGATCAGCGCCTTGAGATCATAGGCGGCCTTGTGGATTACCTGAGCCTGTTGCAGCGACTCTCCGTCCAGTTTATCTCCCTTCGACGCCAGCAGCTTGGACAGCAGCAGAATCGAGTTGAGGGGCGTGCGCAACTCATGGCTGACATTGGCCAGAAACTGCGACTTGTAGCGGTTGGTCGCCTCGAGCTCACGGGCATGTTCTCGTAGGTCGCGGGTCTGGCTGGCGTGGGTACGAGACAGACGGGTCAGATCATCGGCCAGTTGGCGCAACTCCGGCGAGCCCGACCATTCGAACACCACCGGCTGGTCGGATTCGAGTGTCTTCTGCACGCCCTGGGTCAAATCATGCCCGACGCGCTCGGCGCGTCGGGTGATCCAGCGCGCGACGATAAACTGCAGCACCACCAGGCCGAGTATGATCAACAACACACGCATGACGATCTCGGTACGAAACACCTGCAGCGGCTGGTCGTCGACCGGTCTCCCGACCCAGAGCGTGCGGCCGCCCAGGGTGCGGAACATCGGGACCCAGATCACGCGCTCGCCCCCCCGTTCCCAAAGCACAACGCGGTTGGCCCGGAAATCATCGGCCAGGCCGGGGTAGTCAACGAATGCATCACCTGCGGGCCCCGGCAGATCGGGCAGGCGCAGATAGCGGCCGTCGTCGTGCACCCACAGCGTCGTGGTGTCACGCCTCACGAGGCCGGCGATATCGAGCGTGATCGCGACGACCCCGATCGGGGGGTCGCCGGGTATCGCAGAGGCGATAGGACTCAGAAGCTGGAGAGTGAACACGCGGGCCGGATCGCCGGCGTTCAGGTCGATGCGCAGTGGGCTGAGGACGACATTGTGAAGTCGGCCGGACAGCAACAATGCGACCTGATCCGGCGGTACCCCGCGCGGGCGGCGCGTGGTCGGCCGCCACTCGGAGGTAACACTGTCACGCTCGAGCCAGAAACGCTCCACGCCTTCCTCGTCGAGGAAAAGTATCTCGGTAATGTCGCGCTCGTCCCCCAGAATCCGGTTGATCCACTGGGTATAGCGGGCACGCGCCAGGTCGATCTCCGCCGCGTCCTGTTCGGCTTCGCCATCGCCGCCCATCAGCGCGCCGGGTTCCGGCAACTTGGCCAGCAGGCGAACGCTGGCGTCACGACTGGCCAGGTGCTGATCCAGGTCGCTGAAATCGGCCCGCAGGTTCTGCAGAAAGGCGTGCCGATAGAACAGGTCCACCCTTTCCAGCACCAGCGGGAGGTTGATCACAACCGCCAGCATCAGCGGCACCAGGCCGAACAGGAATAGAAAAAGCAGGATACGCAGCCGCAGCGACATGTAAGCACCTTAGCTCCTGCCGCTGTCGAAGAGAATCCCCCGCAGACCGATCAATCCCGGCCAGGCGACAGTCGAGCCTCCATGGATGGATCCGCGGCGTCCCGCGGGTCGAATGTGCCGGGACGCCCATGCCAAAGTCAGCGCTTCGGCCGCTGATCCGGGACGTCGAATCGACCACAGCGGCACGAAACACTCATTCAATCCTGGCGGCCGGCCAATGGATTTGGCACAGTGCGGGCAGTGGAAAAACTCAAACAGCTTGCAGCGCCCCTGCTGTCCAGTACCCGCGACCTGCTCCCGATCATGGTCGTGATCGCGTTTTTCCAATTATTGGTGTTGCGGCAGCCGATCCCCAACCTCGGCGAGATCCTGCTCGGCTCCCTGTTCGTCGTGATCGGGCTCGCCCTGTTCGTACGCGGCCTGGAGATGGGTCTGTTTCCGATCGGCGAGAACATGGCCCATGCGTTTGCCCGGAAGGGCTCGCTGACCTGGTTGCTGCTATTCGCCTTCGCGCTCGGATTCGGCACCACGGTCGCGGAGCCGGCATTGATCGCGGTCGCGGCGGAGGCGGCCGAAGTCGCGGCGGTCGGCCAGATGATTGCGAACAACGTGGAGTCCAAGGCAGATTACGCAGATGGCCTGAGGATCACCGTCGCGCTGTCGGTCGGCTTTGCAATCCTGATCGGGGTGCTACGAATCATCCGCGGCTGGCCGATCCAGTATCTGATCATCGCCGGCTACATCGGCGTCATCGTAAT
This sequence comes from uncultured Gammaproteobacteria bacterium, assembly GCA_963808165.1. Classification (GTDB taxonomy): domain Bacteria; phylum Pseudomonadota; class Gammaproteobacteria; order Chromatiales; family Chromatiaceae; genus Thiosocius. The sequence continues at coordinate 358,914 of CAWEET010000001.1, read as the reverse complement.
GACCATGTTTGCGCCGCCGGAGATCATCGGGATCGCCTACGATTCCGGTGGCGTGACGACGTCGACCATCACGGTACCACTGGTGACCGCGCTCGGTGTTGGCCTGGCGTCCTCGATCAAGGGGCGCCATCCGATGATTGACGGCTTCGGCCTGATCGCGTTCGCCTCTCTGACGCCGATGATCTTCGTGATGGGCTACGGTATCTTCGGCGTTGGCGACAACGCCCAGAAGCTCGACGGTCCGTTCGGTGTGATGTTTCGCAGTGCGGTCCACCAGATCGAAGGCTGGATGCTGATGGTGTTGGGCCCTATAGGAGAGCTAATCGAGTGGTTCGTCGGCCCGGCCAAGGATCTCCTGGTCTCGCTCCCAGGCAAGCTGGGCGAACTATTCCACACCTTGTTCGCCACGGTTGCAGACGTTGTCCCGATAGCCGCGATCGTGTTCGGATTCCAGCTGCTGGTGCTGCGCCAGCCGATCCCACACCTGGGCCGCACACTGGCCGGCTTCGCCTTCGTCCTGGTCGGCCTCGCCTTCTTTCTCGAGGGGCTGGAAATGGCCCTGTTTCCACTCGGAAAACTGATGGCGGCACAACTTACCGATCCGGCGTTCATCGCCGGAGGCAGCGACCTTTCGGCCCCCGCCGATTGGTGGGATTACCAGTGGATATACCTGTTCGCCTTTGCAATTGGATTTTCGACCACCATCGCCGAGCCGTCGCTGCTGGCCGTCGCATTGAAGGCGCACCAGGTTTCGGCTGGCAGCATAGGCGTCATGGGTCTGCGCGTCGCGGTGGCGATCGGAGTGGCCATCGGTATCGCGCTCGGCACCTATCGCATCGTCAGCGGCACTCCGCTGCACTGGTACATCGTTGCCGGCTATATCGTGGTCGTAATTCAGACCTTTTTTGCCCCGCGCCTGATTATCGCGCTGGCCTATGACTCCGGTGGGGTCACAACCTCGACAGTAACCGTTCCACTGGTCGCAGCACTCGGCCTCGGGCTCGCCAGCACCGTACCGGGCCGCAGCCCGCTGCTGGACGGCTTTGGCCTGATCGCCTTCGCCAGCCTGTTTCCGATGATAACCGTAATGGCCTATGCGCAACTTTCCGAATGGCGTGCGAAACAAGCCAGCAGATCGAACTGAGGAGCCTCATTCATGCATTTCAAACTCCTGATTGCCTTTGTCAACGACGACAAAACCGATGCCGTGCTCAAGGCCGCACGCCACGCCGGGGCGACGGGTGCCACGGTCATCAACAATGCCCGCGGCGAGGGCCTGATCGAGCCCAAGACCTTTTTCGGCCTGTCGCTCGATACCCAGCGCGATATGATCCTATTCCTGGTCGAAGAGCATCTGGCACGACAGATCCTCGAGGAAATCGAGCGTGCCGGCGAGTTCGACGCCAAAACCGGTTCCGGCATCGCGATCCAGATCGATGTCGAGGACGCGGTCGGCGTCACCGGACAGGTCGCGAAACTCCATGAAATCGTAGAGGAAGAGCTATGACCGAATCCGAATTGGTACGCGTACGCGACGTAATGAAGGTCGATTTCGATGTCGTCGACGGCCTGGCCACGGTGGCCGACGCGCTGCGCGACATGAAGCACATCGACACCAAGGCGCTGATCGTGCGCCGCCGCAACGAGAACGACGAGTTTGGCATCGTCGAACTTGAGCACATCGCCACCGACGTGCTGGCACGCAATCGTGCACCGGAACGGGTGAACATCTACGAGATCATGGAAAAGCCCCTGATCGGGGTCGATCCGGCGATGGACATCCGCTACTGCGCCCGCATGTTCGAGCGCTACCGGCTGTACCGCGCCGCCGTGGTGGAAGCCCGCGAGGTGATCGGTATCGTCAGCTACGCCGATATCGTCATCAAGGGCATGAAGAAGCTGCTGGGATAAGACAAGCCACAGAGGACCGGAATCACAAGGAACGGACCAGCTCCAGCACCTGCTCTGCATGCCCCTTGGGCTTCACGTCGTAAATGGCGTGGCAAATCCGGCCCCCGTCGTCGACGATGAAGGTCGAGCGTACGATGCCCATGTTCTTTTCGCCGTTTTTTTCCTTCTCCTGCCACACGCCATAGGCATCGCACAGCTGTCCCTCGACATCCGCCAGCAGGTGAATACTGAGGCCGTACTTGTCGCGGAACGCGGCATGGCTGACGCAGGTGTCCTTGCTGACGCCGATAACCGCGACGCCAAGCGCCTCGAAGTCACCCATCAGATCGGTGAACTCGATGCCCTCTATCGTGCAACCCGGCGTGTCGTCTTTCGGATAGAAGTAGATGACATAGGGGCTGCCGACGAGGCTCGCAGAATCGGTCATTTGCATGTCGGCATCGGGCAGGACGAAATCCGGTGCCAAATCTCCGGCCTTCAACATACGAACCTCCTCGAGGGTGGTGTTTGAGCGCGAATTTATGTCGCGCGCTCGGGCCCGTCAACCGCCGCACAGCAGGGACATCTGATTTTCCCGCAGCAACTCGCGCAGGCGGCCTTCGAGTACGCGTCGACCGTCCAGCCCGAAAGTCCGGCATACCCTGTCGGATGTGCGTTGCTGGAGCCACCGGGCAAGCAGCGGGGCAAGCTGCTCCGGCGCCGCACAACCCTGGGCGGCAAACTGGACAAGGGCCTTCCAAAGAGCGGACTCGACAGTGGCCGGCTGACGGGCGCCAGACGCGACGCGCGCCAAACCCTGCCGCTCGGCGGCGCTCAAACGAAGATCGTCGCACATTCGGCCGCGCAACAGGAGTGCCGCGAGGTGACTATCGATTTCGCTAAGGCTCGCCACCAGGGACCAGGGCAGGCCGGCCAGGAACTGCAGCCCGGCACGGTCGGCCAGTTTGCTGCCGCGCGCACTCAGACCGCGCAGCATGAACAGCGAGTTTGCTGCACTTGCCGGATCGACCCGGGTGCCAAGCCTCGCCGCGGCGAAGTGCAGCGCACGCCAGAATCCCAGCAGCGGCGAATCGGCCGCAAACGCACAGCCGAGTAAGTCGAAACGATGCCCCTCCGCCCAGGCGGCGCAGACCTCGAGCAAGCCGCGTCCCAAACCCTCACGGCGCATCTGCGGATGCACGGCGATCCGCTGCACCCGTAACACCCGCTGCCCCAGCACCTCGTCGAGCCCGGCATGCACCGCGAGCGACTGTGCCAGCAGGTGACCACGCGGGCGGCGTCTGCCGGACAGCACCTGCCCCGCCATGTCCGGATCGAACCCCCCTTCGGCGCAGCACAGCAGTACGCCGACCACGACATCGCCTCGACATGCCAGCCACAGGTGCACATCCGGGTTGTCGAGCAGCTGGCGCAGGTCGGAGGGGCGCGTCTGGTAATGCGCATTCACCAGTAGCGCGAACGCAGAGCGTAGCAGGGGTTCGTGCCCGGCCAGCATCGCTGGCTCGACCCGCTGGATGGATAGCGCCGCATCGGCAGGTGGTGCGGTCAGCTCGACATCCAGCAGAAAGCCACGGTTGAGTGCTGCCTCCAGCGGGTCGTCGGGGGGCCAGCGCAGCGGTTCGGACAGGTGCAGGCCCCGCCACTGCGGCATGCGCTCGTTCAGCAGCGCACGGAAACGGATATCGAACCCACGCCCACTGCCTTCGTAACCATGCACCGTGCTGGCGAACACCAGACGGTTTCCAACCTCCAGCAGGCGCTGCAGCACGCCGACCGGTATCGCAGCGGCCTCGTCGACCAGAATCAGCCCCGGCACGCCGGCTGCATCGCCGATACATTCGGCGGGCAACCGAAAACGCAGCATGCCTCCGGCAATGCGGACATCGCCGGGCGCGCGCGGCTCGATACCCGCCTCGGCCAGCGCATGACGAAACAGGGTCTCGGCCGCTGCACGGTGCGGTGCGACCACGGTGATCCGTGGCAAGCCGCCGATCAACAGGCGTGCCGCCGCAATGCCAAGCACAGTGGATTTGCCACGTCCGCGATCGGCCGTCAGCACCAGCGGCCGGCGCGCGTGCCCATGCGCCACCCGCTCCACGGCCGACACCGCGGCCCGTTGTCCGTCGCTCGGCTGAAAGGTTTCGGCCGCCGGTGGCGCCAGGCGCACTGTCAGCGGCGAGCTGGGGGTAACCGTATGGGTGGCCGGTTGATCACACCAACAGCGCAGCAGACGTTCGAGGAAACCGCTGTTCATATCGCTCAGCGTGCGCGGATACGCCGCGAACCGCGACTTGTCCGGATCGGCGAAGCTGGACCAGCTCTCCAGCGGCGGTATCAGCAGCACACAATCGCCGCCACCGCGCAGGGTACCGGCCGCGGCCGCGACGGCGTCCGGATGAAACCCCTGATGGGCATTGCACACCAGCAGGCGGTGCTCACCGCCCAGGCACTGGGTGACCCGTGCCGACCGGATCGGCTGCACCCCGGCCGGGGCGCGCTCGGCAATCCACAGCGTCGCGGCCAGGTCGGCCTCGTTCAATTGTCCGAGGAGCCACCGCTCACCCCACTGCTGATCGCCGCTCGCCAATATCAGCCTGCGCCGCGCCGTGACGGCTACTCCGACCAAAGGAAGGGTTCCTCGTAGTGCGCCGCATGGGTCTTGGATGCCTGCATGCGCGCCTGTACCCGGGCCACCCGGATCAGACTTTCGTCCATGGTCTTCGGATACAGGCGAAACAATCGTGCGAGCACCGGGGCGCGGCGCGCGGCCGCATGTTCCAGTATGCCGCGCTCGGCGTCGTCCAGGTGCTGCAACTGCAGCAGAGCGGGGGCCCACCATTCGATGAAGGCCCTTGCGAGACGCCGCTGGCGCCGCTCGGGCCACTGTGTCGTCAGCAAGAGTCGGGGGAAATGGGTCGCCGGGTAGCTGGCCCCGTCGGCCTCGCGCCCACCACCGGCGGCATCGCGTTCGAACCAGGCCGCCTCGGGACGCCTGCCTGCCCGCTCGGCGATCATGTCCTCGAGCTCTTCGAGAACTGCGAACTCGTCATGCGCGGCCTTGCCGGGCAACCAGTTGGCAGGTTCGGCCGGCGGCAGGGCCTCGTCCGGCAGACGGCTGTCAATCAGCACCAGCGGCTCACGGGTAGCGGTATCGAGCAGCCAGTACTCGAGCCGGTCGTGCAGTGGAAACGGCGCCTGCTCGGCGAAGGCCTGCAGGGCGCCGATCAGCGGTTGACCGATGCGCTCGATCAGCCCGCCGGCCGCCGTCCCGCGCACCATCGCGCGCCGCAGCCCCTGGCCGGCAGACCAGGTGCCAAAACGAACCTCGGACAGACCCGAATGGGCCAGGATGTCGGGATGTGCCGCGTACAGCACCCAGTTCACCCCGTCGACGCTCTCGGCCTCGCCGGCGCCAACGCGGATGATCTGCAGCACCCCCTGAAACGGCGCCATGATCCGCCGGGCAAGGCACTCCACGATCACCGTCCGGAGCCCCCTGGGAGCCATGCCTGCACGGACCGCCGCGAGGATATGCAACCCACGCTAGGGGACCATGCGGGGCCGCAGACAAGATCGCCGAAACCCTCGGCCGTGAACACCTCATGCCCTCTTCGACTGTGATCGATAGGCTGAGTTAAGCACAATGGCCGCTGCTCAACGAGACAATGGGTTCTGGAAGACGGTCCGGCTTGCCTGGTCCGAGGGCATCTGCCGCAGCGGGCGTCAGCCTCCACGGACGGATTCACGGCGCCCCGCGGATCGAACGGTCCGGGCGCAAGTGCCCAGGTAGCTGCCACGCGAGTCAAGCGTGCACATCGATGCGAAGCCGGCTGGCGATTGGCCCAGACGCAAGGGCTGGTGGCCGGTGTACAACACCTGATCAGGTGTCGCATCGATCAGACTCAGCCCGAATTGAGCACCTGCATCGGCGGCACGCGAAGCAGGCGCCGGGTGGCGAGCCAGCCGACCAGGGCCACCACCAGGGTGCCGACCACGACCCCCAGCCACCAGGTGGCCGGGCTGATTCGGCCGGGCAGGTCGAACAACTGAACCGCAATCAGGTAGCCGCTGACACTCGCCAACAGTGCCGCCAACACGCCGCCGAGCAGGCCGAGCAGCCCAAACTCTGCCAGCACGGCGCCAAGCAGTCGGCGCCGCGACGCGCCGAGCGTGCGCATCACCGCGACCTCGCGGGCGCGTTCGTCACGGCTCACCTGCGCGGCGGCAACGGTGACCAGCCCTGCGGCGATGAGGGTAAACAGAAATACCATTTCGACCGCCAGGGCGCCGCGTTCCATGATCTCGCGGACCTGGCGCAGCAGCGGCCTCACGTCGATCACCGAAACGGCCGGAAACTCCCTCACCACGTCCAGGGTCACCCCCTCGGTATCCTGATCGAGGAAGAAGCTGCTGAGATAGGTAACCGGTAGGTTCGCGGCCATCCCGGGCGTCCCGACGACGAAGAAGTTCACATTGAACGAGTCCCAGGCCACGGATCGAAGGCTGGTTACCGGCGCGGTGACCGTCTGACCGGCGACCTCGAACGTCAGGTCGTCGCCCAACTGGATACCGAGCGACTCGGCGATGCCCACTTCCACCGAGAACTGCGCAGCAACGTCGCTCGGCCGATCCCACCAGCGCCCCTGCTGAATGCGGTTGTCGCTCTGCATGGCCGCACTGAAGCCGAGGTTGAATTCGCGTGCGGCGAGGCGGCGGGCGCGCAGATTGGCGTACGAATCCGCTTCCACCTTGCGCGCACCGATCGCGATCAGGCGTGCACGGGTGGTCGCGTGCAGTCCCGAATTCGGCACCTGGCGCGTCTCTAGCATGCCGGCAAACCGGGCGCGCTCCTCGGGCTGCAGATTTATCAGGAAGTGGTTCGGCGCGCTTTCCGGCAAACTGCCCTGCCAGGTATCGATGATGTCGACACGCACCACGGTGAGCAGCAGCAACAGCGTGATGCCGAGCCCAAAGCCGCTGAGCTGCAGCAACGTCAGATGCGGATAACGCACCAGCGCCGCCAGCCCCATCGCAGCCGAACCACCCGCCCGACGCAGCGGGGCCAGCAGGCGCAGGAGCAACCAACCAGCCAGCATCAATACGACCAGGGCAGCGAGCAGTGCCAGTGCCATGCCACCGGCCAGGCGCAGGTCGCGAACCTGCCAGACCATCAGGCCAAAGAATACCGCCGCGGCCAGCAACCAGATCAGCCAGCTCGCAACGCCCGGCGCATCCAGCTCGCGCCGCAACACGCGCAACGGCGGGACCTGCCCAATCCGCAGCAGTGTCGGAAGCGCGAACCCCAGCGCCAAACTCAGCCCGAACAACAGACCGACCAGCAGCGGGCGCGGGCCGGGCGGCGGCAGCACGCTACCGAACCAGTCCCCGAGCAGCATCACCAGCGCCTGCTGCCCGAGCAGACCGGCAACACTGCCGACAGCGGTCGCGACGATCACGACCGCCAGCAACTGACCGAGATGCCAGCGCAGCACCGCCATGCCGCTCATGCCCAGCGTGCGCAGAACCGCCGCGCCGTCGAGGGCTCGATCCACATAGCGCCGGGTGGCCAACAGGATCGCGACGCCGGCCAAAAGACTGGCGCAAAGCGCCGCCAGGCTGAGAAAGCGCCGCGCGCGCTCGAGCGCCGTGCGCAACTCGGGCCGGGCATTTTCGACATCGACCAGTCCGCCACCAGCTGATATGCGGGCGGTGAGCCAGCTGCGCATATGCTGCACCTGGCCGGGATCTCCGGCAATCAGTAGACGATATTGGACCCGGCTGGCCGGACCGAGCAGTCCGCTGCGTTCGGCATCGGCAAAGTTGATCATCAGGCGCGGCGCCAGCTGAAACAGGTTTCCGCCGCGATCCGGTTCGTCGACCAGTACACCGGCCGCGTCCAGATCCAACTCACCTAGCTCGACGCGGGTCTGGCCGATCGCCGCGCCAAGGCGGTCGCGCAGCCGCCCCTCCAGCCAGGCCTCGCCGGCACCCGGGGGCCGGCCGGCCGGGCCCGCCGGGGTTTCCACCAGCAGCTTGCCGCGCAGCGGGTACGGGACCTCGACTGCCTTAACCTGCACCAGCAACGGTCGTTCGTTGGCGATGATGACGCTGGGGAAAGTGATGGCCCGGGCGCGACTGAGCCCGAGGCCTTCCGCCTGGTCAAGCCACGCCTGCGGTATCGGTTCACCCTGTTCCGCCACCAGGTCGGCGGCGAGCAGCGCCGCCCCCTGCAGCAGCAGCGCGCGCTCGACCCGGTCGGCAAAGAAGGCCACCGAACTCAGCGCTGCAACCGCCACCAATACGGCCGCCGTGAGCAGGCGCAGACCGGGGTCGCGTAACGCCGCGCGCCAGTGCCGAAAAGACAGCCAGCCGCTGCTCACGAGGCACCCGCCAGCCGTCCGGCTTCCAGGCGCAGCACACGGTCACAGCGCGCAGCAAGCTGCTGATCGTGGGTGACCAGAAGCAGCGTGCTGCCGACCCGGTCGCGCAGTCGGAACAGCAGATCGATTATCCGCTGGCCACTCTCGGCATCGAGGTTTCCGGTCGGCTCATCGGCAAACAATACCTCCGGGTCGCCGGCGAACGCACGCGCCAGCGCGACTCGCTGCTGCTCACCGCCTGACAGCTGCCGCGGCAGGTGGGACAAACGCTCGCCCAGGCCAACTTCGCGCAGCAGGGTTTCCGCCTGGCTGCGGGCGCCATTCCTGCCCCCGATCTGCAGCGGCAGTGCAACATTTTCCAGCGCGGTCATGCCGGGCAGAAGCTGAAACGACTGGAACACAAAGCCGACACGACCGGCGCGCAGCGCGGCCCGGGCATCCTCGTCCATGTTCGAGAGATCCCTGCCGAGCAGCGAAACCCGGCCCGCGGTCGGCTGGTCCAATCCGGCGAGCAGGCCGAGCAGGGTGGATTTGCCGGAACCGGATGGACCCAGGATCGCTGCGGCCTCGCCGGCATTGACCTGCATGTCGATCGCCGACAGGATGTCGAGGACACGGCCCTCCGACATCCTGACTTTTTTTTCGAGTTGTTCAGCCGCTATGCGAACCTTTGCCTGTATTGCCATTTTGCTGCTTGTTGCGTCTTTTCCGCTGCGCGCGAACGCGGCGCCCAAGATCGTGGTGGTGGGTGATAGCCTCAGCGCAGCCTACGGTATCGACAAGCAGCGCGGCTGGGTGGCGCTGCTGCAACAACGTTTGCGCGAGCAGGGCCTCGACTACGAGGTCGTCAACGCGAGCATTACCGGCGACACCACACGCGGCGGGCTCTCGCGCCTACCGGCCACGCTGGAGCGCGAACGCCCCGCCGTCTTGATCATCGCGCTCGGCGGCAACGACGGTCTGCGCGGCCTCGCCCCGGAACAGACCTTCGGCAATCTACGCCGCATGATCGAGGAGGGACGGGCCGCTGGCGCCAGCGTACTACTGCTCGGCGTCAGATTACCGCTGAATTATGGCAGGGCCTTTGGTGAGAAGTTCCACCGTGTCTATCTGGAATTGGCGCACGAGGAACAGGTGGCGCTGGTGCCATTTTTTCTCGAAGGTGTCGCCGAGACGCGTGAATTGATGCAGCCGGACGGCATCCACCCTGGCGTGACGGCCCAGCCACTCATTCTCGACAACGTGTGGTCGGCACTGGAGCCGCTGCTTCGGACAGAATCTGCGGGGTCAGTTGACTCGGGATGATCAGCTGGCCCGGGCGGTTGCCGGCTGAGCTCCACACCAAAGTCATTGCCCCTTGTCTGCCCGCTTGAACATTTCGACCATCTCGACCGGAAATGGAAACACCACCGTCGACCCCTTGGAGTTCGATACCTCGCTCAGGGTCTGCAGATAGCGCAGCTGGATGCTGACCGGGTTGCGGGTGAGTACCTCGGTGGCGGCGAGCAGCTTTTCCGAGGCCTGCAGTTCGCCCTCGGCATGGATCACCTTCGCGCGACGCTCCCTTTCCGCCTCAGCCTGCCTCGCAATCGCCCGTATCATCGACTCGTCCAGATCGACGTGTTTGATCTCGACATTCGCAACCTTGATCCCCCAGGCATCGGTCTGTTGATCGAGGATTGCCTGGATATCATGGTTGAGCTGTTCGCGATTCATCAGCATCTCATCCAGTTCGTGGGCGCCGAGGACCGACCGCAGCGTGGTCTGGGCCAGCTGACTGGTGGCCATGATGTAGTCCTCGACCTGGATAATCGCCCGCTCCGGATCAACAACGCGGAAATACAGCACCGCGTTGACCTTGACGGAGACGTTGTCACGCGAGATCACGTCCTGCGTCGGCACGTCCATCGTGACGGTGCGCAGGTCGACACGCACCATCTGCTGAACGCCCGGAATGATGATGATCAGACCCGGCCCCTTGACCCGCTGGAAGCGCCCGAGGAAAAACACCACGCCACGTTCGTACTCGCGCAGTATCTTGATCGACGCGAACAGCAGCGCGGCGATGAAAAAAAGCACACCCATTATCACTGGATTCATGTCAATCATTCCCTCTGTCCTCGTTCAGTGGCTCTACGGTCAACTGCAAGCCGTCCATGCCGGTAACCCGCACCTCCTGTCCCTTGCGCAGCGTCGCGCTGGTCGAGGCGCTCCAGCTCTCACTGTGCACGCGGACGCGCCCGATGCCATCGAAATCATCCTCGGCAACGCCCACCGCATGCAGCATCTCCTCGCGGCCGCTGACCACCGGTCGACGGCGAGACTTGAGTGCATAGCCGACAACCCCCGCAAACAGCGCCACGCTAAGCAGGGCAAAGGTAGCGATCAGCGGGATCGCGACACCGATCTGGCCGGTTTCGTCACGGTACAGGATTACCGAGCCAATCACGAAGGCAATGGCACCGCCAATCCCCAGCGCGCCAAAACTCGGCACAAAGGCCTCGAGGACCATGAATGCCAGGCCCAGCACGAGCAGCGTGAGACCCGCATAGTTGACCGGCAGGGCCTGAAAGGCGAACAGCGCGGTGACCAGCGCGATCGCGCCGATGACACCGGGCATGATGGCGCCTGGATTGGCCAGCTCATAGATCAGACCATAGATGCCGACGAGCATCAGCACATAGGCGATATTGGGATCGGTAATCACCGACAGTATCTTGGTTCGCCAGTCCGGTTCGAACTCCTCGGTTTCCACATTCACGGTCCGCAATGTCAGCGCCCCAGCGGGCAGCATCACCTGGCGACCGTTTATCTGACGCAGCAGGTCGTCGACGTCGCTGGCGACCAGATCGATGACACCGCGCTCCAGCGCCTCCCCCGCGGTCAGGTTCTCCGCCTTGCGCACCGCGCGTTCGGCCCAGTCCACATTGCGTCCGCGCAGCTTGGCAAGGCCACGGATGAAAGCGGCGGCGTCATTGACGATCTTACGCTCCATCGCGGTGCCGCCCGACGCCTGGTCGCCGGTCCCGGTGCTGCGTGCAGCATCGGGCCGGCCTTCGTCCACCGCTCGTTCGGGGGTCGCTACGGCCCCTTCGTCGGGGGCTTCGCTGTCTTGCGGCATGGTTCCGTCGTCATCGGGCAGACCCGGAAACCCCCCGATCTGGACCGGCGTGGCGGAGCCCAAATTGGTGGCCGGCGCCATTGCCGCAATGTGGCATGCATAAAGGATGTAGGTGCCGGCGCTCGCCGCGCGTGCGCCACTGGGGGACACAAAACAGGCCACCGGCACCCGGGCCGCAAGGATATCCTTGACGATATCGCGCATCGCCGCATCCAGACCGCCGGGGGTATCCATTCTGAGCAGGACCAGCCCGGCACCCCTGTCCTGCGCTCTATGCAAGCCGCTGCGGAAGTATTCGGCGGTGATCGGCCCGATCGTTCCGTCGATCTCCATGACCAGCACGCCGGGAGCCGGAGCTGTCGTATCCGGGGCGGCCGGGGAGACACCGGATATCAGCTGGGCCAACAGAACCAGCAGCGCTATGCCAACCGGACGCAAATGCGCCATCGTAAGTCCTCTTGCCGTGGCCGGCCCACCCTCTGGTCGACCTCAGTGAATTCGACACCAAGCGTGGTCCAACGTTCATGTCGCGAATCACGCCGGTGCAATCGGCAGCTCTCGACACCGCGCCAACCCTCAGAGCAGGGCCGCCTCGCTCAAACTCCAAGCAAAAAAAATCCCGCCGACAAGGCGGGATCATTTTCGTTCACCCGAGGGGTACTGCCTGGTTCAACTCCATTCGCCAGGATAGTCGGCGATACCGGGGTTGGACTTGACATTTACCAGCTTGGGATGATTGATCTTGGGCAGCTTGAGCACATTGTCGGAGCCCTTCTTCGCCAGGATGTAGTCGCGCACCACGTCCCACATGAGGCGGCCTTCCGGGGTACGATTGACCGACGCCCACCCGGCAACCGTGTACTTGTGGTCGGCCTCGATCACGTGGCCGTTGTCGAGCTTCACGTCGGAGATCCGCTGACCGAGCTTTTTCGACGGGTCGATGGTGTAGTCGAGGCCACCGACCCGCACCATGTCGCCGCCGGACTGCAGATAGGGATCCGGGTCGAACAGGTTGTCCGCTACGCCCTCGAGCATGTTCAGCAACTCGGCGCCGGTCATCTCCGATACATAGGTCTCGGCGTAGGTCATGGAACACTGGGTCATCACGTCTTCCATCGTGATCCAGTCACCCTCGAGGGTGGTGGTACCCCAACGCACACCAGCTGACAGGGCGATATCCGCCTCGTACTCGTGGCGCAGCGCATTACACAGCACCTGGTCCCAGGTGCCCATGAAGTTGCCGCGGCGGTACAGAAGCCGATCTGCGATCGCGAGCTTCTCGGAAAGGATCTCCTCATAGGTCTTGCCGAGGCGCGACTTGTTAAAGAACAGTTCGCTGCGGCGCGACTCGACGACCTTGTCATCGTATTTCGTCTGGCGCATCTGGTTAATGAAGGCCTCCATTTCCTTGTCGGCCGGCAGCCACTCGGTAATCACCGGCAGCATCTTGTACTCCATCCCCTTGAGTTCGCCGTCCTGGATATCGAAGTCCATCACGCCAATGTATTTGCCGTTCGAGCCGGCGTTGGTCACCCAGCATTCGTGGCCCTCGACATTCTTCACCTTGATCGGTGCGGGTATACCGTCGTGCGTATGGCCGCCGAACACGGCATTCAGGCCCGGCACACGCTCGGCCATTTTGATGTCGACGTCCATGCCGTTGTGCGACAGCAGCACCACCGCATCGGGTTTTTCTTCTTCTCGGATCTGCGCGACCAGCGCGATCATGTCGTCCTCACGCAGGCCGAACGACCAGTCCGGGAAGAACTCCTGCGGGTTGGCATTCGCGGTACGCGGGAACGCCTGGCCGACGATGGCGATCCGTGCGCCACTGATCTCTTTGATCACATACGGCTGGAAGGCATGACCGGAGTCCTCGTCGAACAGGCCGCGCCCGTCGTATTTCTCGACCAGCGCCGGGTAATCGTCACCGAACAAGGAGTCTGGCTTGACACGGACGTTCTGGCCGATGAAATCGCCCTTGAACAGGGCCACATTGGACAGCACCTCGTCCTCCTTGTACGTGAACTCCCAATGCCCGACCATCACGTCGAGACCGAGGATGTTGGATGCCTCGACCATGTCTACGCCACGGGTCCACAGTGAGGTGCCGGAGCCCTGCCACAGGTCACCGCCGTCCAGGGTCAGGGTGTTGTCCCGTCCGCCCGCCTGCTCACGCAGTCGGTCCAGCAGCGTCTTCACATGGGCGAAGCCGCCAGTGCGGCCGTACTTGAGAGCCGCCGCGTCGAAATCGAGATAGCTGTAGGCATAAGACTCGGGCGTCGCCGGCTTCAGCCCCATCGCGTCGAGCAACTTGCTGCCGACCAGGTGCGGGGGGCGGCCAAAGGCATCGCCGACACCGAGGTTGACGTTGGGCTCGCGGAAATAGACGGGCTTCAACTGTCCGTGGACATCGGTGATGTGCAGTAGGCGCACGTTGCCCTTCATCGGCAGGTCGTAGAAACCCTCCGGCATCTTGGTTTCGCTGAAGGCCCTGCTGGAGATCATCGGTGCCGCGGCCGCAGCGGCACCGAGTCCCATCACCTTTAGGAAGTCACGACGGTCAATCTTTGGCATATCGCTGATCTCGCACGTTTTGATTTGTAATTTAAAGATGTGGCAGCCTGACCGGACCCCGGTCGATACATCCCTAACCGCCGTTGGCGGGGCTCGGCCCGCGGAGCGCAGGAGTGTAGCAACGTCAATCCACAAGCTCTAGTCGAGGGCCGCAATATTGGCAGTCCCTTATGGTGCAATCCGGGCTTTACCCTTATCCTGCCTGACCTTTTAAGACGCCGCTCATTCATGTTTATTCCCACGCGCTTCCTGCTCGCGCTGGTCTTCGTCTGTCTCGCCAACCCGGCGACCGCAGATATCGTCAAACCGGCCTTGGTCGAGATCAGCGTGTTCACCGAGGGGCGCTTTCGCGTCGAGATCCGGGCCAGCATCGAGGCCCTGCTCACCGGCATCAACAGTCAGTATCGGGACACCACGCAGGCCCCGACCGCCGAGGAATACGATCGACTGCGGGAACTGGAAGCACCGGATCTGCTCACGGAGTTCAGGCCTTTTCGGCAGAAGATGCTAGAGGCCATAGAACTGCGCCTCGACGATGTGCGGGCGGATGCCGCGATCACCGAGGTGGACATCCCGGTTCCGGGTTACACCAAGGTACCGCGAATCAGCCTGATCGTGCTGGAGGGCGCCATACCGAAGGAGACCAGGGAACTGACCTGGTACTACCCGGCGGCCTTTGGAGACAATGCGGTGCGCGTGCGTCAGGTCGACGAGGCCAATGAGCAGTGGCACTGGTCCGCCTGGCAATGGATTCGCGATGACGCACGCAGCACCCCCTTTTCTGTCAGCGAGGTATTCCGCACACCGGGCCTGCTCGACGTGGTCACCGAGTATGTCGGTGCCGGTTTCGATCACATCATCCCGGATGGACTGGACCACATCCTGTTCGTCCTCGGGCTGTTTCTGTTCAGCACGCGAATGCGCCCGCTGCTTTGGCAGATCACGATGTTCACGATAGCCCATTCGATCACCCTGGCGCTGGCCATGACCGGACTCGTCGAGCTACCGGCCCGCGTGGTCGAACCCCTGATTGCACTGTCGATCGCCTATGTCGGGGTTGAAAATGTCTGGCATCGTGAGCTGCACAAGAGCCGCCTCGGACTGGTGTTCGGCTTCGGCCTGCTACACGGCCTTGGCTTCGCGAGCATGCTGTCCGATTTCGGGATGCCTCCGAACGCCTTCGCCAGCGCGCTGATAAGCTTCAATGTCGGTGTCGAACTGGGGCAACTCGCCGTCATTGGGCTGGCCTTCGCGACTCTCGGCCTCTGGTTTGGCGGCCGGCCCTATTACCGCGAATTGGTGGTGATACCGGGCTCGCTGGTGATATCCGCTGTCGGCCTGTACTGGACCTGGGAACGGATCAGCTGGTGAGCAAGCGGCTGTCGCTACGCGACGTTGATAGACCGGCGACTTAGCAGCTCGTCCATCAACAGCGGCGGCGAGATGCCGTAACCCTGTGCAAAGTCGACCCCGATCTCACGGACCAGACGCAGAATCTCGGCGTCTGCGACATACTCCGCGATCGTCTTTTTGCCGAGGAAATGGCCGATTTCGTTGATCGACTTGACCACCGCATAGTCTTCGCGGTCGGCGGCAATCTTGCGCACGAACACGCCGTCGATCTTGAGCCAGTCGACCGGCAGTTCTTTCAGGTAGGAATAGGACGCCAGGCCACTGCCGAAATCGTCCAGTGCCACCTTGCAGCCCAACGCCTTCAACTCGCGGATGATCCCGGCACTGCTCGACAGATCGGCAACTGCGGCCGTCTCGGTGACCTCGAAGCTGACCCACGAGGGATCGATGCCGGTTTGCTGAAACTGCTCGCGCACAAAGGCGACAAAACCGGCATCGCTGGCCGTCTGCCCGGAAAGATTCACGGCGAATCCGTGTAGCTCGGGCATGTGCTGGCGATGTGCGGCAATCCATTGCATCACCGCCTTGGTCACCCAGCGATCGACCGCACGCATGCGATTGTAGCGCTCGGCCGCTGCGATGAACTCCGCGACCGGCAGGAGTTCAGACGAACCGCTGCTGACCCCCAACAGCACCTCGTAGTGCGGCGCCTGCCCAGACTCAGCCCGCACCGGCACGATCGGCTGGCAGCGCAGATGCAACTGCCCCCGGTCTAGCGCCTCGTCCACCTGAACGACCCACTGCAGAGACTCCTTTTGGCTGGAAATATCCGGATCGTCTACGCGGTACAGGTAAACCCGGTCACCGCCACACGCCTTGGCCGCAGTGACTGCCTTCTCCGCCGCTTGCATCAGATCGACCGGCCCCTCCTGCTGCGCGGCAAAATGCACCACCCCGATCGAGATACTCAGGCCGAGTGCCTGCCCCTGCCAATCGAACGGCATGCGACGCACCGACTCGCACAGGCTGTCGGCCCACTGCTCGCCATCGGCCAGGCCGACATCGGGCAGCATTATTGCGAACCGGTCGGCACCCATGTGGCCGAGTACCTTGGCGCCCTTGGTATCCTCGAGCAGGCGTGCTGCCGCAATCAGCAGACGATCGCCGGTATCATAGCCATGCAGGTCGTTGACCAGGCGGAACTGATCGATGTCGATCAGCAACAGAACGCCCGAGCCCTCCGGCCTGCCGGGCACTCCCAGTGCCGTTTCCAGGGCGGCATGAAACTGTCTGCGATTGATCAGGCCGGTAAGTGAATCGTGCGCTGCCTGGTAGGCCAGGCGCTCCTGCATCCGTCCCAGCATCGCGTCCACCGCCTGATCGCTGGTGGCTCGCCCGTCCGCAAAGCTGAGCTGAACCCGGCGCCGGTACAGACCCAGAGCCAGATCCCTGAGACCGATATCGCGCGCCTTGATACCACGATGGTCGACCAGCGCAAACTCTGTCCGGTCGTCACGCATCCAGGCGACTCGAAGATCCTGCCCACCCTCCGGTTCGTCCAGCAGCCGCAGCCTATCGCCCACATTGATCGCCGCACAGCGCTCCAGGCAACGCTCCCAACGCTTGCCGCTGATGCCTTCAGGAGGATCGTCGAGGTCGGCAGCATCGGCGCCATTCGCCATTTCAGGCATGGAAACAAGCCTTGCGCGCGGGGCAAGCGGATCGAGCAGCAAGCGACGCAATTCTTCTTCGACCATGGCACGCCGATAGGGGTCGAAGGCCGTCGCGCCGAGTTCGGCCAGGATCTCGTCGAGCAGGACCTCTGGCCCTGCGGGAACAACTGCGGCATCGAACGCAGCCCCGCCCAGCGTCGCGACGAGCCCATCCAACAGCGCGAGTTGCATCGAGTAGCGTACCGCACCATCGGCCGGGTTCAGCCACGCCAGTTCCATTACCGCCCGCCAGCCTGCATCGAGCAGTTCTGGCAGCACCGCGGGCACTGGCTTGTGCGCGTAGCGCCGGTTGAGTTCCGCAACCACCGCGAGGCGTGCCCGCCGCACCTGCTCGCGCCCCTCGCAGGCCTCGACGACCCGCTCAACCCGACGCTGGTAGAGCCGGCTCTGTTCCTGGGTAAGGCGCCTCAGCGACTCGGCGACAGATCCGAGGACAGATGCGTCGGTTTCACCGCCGCTGACCGGTTCGAGCAGATCCGACACATGCTGGCGCAACTGATCCTTGGCGGGGTCCTGGTCCGGGCTGGCGCGAAACATCTGCAGGTGCGCAAGATCGTCGACGATCTTGCGCAATGGATGATCGCGGTTCTGAAAGAAGGTCTGGTCGGCAGCCGCCTCACGTTGCAGCACGCCGCCCAGTTGCTTCAGCCAGTCCGCCAGGCTGTCGGTCATATTCGGCACCTTGGCAACCCTTTCGAGCATCTCTTGCGCCAGCGTCTCGCGCTGCTCTGTTTCACGGGCCAGCAACGCACTGATCGTCGCCGGATCGATATCGAGATTGCCCACGCCAACCATTCCCGCAGCGCCCGCATCCATGGTGACGGCCGGTTGCGGGTCTTTGCCAGTCACCAGCGTGGTTGCCGCGACCGATCTCTGGTCCGGCCCCACCGACGCCGCACCTGCTGTCGGTCTGTGCCGGTGTTGTTTCGCAGCGGGCGTCCCCAGACCATCGAGCATCGCTCCAAGCTCATCGTAGAGTCCGGGCAATCGCTCACGGAGCACCCTGCTTGCGCGATCGAACAGCACCCGTCGGGAGGCAGGACCCAGTTCGAGTTGCTTGGCCAGGTCTTTCAGTGCAACGGTGAAATGCTGGGGTTCGAGTGGCATGCCCGATGCGCCATCGGGGACGGCACTGCGCACTGCCGACAGGCCTGATGCGATCGCCGACAACTGGCCCTCGAAGTCACGCTGCAGCAGCGTTGCCACGCGCGAGGCCTCGAGCCAGCGCTCGAATTCATCCGGATCGATCAGGGCCAGTTCGCCGGCTGCGCTTGTTGTCGGCGCAGTGGCGCCGGTGGTTTGGCCAAAGGCCTTTTCCAGAATCGCACTGAGCAAAAGATCGCTGCCGCGCAAATTGTCCAACGCACTGATGTCGCCAAACAGCTGGTGTTGCTCGCTGTTCGACGCGGCCCTATCGGCTGCATCGAGCAGGTCCTCAGTACTCTTCAGCAACAGCTCTTCCAACAGCGCAGGCAACGCGCCTTGCGCGACATGACGAAATTTGGCGAGGCAGCGTGTCTCGCCGCCCCGGAACGACTCAGCCGATGGAGGAGTCTTGCCCCGCGCCAGCCGATCGTGCAGGCGCAGTGCCCTGACGAGGCCCGCAGACGCGGTGACGAACGAAACTCCAAGATGATCGTCGCGCATCCAGGCGACGGCGGCGGGAATGGCGATGGTGCTGGTGCCCGCGCTGTTCAGCAGTTCCGTGTGCAGCTTGACTGCCTGACCCAGTCCAAACCCGCTGCCATCCGATGGATGCAGTTGCAACAGCATGCCCCCGCTGCAATAGTCCAGCACCAGACAGCCATGACGGGGTCCGTGCGGAACCTCTATTCGCCCGGCAAGTTGTATCTTGAAGCGTTTCTGGCGGCGGCGCTCAGTCGGAACCGACATGCCAGCCGCCCGCGTAGTCATTCGTCTTCATTGCGCCGTCCGCCATCATCCTGAAACCGGAAATCACCACCCACCTTTAGTGGCCTTATCGCTCGTCTGCGCGAAAAGTTGAGCTCCGGCTCAGATCGCGGTTCGCATCGGCCGGCGAATCCGCTGGGCCGCCTCAGGTGTGTGCCGCACCCGGCGGCGCGGTTCCGTTCGCCCGCATCAAAAGGCTGTGCCGGATCACCAGCGCCCGGGTCCGCCTCGACCAATGCAACCACACTGGCCCCCAGTCCCCCGACCGACACGTGGTGATCCAGTGTGAGGCGGATTTTGCACATGATCATCTGTCGGGGGACTAGTGGGCCATGCATCACTCATGAATCACGGGCACACAGCGGAGGCTGAAGCGCGGGTGGACTCCGATACCCGGCGCGCCCGGCCGCCTGCAATTACAAGCGCTCGAGCAGGCGGATCAGGCCATTCAGGTCGGTGTCTTCCTCTAGGGCGCCCTCCCAGAATACATAGCTCGCCTGAGTGCCTTCTTCCCCAACCGTGAGTCGCGCCTCGAAGGCATTTGCACCTTCGGGCAGTGCATGTTCGCGCGGTATGCCGAGCTGTTTTATCGCCGAGATCAACTGCTGTTCCTGCTCGTCCGTCAGCCGGCCTTTGCGCGGCGGCTGACTGGTGTATGTGCCACTTTCGACCACATACTCACCGTTGCTCCGAACGGTGATCCTCAACGCATAATCTTCCTCTCCAACCACTTGGTATTCGATCGGTACCATTTGCTCCAGTCCTCCGCGAATCGGGTTGCATTGGCGTTGCCGGCAACGGGCCGCCGGTTCAGACGGGCCCGCGTTCCGGCTGCGCGCACCGTTGCCAATATCCCTCCTGTGGCAGGGGCTTGCAAGCATTACACTCGGGTCGAATCGGCGACTCGCCCCGTGGTCGATTGGCACACCGTGCATCGTGCGCGACACAAACAGCCGCCGGGGCTGATTGCCGGCAACAAACTCGGCTATGGTTGGGGCATGGTCCGACCGAGCGACCCACGATACCAGCATCCAGAGTTCCCAATGATCGACGATGCATCCCGCACCGCCCTGCTGCTTGCCCACTGCGGGAGGATCCTGCTCGGCGCGGCGATGCTCGCCTGCCTGTATGCCTGCCAATCCGCACCCGCGATGGTGGAGCAGACCATCCATACCCCGCCTCCGGTGTCGAAAACCCAGGGTCTGGCGCATTGGACATATCTCAGGTTTCGCCTGGCACGCGATGGGAGCGGCGAGGTCGACAGCTATCTGGACGCGCTGATTGCCGATCAGATCCTGGCCGGGGCCATCGCCCGCGAAGCTGATGAGATCCTGCTCTGGCGCTTCCACAGGCGCTGGCCCGACGATTCCACGGGACATCAGTTCAGTTTTATTTTCTTTACACGCCCCGTGGTCGCGGACCGGCTGATCGCACGGGTCCGGTCCGACCCCTTAGTGGACCGGCTGCACGAGGAGGGCCACCTGGCGGAGTTCCGCGTGGACAGAACAAGCCCTGACGTGGGGGCCGGAGCGGGCGCGACCAGCGACCCCTCATGGCCGCCGGCGATACAACATGAGTGGCCGAAGTTCATCATGGGGGCCAGCCGGATGTGGCTCGGTCTTGTCCAGTCCGAGGCCGCGAAGCACGCCGAACTCGAACTGCACGAGCGCTATCGGGCGGTCGAGACGGCGCTCGACGAACTATGGTTCGAACAGGCCAACCATGCGTTTTTTCATCACCTCAGCGCACTGTTCGGCTACAAGCCGGTCCGCGTGATACGCCGTGACATCATGACCTTCTGAGGTCTCGACCGAGCGTCACAGTCACGACGCACCGTTCTGGGTTGGCGGCACTGGCCCAACGGCATTGACGGGACGGGCCAACAGGCACATGGCAGCGGCGCTCCGGCGTGCTCGATGCGCAGGCGTCTGTGGCAGGAAAGTGGCAGCCGAGCCCAGGCAAGAATTCACGGCGCACCGCGGGTAAAATACGCTTGGGCGCGAGCGCCTGGACAAGTGCCGTTGCGGTCGAAGCGCCCAGTCCCGCGAATGGATCAGAAACGCTCCTCGATCTGACGTGGGAAGCGAGCGCGAACAAGGCCCTGTTGATCGTCGGCAGACCGGGGGGGGCCGTGGCGGCCGGACAAATACGGCGGCAACCGGCTTTGTGCGGCCTAGGGCGAAGCCAGTTTCCGCGGCCATTCAAACTTCGTAAGCGAGATTCTGCGCCAGCCACTTTTCCATCAGCGCGACATCCACACCTTTGCGCTGCGCATAATCGGCGACCTGGTCCCGATTGACCTTGCCAACGGCGAAATAGCGCGCCTGCGGGTGGGCGAAATAAAGCCCGCTGACCGAAGCCGCCGGGACCATGGCCTTGGATTCAGTCAGCCAGATCCCGGTACCCGACTCGGCATCGAGTAATTCCCATAGCAGGTCCTTTTCGGTGTGGTCCGGTGATGCCGGATAACCCATGGCTGGACGGATGCCCTGATAGGCCTCATCGATCAACTGCTCGTTGTCGAGGGACTCATCGCTCGCGTACCCCCACAGTTCCCTGCGCACACGTCGATGCAGCCACTCGGTGAGCGCCTCGGCCAGGCGGTCGGCGAGCGCCTTGAGCATGATCGCGCTGTAATCGTCATGATCGGCCGTAAACTCCGCCAGCTTCTCATCGATCCCAATACCCGCAGTGGCGGCGAACCCCCCGATATAATCCGCGACGCCGGTGTCCTTCGGGGCGATGTAATCAGCCAGGGACTCATTGTATTTGCCCTCGGGCTGTTTACCCTGCTTGCGAAGATTGTGCAGGGTGGTACGGACCGTGGTGCGGGCGTCGTCGGTATATATCTCGATGTCGTCGCCCACTGCATTGGCCGGGAACAGCCCGACTACGGCCGAGGCACGCAGCCACTTCCCCTCAACGATACCCTCCAGCATCGCCCTGGCATCGGCATAGAGCTTGCGCGCCTCCACGCCCTTTGCCGGGTCGTCCAGAATCTTCGGGAAGCGCCCCCTGAGCTGCCAGGCGTGGAAGAAAAATGTCCAGTCGATGTACGGAACGACCTCGGCGAGATCGATATCCTTCAGCAGCGTGACACCAGGATGCGCCGGAGCGGTGATTGAAACCGAATCCCAGTCCAGCGGCGTGCGGTTGGTGCGCGCCTGCTCGATAGGCAGATTGTTCTTGGCCTCGTTCTTCGCGGCGCGGTTGGTACGGACCACAACATACTCATCGCGCGTCGTCGCCAGAAAACCCGCTTTGATTTCGGCCGACAGCAGATTCGAAGCCACGCCGACGGCGCGCGACGCGTCCGCCACATAGATCACGCCGTGTTCGTATTGGGGCTCGATCTTGACCGCGGTATGCGCCTTCGAGGTGGTGGCGCCACCGATCAGCAACGGGATATCAAAACCCTGGCGCTTCATCTCCCCGGCCACGTGAACCATCTCGTCCAGCGACGGGGTAATCAGTCCGGACAAGCCAATGATGTCGACCTGTTCGTCTCTTGCCTTCCTGAGGATGGTCTCGGCCGGCACCATGACACCGAGGTCGATCACGTCGTAATTGTTACATTGCAAGACCACCCCGACGATGTTCTTGCCGATGTCGTGCACATCGCCCTTGACCGTCGCCATCAGGATCTTGCCATTGCTCTTCAGTTCGCCGCCAGCGGCGACCAGTTGCTGCTTCTCGGCCTCGAGAAAGGGCTCGAGATAGGCGACCGCCTTTTTCATCACGCGTGCGGACTTCACGACCTGCGGCAGAAACATCTTGCCGGCACCGAACAGGTCGCCAACCACGTTCATACCGTCCATCAAAGGACCTTCGATCACATGCAGCGGACGCTCGACCTGCTGCCGTGCCTCCTCGGTATCCTGCTCGATGTGCTCCGTAATGCCCTTTACCAGCGCATGCCCGAGTCGCTTGTCGACCGGCCATTCGCGCCAGGCCTTGTCCTCGACCTTCTCGACATGCGCCTCGCCCGCATACTTCGGCGCAAGCTCGACCAGACGATCCCCTGCCGAGCCGTCGTAATCCACAGGCGCGCGGTTCAGGATCACATCCTCGACCGCTGTGCGCAGTTCGTCCGGCAGATCATCGTACACAGCGAGCTGGCCGGCATTGACGATGCCCATATCCATGCCGGCCCTGATCGCGTGGTATAGGAACACCGCATGGATCGCTTCGCGCACCGGATTGTTGCCGCGAAACGAGAACGACACATTGGAGACGCCGCCGGATACCAGGACATTCGGCAATGTGCGCTTGATTTCGCGGGTTGCCTCGATGAAATCGACGCCGAAGTTGTCGTGTTCCTCGATCCCGGTCGCCACGGCGAATATGT
The DNA here is from genome assembly GCA_963808165.1 of uncultured Gammaproteobacteria bacterium. Lineage (GTDB taxonomy): Bacteria > Pseudomonadota > Gammaproteobacteria > Chromatiales > Chromatiaceae > Thiosocius. The sequence goes on along the minus strand of CAWEET010000001.1, from coordinate 335,580 downwards.
TCGGGTCGAAGATGACGTCTTCCGGCGGAAAGCCGATCTCGTCGACCAGGATGCGATAGGCCCGGGTGCAGATCTCGACCTTGCGTGTCTGGGTGTCAGCCTGACCCGTCTCATCGAAGGCCATCACGATCACCGCTGCACCGTATCGACGGCACAATCTGGCATGCTCGCGGAACCTTTCCTCGCCCTCCTTCATCGAGATCGAATTGACGATAGACTTGCCCTGCACACAGCGCAGACCGGCTTCGATGATCTCCCACTTCGACGAGTCGATCATCACCGGCACCTTGGCAATGTCCGGCTCGGCCGCGACCAGGCTCAGAAAGCGCGCCATCGCAGCCGTGCCGTCGAGCATGCCCTCGTCCATGTTGACGTCGACGATCTGCGCACCGTTCTCAACCTGCTCGCGGCAGATCTCCAGCGCCGTCTCGTAGTCGCCCTCGAGGATCAGACGCTTGAACCTGGCAGAACCGGTCACGTTGGCGCGTTCGCCCACGTTGACGAAATTCAGTGCCTTGTCGATGTTGAGTGGCTCGAGGCCGGAAAGACGGCAGGCGCTGGGAATCTGCTGGGGGTTGCGTGGCGCGACGCCCGCTACCGAGTGCGCGATCGCGCGGATGTGATCGGGTGTAGAACCACAGCAGCCACCGATGATGTTCAGGAAACCGCTGCGTGCCCATTCGCCGACCTGCGCGGCCATCTCCTCCGGGCCGAGGTCGTATTCACCGAATTCGTTGGGCAGCCCGGCGTTAGGGTGGGCGTTGACGTGACACTCGGCGATGCGCGACATCTCTTCGACATATTGGCGCAACAGGTCCGGGCCGAGCGCGCAGTTGAGACCAATCGAAATCGGCCGCGCATGCCGCAGGCTGTTGTAGAAGGCCTCGGTCGTCTGTCCGGAGAGCGTGCGCCCGGACGCGTCGGTGATGGTTCCGGAGATCATGACCGGCAGGCATACTGCGTTCTCGTCGAAATACTTGTCGACCGCAAAAATCGCGGCCTTGGCGTTCAGGGTGTCAAAGATGGTCTCGATCAGCAGGATGTCGCAGCCACCTTCGACGAGTGCGCCGGTCGACTCGTAATACTGGTCGACCAGTTCATCGAATGAGATGTTGCGATAGCCCGGGTCGTTGACGTCCGGCGAGATCGACAGCGTGCGGCTGGTCGGCCCCAGCACGCCGGCGATAAAGCGCGGCCTGTCAGGTGTCGAATATCGGTCGGCCGCCTCGCGTGCCAGGCGCGCCGCGGCCAGATTGATCTCCCGTGCGAAGTCCTGCATGTCGTAATCCGACATGGACACACGGGTGGCATTGAAGGTGTTGGTCTCGATGATGTCGGCGCCGGCCTCGAGGTATTGCTCGTGGATGCCGCGAATGACTTCCGGCCGCGTGATCGCCAGCAGATCATTGTTGCCCTTGAGATCGGTATGCCAGTCGGCGAAGCGCTCGCCCCGATAGTCTGCCTCAGTGAGCTTGTAGCGCTGGATCATGGTGCCCATGGCACCGTCGAGGATCAGGATACGCTCGGCCATCAGGGACTCGAGCAGGGCGGTGTGGTCGCGCGACATGGGAGGCGTCTGGGGTTGCTGCAGAAGGCCTAGCATAATACAGACTGGCAGGAGCCGCCGTCGCTCCTGAATGCGCGTCAGCAAAAATGCAAATAAATCCCTGCCGGCGGGACATAAACAGCTTTGAAGGCACGTCGGGCCGATGTCGTGGTTAGACTGCGGTCGCTCTGAAAACAATACCCTCGGGAGGTAGCAAGCATGGCAGAACTCTTTTCCGCAGACTGGATGAACAACCTGAAAGAAGCCTGGAACACCGATCCGGAAGTGAAGGACCGGCTGGCAGAGATCGGCTTCAACTCAGTCATCACCTGCGGGTTCAAGAACGAAGACACACCGCGCGGCGTCTTCGTGGTCGAAAACGGCGAGTGTGTTCGCGCCGGTGATTACGACGGCAGCAAGCCCGACTGGGACATGCGCGCCGACCGGGACAATTGGCTGAAATGGGCCTCCGAAGGCATCGGCATGGCGGGTCTGGGCACCGCGTTCGCGATGGGCAAGCTGAAGTTTTTGAGCGGCGATTTCAAAGGCATGATCAAAGATCCGCGCATGGCCGGCCCGTTCGTGAAGAGCTTCGCCCTGATGAAGACGATAGAGACACAGTAAGTACCTCGATCTTGCGCTCTTCGCAGCAAAACCGGGCCAGCACGGCCCGGTTCCTTCGACCCGCCCGGCCGTCAATCAATCCAGGGATTCGCGCTGCCCTGGGCCTCGGTGATCCATCGGTTGCGGCGCCGTTCAGCATCGTCCGCCGGGTCGTCCCGGTGCCACTCCAGCAACATCCGGCGCTGCCGTTCGTAGATCGTCAGGTCGTAACGATCGGCCATGTACAGCATCGCCCTGGCAACATTGCCGCGCGACGCCGGCCGTGGTTCGACGAGACGACGCCGGTGATCAATCTCGAAGTCGCAATCGGACTCGATCCAACGTTCACCGTTGATTTCGCGAAACGGGTAGGATCCGCGAGCCCTGTTGATGTCCTTGCGCGCCGGGTACATGTTGTGCATGTCCGACTCGATCTGGTTGAATCGGCGACTGTTGCGCCGGCATGCCTGGCGGTCGCCGCAGCGCAATGCCCTGGTGACCCAACTCATCGGGTAGACGTGTTCGATGTTGTAATCGCGGTCGTGGGCACCGAATGCTGCGCCGCAATAAAGGCCCTCGCCACCATCCGGATATAAGGTCCGCCAAAAAACCGGTATGGTATCGAGATAGGCGCGCGGCTCGGCGCAGGCCACCAGCGGAATGAGCAACAGAACGACAATGACCCGTTTCACGACGTCTCCTTTCCTGTCGAGACCGAGTTCGGGATAATCCCCCCATCGAGACAAAATGAAAAGTGAGTGCCGCAGATGGATGAGCCTTTGGTAGACACCGAACTCGCCGACAGCGAACCACGGCGGCGATCCGGCCCCTGGAAGCTGATCGTCATCGTGGCGCTACTGACCCTGATTGGCGTCTGGCTAGTGCCGGAGAACGAACCAGAGGTTACGCCGGCGGCGGTCGACCGGCCTGACGCAGCCGCCCCGAGCCTGCTTTCGGATGCCTCCGGGCCGGCGCTCGCTCGCGACCCGAGCGTCGATCTCCCGGCGACCCAGGCTGGCGCAAAGACCAGGCCGCCGGGCGCGCGCGCCCGCGGACTGATCGCCGAGGTGCGCGCGGAAGGTGACGCCGGAGACCTGGACAGCCTGTTTGCTGCGGCAGAAGAGGCGCGCGCGGCCGGTGAATTGGCCGATGCCTATCTGCTCTATTTCTACGCTGCCCGAAAGGGGGATGCGGCCTCGGCACTGGCGCTCGGAACCCAGGCAGACCCCGCCACCCGCGACCCGGCCAGCAGCGTATTCGAGTCCGCCGACCTCACCCAGGCGCACAAGTGGTACCAGATGGCCGCGCAGAGCGGCGATGCGACTGCGCCCGCCCGCCTGGCCGATCTGAGGGCCCGGGTCGAGCAGCTCGCGGACAGCGGCGACGTTGAGGCACAGCGCATTTCGCTGTTGTGGCAATGACCATGAACAAAATGATTGCGGCGCTGCTCGCGCTTACTCTCGCCTATGGCGCAGTCGCCACTGGCGCCGACCAGCCACTGCTGATGCCGGGCAAGCAGGCGCTCTACCAGCGCGTGCTGGCGGTCCCCGATGCGCGTATCCATGCGGCGCCCGGCGCTGCGGATCCCGAGGCCGTCACACCGTTCACCGCGTTCTACGTGTATGCGAGGACGACCGACGCCGGGGCGGACTGGCTGCAGGTCGGCACCAATCGGCACGGCGGGATCAGCGGTTGGCTGCCGGCCGACAAAACAATCGCCTGGGCCCAGGGCCTGACGGTCGCATTTCGAGAAGCCGTCGACCGTGATCGCGCACTGCTATACGGCGACGCCACATCGGTTCGGGAGCTGGCCGAGACGCAAGACCTCGAGCGCTACGCCGCACTGTACCGTTCCGCCGAGGCCGGCGAGACCCGCGCAGACTCGCCGGTGGTCGCAATCCAGCCGCCAGGCAGACTCGATATCCGCGAGAACTTTTACCTGGTACCGATCCTCAGCCACGAGGATCTCTACCTGGGCAGCGAGCAGGCCCGCCTGCTACAGGTGTCGAGCGTGCCGCTCGAAAGCGAAAAATCATTACCCGCGACCGAACCGACCACGCAGCCGGAGACCCAGCTCGCCGCTGAGGATCCACTCGGTGGCGAGGCAGACAGTGAGTATCGGGCGGGCCTGGTGTTCGCGATCGATGCCACGCTGTCGATGGATCCCTATATCGACCGCACGCGCGAGGCGGTGATGAAGATCTACGACGCCCTTGGCGATGCCGGACTACTTGGCAATGTCAATTTCGGCCTGGTCGCGTTTCGCGACTCACCGCAGGCGGTCCCGCAGCTGGAATATCTGGCCCGTACCTACGTCGACCTGGAGCAGGGCCGCAATCCGGGCAACTTCATCAACCGGGTCAACGACCTTGGTGCCGCGCAGGTTTCGAGCCAGGACTTCGTCGAGGACTCCTACGCAGGGGTCAAGCAGGCATTGGACGACATGCAGTGGTCGTCGCATGCAGCCCGCTACCTGGTGCTGATCACAGACGCCGGTCCACGTGCCGCGGGCGACCCGCTGTCGAGCACCGGGCTGAATGCCCAGGCCGTGCGTCAGTTGGCCCGCGAGAAGGGCGTCGCCATCTTCGTCCTGCATCTGCTGACCGATTCCAACAAAGCGGACCATGCCAGTGCCATGGCGGAGTACCGCGAACTGGCCAAGTTCCCCGGAATTGGCAGCCTGTATTATGCGGTCCCGACCGGCGATGTGCGGGAGTTCGGCCAGGTGCTCGACACCCTGGCCGGCCAGATCACGATGCAGGTGCAGATGGCGGCCGGCGCGCAGCCGCTGCCGCCGATGCCGGTCGAACCGGAACCCAGCCCGAACCCTCGCCTGGCGGAGCTGCAAAGCAAGGTCGCCAAACTCGGCTATGCCCTGCGTATGCAGTATCTGCAGCGTACCGAGGGTGGCAGGATCCCCAAAGTGTTCAACGCCTGGCTGCTGGACCGCGATATCCGTGACCCGGCACAGCGCACCCTCGATGTCCAGGTCCTGCTGACCCGCGACCAGTTGTCCGATCTGCACGATATCCTCAATGGGGTGCTGCAGACCGCTGAAGAGGGCCTGCTTTCGCCGCAGAACTTCCTGAACGAACTCAAGAGCCTCGCTGCGACCGTCTCGCGCGATCCTGAACAACTGGGCAGCACCACGGCAACCACCGCAGGTACCGGCAACAGCCTCGCCGACATGGGTTTCATGCGGGAGTACATCGAGGATCTCCCTTATACCGGCGAAGTGATGAATCTCTCGCTGGAAGACTGGGAGTCCTGGCCGGCACGCCAGCAGATCGATTTCCTGCACCGGCTGGAGGACAAGATCGGCTACTACCGGGCGTTGCATGACCATACCGACCTGTGGGTCAGCCTGGACGGTGGGCCGGTGGACGGAGACTCGGTGTTTCCTGTTGCATTGGAGATGCTGCCGTAGTTCGAAACCCGCACGCGCAGTGCACGCAAGGGCTCGGCTGCACGGGATGCGTCGTCGCCGCTTGAGCGATCGGACATCATGCGAAACGGGCGGCGGACGCTGATCCCAGACAATGATTGCGCTGCCGCGTCGATCTCGGGCCCGGCGCGACCGGACCGAACTAGAGGCCGCTCTTGAGAGATTGGCGGCCGCTGTCGTGACGCGAGGAGAGGAGCGCCCTGGATGACGCTCACCGGATTGGGATACAGGCTGGGTGCGCCGAATCTGCAGGAAACATGGCTACGCCGCCCACTGCACGGCCCGAACTGCCGCTGCATAAGCCAATTTTAGGAATTAAAACAATCCGTGGAAAACGTCTTTCAAGCCCGCAACAAGGCCAAATCGACCGTCTATCACATGCGCGACGTCATCCGCGATCGCGCCTCGGAAGGTGTCACCTTTCGACTTCGCGTCCCCTCGCTGCAGATCAGCCAGGGCGAAAAAATCGCGCTCATCGGCGAATCCGGCTGCGGCAAGTCGACCCTGTTGGACATGCTCGCCTTCATCGCGCAACCGACCGAGATCGCAGCATTTCGATTTCGCCCGGAACTGGAGGGCGAGGCGATCGACGTGGCCCAGTTATGGAACAAGAGGCGCATGAACAGCCTCGGCGAACTGCGCAAGCAGCACATCGGATACGTGATGCAGACCGGGGGCCTGCTGCCCTACCTGACAGTGCGTGACAATATGTCTTTGTCGCGCAGCGTTCTGGGCCTTGCCCAGAACGACACGGTCGAATCGCTGGCGCGCGAACTCGGAATCGCACGCCACCTCGACAAACTGCCCGAGACCCTCTCGGTCGGGGAGCGCCAGCGCGTTGCAATCGGCCGCGCCCTGGCCCATGAGCCCTCGATCGTGATCGCCGACGAGCCCACCGCGTCGGTCGACCCCTTTGCCGCGGAAAAAATCATGTCGCTGTTCATCGGCCTGGCCGAAGAGCGCAACATCACCGTCGTCGTCGCCAGCCATGCCTGGCGCCATATCCAGCGGCTCGGGCTGCGGCGCCTCGCCCACCACACCCATCGCTCCAAGGACGGACGCACCACCGAAACCGTGGTCAACGGCTGAGACACACCATGCGGCTGCTGAAAACCTTGCGTCTTGCCTCACGAGACTATGCCCATGAGTGGCAGATGTCCGGCTGTTTCGTGCTCGCTCTGGCTGCCGTGCTCGGACCGATGCTGGTGCTGTTCGGACTGAAATTCGGCATCGTCGGCGGCATGTTGGAGCAATTGGTCGAGAATCCCGAAAACCGCGAGATACGCCCGGTGAGCAGTGGCCAGTTCGATTTGGACTGGTTCACCGGCATGCAGGGTCGAGGTGATGTCGCCTTTCTGGTTCCGAGGACCCGCGGTATCGCTGCGACGCTCGAACTGAACAGCGAAAAATCGAAGCGCATCGTACGTGCCGAGTTGATTCCATCGGGCCAAGGCGACCCAATGCTGCCAGCAGGTGGTAGCGTGCCAGAGGGAATGGACGGGGTCGTGCTGTCGCAGCTTGCGGCGGAGAAGCTGCAAGTGCAGGCGGGCGATCGCATAGACGGTAGTGTGGTGCGTCAGTACCTCGGCAGAAAGGAGCGTCAGCATGTCGAGCTGAAAGTATCGGGCGTAGCCCCGGTGGGAGCGTTCGCGCGCGAAGGGATGTTCGCCGATGTGCGACTGGTCGAAGCGATAGAGAATTACCGCGATGGGCGGGAGGTCCCGGAATTCGGCTGGCAGGGTGCGACCAACCCCGAAGAACGCAGTTACCCGGGCTTCCGCCTGTATACCAAATCGATCTATCAGGTGGCGGCACTCAAGGACGACCTGACCCGACAGGGCGTGGAGGTACGTACCAAGGCCGCCGACATCGATCTGGTCATGCGCATGGACCGTAACCTTTCCCTGATCTACTGGGCCATCGCGATCATCGGCCTGATCGGCTTTTCGCTCTCCTTGGGTGCCAGCCTATGGGCCAACGTGGACCGCAAGCGCAAGGAATTGTCTGTGCTGCGCCTGGTCGGATTCCGCACCGGCGACATCGTCTGGTTCCCGGTCACACAGGCCTTCTATACGGGATTGCTCGGCTGGGCCCTCGCGATCGGGATCTATTTCGTCGCCGCATTCGCGATCAACAACATGCTCGCCGAGCAGATGGCGGCCGGCCAAGAGGTCTGCGTGCTCCTGCCGCGGCACTTTGCGATGGCCCTGGCGCTCACCCTGGGCGCCGCGGTATTTGCCGCCGCGCTCGCCGGCTGGCGCTCTGCACGCATCGAGCCCTCGGAGGGGTTGCGCGAAATCTGACTCGCAGTGCGATGCGGTGACGTCCAGACCGGCCGCCGACTGGCTGGCTGGCTGGCTGGCTGGCTGGCTGGTCGTCAGCTTGCGTGAAGAAACAGTGCCGAACCACGGCCGCTGTGCTGCAGGACGGGTTATAGGATCAGTCGTTCGAGGCCGGTGGCGCGGCCACCTCGCGGCGCACCATGTCGATGTGTTCGCGCAGGTGATAGAGCTGATCGGTGAACGACAGCGGCACCTTGACCTGGCGAACCTCAGTCTCGATCCGATCGAGTTCATTCAGTAACGTGGCGATATCGCTATCCCCGTCGGTCAAGCGTTGCTCGGCCTTTTCCAGTTCTTCGTACCAACGGTAGACCCTGGCGCGCATGCGCCAGGTATAGATTGGAGGCATGACCTTGATCAGCGGAAACAACAGCACCAGCAAGGGTAGCAGCATGACCTTCAGGCGATCGACCAGCGATGCGGCCCAGAACGGCAAAAAGCGTTGCAGCAAAGGCGGTCCGTGCTTGTAGAAATGCTCTGCCTCATCGCTCAAAGGGAACGCGAGCAGGCGCGCCGACGGAAACTCGCCCCAATCTCCAAAATAGCCACCCTCGCGATGCACTTCGCTGGCGGCCTGCAGTATCAGGTTGACCAATGCGGGATGGAGATCAGTTTTGCTGACCAAATTGGCAGCGGGAGCTAACAGGCGCACCGTGCGGCGCGGGATATTAGCGGCCAGATCGTACGCCCCCTCAGGCAGCTCGAGGGCGCTGAGGAAACGATAGCGCCGCGTGTAGGCTGGTGCGCGCACGAAGTCAGCGAGCACGAGCTGCGGATGACCCAGCAACTCCCGAATCAACTCGGTTTCGGCGGACATCACAAAGAAGGCGGCATCGACCCGGCCGGCGAGCAGCTCATCGACCGCGGATCGCCCCCCCTTCGCGACCCAGTCTGCGGTCTCGACGATCCCATTGTCGCGCAACAGCCGACTGGCCAGCGCGCGGGTGCCGGAACCCTCCGGACCCGTGGCGATGCGCCTTCCGGCAAGATCTCCCAGTCGCTGAATGAACAGACCCTTGCGGGAAAACAGCCAGAGCGGCTCGAAGTACACGGAACCGAGCGAGAACACCTCTGGATCGGACTGGCCATCGTCGACCCCGCCCTGAACCAACGCCAGCGATACCTCGCCGCTGCGCAGCAGCTCGAGGTTTTCGACCGAGCCGGCCGTGGGACGCAGCTGCAAGGTGATGCCCTGGCGCGCAAGGAACGCAGCGTAGCGCCTGCCAAACTGATGGTAGGCACCATCCGGCCCGCCTGTCGCCATCACGACATGTTTGGGTGGTGCCGGCTTAATGAACTGAAAAGCCAGCACAAATGCGGCGATCACCACCAGTGCGGCCGGCGCATAGATCTTCATCTGGTGCCTGATCGGATTGTTCTCACGCGGCATGGCTCTCCCCTCCACTGCGCAATGCTATCGCATCAGCTGTTCCGCCAGCTCGCTGATGTCGGTGACCTCCAGGTCGGCGGGGGCCAGCTCAGCGGGCCAGTCCGAGGCATTGCGGTTTACCCAGACGGTCGAAAGACCGAGCCCGCGCGCTGCCTGGACATCACGCAGCGGATCGTCGCCGACGTGCAGAAAGGACTCCAACGGTACGCCACTGTGCGCACTCGCGGCATGGAAAATGGCTGGGTCCGGCTTGGCCGCACCGACATCCGCGGCGCTCAGAGAATGATCGAAGCTCGCATGGAGCGGCGTGTGTTCGATCTGTGAATTGCCATTGGTCACCGACACCAGCGTGTAGCGGGCACGCAGCAACTGCAGGGTATTTATCACCTCGGCATAGGGTGTGACCCGGTTGCGCGCGGCGCGAAACACATCGCTCGCCCGATGCGCCGTATCGATTTGGTATCCCTCGGCGCTCAACAGAATGGCCAGTGAGCTGAGCCTCAACTCGGTCATGTCATGCGCAATCTCGGGACGCGCCCGGCGCAGCGCGATGCGATGCTCGCGCAGTTGTTGCTGGCTGTATTTCGCAGTCAGCCGCGGTGCCTGGCGACCTAGCCAATCGTAACATTCGGCCTCAGCCGCATGGATCACCGCTTGACAGGGCCACAGGGTATCATCGAGATCGAAGCAGATCAGGCGGATGTGGCCAAACATCGGCGCTCAGCCAGGCAACTCTTCGGTTGGCAACGCGGGCTTTCTGGGCTTCAGCAGCTTGTGCAGCAGATGGCGCAGCAGCATGCCCGGCGGCATGCGTAACCAGTGCGACCGAACAAACAGCAGTTGGTTGGCCAGCTCGCTGCGCCGCGACCGCAGGCGCTGCGGCGCCAGCACCTGCTCGAACAGCCAGGCCATCAGTTTTTTCTTCGGCCCCGCCGGTGCATACCTGTCCACCGTGGCGAGAAACTCCGGCGAGGCCCTTAGCCGAAGCAGGCTGTGTGCCGTACTGACGGCATAATAGAGCGGCCTGTCGCAACCGAGCAGCCGACTGCGGGCAAGCAGCCGCTGCTCGAAATCTGGTGTCGCGCGTGCAAAATGCTCGAACAGGTCGCGAAAATCCACCACATCTCGCAACCCGCCGCGCAGCTCGTCGTTCATGAACAGATGGACGGCATTGTGCAGCAGGATATCGGGTGGGGACAGCACCTGGACGGTGAGGCCGTAGGCGCCGCTGACCGTCTCGGCCTGCTCCCAGAGCGCGGCGGCATCAATACGAATGCGGCTGACCGGCGGCGCAAGATTATGATGCAGATCCACCTCGGTCTGGCGATCGCGGTGGACCAGCGGCGGAATCTCGTGCATCCAGTCCCGATAGTAGTGTTGGTCATAACTGTCGAACTCGGCGCTGGCCATCCAGCCGGCCGCGAGCAGCGCGCGCTCGGCCCGGCCGATGTCCTGCTCAGGCACCAGCAGATCGATATCGGCCAGGTTACGCCAATCGCTCGGCGGCAGGCCGGCAGCTAAGTAGGCAACGCCTTTCAATGCCAGCAGCGGCACCTTTTCCTGCAGCATGACGCCTGTCACCGCCCGGAGTTCGCGAATAGCCTGACCCTGCACATAGCGCGTCTGGTTCAGTGCGCCCTGCAGTTGGTCGACCAGACGCTGCGGGGCCACGTCGAGCAGCCCATGCTGCTCCATCAGAGACAGGCACCGGCCGAGCAGGCCTGCGCTGCGCGCCAACGGCAAGAATTCATTCCACTGCTCGGCGCCCCAGGCCGCGGCAAGCTGAGGCTCGCGCAGGAACCGGATCAGCAGGTTCATTGCGGCACACCGGCTGCCGCCGGATTTTCCGCGGCAAGGGCCATGAGTTGCTCGACCGCCCTGTCGAGCCGGCTGAACGTAAAACTGTAGCAGTCCATCTGCCGGACCAACTGGCCGACTGCACGAAACGCGGTCTCACCCAGCAGCTTGTAGTTGAAACAGTTATACGCCAGCTGCCGGAAGGCATCGGTCTCGTCGAGCGGCCTCAGGCTTTCGACGGCACCGGCGCGGTACTTGGGGAAAATCAGCCAGCGCGGGACGGCCGGCACCTGTTGTTGCCTGAGGCTCTGCGCGTCAGGCCGCAGATGACGCACCCGACCCTTGCGCGTCTTCGGATAGGTCGGCCCGAGTGACGCTGCGCCATCGAACTCCTGGATCGCCTCTATCGAGGCGTTCTTCAATGGGATTCCGCGCGGCATCGGCAGCAGTTCGACGGATTCCGGTCTGAGGAGACCAAACTCGTCGGACAGCAGGCGCGCACCGCGCAGGCAAAGCGCCGCGCTCAGGGTGCTCTTGCCCGACCCGGGATGACCTGGCAGGATCATCCCCGATTCGCCCAGGGCCACGGTCCCCGCGTGCAGCATCAGATAACGGTGGGCACTGGTGGCGATACACCAGTTCAGGCCCCATTCGTAGCTGGGAAAGGCGTTTTCCGCAGGCTGAGGTTCGAACGGGCGCAATCCGTCGATCTCGAACAGTGCCTGTGGCCTCACCAGGCGACGGAGGCCGGCAACACGCCGGATGCGGATATCGAAATCGAGAAAATGCGGCCCATCATGGCGGACACAATCACGGTAGAAGTAACTCAGGGTATCGAAGAAGGCCGCGTCAGAGGAGCGCACGGCGACCCGGAAGGGCCCTGTATCCAGGATCAGATGTTGCTCAGCCAATGGCGCAGGGACGCTAGTGGCGTCCACCCTGGTCGGTAGAGGATAGCCTTGATTCTACAAGTTCTGCGCGCTCAAGCGAGGTCAGCGCGGAGACGAACTGGGCCTCGGCCGCAGCATCGAGCTCCACCGGACCGGCGTAGCGGGTGACCAGGTCCGCGTGAGATGCCCACGCACCGTCGAGGGTGGTCGCAATCAGGGCCGGCAGTTCGCTGAGGAAATGGGTTTCGCCGGTCGCTGGATCGAAAACGGGGCCGTGACCGGGCTCACGATCCCAAATCAGGGCCGGTCCGAGCCTGCGCCAGACCCGTTGCGCCGAACCATCCGACGCCTGTCTCACCCTTTGACGAAGGTGAACTGGCTCGCGGCGGTGGGATCGGTGGACATCAGACAGGTCTGCCTGATGCCCTGAAAGCCAGCATCGCTATTAAGGGTTCGCGCCGGGTAGGGCACGACGTCCTCGGTATTATACGCGATAGCCATACCCGTCTGAGGGTCTTCGAGCGTCCCCGCGTACAGCTTGAAAAAGCCCTTGTTCCCGGGAACGTTCGCGTAACAGATCGTTTCCAGCTCCTCCGCCGCGTCGGCCGCGGTATCCTTGCCGCCAGCGAGCATGCCGTGATAGACGGGCTTGTCAGTGTCAGACGTCCCCGAATCGGACGAGATCTTCTGGCCAGGCGCCAGCATCTGTTTACCGGCGGACAGCATTCCGTGATAAGCCGTCAGGCCGTGGTGAATCGTCAGGCCGCCCCCGCTTTTCACGACACGACTGCTCACCACAGTACCCTCCGTGGTCATAAAGACACCGTTAACCGGATCGGTTTCGACTATGACCTTAGCGCGCAAATCGTCGCTGCCGGCGGCCTTCGAGATCGGGTCCTGGTCAGGCACCTCCCAGTAGTTCAATTCCTTGTACGCGAAGCAGTCGTCGTTCTGGCTGCAAGTACTGCCGGCCGCAACAAAGTCATCGGTCCCCGCGTCGGATGCGAAACCTTCTGCGAGACACTGGACGATACTGGAATTCGCCAAGGCAGACCCTGGGCGCAGCGTCAGGACCACAGGGGTGGCTGACAGCGCCTTGAACAGTTTTCGTCGATTCGCGGAAATTTTTTCGTCGTGAGCTGCCATCGCCAACCTTCTCCTATCCTTTACAAAGTCGGCAAGCACAATTCGTACCATCGACCTATCTCATTGTTTCTCAAAGCACCGGCAGAAACGCGAGGCGCCCCACACCCTCAAACTGTCAATTATGCTGACAGCAAAACCAGGGCGTGTGCCCGCACTGCGGGGCGATCCACCATTCCGTCGGGAGTCTACACGTGCCGAGCCGCCTACCGAAAGCCCCCGCACGTGACCATGCACTTACAGATGCGGCAGCACCCGCGCCGCAACAAACTCCGAAAGCGCTCGCAGCCTCGATCGCCGCCGCCCCACATCGACGATATAGCCCAGTGTGCGCGGGATGTCGACCAGGTATCCAGGCTTGCCGTCGCGATGGTTGAGCCGGGCGAAAATACCGGACGCTTTTAGATGTCTTTGCACGCCCATCAGGTCGAACCACGCGAGAAAGGCCGATCGTTCAACCCCGCGAATCAGTCCGATATCGGTTGCGATCCGGTGGTACCGCTCCACCCAGGCGTCGACCTGGGAAGTCGGCCAGTCGATATAGCAGTCGCGAAGCAGCGAGACCAGATCGTAGGTGATCGGGCCCGCCACTGCATCCTGGAAATCGATCACGCCCGGATTGTTGTCGCGCACCACCATCAGGTTCCGCGAGTGGAAATCGCGATGCACGCATACCACCGGCTGGGCCAGCGCATTTTCGACCAGGTCGGCAAAACTTTGCTCCAACATCCGACACTCGGCGTCGCTGAGCGTCAGATGGAGATGCTCGCGCAACAGCCAATCCGTGAACAAACCCATCTCGCGCAGCAACATCGCCCGGTCGTAGCGCGGCAGATCATCGGATGACGCGGCTGACTGCAGCTGCAAGAGTTTACCCATTGCATCGCCGTATAGCTGCTCGACCGAATCCGGGTTCAAGGCCGCGAGGTAGGAAACGGAACCCAGGTCCTCCAGCAACAGAAAGCCGTTTTCCAGGTCCTGTTGAAGGATGCTTGGTACATGTAAGCCAGCTGCGGCCATGCGCTCGGCTACCGCGACGAATGGCCGACAATCTTCCTTGCCGGGCGGTGCGTCCATCGCAATCAGGGTGGCGCCGTCGGGCAGAATGATCCGGAAGTAGTGGCGAAAACTGGCATCGGCGGAGGCGGGTGCGATCTCATGCGGCGGCAAGTGACAGGACATATCGAGCCATTGCTCGAGCTGTCGCAGGCGCTGTGGCATCGGTAACCTCCAAGGCCCGCCCGTCCATCGATCAAGGACGACCCGTGGGTAATTGAAGAAAACCTTATTCTATGAGATTTTATCGCACCTCAGAGCACCATCTCTGATGGCATCCCACTGACGCAAACCCAGGCCTACCGTCGCCAGGCGTCTGCTCGCAGGACAGCACAATCGAAAACGCGAAGAATAGCCAAGTGCCAGGGACCCAAGCGTCGCCCCAAAACGTCACCGCTTGGGCGCTGCTGATCCTGCTGAGTACCGCTGCAGGGGCGGCCCCGCCGGCCTGGGACTGCCGCGCTACTGCAGACGGAAGCGGCTGGCAATGTGAGCAGACGGCCCGACCGACCGGTGGCGCCCGGACACCCGAGGCGCCCGATACCGACGGAGCGCAAGCACCGGCGGCACAGCTGATCGACGACTCGGATCCCGCCGGCCCCAGGGCGAACGCCATCCGCCCGGATGCCTCACCCCAGGAGACCCCGGCCAGCTCTGCGCAGCCCCGTACAGTTACGCCCGGCCCAAGCGACTCCAGGCCGCCAGCGGTGACTGCCGACAGCCCGACGTTCGGCCCCACCGCGGTACCGGCCACCCCCAACGCGCCGCCCACCGCTGCGCGCGCTCAGACAACGCAGCGGGACCCTGTCGAACCTGCTGGACGGGCGCAGCCGTACCCGGCACTGCTAGAACCGACCCAGGGTGGTTCGGTGGCCGGCCGCGACACGGCCATTGTCGCCGGCGCGGGCGCCGAGGCCGGCCTCACACCAGCCGCGGCGGATGGCGGTCCGCGAGCGCTCGACATCGATTCGGGAATCGACTGGGAAAACTGCTCGAACGCACTCGATGCGGCGCCCCAGCGACCGACTGCGGACATGGCTTTCGACAACTCTCTGCCGATCGAGGTCAGTGCCGACGGCGCCGTCGCCGAACTCACACCCGAGCAGGCGACATTCAGCGGCAGCGTCGACCTGCTCCAGGGCGACATGCGCATGCAAGCCGAGGAACTACATCTCGACCGCATCACGGGAGAGGTGAAAGCCAGGGGCGACGTGCTACTCAGCCGACCGGACGTGCGCGTCTCGGGGGACGCTGCGAGCTACAGCTTGAACGAGCGCCGCGGCGAAATCGAGCAGGCCAGCTATCGGATCACCGCGATGCGGGCACGCGGGGATGCCGAACAGGCAGAGTTCCTCGGCGACGGTGTCAGCCGCTACCGAGGCATCAGTTACACCACCTGCGCGCCAGGTGACGACGCCTGGCTGCTCAGCGCCAAGGAGCTCGAACTGGACCAGAACGAGGGGCTGGGGACGGCGCGCCACGCCACTTTGCGGTTCAAAGGCGTACCCTTGATGTACGCGCCGACGTTCACCTTTCCCACGGATGACCGCCGACGATCCGGCGTGCTGATACCCACGGTCGGGCAAAGCTCCACCAACGGATTTGATGTCAGCGTACCCTACTACCTCAATCTTGCAGAGAATTACGACCTGACCCTGGTGCCGCGACTGATGTCGAAGCGCGGCGCGATGCTTGGTGGCGAATTCCGCTTCCTCTCCGAGTCGACCGAAGCCGTGCTGGAAGCAGAGTACCTGCCCAACGACCGGCTCTACGACGGCAATCGCGGGGCCGCGAGGCTGCGCAGCACTACGCGTTTCAACTCACGCACCACCGGGAACCTGCGCCTGGGCTACGTCTCCGATGACGATTACCTCGAGGACCTGGGTAACAGTCTGGCGGCGACCAGCACCCGGTTCGTGGAGCGCGCCGGCGAGTTGCGTTACTTCGGAGACACATGGGACCTACTGGGACGTCTGCAGTACTATCAAACCATCGACCCCGAGGTCCCGCCCAGATCGCGACCCTACAGCCGGCTCCCGCAACTGCTGGTCGACCTCAGGGACCCCCACGGGATTGCGGGCACGACGTATCATCTCGATGCCGAGTACGTAAACTTCCATCGCGACAATTCGGTGCGCGGCCATCGCGTCAACCTGTTCCCGCGGATCAGCCTGCCGCTGCGTGAGACCTGGGGGTTCCTTGAACCCAAAGTCGGCGCGCACTACATGGCGTATTCGCTGAGCGATCAGGCCCCAGCACTGGATGACTCGCCATCGTCAATTGCCGGCCTGTTCAGCCTGGACAGCGGACTGTTCTTCGACCGCAGTACAAGCTACTTCGGAAACGCCGCGGTCCAGACCCTGGAGCCGCGTCTCTATTATCTGTATGTCCCCAACACAGACCAGGACGATCAGCCAGTTTTCGACACGGGTATATATGATTTCAATTTTGACAACCTTTTTCGGGAGAACCGGTTCAATGGCCCTGACCGTTTCGCCGACGCCAATCAAGCAACCCTGGCATTGACCAGCCGGTTCGTCGCAGAAGAAACCGGCGCGGAACTGCTGCGCACCAGCATCGGTCAGATCTTCTACTTCCAGGACCGCGAGGTCACGCTGCCGGGCGAAACGACGCCAAACGACAGTCGTTCAGCTTTGGTGGGCGAACTGGCGGCAGATCTCGGCGCTGGATGGCGCGGACGGGCTGGTCTGCAATGGGACCCGAACGGCGATGATGGCGGAAACACGGAACAAGCGCTGGCACAGATCAACTACCGCGATCCCGACCGCAGGACGTTCAACGCCGCGTACCGTCTGCGTGACGGGGTGACCGAGCAGACTGATTTGGCGATATATTGGCCGATTAACGACGCCGTCAGCGTGATCGGCCGGCACAACTACTCGCTGCAGGAAGACCGGCTGCTCGAGGCACTGGTCGGAGTGGAATATGGCCGCTGCTGCTGGCGGATTCGTGCGATGCTCCGTCGGTACGTCGACAGCTCAGGGGATGACACCAACCTGGGTTTCTTCGTCCAGCTCGAGCTGAACGGCCTGGGTCGCCTGGGCAACGACATCGATGAGGTATTGGAACGCGGTATCTACGGCTACCGCACGGATTATTATGATTAGATTGTCACTCTTGAGAGCCCTCCTGCCGATCATCCTGGCCTGTGTGCCGGCAATCAGCCTGGCCGCTGAGAACGGCGAGCCGCTGCTGATCGACCGGATCATCGCGGTGGTCGGCGAAGACGTCGTCATGCTCAGTGAACTGAGGGTCGAGGCGGGAAAACTCGAACAGCGGCTGCGCCAGCAGGGCGTGTCGCCGATGCCGAGCAGCGCTGCCATTCAGAAGCAGGCATTCGACACGCTGGTGATGAACAAGCTGCAACTGGCCGAGGCGGCGCGCCTGGGGATCGAGGCCGACGAAGAGACGCTGTCACGTGCCATCAGCGCGATTGCAGCCAACAATCAGATGAGCGTGCCCGAGCTGCGCGCTGCATTGGAGGCGGAAGGGGTGGACTTCGAAGCGTTCCGGCTCTCGATGCGCGACGAAATCGTCATTCGGCGCCTGCGCAGCCGCGAGGTCACCAGCCGCATCCAAGTGACAAAATCCGAGATTGACGGCTACCTGGAGCGCAGTGGTGGTGCGGATGGACGCCAGGCGGTTTATCTTCTGTACATCCTGATCGCGACACCGGATGGCGCCTCACCGGAAACGCGTGAAGAAGCGCGCATCAAAGCGACACAGGTCGTAGAGCAACTGCGGGGTGGCGCTGACTTCCGTCGACTCGCGCAACAGGTGTCGGACAGCGGCAACGCACTGCAGGGAGGAGACCTGGGTTGGATCGAAATCGACCGTGTCCCGCCGTTGTTGCAGACCTATGTGGCCACGATGAACAAAGGCGAAACGCGCGGTCCGATTGCCGCCGGGCTCGGCTTCCATATCATCCAGCTGGCGGATGTCCGCTACGGCACGTCAACGATCGTGCGACAGAGCCACGCCCGCCATATCCTGATCCGCACCAATGAGGTGACCTCGGACCAGGATGCTCAGCGGCGCCTCATGCAACTGCGCGAACGGATCGTCAACGGCGACGATTTCGATACGCTCGCCCGTTCCAATTCTGATGACAAGGCCTCCGCGATCAAGGGTGGCGACCTCGGCTGGACCAATCCGGGTGATCTGGTTCCGGCTTTCGAGGAACAAATGGACCAGTTGCAGATAGACGGGGTCAGCGAGCCGTTCAAGACCGAGTTCGGCTGGCACATCGTCCAGTTACTGGGCCGCCGCGACTATGATGCAACCGACGAGGCCCGGCGCGATCTGGCGCTCGAGGCGGTGCGCGACGAAAAGGCCGATGAGGCGCTGGAGGCCTATTTGCGCAAGCTGCGCGACGAGGCCTATATCGAGCTGCGTCTCGACGACATGGGCAGCTGAGATGGCGCACGCCGCGCTGGTTTTCACGCCTGGAGAACCAGCCGGCATAGGGCCCGACCTCAGTGTACGGATCGCGCAGCAGACCTGGCCGGTGCCGCTGGTTGCGATCGCCGACCCCCAGTTACTTTCCAGCCGGGCCGCCGCACTGGGTCTGACCCTCGAGATCTGTCCAGTCGGCAGTGTGACACCGGACACCCCGGCTGCCGCCGGCACCTTGTACGTCAACCCGGTTCCGCTGCGCGCACCGTGCCACTGCGGGCAGCTCGACCCGCGGAATGCGGCCTATGTACTGGATACGCTGAACGTCGCCATCGACGGCTGCCTCGAGGGGCGCTTCGCCGCACTGGTTACCGCCCCCGTTCACAAGGGGGTGATCAACGATGCCGGCATCCCCTTCACCGGACATACCGAATTCCTGGCGCAGCGCAGCGGCGGCCACCCGGTAATGATGCTCAGTTGTCCGGAACTGCGGGTTGCCCTGGCGACCACGCACCTTCCACTGCGCGCGGTAGCCGATGCAATCACGCCGGCGCTGCTCGAACGGGTGCTGCGCATCCTCGATCACGACCTGCGCGGCCGCTTCGGCATTGCGCACCCACGCATACTGGTCTGTGGTCTGAATCCACACGCCGGCGAGGACGGCCATCTGGGTCGTGAAGAGATCGACATTATCGTACCGGTGCTGGAGCGTCTGCGGGCCGCGGGCCTGCATCTCGCGGGCCCGATGCCCGCAGACACCTTGTTCTCCAAAGCCAATCTGCAACGGGCCGACGCCGTTCTGGCCATGTACCATGACCAGGGCCTGCCGGTACTGAAGCATATCGGTTTCGGCAATGCGGTGAACGTCACATTGGGACTGCCGATCGTCCGGACCTCGGTCGATCACGGCACCGCCCTCGGTCTCGCCGGGACCGGGAGAGCGGATTGCGGCAGCATGCTGGCGGCGATCGGGGAGGCCCTTTCGATGACCCGCTGAGTCTTCAGCGAAGCCAAACGGGCTTTTCAGCCCCCGGTAGCCTCGATCTTTTCCTTGACTTGCAAGGCCACCTCGAGCGCACGCAGACCCACCGCCCCGCCAACCAACGGGGCCTCCCCGGTCCGCAACGAGCGAACAAAGGCGTCGATTTCCGCGTCCAGCGGCTTGGCCGGCTCGATGTCGATACGCTCGGCAACGATCTCCGGCCAGCGTTCGCCTGGCCGCTCCTGCGGATAGGCAACGTCGAGGCGCTGCTCGATGAAATCCAGCGACTGGTAGCGATGGTGCTGGAAAACGCGGATACGACGCATCTTCTCGCGCGAGACACGGCTGGCAATCACATTGGCCACCGCCCCGTTACTGAACTCGATGCGCGCATTCGCGATATCGATGTGGTCGGTCAACACCGCACTGCCAGCCGCAGAGATATGTGCGATTTCCGCATTCACCAGCGACAAGACGATGTCGATATCGTGAATCATCAGATCGGATATAACGTCCACGTCGGTTGCGCGGGCGACAAAGGGGCTCATGCGGTGCGCCTCGATGAAACGCGGGCTTTCGATGCGCTCGGCCAGTGCCATCACCCCGGCGTTGAAGCGCTCGAGGTGCCCGATCTGCAGAATGACACCAGTACGCTCGGCAGCCGCGACTATCTCGGCCCCTTGCGCGACGGTGGTCGCGATCGGTTTTTCCAGCAGTACATGTATGCTACGGTCGAGAAACTGTCGTGACACCGCCAGGTGGGCGGTAGTGGGAACGACGATGCTGACGGCATCGACCTTGTCCAGGATTTCTGCGGCATCGGTATAGGCCGCACAACCGGTTTCGGCGGCAACCACCTCTGCCCGCTGCGGGTCGGAGTCCACCACGCCGACCAGGTCCACATCCGGATGTCGCGAGTAAATCAGAGCATGAAAGCGGCCAAGGTAGCCGACACCCACCACTCCAACGGTAAGCTGTTTTCGCACGACGCTGTCCTTCGGTCGGCGCAGAAGCGCACGAGCCTAATGTTCTGAATCAGAAGCTCGCATCATTTCAGAGCGTCCCGAATGTGGCAATGCAAGGCGCGAATCACCGGTAATGCCAGGCCCTTGCCCAGAGTGGCGACGCGGCGATGGCGCATTTGGGGCGCACCTTCCAGGCGGGTCACCCCTCCCTGGGCGGGCATTGCACTCGTTCGCATTGGCGACGGCCAGTCATGACGCGCGCCCTGGCCGGGAACGTCTCTGACCCCGCTGAAGTGAGGCGAAGCTGTGACTCAGAACACTAGCACAGCGGGTCAGTGCCGCATATCACCCGTCACGCAGGGGTAGGTACAGCCGGTCTCGGGCCCAAATTTGACCCGCCCGTCGGTCGCCGAGGCCTGCGCCTGGATTCCGATGGTCACTGTCAACGCGAGCACCACAGCCAGGACGAGAAGCCCAAACGGGTCTGCCCTGCCGGAGGCACGGGTTACAAGAACGCGCATCGCATCACCCTCCGTTCGTTTTGGCCGGCAGGCGCGGCCGAAGGTTATGTGGAGGAAGCGCACGGCTGATCGCACGACCTCCCGACAACAGACTCCCGAACTCGCGGGACCGATTGTTTTTCCGCAGGTAGTCGTTCACAAGCCCTCACTCCTTCTTGTCAGCATCTTCCGTCTCCCCGTTCCCGCCCGCGGCCTTGAGCGCCTCGACGATGGCGTCATGCCCCCCGACGCTGGCCCGAACCAAAGCCGACTTACCGGACGAATCCTTCAAATTGGCGTCCGCGCCGGCAACCAGCAGCAGGTCGACAAGCTCCTTGTGGCCAAGCGCACTCGCCGCCATGAGCGCGGTCGTCCCGCTGCCGTCGACCGCATTGACATCTGCACCGGCCGCCAGGAGCACGAGTGCGGTACGGCGGTTACCGTTGAATCCCGCGACGACCAGCACCGGCCGTCCTGAGCCATTCTTTGTATTCGCATCGACCCCCTGCACCAGCAGGTCACGCACCTCCGACGTCCGGCCGGCCATTGTCGCCGCTACCAAGCGGACCTCCGCCTCCGCTGCGAGCGCCGGCGGAACCAGCCAGACGCTGAGCAATAGCCACAAAATACTGCGCACTGCCAAGATCTCCAGATCAACGAGAGATCGCCATATCCAATGGCGGAACAGCGACTCTCGCGGACTGTGTCGGCAGGATCGGCGAAGCCTGTAATTCCCTTGCTTTTCATTCCTCCTGACAGTAGGTTCCCATTCAACCTGACGAGAATGAATCGCATGAACCAGCAAGACATTCACAAAATCGAGGTCGGCGTCGAGACCTCTTACATCGACGAGCAGTCCGACCCGGATGCAGACCGCTATGTGTTCGCCTATACGATCACGATCAGCAACACCGGCAGTTCGCCGGCCAAGTTGATCAACCGGCACTGGCTGATCACGGACGCCAACGGCAAGGTGCAAGATGTACGCGGCGAAGGGGTGGTGGGAGAACAGCCCTATCTACGTCCGGGCGAGATGTTTCGATACACCAGTGGAACCGTGATCGAGACGCCGGTGGGGACAATGGAGGGAGAATACGAAATGATGGCGGAAAACGGTGACGCCTTCATGGCGCCGATTGATCGATTTTCCCTCGCGGTGCCACGCGTCCTGCACTAGTGTCCTAGGGCCTGTCAACACTATGCGAACTCCCAAAGTCAGGGGACTAGCCCGCATCCGTTAGCGGCATCACGGATGCCGGTGGATTTCGCAGCCGCCCGGGCACCGGGCTGGAACGAACAAATCGCCCGGAACGATTTGTCGCTTCAGCCCCGCAGGGCTGAGGCGCAGGGAAGCAGCGACACAGGGTGTCAAGCTGGCGTCACGCGCAGATTCATCACTTTCCAGAGACATTTCAGTCCGTTGTGCCACAGCTGCTTTCCGCCCGGTGACGGATGCCGGCTAGGCAGCAGCCTCTCAAGGGATTCAATTTGGCCGTATATGCTGTAGGCGATATTCAGGGCTGCTACGACGAACTCAGGCGAGCGCTCGACGCGGTCGAGTTCGATCCGCCCAGTGATCGGCTTTGGTGTGTCGGAGATCTGGTCAATCGCGGCCCCCGTTCGCTCGAAGTGCTGCGTTTCCTCCACGGCTTGGGTGACTCAACCACTTGTGTGCTGGGCAACCATGACCTGCATTTGCTGGCGCTCGCTGCGGGCAGCGGCAACCGCAGCGAAGAGCTCAGTCTCGCCAAGGTGATGGCGGCGCCAGACCGCGATGAATTGATGGACTGGCTACGCCGGTGCCCGCTGATTCACCTCGACAGCAAGCTGGATTTCCTGATGCTGCACGCCGGCCTGCCGCCTCAGTGGGACGTGCCGACGGCGATCAGCTGTGCACGTGAAGTGGAAACAGTACTGCGCAGTGACGAGCACCGCGACTACTTCAAGCACATGTACGGCAACAAACCGAAGCGATGGGACCCGAACCTCAAGGGGATGGAGCGCTGGCGCTTCATCACTAACTGCCTGACCCGCCTGCGATACTGTGAAAAAGATGGTCGACTGACGCTCAAGGAGAAGGGCCCACTCGGCAGTCAGGCGCCAGGGCGCATACCCTGGTTCGAGCACCCCCAGCGCGCCAGCCGCAAGCAGCGCATCGTTTTCGGCCATTGGTCTACACTCGGCTATTTCAATGCCCACAATGTGTGGGGGCTGGATACCGGCTGCCTCTGGGGTGGAACGCTGACGCTATTGCGTCTGGACCATGCCCCGCCGCTGCCCTTCTCGATGACCTGCACCGGCTGGCAGGACCCATCCGGCTTCGCCTGACGGTCCAAGCCCGTCACCCAGCCCGCTCAGGAGAGTTTCACGCCGCGTACGATGTTGCGCCGATAGAAGATTTCCGCCATCTCGCGAAGGATCTTTTCTGAGATCATCCGCTGTTCTTTTGGCGGCACTTCGTCGACATCGGCGCCAAACAGTTACCGGGTGGCCCTCCGGATAGGTATGCGCCGTGGGCTCTTGTCGATGTGCGCCACGATGGCTTCGGGCAGCGGGCCTGGCGACTCGGAATTGGAGACATGCTCTGCAGCCATCGCCTCCTCAGAGACCAGTATCGTGGCGCTGTAGGCCTCGTCGATATAGCGAATATAATCGAGCTCCTGCGCCGGCGAGACCGCATAGTTGATGGCGTCAATATTGAAGCTGAGCGTCTTCGTCAGG
This sequence comes from uncultured Gammaproteobacteria bacterium, assembly GCA_963808165.1. Lineage (GTDB taxonomy): Bacteria > Pseudomonadota > Gammaproteobacteria > Chromatiales > Chromatiaceae > Thiosocius. The sequence goes on along the minus strand of CAWEET010000001.1, from coordinate 311,784 downwards.
TTGTTTAAAAAGTGAAGCTTGATCTTCTTGGACTTGGACGTCACCCGAACTTCGCAGAAAAGGCCGCAAAAATTAAGGGCATCTCTAATAATCCTGGGTGCGCAGATTGGGCGAGATAATTCGGGACATCAAGGCGAAGACCGCACGTAATAGCTGGCTATTGCGAAGGTCTTCAACGCAGAGAGCGCGGATTAGGTCGTTCAAGATGCCATCTATGGATTGTTAGAGGTGCCCTTAAGTGAAAACCTAGGCTCGAACAAGCACTAGTTCAAACCCTGCAGGGCCTCCCATTCGGAAACGGGCGGATGATGAATGATCTGCACATGGGTGCCATCGGGGTCATAACAGTAAAAGCTGCGGGCCCCATCACGGTGCGTACGTGGATCGGTGCGCATGCGCACGCCATGTGCACCCAGCCACGCGAACCAGGCGTCCACATCGAGCGCATTGCCGACGAAAAAACCGATGTGGTCCAGGCGCTGAGCGGCCTCGTCGCGCACGTGTTCGGTGTCGGCCTGATGCAGGGCGAGATTGTCGCTTCCGGATGTCAGATAGACGTTCCGCTCATCCGGTCGCCATTCCACCTCCATGCCGATAAGATCGGCATAGAAGCGCTCGCAGGCCGGGAGATCGCGCACGAAGAGCGCTACATGACGCAACCCGAAGCCGAGGGCAGGCCGGCTCATTCGACCTCCACGAGTTCGAAATCATGGGTAATCTCGGCCATCGCACCCAGCATGATCGAGGCCGAGCAATATTTTTCCGCACTCAGTTTCACCGCCCGCTCAACCGCATTCTCAGTCAAGCCCTTGCCACCGATGCGAAAATGCGCGTGAATGCGCGTGAACACCTTTGGATCTCTGTCGGCCCGCTCGGCTTCCAATTCGACTTCGCAAAAACTGACCTGGTGACGACCGCGGCGCAGGATGAGCAGCACGTCGAACTGCGTACAGCCCCCCATACCCATCAGCAACATCTCCATCGGTCGCACGCCGAGGTTATGCCCGCCATGCTCCGGCGGCCCATCCATGACCACGGCGTGCCCGCTGCCCGACTCGGCCAGCATGGTCACTCCATCCACCCATTTGATTCGTGCTTTCATTGGCACTGCATCACAAAATCCGAGTGATGAGGCTAGCACAGTTCGACAAGGTGCAGCAGCGTGCCTAGAATTCCCTCTGAACTCGCTCTAGAACGACTATGCTGCCAGCTGACCTTTACCAAGCCGACCCCCACAGCAGTATCGTGCAGCCTCCGCCGCAGGATCCTGGCTGGCTGAAACCTTTTCTGGCTCACTGCCATCGACGGCGCTACCCGGCCAAGACGGAGTTCATCCACCCGGGAGACCCCGCCGACAGCCTGTTTTACCTCGTTTCCGGCCAGGTCACCGTGTTCATCGAGGATGAAGACGGTCGTGAGATCATCCTCACCTACCTCAACAAGGGGGACTTCATTGGCGAAATGGGCCTGTTCATGCCAATGCCCAAACGCTCAGTGGTAGTGCGGACGCGCAGTTCCTGCGAACTTGCCGAGATCTCCTACAGCAAGTTGGAACAGCTTTTCGGCGGAGATCTGCGTAGCTTTGCCAAGGACATTCTGTATGCCTTGGGGCGGCAGCTCACCGAGCGCCTGGCCGCCACCAGCCAAAAGGTCAGTCATCTGGCGTTTCTCGATGTGACCGGACGGATCGCTGGAACTCTCCTGGAACTCTGCCGGCAACCGGATGCGATGACGCACCCGGATGGCATGCAGATCCGCATCACGCGTCAGGAGATCGGGCGAATCGTCGGCTGCTCGCGCGAAATGGCCGGGCGGGTACTGAAGGAGCTCGAAGAGCGTGGCCTGATCCACGTGAAAGGCAAGACAATCGTCGTCTTCGGCACTCGCTGATCTCAATCCTTGCGGCAACCGGGCTCGAGCGGGACAGGAATCTCCTTCGCTCATCCGGATTTTTGCTCGGGCCATTGCTTGCGGCGACATTCGAGTGCCCGAGCCCCGAGATCCATACGCGGAGGCTCGAGACCGGCACCCCTCCCGCGGGAAGAAACCGGTGCATCGAAGTCGCAGGATTGTGGCTCGATGCCTGTTGGCCGGCAAAGCCAATGCGAGGGGACCTGACCGAAACGCTCTGATGGGGGGCGGTCGTTTCAGGCGAACAGCTCGACCAGGCGGGCACCCGGGTCATCTGCGCGCATGAAGGCCTCACCGACCAGAAAGGCATGCACTCCATGCTCGCGCATCAGGCGCACATCATCAGGGCCGAGGATGCCGCTCTCGGTCACCACCAGCCGATCATTCGGGATCCGATCCAGCAAATCGAGAGTCGTCGACAGATTGACTTGGAATGTCCGCAGATTGCGGTTGTTGATACCGATCAGACGATTACCTGTATACAGGGCACGCGCCAGTTCCTGTTCGTCGTGAACCTCGATCAGGACATCCATGCCGAGTTCCTGCGCCTGATCATTCAGCCGGGACATCCGCCGATCGTCCAGACAGGCCGCAATCAGCAGGATGCAATCGGCGCCGATCGCGCGCGCCTCGACCACCTGGTAGGAATCGACGATGAAATCCTTGCGAATCACCGGCAGATTGCAGGCCGCGCGAGCCTGCTGCAGGTAGGCGTCGCTACCCTGGAAGAAATCCACGTCGGTCAACACCGAAAGGCACACCGCACCGCCGGCCGCATAGCTGCGAGCGATCTCTTCCGGACGAAAGTCCTCGCGCAGGACCCCCTTGGACGGCGACGCCTTCTTGATCTCGGCGATCACCGCCGCTTGTCCGGCAGCGACTGTTGCCGCCAGCGCATCCGCAAAACCGCGCGGCGCATCGGCCAATTCCGCGCGTTCCGCCAACTCCGCATCGGCGACTCGCACCCGACGCTCGGCGATCTCCTCGAGTTTGCGTGCGACGATCTTTTTCAGAATATCCGGGGTAGCGGTCATTCGAAACCCTGCGTCATGACCACCAAGCGGTCGAGCCGGTTGCGCGCCTCGCCGCTGGTAATCACCTGATCGGCCTTGCGAATGCCGTCCTTGAGCGATTCGGCCAGGCCTGCGACATAGATCGCCGCGCCGGCGTTGAGCACCACGATGTCGCGGGCCGGGCCGGGAGTGTCATCCAACACGCTGACGATGGTCTTGACGCTCGCCTCCGGGCCATCGACGCAGATGGCCTCGAGCGGGCTGCGGTTGAAACCGAAGTCTTCGGGCCTTACCGAATAGCGATGCACGGCGCCGTCCCGGAGCTCTGCGACCTTGGTCGCGTCGCTGATACTGATCTCGTCCAGACCATCATCTGAATGCACCACCATCACATGACGACTGCCGAGCCTGCGCAAGACCTCGGCGATCGGTTCCAGCAGTTCGTCGCTGAAAACCCCCAGTACCTGGTTCGGCACCCCGGCGGGATTGGTCAGAGGACCGAGGATGTTGAACACCGTGCGCACGCCCATCTCGCGGCGCGGCCCGATGGCATGCTTCATCGCGCCATGATGACCTGGCGCGAACATGAAGCCGACCCCGACCTCACGCACGCACTGTTCGACCTGAGCCGGAGTCAGATCGAGCCGGAGCCCGGCCGTTTCCAATGCATCGGCGCTGCCCGACTTGCTCGATACCGAGCGATTGCCATGCTTGGCGACATGGCAGCCGGCGCCGGCTGCGACGAACATGCTGGCGGTCGAGACGTTGAAGGTCCCCGAGGCATCGCCACCGGTGCCGACGATGTCCACCGTGTGTCGCAGGCCACTGATATCCACACCCGAGGCCAACTCGCGCATTACCGTCGCGGCCGCAGCGATCTCGGTGGTCGTCTCGCCCTTCATGCGCAGGCCGACCAGGAAGCCACCGACCTGTGCCGGGCTTGCCCCACCGGTCATGATCGTGCGCATCACGCCGATCATCTCATCTGCGCTCAGATCGTGGCGCCCGACGACGCGCGCAATAGCCTGCTTCATGTCCATGGTAGCCTCCGCCATCTGGTTGATTATCTGCGGTCGAGGAAATTCTTCAGCAGTTGATGCCCGTGCTCGGTCAGGATCGACTCCGGATGGAACTGCACGCCCTGCACATCCAATTCCCGATGCCGCACCCCCATGATCTCGTCAACCGCCCCCTCCCGCTCCGTCCACGCGATGACCTCGAGACAATCGGGCAGGCTCTCGCGCTCGATCACCAGCGAATGATAACGGGTTGCCTCGAACGGATTGGACAGATCGGTAAACACCCCGGTGGCGGCGTGATGAATCTGCGACGTCTTGCCGTGCATCACCTCCCGGGCATGGACGATACGGCCCCCGAATGCCTGGCCAATCGCCTGGTGGCCCAGACAGACGCCCAGGATCGGGATCTTTCCGGCAAATGTCCTGATCGCCTGGACCGAGACGCCCGCCTCGTTCGGCGTACAGGGGCCGGGGGAGATAACCAGCTGTTGCGGCGCCAGCTCGGCAATACCGGCGACATCGATCTCGTCGTTGCGCACAACCCTGACGTCGGCCTGCAGCTCCCCGAAGTACTGCACGATATTGAAGGTGAAGGAGTCGTAGTTGTCGATCATCAGCAACATGCTCAGTCCTCCCCCACGTCGCAGGGCGAGACGTCCAGCCCCGCCTCGGCCAGTGTCACGGCACGAAACACCGCCCGCCCCTTGTTCATCGTCTCCTTCCACTCCAGATCGGGTAGCGAGTCCGCGACGACACCGGCACCGGCCTGAATATGCAGCTGGCCGTCCTTGATGACCGCGGTGCGAATCGCGATCGCGGTGTCCATATTGCCGCTCCACGACAGATAGCCCACCGCGCCGGAGTAGACCCCGCGCCTGACCGGCTCCAATTCGTCGATGATCTCCATCGCCCGGATCTTCGGTGCGCCAGACACCGTGCCGGCCGGAAATGTCGCTCGCAGCACGTCGATCGCGCTCATGCCAGGATTCAGCTGCCCGGTGACATTGGAGACGATGTGCATCACATGCGAATAGCGTTCCACCACCATCCTGTCGGTGAGCCTGACGCTGCCGACCCGCGCGACCCGCCCGGTGTCGTTGCGCCCGAGGTCAATTAACATCAGATGCTCGGCCAATTCCTTCGGGTCGGCCAACAGCTCCGCCTCGAGCGCCCGGTCCTCCTTTTCGGTGTGGCCGCGCCGGCGCGTCCCCGCGATCGGCCTCACGGTGACCTCACCGTCCTCCAGTCGCACCAGTATCTCGGGCGAGGAACCGACGATTTGGAAATCGCCCAGGTCGAGAAAGTACATATAGGGTGAGGGGTTGAGTCCACGTAGCGCACGATACAGGTCCAGTGGCCGCGCCTGGAACGGGATCGACAGGCGCTGCGAAATCACCACCTGCATGCAGTCGCCATCGAGGATGTACTGTTTGATCCGCTCGACCGCACGTTTGAAGCCATGCTCGGTGAAACCAGACACGAAGTCAGCCTCGCCGACCGTCCGGCTCTGCGACGCGCGGTGCCTGGGCGCACCCTGCTGCATGCGCTCGATCAGGGAGCGGATCCTGCGGTTGGTACCGGCCAGCGTATCGCCCCGGGCGACGTCGGCGTGCACGATGAGATACATGCGCCCGCTCAGATTGTCGAACACGACCAGTTCGTCCGAGACCATCAGCAGGACGTCCGGGCAACCCAGCGGATCCGGCTTGTCCGGGTTGCGTAAGCGTGGCTCGATGTAGGCCACGGTTTCGTATCCGAAATAGCCGACCAGGCCACCACCGAAACGCGGCAAGTCCGGCAAGTCCGGCACCCGGAACCGCGCTTTGAATTGCTCGACGAACGCCAGCGGATCCTCGACGGTCGCGCTCTCTACCAATCGGCCATCAGTCTCGACAGTGATCTGACGATCCCTGGTCCGCAGGATAGTCCGGCATGGCAAGCCGATGATCGAATAGCGGCCCCACTTTTCTCCGCCCTGTACGGATTCGAACAGGAAACCGAAGGGGCCCTCAACCAGCTTCAGGTAGACACTGAGTGGGGTGTCGAGGTCGGCCAGCACCTCGCACACCACAGGGATGCGGTTGTAACCCTGCGCAACCAGGGCATCGAATTCGTTGGGGGTCATCATGGTTCACTCCACACGATAAAGACATTGAGACGCGCGACGAGAGAGTCAGCGGCGCCATCGCGTGCCTGGGAGATGCGTCTTGTCGTGTGCGAGTCGGGTCATCGGCCGGAGAATATCGGGGTCTGTCAGGGCTTCAACCATAGCCAAAAACGTCTTTATCGCCAAGATCTTCCGGCCCACGACCCGGGCAGCGGTCGATCGCGACCCATCCGACCGAAAAAGAATATTGACATTTCAGTAAATTCTAATATACTACTTCTCCATCGACGCCGCTTATCGCCAGCCAACTGAAGCGAAGACGGCACGAACAAAACTCACGGGCTGATGCCCAACAGACATTAACTGGAGATCTCCACTATGAAAAAAATCATCGCTATCGCCGCCGTTCTGGCTACCGCTCAGGCTTCTGCGTTCTGGGGTAACGGCTGGGACAACAACCGCAACAACGGTTACGGCTACGGCAACGGCGCCACCAACGGCGTGTTCGATGGCACTGGCGACGCCGCCGGCGAAGGCACCTTCAGCATGAGCTTCTCGGGCCGTGGCAACACCAATATGCGTGGCTACGGCAACGGCTACGGCTCGGGCGACGGCTGGGGCCGCGGCTACAACTACTCGGCCCCTGGCTACGGCTATGCCCCCTACGGCTATGCCCCCTATGGCCACGCCCCGATGGCTCCGGTCGCTCCTGCCCCGCAGGCCGAGGTTACCGCCGAGTAAGCGGCCTCAAATCGGAGACGCAGCGGCCGCCAGCCCTGCGAAGCAAAACCCCGCACCTCGGTGCGGGGTTTTTTTGTCGCAAGATCAGGCCACGGCGCAGATCAGATCAGTGTCGACAGCTCCGCCATGGAGTCGATCACCGCATCCGGGGCATAGTCGCGAATGTCTTCGCCGTGATTGTAACCGTAGCTCATGCAGACGACCTGGAAGCCGGCGGACCGGGCGGCCGTGACGTCGCTCTTGGAATCACCCAGCATCAGCGAATCGCCGGGCCGGACGCCAAAGTGCTCAGCGGCATGCAGCAGTGGCAGGGGGTCCGGCTTCTTCATCGGCAGCGTGTCGCCTGACACGACGATACCGAACTCGTCGTAGATACCCATCGCCTTGAGCAGGGGGACGGTGAACTGTGCCGCCTTGTTGGTCACGCAACCCAGTTGGTAGCCTTGCGCCTTCAGGTACGCCAGACCCTCGCGCACCCCCGGGTACAGGCAGGAGCGCTGTGCAGTGTTTTCGCGATAGAGCTCGAGGAACAGCGGGTAGGCTTTGGCAAAGTCTTCGTCGCTGGGCTCACCATCCAACTGACCGACCAGGGCACGCCTGACCAGGCGCTCCACCCCGTTGCCGACCCAGTCCCTCACGCGTGCCTCGCCATGCGCCGATCGTCCCAGCCGCTGCATCATTTCGTCGACGCAATAGGCGAGGTCGGGGACGCTGTCGACCAGCGTCCCATCCACGTCGATCAGCACCATCTTCGGTCTCTTGAGCATTGGCTTCATCCCACCTGTTGCTCTCACGCTCGGCCCAAACTGGACTTACTCTGCCGGCTATCCGGCGTCCAACAGCGCCTGGGGCGCGGTCGATTCGCGAACGTCCAGCCGTCGTGATGCGGCAGCAGAGCCTCCGCGAATGAATTCACCGCGCCCCGCGTGCCGAATGCGCCGGCGCCCAAGCCCCAGAGTAGGTACTATTGCCCTCAGCCCGCTTTCGCGAGTTCGGCGCGCATCTCGGCGATGATGCTGTCGTAACGATTCGGGTCCGCATCGCTCGCCTTGCCGAAAATACCTGAACCGGACACGAAAGTGTCGGCACCTGCCGCAGCGATCTCGCCGATATTGTCGACCTTTACGCCGCCGTCGATTTCGAGGCGAATGTCGCGTCCCGAGGCATCAATCAGTTCGCGCGCCTGCTTGAGCTTGTCCAGCGCCGAGGGAATGAAACTCTGACCGCCGAAACCCGGGTTGACCGACATCAACAGGATCATATCGATCTTGTCGATCACGTAGTCGAGGTGACTCAATGGCGTCGCCGGATTGAACACCAGGCCGGCCTTGCAGCCCTCTCCCTTGATGAGTTGCAGGGTGCGATCGATGTGCTCAGAGGCCTCGGGGTGGAAGGTGATGTAGCTTGCGCCGGCCTTGGCAAAATCACCGACGATGCGATCGACCGGGCTGACCATCAGGTGAACGTCTATCGGCGCGGTGATGCCATGCTTGCGCAGCGCCTCACAGACCAGCGGCCCAATGGTCAAATTAGGGACGTAATGGTTGTCCATCACGTCGAAATGGATGATATCGGCGCCGGCGGCCAGCACCTTGTCGCATTCCTCGCCAAGCTTGGCGAAATCGGCGGAAAGAATGGACGGTGCGATCGCGTAATCTGCCATGTCGTCGCTCCTGGCCGGTGATCCGGCGCTGAAGTTCTGCTAAATGCCCCGGCTGACCGGGAACCCTCAAAAAATGGACCGAAGACTTTACCGGAAAGCGGCCGCGTTTGCAGCCGCGATGGAACCCTCCGGCAACCCGTCCCGCACCCTGCCCACAGCGGCCTTGCCGGAGGCGCCCGGCCCACGAGAATCTGCCGGCGGCACCTCTGAGACCCGGCCGCCAATGCCTCGCGCCCCGGATCCGGCCGGCGTACACCCTCAGTCGCCGTCGATCCGGATCACGATGCCCTTGAAGCCATTGTCGGCCAGGCGCGCACGCGCGCTGTTCAAAGCGTCCTTGCCGGCGTAAGGACCGGAACGCACGCGATAGCGCGTGTCCTGCGAATTGATTTTGGCCTTGACGATCTTTGCCTCGAAACCGAGCAAAGCCAGTTGGGCCTTCAGCCGTTCCGCGTCCTCGGTACGACGAAAGGATCCGACCTGGACCAGATAGGTGGCGGCTGGCGTTGACGCGCTACGCGCAATGCTCGGCGGCTCATCGTCGAGTTGGTCATCCGGGACCAACACCTCCATTTCGGGCAGCATGTTGTAGAAATCGAATCGCGGTTTCGGTGGTGGCGGAACCTCGCTGCCAGTCGCCGGTCGCGGCGCGCCCTGCGGCGGTCGGTCAGGCTTGGCGCCGACCCATTCTCCGCCGGCATCGGCGGATTGTCCCTTCAGCCAAACCAGACCGACGATGAATCCGCCGAGTAACAGCCCGGTGATCAGCCACAGCCAGGCCGGCAGCGGCTTCTTCGGCGGTTTCTTCACGGCGCGATGCTTGTAATCTCGGGGCACGACTGCTACTGCGAGCGCTGCGTCGTCTCCGCCGCAGCACGAAATGTCGGACTCTCGATTCTAGCCCGATCGAGGGTCGATATGCGACAGCGCAAGCCGCGTTACATTTGCTCGGGTGCGGAGACACCGAGCAGGTTCAGGCCATTGCGCAGCACTTCACGCGTTGCAAGGATGAGCTTGATCCGGGCGTCGCGCAAGGCGGCATCATCGACCAGGAACTGGTGCGCGTTGTAATAGACGTGGAAATCGTTCGCGAGCTCGCGCAGATAGTGCGTCAGTTGGTGGGGCTCCTCGTTGTGAGCCGCCGAATCTACCACTTCCGGATAGCGCGACAGGCCCCTCAGCAGGTCGATTTCCTTGGCCTCGACGAGCCGCTCGAGATTTTGCATACCCTCGCTGGGATCGACGTCGATCAGTTTGTCGGCGGCCTGGCGCAACACTGCGTGGATCCGTGCGTGCGCGTACTGCACGTAATACACAGGATTGTCGCTCGACTGCGACTTTGCCAGATCGAGGTCGAAGTCCATATGCTGCTCGCACCTGCGCATCACATAAAAGAAACGCGCCGCATCGCGCCCGACCTCCTTACGCAGTTCGCGCAGGGTGATGAAGTCGCCGGAGCGGGTCGACATTTGCGCCCTCTCGCCACCACGATACAGAATCGCGAACTGCACCAGCAGCACATCGAGCTTCGACGGGTCTCCCCCCATCGCCTGCAACGCGGCCTTGACGCGCGGCACATAGCCGTGGTGATCGGCACCCCAGACATCGATGATCCGGTCGAAACCACGTTCCATCTTATCCATGTGGTAGGCGACATCTGACGCAAAATAGGTCGTCTGGCCGTTCTCCCGTACCAACACGCGGTCCTTCTCGTCGCCGAAATCGGTCGAGCGGAACCACCAGGCCCCGCCTTTTTCGTACAGGTAGCCTGCGTCGCGCAACCGGTCGATCGCCTTGTTGACCGCGCCCGACTCGACCAGAGAACGCTCCGAGTACCACTCCTGGTAGTCGACACCGAACAGACTGAGGTCATCGCGGATATCGTCAAGAATCACGTTCAGACCGGTCTCGAAAACGAAACGGTATCGATTGTCGCCGAGGAGCTGTTTGGCACGCACGACCAGGCTGTCGATATGTGCCTCTTTGTCACCACCGGATGGCTCGTCCAGGGGCACACCGTCGAACACATCACCGGCCCCGTGACGGTAGGCATCGCCGTGCTCGCGGTGCAGCGTTGCGGCGATATCCCACACGTAGTCACCCTTGTAGCCGTTGCTGGGAAAATCCAGTGCCTCGCCGCACAGCTCGAGATAGCGCAGCCACACGGAGGTCGCGAGGATATCCATCTGGCGCCCGGCATCGTTCACATAGTATTCGCGATGGACATCGTAGCCGACCGCCTCGAGCAGATCCGCCACCACAGCGCCGTAGGCCGCACCCCGGCCATGACCCACGTGCAACGGCCCGGTCGGGTTGGCCGAGACAAACTCGACCTGAACGCGTTTAGCGGCACCGGCTCGACTGCGCCCGAAGGCATGACCCTGGTGCAGGATTTCGGGAATCAGGCCATGGTAGGCGGCGTCGGTCAGGCGGAAGTTGATGAATCCGGGACCCGCAATCTCGACGCCGGCCAGCATCTCCGAAGGCGGCATCGCCGCGATGAGTCGCTCCGCGAGGTCGCGCGGGCGCATCTCCGCAGCCTTGCTGTTCAACAGCGCGGCGTTGGTGGCAAAGTCGCCATGCGCGGCGTCGCGCGCCCGCTCGACCAGCGGCGGACGGACATCGTTGGCGTCCAGCACATTCTCGGCAACCAGTTGATCGAGGGCCTGGGTGACCAGGTGGGCGATATGCGATTTCATGCTGCGGAACTGGGCTGTGGTGCGGGCGCGAAAGGATAACAGGAACGGCGAAAAATGTGTCGTCGGCAGGCGTCCGCGCGCTGCCGGGATCCTCCTCCCGAATAGCGCCGCACTGCGTCAGTATAGATCGACAGGATCGACATCCAGGCTCCAGCGTACCCGCCGGGCAGCGGTCAGGCCGGCCGCATGGGCCGGCAAGTCGCTCAGCAGCGCGTGCAACACATCTCGCTGTACTGCCTGCAGCAGCAGATGGACGCGGTGACGTCCGGCGCGGCGCGTCATCGGTGCCGGCACCGGCCCCCACAGCTCCACGCCAACGCCAGCCCGTCGCGTCGCCCATTCAAGCAGCTGCTCCAGAAATGCCTGGGCATACTCTGCTCGGGTCGCGTCGGCGCGCAGCAGGGCCTGGTGACTGTAAGGCGGAAGACCGGCCACCTGACGCTCGCGTAGGGCCTCGGCGGCGAAAGCCGGATAGCCGTCGCGCACCAGCGTGCGCAGCAGCGGATGGTCCGGGTAGCGCGTCTGGATAAGCACCTGCCCGGGTCGCTCGCCCCGCCCGGCTCGTCCGGCGACCTGAACCAGCAGCTGGGCCATGCGTTCGGTGCTGCGGAAATCGGCGCTGTACAGTCCGCCGTCGGCATCCACCACACCGACCAGAGTGACGCGCGGAAAATGGTGGCCCTTGGCCAGCATCTGGGTACCAATCAGCAGGGCTGCCTTCGCCGCATGCAGCCGCTCCAACTGACGTTCCAGGGCGCCCTTGCGCGCCGTGGCATCGCGGTCGACCCGGATCAGCGGATAGTTGGCGAAGCGCTCCGCCAGAAACTCTTCCAACTGTTCTGTGCCCTGACCCAGTGGATGCAAATCGGCCGCGCCGCACTCCGGACATACCAGCGGCACACGACGTTGCGCCCCGCAGTGATGGCACCACAGCAGGCCACTCGCCCGGTGCAGCGTCTGGCGTGCGTCGCAGCGGGGGCAGTTCGACAGCCAACCGCAGCCAAAACAGCCGAGTACCGGCGCAAAACCTCGCCGGTTAAGAAACAACATCACCTGCTCACCTTGCGCAAGCGTGGCCGAGACCCGCGCCAGCAAGGGTTCACTCAGTCCCGAGCGCAACGGCTGGTCGCGGACGTCGAGCAGGCCGATCCGCGGAATCTGCGCACCGCCGGCGCGCCGCTCAAGCCGCAGATGACGATAGCGCCCCGCCTGCACATTGCGCAGGCTCTCGAGCGACGGCGTCGCCGAGCCCAGTACCACCGGGCAATCGGCCCGCTGCGCGCGTACTACCGCGAGATCACGCGCTGAATAACGAAAACCCTCGGTCTGCTTGAATGAGGGGTCGTGCTCCTCGTCGACGATCACCAGACCCAGATCGGCCATCGGGGTGAAGATCGACGAGCGCGTCCCCAGCAGGACGCGTGACAGGCCGAGGCGCACCCGATGCCAGGCCTGCTCGCGCTCCGTGTCTGAGAGCCCCGAGTGCATCACACGCACGGTCGTGCCGAGACGGTGGCGAAAACGCCGCAGCAATTGCGGCGTCAGCGAGATCTCCGGAACCAGAACCAACACACTCTGACCGCGAGCGAGCGCGGTAGCCGCCAACTGCAGATAGACCTCGGTCTTGCCGCTGCCGGTGACACCATCGAGCAACGCCACAGCAAACCGGCTTCCGGCGGCGGACAAACGAGAAACGGCCTGCGCCTGATCCTCGTTCAGCGCCGGTCCGGTGACTTCGCCGACCGGCGGGTCGGGTATCCCAGCAAGTTCGCGCGCCTCGATCCAGCCCTTGTCACGCAGGATGCGCAGCGCCGGCCCAGTGTCGGGCAGTTCGCTGCGCAACAAGGCCTGCGCTGCGATGTATCCCGGACGCGCACCAAACCAGGCGAGTAGCCCGGCCTGCCGAGGGGCGCGTTGAGGGGGACTGGCCAGCTGTTCGACTCCGGCTGCAGTCAGCGCCCAGGCCGACTCACCTGACGGTAGCGCAGATTCGCTCTTGCGCAAGCGCAACGGCAATGCCGCCGCAACAACTTCACCGATCGGGTGATGGTAGTAGGCGGCGGCCCAGCCCAGGAAATCCAGATCCGCTGCGCTCAGCAGAGGCTCTTGGTCGAGCAAGGCATCGATCGCCTTCAGCCGATTTGCCGCAACCTTGCTGCTCCCGACCACGTCGAGCACGACGCCGATCGGACGGGTCCGTCCGAACGAAACCCGAACGCGGCTGCCGGCGACCGCCGGGTAACCGGGCGGAATGAGGTAGTCGAACAGAGCGTACAGGGGTGCGGCCACCGCGACGCGGGCGATTCGCATGCTCACCGCCTGACCCCTGGTCGCGCAACACGCAGACAGGGGCCGGCCTGCCCCGCGCCCGAAGTCTCGTTATCCCGGTCAATCAATCGCTTAGAGCAAAACTCACAGCATCTGTGGATAACATTGTGGAAGACTGCTGTGGATCTGCCGGGGAGCCACGTCGGGAGTTGGTTTCTGGCAAATTGCGTGAAAATTGGTCAATCCTGAAAATACTCGAAAAATCAGCTCTTTGATGAACTTCATCAATTTCTGAAAAAGGCATCCCGCGATCGATCCATCGCCTCGCTCGGGTGCACAGGAAGTGTGCATAAGTCAATAGGTAAGCACCCGCAATATCGCGGCCTCGCCCCCCCTCGTCTCAATGGAGACCGATCGGCGTATTCACGCCGGGCCGTAACAGAGGTCGAATGTACTGCAGCAGGGCCTGCACAGACCAGCCGTCGAAGACATGGCAGCGAGTCACACCCAGCCCCTTGAAATGGCGCCGTCATCTATGCAATAACCGGGCAACTGTCGCATGAGAGCAAGCCTGTGCCCGTTTTGACACAGCAGATCCTGCGGACCGATGCCTCTGGGATGCCGCTGGAATGGATAGATTTCCGGCAGGCCGCCAGGCTGCACTTCTTGGGCATGATCGCCTACGTCTGCGGCGAGCCGCTGTTCATACTTCACGGTGGCATCAATGCGGTGAGCCGCCGCCGCAGTATCGTCGAGATCAGCTCGATCATCGCCACCCATGGCAACCACAGAATGCGGGACAGCTACACCCCGCCGCTGAGCAACCGGACACTGTTTCAGCGCGACAATCATCTGTGCCTGTACTGCGGAAATCGTTTCGCACACCGCTCGTTGTCACGCGATCATGTCACACCGATCAGCCAGGGCGGACAGAACCAGTGGACCAATGTGGTTACCGCGTGCACGCGGTGCAACAATCACAAGGCAGGCAGGACCCCGGAACAGGCAGGAATGGAACTCCTGGCGATCCCCTTCTCGCCCACGCATGCGGAGTACATCTACCTGCAGGGCCGCAATGTCATGGCCGATCAGATGGAGTTTCTGCGCGCCCACTTCCCCCGCTATAGCCCCCTGCGCGAGCGCCGGCACGACCCACGGCCCAGCCTGTCTTGACCCTCTGGCGCGACATCGCGGAAAGGATCAGCGAGGCCGCCGGACGGGGTTTCCGGGCACAGCCGCCGCAGGGTGTCGGCGGAGGCTGCATCAACAGCGCGTTCCGGTTGACGGATGGGGATCGGTCCTGGTTCGTGAAGACCAACGACGGCGAACTACTCGACATGTTCGAGGCCGAGGCCGAGGGCCTCCATGCATTATTGCAAGGCAACGCGATCCGCGCGCCCCGCCCGCTTCTCACCGGAATCAGTGACGGGACGGCTTTCATCGTGATGGAACATCTCGAGCTCGGACATGGCAACAGCGGGGGCTGGCGCCGTGCCGGCCGCGAGTTGGCCGAACTGCACCGCAACAGCTTCGATGCCTTTGGCTGGCACCGGGCCAACACGATCGGAGCAACAACGCAGCATAACGACTGGCAACAAGACTGGACCGCATTCTGGCGCGATAGACGACTCGGATTCCAACTCGACCTGGCCGCCCGTAATGGCCACCGCGGGCGCCTGCAGTCGATGGGCGAGCAACTGCTGGCGCGTTTCCCCGTGCTGATCGACCACGATCCAACGCCATCGCTGCTGCACGGCGACCTATGGGGTGGCAACATCGGCTTCACCCGTGCCGGTGATCCGGTCCTCTATGACCCTGCGACCTACTACGGCGACCGCGAGGCCGAAATGGCGATGACCGAGCTGTTCGGCGGATTCAGTGCCGATTTCTATTCGACTTACCGCGAGGCCTGGCCGATAGATCCCGGTTACCGGGTGCGCAAAACCCTGTACAACCTCTATCACGTGCTGAACCATCTCAACCTGTTCGGTGGCGGCTACGGCGCCCAGGCCGAACGCATGCTGAGCCGGCTGCTCGCCGAATGCTGACGTGGTCGATGCCACTCAGTGCAGAAAGCTGCCCGCACCCAAGAAATGCCGGACCTGCGCACGTACCTGGCGATCGAACATCATCAGAGTGTGGCTGCAGTCCATTACGATGAAATCGCGCATTTCAGGCAGGCGGGCACTCTCCACGGAGACGACGCCATCGTCCTCTCCCGGGATGAGCCTTGAGAACCACGGCTGCAAGGTATCCCTGCCGGCGATCACACCGACCTCCGGGTCGATCGGCCGGAGCTGCCGGGCGATGCCGTCGGGACCGGTGCCTAGCTGTTGCCCGACACTACCCATCAGCCAGCGGTACAACGGCCAGTGACGGAGGCGGTCGGTAATCTCGCTGCCGTGATTCGGCGGCCCCAACATGACGATGCGACTGCCGGGCGGCAACCGGGCGGTCTGCAAATACCAGCGCACAAGGATCCCGCCCAGCGAGTGGGTAACCATATGCACCGGCTGAGTCGAACCACAGGATGTGACCGCCGGCTCGACATAACGTCGGGCCAGTTCGGCGACATCGTAGGGGCGTGTCGGGTAAGCGATGTTGCGCACCCGGTAGCCCGCCTTCGCCAGATCGTGTGACAAAGGTGCCATCGCGTAGGCCGAGCGAAACATGCCGTGCAACAGCAGGACCCAGGCGGCCGGTTCCTGGCCGGTCATCTTGGCGGCTCCCCACAGGCCGCTGCGTAGGCCGGCCGCAGGCGTTGCTTCGCGGCTTCACGTTGTTCGTCATTCAGGTAGTCTCGACCACCGTTGGGACTCTGGTAGTAGACGGGCCCGGCGAACGACAGTCGACGCCAGTGTTGGCGCAGATCGGCACAGCGTGCCGCATCCGCCTGCCGAGCCCGTGCCGCGTCGGCTGCCGCGGCTTCCTTGCGCTCGCGTTCATGTTCGTAGGCACCCAGCAGGCGCTGCTGCCTGGCACGGCGGTCGGCTGCCTCGCGATCGGGCTCCGGCGACGATTCTGAGGCCTCGGGCAGCTCGATCTTGCGAGCACCCTGCGCTGGCGGACTTTCACCATAGTGCACCTGTCCGTCAGCATCGACCCAGCGGTAGACATCCGCCACCGCAGGCAACGGCAACGACAGACACAAAAAGGGAATTATCAACAGGCACCGCATGAGCGGACTCCTCGCATCGGTATACTGAATCAGGGGACCGGTGACACGCTATGATACCCAGCGCGCCTGTCCGGGTCGCACCGCCAGGGTCAAGGGCTCGTACTCCGCTTGCGCAGTCGTTGCCGGCCGGCTGGGAACACAAAATCAGGAGAACGCATGTAGTGACAGATGAAAACCGAATGCTCGGTTGGCGCGAATGGCTATCACTTCCCGACCTCGGCCTGCAACGGATCAAGGCGAAGGTGGATACCGGTGCCCGCACCTCCTGCCTGCATGCATTCTACCTCGAGAAGTTCACAGCGCGCGGGCGTGACCTCGTCCGCTTCGGCGTGCATCCGGTGCAGAGAAGCCTCGGCGAGACGGTGAACTGCGAGGCCGAGCTGCTGGATCAGCGCGAAGTCTCCGACTCGGGGGGCCACCGCGAGCTGCGCTTTGTCATCAGCACGCGGCTGGTGCTGCTGGATTTCGATGACCTTGTCGAGCTTACGCTGACCAATCGCGATAGCATGCGCTTTCGCATGCTGCTCGGTCGCACGGCCATGGCCGCCGGCGGCTTCCGTGTCGACCCCTCGGCCTCGTACCTCGCCGGCCGACATGCCGTAAAATAAGGATCCCAGATGAAAATCGTCATTCTCTCCCGCAACGCCAAGCTTTATTCCACGCGCCGCCTGATCGAAAGCGCGGAGCAGCGCGGCCATGAGGTGCGCGTACTCGACGTGCTGCGCTGTTACATGAATATCACGTCAATGCGCCCCTCGATCCACTATAAAGGCGAGAACATCACCGACTTCGACGCGGTAATACCGAGGATCGGCGCCTCGGTGACCTTCTACGGCACCGCCGTTCTCCGCCAATTCGAGATGATGGGCGTCTATCCGCTCAACGAATCGGTCGCGATCACACGCTCGCGCGACAAACTGCGCTCCATGCAACTGCTCGCACGCAAGGGCATTGGGCTGCCGGTTACCGGCTTTGCGCACTCGCCCGACGACGTGCAGGATATGTTGAAGATGGTCGGCGGTGCCCCGGCAGTGATCAAACTGCTGGAAGGCACGCAGGGCATCGGTGTCGTGCTGGCGGAGACGGAAAAGGCGGCCGAAAGCGTCATCGAGGCCTTCATGGGGCTCAAGGCCAACATCCTCATCCAGGAGTTCATCAAGGAGGCGGGCGGTGCCGACATCCGCTGTTTCGTGGTCGGCGGCAAGGTCGTGGCGGCGATGAAGCGCCAGGGCAAGGACGGCGAATTCCGCTCCAATCTGCACCGCGGCGGCAGCGCCACGCTGGTGAAGCTCACGCCGGAGGAACGCTCCACCGCAGTGCGCGCCGCCGCCATCATGGGGCTCAACGTGTGCGGGGTGGACATCCTGCGTTCGAATCATGGGCCGGTGGTGATGGAGGTGAATTCATCTCCGGGACTCGAGGGTATCGAACAGGCAACGGACAAAGACGTCGCGACCATGATCGTGCAGTTCATCGAGAAGAACCATCAGCCGCACAGGACCAAGACACGGGGCAGGGGCTGACGTGGCAAACCGACGTCCGGGGTTCGAGATCGGCTCGGAGACGATCGCGGCCGGCAGCCACCGCCCGGTCAATTTACCCCTGCCCGGCCTTTATACGAACGACCCGATGTCGATGCCGACACACGTCGTTCACGGCAGACACGACGGGCCGGTGATGTTCGTCAGCGCCGCGGTGCACGGGGATGAGATCAACGGGGTCGAGATCATCCGTCGCCTGTTGAATGTCCCGCAGATCAAGCGCCTGCGTGGCACGCTGCTGGCGGTGCCGATTGTCAACGTCTTTGGCTTTCACAACCGCTCGCGTTACCTGCCTGATCGGCGCGATCTCAATCGCAGCTTTCCCGGCAACGAATCCGGGTCACTGGCTGCTCGCCTGGGTCATGTGTTCATGTCCGAGATCGTGCAGCGCGCGGATTTGGGAATCGATCTACACACCGCGGCCATTCACCGCAACAACCTGCCGCAAATCCGGGCCGATATCAACGACCCGATCCTGGAACCGCTGGCCAAGGCGTTCAGCGCCCCGGTGCTACTGCACTCGGCCGCACCGCCGGGCTCTCTGCGCGGTGCAGCCGCGGAGATCGGTGTGCCAGTGATGGTCTATGAGGCCGGCGAGGCACTGCGCTTCGAGGAAGTCTCTATCCAGATCGGCCTGCGCGGCATCCTGAACGTCTTGCGTCGACTGTCGATGCTGCCCGAAAGCAGGCGAAAACAAAGCAGACCATGTGCGGTATTGCGCTCAAGCAGTTGGCAGCGCGCGCCACAGAGTGGAATCCTGCGGGCCCAGGCGGCCCTTGGGTCGATGGTGAGCAAGGGCGACACGCTCGGAGTGGTGGCCGACCCGACCGGGGAAGGTGATGTTCCGATGCCGGCGCCGTTCGACGGGGTGGTTATCGGACGCACGAACCTGCCGTTGGTATTCGAGGGCGAAGCGCTGTTTCATATCGGTCGCACCCGCCAGACGAGCCTGCTGGAAATGCACCTGGATGATCTGCAAGAGGGCTCCGGCATCACCCCGGCGGAACTGGTAGAGGAACCACCGATCGTCTGAAGATCCGCGCGAAGGCCGCGCCTGCGATGGGTCGCACAGAAAAAAGGGCGCCCGGAGGCGCCCTTCGTAGGCCGAACAATCGGTCCTCAGGAAGCGGACCCACGCGAGCCGGTAAACTCCGGATAGGCCTCCAGGCCACACTCGCCGATGTCGGTTCCTTCGTACTCCTCTTCTTCGCTGACGCGGATACCCATGATCGCCTTGATCACCAGCCAGACCACGAAGCTGACACCGAAGACCCAGGCGAAGATCGTGCCGGCACCGACCAACTGGCCGACAAAGTTGGCTCCGTCATTGGTCAGCGGCACCGCCATCAGGCCCCAGAAGCCGACCACACCGTGCACTGAGATGGCACCAACCGGATCGTCGATCTTCATCTTGTCGAGGCTCAGGATCGCGAATACCACGATGAAGCCACCGACCGCGCCGATCAGCGTTGCTATCAGCGGAGAGGGTGTAGAAGGCTCGGCGGTGATCGCCACGAGGCCGGCCAGTGCACCGTTCAGAGCCATCGTCAGGTCAGCCTTGCCGAACAGCAGCCGGGCAACGATCAGCGCAGTCACCAGGCCGCCCGCGGCAGCCGCATTGGTGTTCAGAAACACCATGGCCACGGAGTTGGCGTTGGCGATGTCACCGAGCTTTAGCACCGAACCGCCATTGAAGCCAAACCAACCCATCCACAGGATGAAGGTACCCAGCGTGGCCAGTGGCAGATTGGCGCCCGGGATCGCGTTCACGCGACCGTCCGCAGTGTACTTGCCCTTGCGCGGGCCAAGCAGAAGCACCCCGGCCAGTGCCGCGGCAGCACCCGCCATATGCACGATGCCGGAACCGGCGAAGTCCGAGAAGCCGAAGTCGTCGCCCAGCGTGTACAGACCGAACACGGACTCGCCGCCCCAGGTCCAGCTGCCTTCCATCGGGTAGATGAAACCGGTCATCACGACCGCGAACAACAGGAATGACCACAGCTTCATCCTTTCGGCCACGGCACCAGAGACGATCGACATCGCGGTTGCAACGAACACCACCTGGAAGAAAAAGTCCGATGCGTCGGAATAGACAGAGCCACCGCTGAAACCAGCCTCGGCCGATTCCTTCAACACGGTTGCAGTCAGCGCATCGGCATTCTCGGCGCCGTCCAGTGCAATACTGGCCAGCAGGAAGTCGCCGCCATACATGATCGCGTAGCCACAGATCAGATACATGATGCAGGACACTGCATACAGCGAAATGTTCTTGGTCAGGATCTCGGTCGTGTTCTTTGCACGCACGAGGCCCGATTCGAGCATTGCAAAACCAGCCGCCATCCACATGACGAGCGCGCCCATCACCAGGAAATAAAAGGTATCGATGGCGTACTGGAGTTCAAAAACGTTGTTTTCCATTGGAGACTCCCAGCCGATTTACAGAGCTTCGGGACCGGACTCACCCGTACGGATACGGATGGCCTGGCCCAGTTCATAGACGAAGATCTTGCCGTCACCGATCTTGCCGGTCTTGGCCGCGGCACTGATCGCCTCGATGACCGGATCCAGCTGGTCGTCGTCGATGGCAATCTCGACCTTGATCTTCGGAAGAAAGTCCACGACGTACTCTGCGCCGCGGTAAAGTTCGGTGTGGCCTTTCTGACGACCGAAACCCTTGACCTCGGTAACGGTAATCCCCGTCACCCCAATGTCGGAAAGGGCCTCGCGCACGTCATCCAGCTTGAAAGGCTTGATGATGGCTGCAACCAGTTTCATGAATGCTTCTCCTAGCTTGATTGACGCCGGCACCGCGGAACGGATGCCGGTGTGTGTTTGGGGAAATCGATCTAATCGAAGGTCTTGGCCCAGGAGACGAAGACCAGGACATCGTTGTCGCCGCTCTCTTTCTGGGCATTCGACACGGAGAGGGTGAAGTCGCCGAAATCGCCGGCGCCCTTGGTGACGTCGATCTGACCGTGGAAGTACGAGGTGTCTATACCGTCTCTGCCATCTTCCTTGAAGTCGTAGTAGCCAACCGCGCCACCCAGGGTCCAGGTCGGGGCGACCTCGTAGCTGCCGTTGAGGTAGTAGTACATGTCCCCGTCGACGAAGGTATCGTTGCCCTTGGTCTTTTTGACGTCCGACCAGATGGTATAGCTCAGGCCAACGTTGAACCATTTCCAGCCGAGCGAACCGCCGATCTCGGCGAAATCGCTGTTATCGAAGTTCGGGTAGTAGTAATAGATGGCGTTCACGTCGTAGCTGAAATCGCTGTCGCCGATGGTGTTGCCGAAGCCGCCGTAGAAATCCACCTCGGCCCCTTCATCGCCGTCGCCAAAGTCCACATTCGAGGCCCAGGTGCCGGCGTAGAAGCCGCTGTCGTGCCCATAGTCGATACCGCCGGAAACTGCAGCGTCGTTGCCGGTCTGCGATACGCCGCGCCAGACGTAGTTACTGGTGACGCCGATGTTGGCGGAAATTTCGGCCGCCGCCGCCCCCGAGATCGCGAGCGCGCCGAAGGCAAGTGCAAATTTGGTCAGTTTCATTGAGTTGCTCCCAACAGGTTTGTAGTTAAAAATCGATTCCCGATCGGTGCTGTGCCCACCGCTGTGCCAAGTCCTTAAGCAGAACTCGTGCCAAAGCTATTTATAGAAATATTTCAATGGGTTATTTCGCGGCAAACAGAACTTCAGCAGTGACTGATGCACCAGAACAGGCCTGCTTTCGAGCCACGCACCAATGTGGTGCACCAAAAACGCGCGCGGCATCCAGGTAGACAAGCGCAACGCGCTTTTCTACCCTGCCATGAGGCCAGGCGACGCACAGAAGAGAGGCATTCCCGTGCTCGATCCGAAACTTTTTGATGACCTGTCGAGACGTGTGGCGGATAGTCTTCCGCGTGGCTTCCAGACCCTGCAGGGCGACCTGCAGCACAATGTGCGCAGCGCACTGGAAGCCGCCCTGGGCAGGCTCAATCTCGTGACACGCGAAGAGTTCGAGATACAGCAGGCGGTATTGCGGCGCACCCGGGAAAAGATCGAGGCGCTCGAGCTTCGGGTGGGCGAACTGGAGCAAGCCGCCGGGCCCGACAATCGATAAGGCTCCCGGCCAGGTGCCGGGCAACAGCGACCAGGGAAGGTCATGTCATTTGCAACCACTCATTGCCGCGCCGCGGTCGGCGTCAACGCGCCCACTGTCCTGGTAGAGACACATCTCGCCAACGGCTTGCCGTGCTTCAACATCGTCGGCCTGCCGGAAAAGGCGGTTCAGGAGAGCCGCGACCGCGTGCGCAGCGCACTCACCAACAGCGGATTCGAATTCCCAGCCCGACGGATCACGGTAAATCTCGCCCCCGCCGACCTGCCCAAACAGGGCAGCAGATTCGATCTTGCAATCGCCGTAGGCATCCTGATCGCGAGCGGCCAGTTGCCGGAAAATGCGGCACAGGGCTACGAAATGATCGGTGAGCTCAGCCTCGCGGGGGCGGTACGCCCGGTGAGCGGCATACTGCCGATGGCACTGGCTGCACATCGACAGGGCGCGCGCCTGATCCTGCCCGTGCTGGACCTGGAAGAGGCCTCACTGGTTGCTGACCTGCCGCTGCACCCGGTGGAACACCTGCTCCAGGTCGCCGGCCACCTGAGCGGTCGCCAACCGCTGCCCGCCGCGCGAGCTCTGCCCACAGAAGCCGCGCCGCCGTCGCCCCCCGACCTTGCGGATATCTATGGGCAGGCGCAGGCCAGGCGTGCGCTCGAGGTGGCCGCGGCGGGGCGGCACAATCTGCTGATGATGGGCCCGCCGGGCAGCGGCAAATCCATGCTGGCGCATCGGCTGGCGGGGATCCTCCCGCCAATGGCCGAGGAAGAGGCGTTGCAGAGTGCCGCAATCCGCTCGGTGGCCGGTCTCCATTTCGATGCTGCCGCGTGGCACCGACGGCCATTTCGCGCGCCTCACCACACCGCGTCCGGAGTCGCACTGGTCGGCGGTGGCAGCAGCCCGCGGCCGGGCGAGATCTCCCTCGCCCACAACGGCGTACTGTTTCTGGATGAACTGCCGGAATTCGACAACAGGGTGCTCGACGTGCTGCGCGAACCACTGGAGAGCGGCCGAATCCTGATCTCGCGGGCCGCCCGCCAGGCCGAATTTCCCGCCGACTTTCAATTAATCGCGGCAATGAATCCTTGCCGCTGCGGGTTTGCCAACGACCCGTCACGCGCCTGTGCCGGCTGCACTCCGCAACAGGCGGCACGATATCAACACCGCGTCTCCGGGCCGCTGCGTGACCGCATGGACATACAGATCGAAGTGCCGACACTGCCTCAGGATGAACTGCTCCGCGGCATGGGGGCATCGGCTGAGGACAGCGCGAGCGTACTCGCGAGGGTACTCGAGGCCTGGGAGCGCCAGATCAGGCGCCAGGGCAGACCGAATGCCCGCCTGGAACAGGCCGACTTGAACCGCTACTGCGCGCTGCCTGCCGCCGGCCGACAATTGCTCAGCGAGGCGATCGATCGGCTCGGTCTGTCTGCGCGCGCCTTTCACCGCATACTGCGGGTCGCACGGACCGTCGCGGATCTGGACGCCAGTGACGCAATCCGGGTGCACCACCTCAGCGAGTCGATCGGCTACCGGCGGCTCGACCGGATCGCCTGAGGCCAACCCCGCCAGCCCTCAGGCGTTTCTGGCTCGCCCGGAGGGAGCGCTCCGCAGGCGCGGCGACAGGTGCTCGATCAAACCGAGTTGGCGTTGCTGCCCTGCCCTGAATGGTGAAACGCCGACTTCACCGGTACACTTCGCGCCCATGCTGCACTTCGACAAGGTTTCTCTGCGCCGTGGTCCGCGCGTGCTGTTCGAAGACGCGACCTTCCAGATCCATCCGGGTCAGAAGACCGGGCTGACCGGCGCCAACGGCACCGGCAAGTCCAGCCTGTTCGAACTGGTCCTCGGCGCCCTGAGCAGCGATCAGGGAAGGGTCAAACGCCCTGCGGGCTGGGTGATGGCACATGTCGCCCAGGAGATGCCGGCGACTGCACAGGTGGCCATCGAATATGTGCTCGACGGCGATGCCGAGTTGCGCCGGCTGCAGCGGGAGCTGGCGAATGCCGAACAGCGGGGTGTCGGTGAGCGTATCGCCCAAGTGCACGGTGAGCTCGAACACATCGGTGCCTATCAGGCCAACAGCCGGGCTGCCAGCCTGATGAGTGGCCTCGGCTTCCAGACCAGCGATGAAACCCGGCCGCTGACGGACTTTTCCGGCGGCTGGCGCATGCGGCTGAATCTGGCCCGCGCCCTCATGTGCCGCTCCGACCTGCTGTTGCTGGACGAACCGACCAACCATCTCGACCTGGACGCGGTGATCTGGCTCGAATCGTGGCTGAAGCAATACCGCGGCACGCTGCTGCTGATATCACACGACCGGGACTTCCTCGACAGCGTCTGCACCCAGATCCTTCACATCGAGCAGAACCGGGCAACGCTTTACAGCGGTAACTACAGTGCCTTCGAAAGGATCCGCGTCGAGCAGCTAGCCAATCAGCAAGCGGCCTTCGAGAAGCAGCAGCGCGAGATCTCGCACATGCACAGCTTCGTCGAACGCTTCCGCGCCAAGGCGACCAAGGCGCGTCAGGCGCAGAGCCGCATCAAGGCGCTGCAACGCATGGAGCTGATCGCTCCAGCGCATGTCGACTCGCCGTTCCACTTTGCGTTCCGCGCACCGGCGAAAAACCCCCACCCGCTGCTCAAGCTCGACTGCTGCGCCGCCGGTTACGCAGACCGGGCGATCATCGATCAGGTCAAGCTGGTGCTCAATCCCGGCGACCGGGTCGGGCTGCTTGGCCCAAACGGGGCGGGCAAATCGACGCTGATCAAGCTGCTGGCGGGCGAGCTTCAGCCGCTGTCCGGTGAGCGCAGCGAGGCCCGGCACCTGATGATCGGTTACTTCGCACAGCATCAACTCGAACAACTGCAGCCCGCACACAGCCCGATCCAGCATCTGCAGCAAATCGATCCTCAGGCGAGTGAGCAGGCGCTCCGCGACTATCTCGGCGGGTTTGGCTTCCTGGGCGACAAGGCCCTCGAGCCGGTCGCGCCCTTCTCCGGTGGTGAGAAATCACGGCTGGTGCTGGCGATGCTGGTCTATCGCAGGCCCAATCTGCTGTTGCTCGACGAGCCCACGAACCATCTGGACCTGGAGATGCGCCAGGCATTGGCCACCGCACTGCAGGACTTCGAGGGGGCAATGGTGATCGTTTCCCACGACCGGCATCTGCTGCGCCTGAGCTGCGATCAGCTGCTGCTGGTTCATGGTGGCGCAGTCGAAGAATTCGATGCAGAACTCGATGCCTACCCGGCCTGGATTACCGGCCACAACCGCCTGGCGCGACAGACGGAAACTGGCCCGGCCGGATCGGATTCCACCGAACAAAGGCGCGAGCGTAAACGCGTCGAGGCGCAACGTCGCCAGGAGCTACAACCCCTGAAGAAGGCCATGCAAAAGGCCGAATCGGAACTCGCCCGCCTGCATTCCGAGCGCGACGCCATCGAAACCGAACTCGCCGACGGCGCGCTCTACGAGGCACAGGCCAAAGACAGACTGCAAACGTTACTGAAGCGCCGCGGCGCGCTCGATCAGCAACTGGCCCAGGCCGAGGAACAATGGCTGACGGCGGCCGAGGCGCTCGAAGAGCCACGCCGCACCTGAATAAAGCCTGTTTGCACTGTCGTCCCCAGCCTCGCTGAGGGCATGAACACGCGCCGAACAGAATACCCTGATGGGATACCGGCATTCCGCTTGTCCGTCCGGTGCAAAATGTCGGCTATCAGAGCACGCAACGCATCGGTTTACTCATCATGAAGCGCATATCGACCTACCTCGCGTCCCTTGTCATGCCGCTGGCGATCACCGGTCACGCAATCGCGGAGGCAGCGACGGCCACCGAGCAGGCCAGTTTTAGGGTCGAACGTCTGACCCAAGGACTGGATCGCCCCTGGTCGGTCGCATTCCTGCCGGACGGGGGCTTCCTGGTCACCGAACGCCCGGGACGTCTGCGCATCATCGATGCCCAAGGCCGGCTCATGGAGCAGCCGGTCAGCGGCCTGCCAGCGATCCAGGCGCGCGGCCAGGGCGGGCTGCTCGATGTCGCCCTGCATCCCGACTTCGCGAACAACGCTTGGGTCTATCTAAGTTATGTCGAATCCGGCCCCGGTGGCATGGGGACTGCTGTCGCACGCGGTCGGCTGAGCGGGATGCAGTTGCTGGACACGCGCGTCCTGTTCCGCCTGCTGCCGAAGTCCGGCAACGGCCGACATTTCGGATCGCGCCTGGTATTCGACGGTGCGGGACATCTGTTCGTCACCCTCGGCGACCGGGGCGACCGGCCACGCGCCCAGGACCTCGACGACCATGCAGGTTCGGTGATCCGACTGAACGAAGACGGCAGCATCCCGGCCGACAACCCATTTGTCGGTCGTCGCGGCGTCCGGCCAGAGATCTATAGCTATGGCCATCGCAACATACAGGGCGCGACGCTCGAGCCTTCCACTGGCCGTCTGTGGACGCACGAACACGGCCCGCAGGGAGGCGATGAAATCAACCTGCCGCAACCTGGCGTGAACTATGGCTGGCCGGTCATCACGCACGGCGTCAATTACGGGATTGGTACGGCAATTGGGGAAGGCACCGAAAAGCCGGGTATGGCACAAGCTCTCCACTACTGGGTACCCTCCATCGCACCCTCTGGCATGACCTTTTACGATGGCGAGCGGTTTCCCGACTGGCAGGGCGACCTGTTCGTCGGCTCGCTGAAGTTCGATATGCTGGTCCGCCTGGAATTGAATAACGGGCGCGTGATCCATGAGGAGCGCATGCTCGAGGACACACTTGGCCGCATCCGCGACGTACGCCAGGGACCGGACGGGTTGCTGTACCTGTTGACCGACGAGTCGGACGGCGAGCTTGTGCGCCTGGTGCCCGTAGGCTAGACATGATGTCTATGGCCTGTTAATACGATGCGGGCATTCATCGACAGAGGTCGTTTTTTCACAGGACAAGGCGCATGGGGCGCCGTGTACCTGCCGTACACCTCCGCGGAATTGCAACGCGGTCATGGGGCAAAATGGCCCCGTCCCTTCGCGTTGACAGGCCCTAATGTTGCAGATCACCCCACAGATTGCGCTGCCGGACGACGAGTTGGAATGGCAGGCCATTCGCGCCCAGGGTGCAGGCGGTCAGAACGTCAACAAGGTCTCATCGGCCCTGCACCTGCGTTTCGACATCCGCGCCTCGTCTTTGCCCGAACCGGTCAAACAGCGACTGCTGACGATGCGCGACCATCGCATCAGCGGTGATGGCATCGTCGTCATCAAGGCGCAGCGTTTCCGTACCCAGGAAAAGAACCGTGCCGATGCAGCGGAGCGTCTCGGCGCGCTGATCCGCAGTGCCTGCCAGGAGCCCAAACGGCGCAAGGCCACCCGGCCGACCCTGGCCTCGAAAAAGCGCCGCCTGGAAGGCAAGACCAGGCGCGGACAGACCAAGCGCCTGCGGGGCCGGGTCGAAGACTGAGGTTCGCATTCAGGCCCACAGCATGCGACGCAGTGCGTCGAGCAGGATCGCGATCGAGATCACCCACAGGGAACCGCGCAGCATGCCGCGGTAAGTGGCGACATCGACCCGCTTGCGCACACGGATGCCCAACCACAATGCCGCCAGAATGGCCGGCAGCGTGGCCACTGCGAGACCGACCACGTCGAGATCGAAGGCGCCCTGACTGACGAATCCGATGATCTGCCCCGACTTGCTGGTGATGAAACTGAGATTGAAGGTTGCGACCATCAGGGATGCCGGCATGCGCGTGTACAGCGCGTAGGCGACGACCAAGGGGGCAAAGATGTTGACCAACCCGGATAGCAGGCCGAGTAGCAGGCCGAACAAAGCCATACCCCACTTGGACACCTCGATGACATGTTCGCTGCGATGCAGATGATCGCTGATCAGGTAGGCGATCAGCACCAGTGCGAGCAGGAATCTGAAGGGTTCCGGGTCGACATTGAGCAGAACCTGGGTGCCGAGGAAACTACCGACAATGGTGAAGGCCGGGATCGGCCAATAATCGCGCAGGGCGTCGCGCCAATGGTGTTCCGAAAGGATACTCACCAGATTGATCGCGACGGTTGGGACCAGCGTCAGCAGGACCGCCGTGCGCATATCGAAACCCAGAACCAGCAGCGGCGTGGAAAGCACCGGGAAGCCGAAGCCAAAGACGCCATGTACGAAGGCGGCCAGCAGGCTCACGAGAATGAACAGGATTTCGTTGTGCAAATCAGGCTCGCAAATGGCTCCAAGGCGACGCCTCTGGATCACGCAGCCTAACGCAACGGCCCGAGCAACGGTTTCAACGCGATGCAGGCAGCTAGCACCCCTTGCATGAGTAGCCCGAAAAGCGAGTCATGCAGGGGACGAAGGCATATGGGCGTTAGTCATCGCCGAGTAGTGCCCTGACCCCCCGGATGCCCAGGCTGCGCAGATGACGGATATTCCGCTCAGGTATGCGCTCGGGTTCGGGATAGCTCTCGAGCGCTACCGCGAGGCCATCCTCGCGAATCAGGTGAAACATAGGAAGGGGCGAGCGGTTGGTGAAATTCGCCGGGTCGTCGGCGTCGATACCTGCGAATCGGTAATCCGGATGGAAACTTGCAAGCTGTACCCTGCCTTCAAGCCCGGCCGCGGCCACGGCCTGCTCCATGACGTCCAGCGCATCCAGATAATCTTCGAAAGAAACGAACGCTCCGGTCAGGATCAGCAGCGCCGTCTCCTGTTCGCGCGGGTCGCTGGCGAACATTTCATCCAATGTGACCAGGAAATCCTGATAGACGCCGTCGAGCGTGCAAGCATCGCTGACCTTGTAGACGATGCGGCCGGCACGGTAGGGCGCCGCGGCAAACGGGCACAGATTCTGGCCGATCACGAAGCGTTCCAACCAACGACGGGTGAGGTCGAGCGCCGCTTCGGCGGCATATTGCGTCATTCGATTACCTCGACGGTCATCCCCAAGTGCAACTGCCCCGTGCCGTCATGGAGCAGGTTCTGGCCGAAGTAGACCTTGTTATCACGCCGGCGATAACTCAGCAGTGTCTGCATGGGTTCGCGACCACGCTCGGCGTTATCCGGATCGATCGTCGGGATGATACAGCGCGAACAGGGTTTGGCGATGCGAAAGCCCATGTCGCCAATGCGGATGCGCCGCCAGCCGTCCTCGGCATACGGCTCGCACCCGGACACCACCAGGTTGGGCCGGAAACGTATCATGGGCAGGGGTGTCTGCAAGCGGTCGTTGAGGTCATTCAGCGACGCCTGCGAGATCAGAAGAAACGGGAAGCCGTCGGCCAAGCCCACCTGATCGTCGGGCTTGGCAAAGGCCGGGGCGACCGGCCGCCGCACATCCCCGGGGTGTTCGACCAGATGACAGTGGACGCCGAGGAACGCGTGCAACCAGTCATCGGCGCCGTTCCCGATACGTGCCACGGAAAGCGTGTCATCCCATATCCGGACCTCCAGCCGATCTCCTGAGGAGGCGGCGACTTGCAAGTCGGGCATCCCCGGAGCCTGCAACCACAGCACGCCGTCGGTGTCGAACCGAGTGGCGATCAGGGCCATCCTGGGGTGCTGGCGCTGGGTCAGGAACCGCCCCTGCGGATCGACCAGCATCCAATGACGATCGAGTTCGGGGCCACGCCGGTCGACGGAAAGGGTCTGCAGCGCCTGCCCGGCAAACGATTTGACCGGGTAGCGGTAGAGTGCCGTCAGGCTCAACTCCGACATACGTGGCTCCTCAACTTTCCAGCCGACCGGCCGCTCTATCCAGTCGATTCGGGACACTCAGGGACTCGTTATGGAACTCGCCCCCTATCTGCGCCTAATGGTACAGCGCAACGGCTCCGACCTGTACTTCAGTACCGGGGCATGCCCTCATCTCAAGATCAGCGGCCAGACGGTTGCGATCGGAGACAAGCCGTTGGGGCCAGGCGATGTATCCGCGCTGGCTTATTCGGTATTGAACGACGAGCAGGTTCGGGAGTTCGAGGGCACCATGGAGTGCAACCTCGCGATCTCCGTGCAGTCACTCGGGCGCTTCCGCGTCAACGTGTTCCGGCAGCGTGGCGATGTCGCGATGGTGATCCGCTTCATAAAGGGCGAAATTCCGAGCATCGAGGAGCTCTACCTGCCGCAGTCCCTGAAAAAGCTCATCATGCAGAAGCGTGGACTGATCCTGGTTGTCGGCTCCACCGGCTCGGGCAAATCGACCACGCTCGCCTCGATGATCGACTACCGAAACGAGAACGTGACCGGGCACATCCTGTCGATCGAAGACCCGATCGAGTTCCTTCACCGGCACAAGAAGTCTTTGGTCAACCAGCGGGAGATCGGGCTCGATTCGATGAGCTACGAGAACGCGCTCAAGAACGCACTGCGCGAGGCGCCCGATGTCATCCTGATCGGGGAGATCCGTGACGCCGCGACCATGCAGCATGCCATCGCCTATGCAGAAACCGGCCATCTATGCCTGTCCACGCTGCACGCCAACAACGCCAACCAGGCACTCGATCGCATCGTCAACTTTTTTCCGGACAGCGCCCACCACCAGATCCTCAACGATCTGTCGATGAATCTGCGTGCAGTCATCTCGCAACGGCTGATTCCAACCATCGACGGCGGCCGTCGGGCGGCAATCGAGTTGCTGGTCCAATCCGCCTACACCGCCGAACTCATCCAGAAAGGCAAGATCCACGACATCAAAGAGGCGATGGAACAGGGCAATGAGCGTGGCATGTTCACCTTCGACCAGTCGCTGTACGAACTCTACAAGGAGGGGTGCATCTCCCTCGAAGAGGCCCTGAATCACGCCGATTCACGCAACAATCTGGCGCTGCGTATACGTCTCGATGCCGGCGCAGCAGAAAAAGCGCAGGAGCCGGACAGGGGGATGGTCATCACCGGCTGACCCGATGGCATCTGCTTGACGGGCCTACGGGAATCAACCGAACCTAACCGCACCCAACAAGCCGTAAACGATCTCGCACTGGCGACCCGATCGGCGATAATCACCCAACGCCGAAGGCCAACCGGGTACCCAGTTCATGAATCCATTCGAAACATTCCAGGTGGCTCGCCTGCCCGAGATACACTTTGGCAGCGGGACATTCCACGACCTGCCGGACCTGCTGCAAGGCTATGGGCGGAATCTGTTGCTGGTCACCGGATCGCGTTCGCTGCAGCAGACACCGCGCTGGTCGCGACTGCTGACCACACTCGAACAGGCCGGCCTGGCATGGCAACAGGTCACTGTCGACGGCGAACCGTCGCCGGAACTGGTGGATGACGCGGTGCTCGCACATCGCGACGCCGCGGTCGACGTGGTCGTGGGAATCGGCGGCGGCAGCGTGCTGGACGCGGCGAAGGCCATCGCCGGCCTGCTACACAGTGGAAACAGCGTGCTCGATCATCTGGAGGGCGTGGGACGTGGGCTCCCCTATTATGGCCCGGCGGTGCCATTCGTCGCGGTCCCTACCACGGCTGGCACCGGTAGCGAGGCGACCAAGAACTCGGTGCTCTCGCGGCGCGGGCCGGCCGGGTTCAAGAAATCGTTTCGCGACAAGCGATTGATGGCCGAGGTCGCGATCGTCGACCCGGACCTGCTTGCCAGTTGCCCGAAGGATCTGATCGCATCCAACGGTATGGACGCCTTCACGCAGTTGCTCGAATCCTATGTTTCGCTGCGCGCGAGCCCGTTCACCGATGCGCTGGCGTCTTCCGGCATGCAGGCGTTTCGTGAAGGCTTCTGGCACGCATGGGACGAGGAAGATCCGCTGGCACAAAAAGGCTTCGAGAGGCTCGCCTACGCATCACTGTGCTCTGGCATCACACTGGCGCAATGCGGGCTGGGCTCGGTACATGGATTGGCGTCGCCGCTCGGGGCCTTTTTCCCGATACCGCATGGTGTCGTTTGCGGCACGCTGGTAGCCGCCGCCACGCGCCTGAACATCCGCTCGCTGCGCGAGCGCGCGCCGGACGGGACCGCGCTGCGCAAGTATGCCGAGGCCGCGTTGCTCCTCAGTGGGACAATGTTTTCCAGTGAAACGGCGGCGCAAGACGGATTGGTCGATCTGCTTGAGGAATGGACCGAGCGACTCGCGCTGCCCCGACTTGCGCGATTCGGGATGACCGAGCAGGACATACCACGCGTCGTCGCGAACTGCCGCGGTGGGAGCATGCAGACCAACCCCCTGGTACTGACAGACGATGAGCTCGCCAAACTGCTTCGCAACAGGCTCTGAGTGTTACGCGCTATGCTGGAACTTTGCCAGCAGGAGGAACAAAGTGCGCGCCCGGCCTGGCGCGGATGACACCGCCCACCGTGCCATGCAACCGTTGATTGACTGCATCGCTCACCAGCCGTACGGCCAGTACCGGTAGGGGCCCCAGGGGCTCCACCATGGCCAGCCGCGATAATAAAAGGGATCATGATACGGCCAGGGATCGGGCGGCCGGTATTTGGGCCACAGATGGAACACCGTGGCGTTAACCAGCGGGTAACGATAGCTGTACTCACCGATCGGCCGCACTACCAAACCGCCCAGTGACCCCCGCATACTCATGCGCTTTCCCGGCTGGTACTCGGCGGGGTCCAGGAACCGATCCACACGGGCGATGAAACGCACGCCATCACCGCCGCTGGCGCGAGGCTCAGCATCGCCCGCCAGTGGCCGCCCATATATTTCGACATCGGTGGAAAGGCTGGCATTGCGTACCGCCAGAATCTCCCCGCCCCAGACCACCTCGCGACCACGGTGGCGCGCCGGCTCGGCCTGAGCAGCGCGCTGCGACAGCGTCTCCGGCACGTCGCTGCGCAGGGCCTTTGGCACGCTACTGGCGCATCCGGTGCATAACGCCACAAACAATCCCGGCAACAGCAGATGCAAGACCCTTCGATGCAACATGAACGCCCCCATTCCCACAGGTACAACGCTGGTTGTGGCGGCATGAGTTCCCGCCATCGCATCGTGGGTTTAAGAAGCCCGACACACAACCGCTGTTCATTGAGTATAGAATTCCAGGTTGCGAAAAAGGTAACAGAAGATGAGCGAAGGCAGTCTGTCGTGCTGGGTGTATCGCAGCACGCGCGTCCAGGAAATGTACCTGTACCTGGTTGAGGAAGATGGTTTCGACCCGGTTCCACCCGCACTTCTCGCGCGTTTCGGCGAGCCGATCCTGGTCATCGAACTCGAACTCAGCAGCGAACGCGAACTCGCCAGGGAAGACGTGAATGAAGTCATGGCCAATCTGCGGGGCCGCGGCTTTCATCTGCAGATACCACCGCAGCTCCAACCGCAGCTGTACCACGGCAACCTCGATTGAAATGGGACAACTGTTCGTGTTGATGGTCAACGGACAGGACTGTCCCTCGGTAGCCGCTGCGCTCACTGAGGCACTCGGAACGCATCGCGCGAACGCCCTGGAGCTTGGCCGAGAAGGGCGCCAGCAGATTGCTGTCGGGGACCGGATGGACTTTCACGCCCCCACCCTGGTTTATGGAAAGCCACGGCACAGCATGCTCAACCTTAGCCTGGGCAGTATTCATCTTCTGCCGGGCGTAAGCGACCGCGGGATCTTCGGGTGAAGATACCGCTCGGCATCCTGGCAATCGTCGCCCTGCTGCTACTGTTGTTCCAGTTCCTTGCGCCGCCACCCGGACCTGACGCAGTGAAGGCGCGCACCGACCTGCCGTGGCAGATCACCGTCCAGCCGGACGGTGGCATTCGAGGTGTTCGATCTCGATCTCGGCAGCGCGACCCTGGGCGATGCGATGGCCAAGTTCGGGGGCGTCGAGAGTATCGCCGTTTTTGAACCGGCCGACGGACCTCTGGTGCTCGAGGCCTACTTCGGCAACGTCCAGTTCGGTCCATTGACGGCCAAGGTAATCGTCGGACTCGAGGCCAGTGCCGAGGAGCTGACTGCACTGCGCGATCATGCGACCGCGCGTCAGGGCTCGCCGAGCGGCGACTGGAAATACACGCTGAGTGATGCCCCCGCGTTGCACGCCGCACGCCGGCTGACCCTGATCAGCTACATCCCTGGCACGCGCAAGCTGGACAACGAATTCTTTCGTGAACGTTTCGGCGAACCGGCGGCATGGCTGACCGAGAGCGAACGGGCGGTGAGCTGGTTTTATCCGCAGCTCGGACTCTCGATCATGATCGACGAGGACGCACGCGAGGTGCTCGAGTACCTGCCACCGCGCGACTTCATCATGCCTCCCGGGGTCACGCTGAACCCGGATGCCGAGATGCGCTAAGCAGTGCGGACCAATGCATCCATCTCCCTTTTCGCATGTTGCCAGCTGTCGCCAGCGTTGGCCCCCGTCGCCATCAGATCCATCAGGCGATATGCAAGCTGACGCTGGCCGGCCGAGAGGTCGCGCAGCTTGGACAACTTGAACAGATAACCCGCCTGCTCGTAATCCAGCGTAGACATCAGGGCGTAGAGCGTGAGCGACGCAGCCGATTGGGGTGCCGCCGAAATCTCGGCAACGACCTCGCGCAACACGTCGTTCACCCCAGGATCCGGCTGATCTGGCAGGCAACCGCATAATCGCCCTCACCCTCTTCGACCGGCGTGCAACGCAACACGTGCACCTCCGCCTGCATAGGAGGTGTAATGTCACTGATCGGCTTGATTTCGATCTGCAACATCGAACCGGCAGCGACGGCGCGATCGATGCACATCAGCAATCCGCCGCCGCTGAGATTCTTCACGATTGCCCCCCCGCCTTCGCCGTCGACAATCTGGAAACTCGCCGGACACTCGATCGTCATCCGTGGATAGTTTCGTTTTTCTCGGAATTCCTGCATCGCTTCTGCCCCCTTTGGTTCGGCAGGCAAATTTGTGGCTGGCGCCTGCCCGACTTATTCTCGCCACGATTCGAGTATGCCCAAACAATCCTCGTTCAGCTGGCTTGCATGCAAGGCATTATCAGCCTCGGTATAACATCGCAGTTCGGGCGCATTGCCCGATGGCCGAAGGTGGACGACGTCCTGGTTGTCGAACGTGATGCGCAGACCGTCGGTGCGATCCACCTCCGCCACCCGGCCACAGTCCGGAAACTGCCTTTGGATCGCCGTCGCGTCGACCGACAGCTCGGCGATGCGACGTGCACTGATATCGGATGGAAAATCCTTCAGGCGATCACTCGCAGTGAAACGTGCCGGCAACAAAGAGGCCAGTTGTGAAACCGGCACTCCGTTACGCCGCGCGAGCAGGATCAGCGCGAGCGCGACGAGCGCGGCATCGCGCGTTGGCAGAGCCGGTAGCCGGCGGCCTTCGTCCTCGATGGTGGTCATAGTGAGAAAACCGCCGTTGGCCTCGTAGCCGACCACTCGCATAGCGCCATCGGCCAGCGCCTGCTGCATTCCCTCGACGACATAAGGTGAACCGATGCGGGTGCGCACGACCCGATCGAACCAGTTGGATTTTTCCAGGGCACTGTTGCTGCTGACGGGTGTGACCACCGCGTCCGCATCGAGGAAGCGCGCCGTCAGAATCCCGGCCACATCGCCTCTGAGCCATGTACCGTTCTCATCACCGACCAGAGGTCGGTCTCCGTCACCATCTGCCGAAACCAGCAAATCGAAACGCTCCGCCTCGGCCCATTGCCGGGCAAGCGCAACGTCGGCGGCGCGCACGGCCTCGGTATCGACCGGGACGAAGACATCGGAATAACCGCGCCGCACCACATCGGCGCCCAGTCCGCCGAAAATCTCGGTGAGTGCACTCGCCGCCACGCTGGAGTGCTCGTACACCAGGACCCGGCTTCCGAGCAGGCAATTCGCCGGGAAGAAATCCAGGTAGCGCGAGACATAGCGACGGTAGGCAGTGCCATCTTCCGCTGGCAATGCCGGGGCCTCACAGAAACGGCCATTTTCATCAAACAGTGCGCGCTCTAGGCACACCAGTTGCTCGCGAATTCCGACCTCATCGGCCTTGAGAATCTCGCCATCGGGTCTGTTGAACTTGATGCCGTTGCGGTCATCCGGAATATGACTTCCGGTAACCATCAGGCTGGCAATACCTTCCGCGATCGCGTAACAGGCAACCGCGGGAGTTGGCACATGGCCACAGTTCACGGGCTGATAACCGAGGTCGCAGATAGCGGCGGCGGCCGCCGCCATGATGCGTGGCGAACTCGGACGGAAATCGCCGGCCAGGGCCACCGCGTCCCCGGGATGAACGAGATCCGCTTTCTCGAGGTACTGAAGGAAACCCACCGTGTACAGGTAACAGACACGATCAGTCATCGCCTCTGCCAGGCCCCGCGCGCCACTGGTGCCGAAGCCCACGCCGCTCTGCGCCATCAGGTCGGATATGGCGATGGTTTCTAACTTTTCCGACATCTCTCCTCCATCGGTCGATTACAGTCTCGATTCTAGCGCCTTATCGCGGCACGATTGCCAGAGAGACGCCGCGCGACGGCGATTCCCGTCGCGCAAGCCGGATACTCGCTCGCGCGCCAGCGGCCATGAGTCCAGCGCGCAGTAGCGCCGGCCTGGAATGTTCCGCCTCAGATTCCGACCGCTGTGATGGTTAAACCGCAGCGCAGCAACCGTGTTCGACGCGAGATATCGCGTCTCAGAAATTAGGACGCGAGATATCGCGTCGATAATCCGCGTGCGCAGCCTAGGCTGTCGGGCAAAAAAGTGTAACCGTCTGTTTAGATTGCCAATTCGATTTATGGCACAGCGCGTGCTTATAAAACTTCGCCAATTTCCCCGCGGACGCGGCGGAACGATTGGCCGGAAGGAAACGAATTTAGGTGAACCACATGAACAACCCATACACATACTCACCATCGAGCGCGAACCAACCTGATGACCGCACCGGGACAGTGCTGAGTATCGCAGGACTGCTGGCTTGGTTGTCGGCCATGCTGCTGGCTGTTTCAGGTCCGATATTGGGGGTCGAAGTACCGCCGCTGCTGATTGTGGGAATGGTCGTTTTCTCTGGTGCCTTCTCCGTCCTCTCGATGCCCAAGCTGATCGGTCTCGGCAAGCACAAGCGCGACGACCAGATTCATCACGTCTGAGCGTCCAGGAGCCCACATAGCGAATTGTTCCCCGAGTAGCAGTACCCCGAGTTCCGTGTAAACGGACCCTGACCCCCGAATCTCACCGGGGGTTTTTTTATCCTGCGTTATCATAGTGAGCGTGACGAACGACGCCACTGCTCCGGTCCGTGGGTCGTTTTGCTGGAAGGATAGCCGTCGTGCACCTCAACATTCGCAGCAAACTGATCCTATCGACGGTGTTGCCCGTCTTGGGAGTCTATGCACTGCTTTTCTGGCTCGGCGTCTCGCAGGTAAAGAATCACCTCAGCGATGACGCGCGGCGGCTACTGGTGGAACATGCGCAACACCAGGCCTCGCGACTCGCGCTGACACTGTCGCAGGTGCCGGCCCTGGCCGAAAGTCTGGGCGACCTGGCGCTGGCCGAACCCGCAACTCCGCAAACCCTATGGTACGCACACCTGATCGACGGACTGCGCCGATCGCCGATCGCGAAGGCCGCAGCTGTCGTGTTGGACGAGCAGCCGCGCGGCGCCCTGATGCGACGCGGATCGCCGATGGGTGAGGAGTTACCGGCAGAAGTGGCGGTCGAACACGCGCCTGGCTGGCAGGTTGCTGGCGACATGCTGCGCTTCCGGCGGCCTATCCGACGCGACGGCAACCAGGTCGGCACCAGCTGGGTGGAGGTGGCAATCGCCGACCTGTACAGCGAAATCGAGCGCCTGCGCAGCCCGACCGTGGGTCTTTATATCGGACATGGCGATGGCGCCCTGGCGCACCCGGGCAGTGAAACACCCCACCGGGATACGCTGAAATCGATGATTCCGGCCGAAATGCCCAACCGGCAGGTATTGTCGGTCAAGTCCCGGGACGGTGAACCCGCCTATTGGATGGTAGGCGTGACGCTGCCGGATTTCCCCTGGCGCATTACCGCAGTCGCCGCCGCCGAGGCAGCATTGCAGCCGGCACGACGCGCCGCCTCGCTGGTCGCAGCGGGGTTGCTGCTCTCGTTGCTTGCCATCGTAACGATTATCGGTATCGCCACGCGACGAATCACCCGCCCGCTGGCCAACCTGGACGCCAGCGTGAGACAGATAGCCCAGGGTGATTTCTCCGTCGCACCAGAGATTGCTTCGGATGATGAATTGGGGGCCCTGGCCCGCGCCATTCGTCTGATGGCACAGCACATTCAGGACCGTGAGCAGCAGCTGCGCAATTCCCATCAGGTGCTGGAACAACGGGTGGGCGACCGCACCTCCGCGCTACAAAAGAGCAATGCCCGACTGATCCGGCAGATCGAGGAAACCCGCCAGACCCAGCAGGAACTGCACAGGGCGAAGGAACAGGCACAACAGGCAAACCGGGCGAAAACCGAGTTCCTGTCCAACATGAGCCATGAACTGCGCACCCCGTTGCACGGCGTCCTTGGATACGCTCAGATCCTGCGCCGTGACACCAGAACCAACCCCGACCAGCGTAACAGCCTCGAGGCAATCGAACGCTGTGGGCAGCACCTGCTCACCCTCATCAACGACATCCTCGACCTGACCAAGATCGAAGCCGGCCAGATGCCGCTGGACTTCCGGATGGCCGATCTGCCTGAGCTGCTCGAGGATGTCCGCGCGATCGTCGCGCAACGCGCTGCGCACAAGGGACTGAAGCTGCACGTCGAACTCGCGAACGGCCTGCCACGAGCGATCCGTACCGACCCGGTACGTCTCAAACAGATCCTGCTCAACCTGCTTGGCAATGCGGTGAAATTCACCGAATCTGGCAGCGTGACCCTTTCGGTCAACGCAAGCGAGCAGGGGATGTTGCAGTTTGCGGTCGGCGACACCGGCGTCGGAATACCGTCGGACAAGATCGGGGCGATCTTCGATGCCTTTCAGCAAGCCCGCGAAGGCCAGGCCATCGATGGTACGGGACTCGGACTGGCCATCAATCAGCGCCTGATCGGCCTACTCGGCGGCGAACCGCTGCAAGTCGAGAGCTCACCGGGTGTTGGGAGCCGGTTTAGCTTCCGCATTCCTTTTGACAACGTCCAGGTGGAGATAACACGCACCCGGGCGCGGCACACAGTGCCGCATGCAATCGGACAGAGCCGACTGGCTCCCGGTAATGCCTGCAGTGTGATGGTGGTCGACGGCCTCGCCGAAAACCGGCGACTGGTCAGCACGCTGTTGCGCGATGCCAATTGCGTGGTCGAGTCCTTCGCCGACCAGGCCCCCGCCGTGCAACGCCTGCGCGAAAGGCCGTTCGACCTCGTATTGCTGGACTTGCCCCGGCCGCCCGCTGAGGCGGCAAACACCCTGATCGAGTTTCGCCGCGCGGCCGCATCCAGCATGTCAAAGATGGTCGCAGTCAGTGCCAACGTGCTTCCGGATACCGAGCGTCTGGCCACGATAGCCGGCTTCGACGCGTTCCTGGCCAAGCCGTTCGGCGATCGGCAACTGATGGATCTGCTGCAAAGGCTGCTCGGCGTCGCCGTCGAAACAAGGCCACGCATCACCGGGCAGCCGGCGGAAACAGCCGGGCCGGACTGGCCCGATACCCTTGCCGTCGACACGGCAAAACGCATCCATGAAGCGATCGACGTGGGCGACGTGGGCAGCCTTTTCCAGCTCGCCGAAGAACTCGCCGGAAACCCCAGTGCGCCGGATGCAGACGTCGAAAATGTCGCGCTGATGGCGCGTATGTTTGATTTCGAAGGGCTCCGCCGGCTCGCCGAGCGCCTTCAGGGCAACCCCTGCAAAGAACACCCGGCATGACACCGGTCAGACTTTTCTCCTATCATTCGACCTCAACCTGCATGCCGCAGTAGTTCATTGAAGCCGCCCCACGCGAATAACAGCACCATCCTGCTGGTCGACGACAACCCGACCAACCTGCAGCTTTTGTTCGGCACGCTCAGGGGGTTGGGTCACAAATTGCTGGTAGCGAAGAGCGGCGAGGATGCGCTCAAGGTGGCGCACTGGGCACACCCGGACTTGATCCTCCTGGACATACTGATGACCGGGATCGATGGCTTCGAGACCTGCGCGAAACTGAAGGCAGACCCCCAAACCAGGGATATTGCAGTCATCTTCCTGTCTGCGCTGGACGACACCAATGACAAGATCAAAGGCCTTTCGATGGGTGCGGTGGATTACATCGCCAAGCCGTTTCAGGCCGAAGAGGTTATCGCTCGGGTAGATACACATTTGACCATTGCCCGACTACGTACCGAACTGGCGGAACGCAATCGTCAGCTCGAAGCGGCCAACCAACCGATCCTCGACTCGGTCGGTGATGGCATCTACGGACTGGACCTCGAGGGCAGGATCACCTTCGCCAACCCGGCTGCCGTCCAGCTGACTGGCTATACCCAGGAGTCCCTGATCGGTCATTCGCTGCATGAGCTGCACCTCTACGCGCGCTGGGACGGCAGCCCTTATCACTTCATCGAAACCGGCATCTATCAGACCCTCAAACAGGGTGCGCCCAAAAAGAGCGAAAGTGACGTGTTCTGGCGCGAGGCCGGCGATCATTTTGCGGTGAGCTGGGCCTGCACGCCGATCAAGCGCGGCGGCGAAGTGCAAGGTGCCGTGCTCGCGTTTCGCGACATCACCCAGCGCAAGCGCCAGGAACACCAACTGCGCGACGCCTTGGCCGAGGTCGAGAACCTGCGCGATCGGCTGCAAGCGGAAAACGCCTACCTGCAGGCCGAAGTCCGAAACGAGGGACGTTTCGACAGCATCGTCGGAGAAAGTCCCGCGTTGAAAGAGGTGCTCGATCAGGTCGACCAGGTGGCACCCACCAACAGCTCGGTGCTGGTCACCGGTGAATCGGGTACCGGAAAAGAGGCCATAGCGCGTGCGATCCACGATCTGAGCGCGCGCCGCGACCGTCCCTTGATCAAGGTCAATTGCGGTGCCATCACACCGACCCTGATCGAGAGCGAGTTGTTTGGCCACGAAAAAGGGGCATTTACCGGGGCCGCCCGGCAGCGCCAGGGGCATTTCGAGCTGGCCGACGGCGGCACCATCTTCCTCGACGAGGTCGGCGAACTGCCGCTGGATGCCCAGGTCAAGCTATTGCGCGTGCTCCAGGAACACGAGATCAGCCGGCTCGGCTCGGAGACGTCGATCAGTGTCGATGTGCGGGTCATTGCGGCAACCAACCGCGACCTGGTCGAAATGGTGGAAGAGGGCACCTTCAGGATGGACCTGTTCTATCGCCTGAACGTGTTCCCTCTAACGATTCCACCGCTGCGGGACCGACGTGAGGATATCCCCTTGCTGGTCGCCAAGTTTCTGTCGGATCAGGCACGCGCCCAGGGCCGCAGCTTCAGCCGCGTATCCGAAGACGGCATGCGGCTGCTGCTGTCCTATCACTGGCCGGGCAACATCCGGGAACTGCAGAATGTGATCGAACGCGCCGCGATCCTGGCGCGCGACCAGGTGGTGCCGATCGCTCCTCACCTGGTCGATTCGGGCATCAATCTCCCGTCGGAGCCGAGAGACGGCACGTTGGATGAACCACCATCGAAGGACAATCTGGTCAGCCTTGCGGAAAATGAGGCACGTTACATCCGGCGCGTGCTGCAGCACACGGGGTGGATGATCGGCGGAAAAGGCGGCGCGGCGGAGATTCTCGACCTACCGGCGAGCACCTTGCGGTCACGAATGAAGAAGCTCGGAATCGACCGTACCGTCTGACCGGCGCCGGTCCTGCCGCTTAGCAGAGCGCACATTCCGGGCTAGAATGAGGAACACCACAAACAGCAAGGTAATGTGACATGTCCCAGCTCCTGCAGGTAACCGCTAGTCTGGTAGCCGTCGGCGTAGCCCTGGCGTCGTTTCCAGAGGCATTCGCGACGGACAGCGGGGCATCCGGGTATCGACTGATGAACGAATCGGAGATAGCCGCACATACCGCCACCGTGCAGGTCTTGCAGGGCGCGGCGCGCGAGGAGTACCGCGACGCGCAATATGAGCGATTGAAACAGCGCGCCCTGGAACACGGATTCCTGATGCCGGATATCCCGCCCTGGCGCAGCCGGTCGACAGCGGCTGTGGACGCCGGGCAGGCCGTTGCGCCCGGCGCCCAGCCCAGCCCCGATGCGGCAGCCCAGCGGCACGCCGCTATGCGTAGCAAGCTCGAAACCCGGCGCGCGGCG
The DNA here is from genome assembly GCA_963808165.1 of uncultured Gammaproteobacteria bacterium. Taxonomy (GTDB): domain Bacteria; phylum Pseudomonadota; class Gammaproteobacteria; order Chromatiales; family Chromatiaceae; genus Thiosocius. The sequence goes on along the minus strand of CAWEET010000001.1, from coordinate 269,377 downwards.
ACGCAGCCCGCGAGTGGTGCAATTGCCGAAAGTACGCAGGCGAAGACCGGCGCAAGCGCACAGCCGCAGGCGCCGAGCGTTCACATCGGGGCGGCATCCCGCGAATCGCCGCCACACAAGGGGCAGATGGCAACTGCCAGTGAAACGGATGACAAGATCCCGCGGGTCGCGACATCCGAGGTCCAGCAAGACCCGCCGGTCAACGACAGCACGGCCGACCGTGCGACCGGGTCGGCAAACCTGAGCACAGCGGTGTCCAGCAATGGCCGCCACGATGAGAGAGCAGGTAACGCGGCGGCCGAAACCATCGACTCACGCCCTGTGCAGGCCGGGCCGTTGACCGCAGTCCAGGCGCCGACACCGCCAATCCCACCGACAGCCCCCGCCCCGCCGCCGGCATATAAACCCGGATCGGGGCCGGGCATCGGCGCCCAAGCGGTCCCGAGCCCAGCCGCAGAGCCACCTGCGGCTGCAGCGAATGCGAGCGCGGAGGCCATGAAAGCGTATCAAGATTCGATGCGGGCACGCTTCGACGGATACATGAAGGAGCGCCAGGCACAGCTGGATGCCGATATGCAGCGCCAGCGAGAGCAGCAACAGGCCGCGCTGGCACGAAAACGCATCGAGGCCCCGCGCTACCCGGTTCAGCCTTACCCCTATCCAGCAATGCCGGCCTACGGACCACGATATCCGGCAGCCTTCCCGGGTTACCGCGAGCCCTACTGGCAGCAACGCTGAGTCGAACCCGGTCAGGTCAGTCAGCGGCGCACATCAGGTCCCGCGCGCCTCGCGGATGCGTTCATAGGCCTGTCGGATCTCATGGGTCTTCTGTGCCGCGACCTTCATCATCTCTTCCGGCAGGCCCTTCGAGACCAACTTGTCCGGATGGTGCCGGCTGATCAGTCGCCGATAGGCACGCTTGATATCTGCATCACTTGCGGCGCGATCGACGCCCAGCACCTGATAGGCCTCGCTCAGGCTCGGTCCAACGGATGCCCCGCGGGCGCGGCTTCTATCGCCCGCATCGGCGCGCCCACTGAAGCCTTGCTGCGCGCGCACCATGCGCTCGAAGCGACGATAATCCAACTCCGACAGACCGAGGCGGGAGCAGATCCGCAGCAGCAAACGATCTTCCAACGGATCGAGTCGACCATCGGCATAGGCAGCCTGCAACTGAATCTCGACGAACATGCCGAGCAGAGTGCTGCGACCGTGACACTCGCGGCGGAACTGCTCGAGCACCGCATCGAGATCGAAATTCTCGGACTTTCCCTGCTGGAACAACTTGATCGCCGCCTGGCGTTTGGCCGCATCCAGTGACATCTGGGCCATGATCGCCTCGGCCATGCGGATCTCTTCCTGACCCACCCGGCCGTCGGCCTTGGCAATCCGCCCCATCACCGCGAACGTCGCGGTGAAGAATGCCGTCTGCACCCGCTCGCGGTCACCCGGCGCAAAGGCAGAATCATCGGGCAGCGCCTTCAGGCCCCTGTCGAAGTTATGGCCCAAGGCAATGCCGAGCAGCGCCCCGAGCGGCCCGCCCAGCATGAAGCCAAAGGCCCCACCGACCAATTTGCCCCACCAACTCAAATCCTTATCTCCCGATACAAGCAGTGCGCGCCCGCGGCAAGGTTAGCACCGCGGCCGCCGTCACCGGCATCTCACTTGCCGTGCAGGTACTCCTCGTCACGAAACGAAACCACCCAGTGCGGCTTGAAGCCCACCATGATCGAGATCAGCCAACCGTTCAGCATGGCCTCGGGGAAAAACATCAACGGCAGAAACAACAACAGACTGTCGCTCAGTTGCGGCAAAGTGTATGCCCCAGCCAATAGCAGCAGACCCGCCGCACTCAGGGCAACCAGCACCGCCACCAGGCCGGCGGCGAGAAAGGCGTTGATAAACACATAGACGAAATAGTGTTTCGGCAGGTAGGCGCGTGCCAGACCCAGGATCAGCTGCGCCAGCGCGGACGGCAGCACGATAAACACCAGGGCCGTGGGGGCAAATCCCGACCAGTCGCTCAAACCGACCAGCGCAGTGCCCAGCAGCGCCAGACTGCCGACGATCACCGCCAGCGACCAGCCAAACATCAGTGTCACGGTCAGGATTGCCGACAGATGCCAGGCTAAACCGGGCTGGATGTCGGTGCGCAGCGTCCACAAGAGCAACAGGCACACGGCGGAACCAAGAAACAAGTTAAGCTGCCCCGAGTCGCTCAGCCGCCGCCAATCGGCCCAACGCAACGCTCGGCTCAGCAGCCAGGCGTAGGTGCCGGCGAAAAACCACAGCCATGACGTGGGGAAAAGTTCTCCGGAAAATTCCATAAAACGCTGGTAGATCACCAAAACAAGACTGGAGTGTACCCGATGCAATATCGCAAATTGCCCGGCACCGACCTCGACGTCAGCGTCCTGTGCCTGGGCACTATGACCTACGGCGAACAGAACACCGAACAGGAGGCGTTCGAGCAGTTGGACATGGCGCTGGACCTCGGGATCAACTTCATCGACACCGCCGAGATGTATTCCATTCCGCCACGTGCCGAGACCATGGGCAGCACCGAAACCATGATCGGGCGATGGCTGCAGCAGCGCGGCGGCCGTGACCGCATCGTCATCGCCAGCAAGGTCGCCGGACCCGGCCGCGACTGGCTGCCTTACATCCGCGGCGGCAACAATCACCTTGACCGCTCGAACATTCAGGCAGCGGTGGACGGGAGCCTGCGCCGGCTGCAGACCGATGTCATTGACCTCTATCAGTTGCACTGGCCGGATCGGCGCACCAACCTGTTCGGCGCACTCGGCTATGTGCATGAAAAAGATGCCGATGCAACGCCGATGCTCGAGACGTTGCAGACGCTCGGTGAGTTGGTCGAGGCTGGAAAGATCCGTCATATCGGCGTCTCCAACGAAACGCCATGGGGCGTGATGCAGTTTCTCCGGTTGGCTGAAATCCATGGGCTGCCCCGCATGGTGTCCATCCAGAACCCCTACAGCTTGCTCAACCGTACCTTCGAGGTGGGGCTGGCCGAGGTCAGCCACCGCGAGGATGTCGGCCTGCTGGCCTACTCACCGCTCGGCTTCGGCGTCCTATCAGGGAAATACCTGGACGGCCGGCTGCCAGACGGCGCACGCCTGACCCGCTACCCGCACTACGACCGGTACTCGAATGCACAGGCACAACTTGCCACTCGCGACTACGTGGCCCTGGCACAGAAACATGGCCTCGATCCGGCGCAGATGGCCTTAGCCTATGTCACCGGCAGAACCTTCGTTAGCAGCAACATCGTCGGCGCGACCAGCCTCGAACAATTGCGCAGCAACCTGGAGAGTGCAGACGTACGGCTCGGCGACGATGTGTTGAGCGAGATCGAGGCCATACACCAACGCCATCCCAACCCGAGCCCCTGAGCCCGGTCGATCACTGCATAGAGAGCCGGGAGAACCCTCGTCCATACGCACATCGTGAGTGTTTGGCGGCGCTGGGCGAGCGTCTCCGCCCCGGCGGTTCCGTTCAAGGCCACCACCCGAATGCCGATAAATTGATGACAATCACCCCCGGCTGGACGAGGCACAAGATGATCACGCAATACGATATGGTCACCGGCGAAGTGGTCGATAGCGAGAATGACGAGGCACCGGGCAGAACTTCCTTTGTGACCGGCGAAACGGCGGCATTGCAACTGAGCAGTGTGCAGCAGGCGATGCGGTTGCAGACCGTGGGCAGGCAGCATCCCTGCGTGGCAGCCATGTTGCCGATTACCGTCCTGCTCGGCTCGGCCGACTGAGCTGCCGATCGTCTGACGGCCGGCTTACCGGAAACGATCTGCGCAACACGGGGGTCGGCCGGGGCGGCAATCCCACCGATCAGTGGCCAAATGATGCCGTCGCATCCGACTCGGCGATCGGCCGAGATGCACACCGCCGTCAGTCAGCTTGGGGCAGGCTGATCTGCAGCCGTCCTTCGACTATCGTGAGATCGAGGGCCTCGAGTGACTGTCCGGCACAGGGGCCGCGTACGCAATAGCCATCTTCGGGTCGGAATAGCGCACCATGGATGGCACACTGAATGAAGCTGTTGTCCAGGTCGAAAAACTGATCCGGCAGCCACTCGAGCGGGGCGCCGGTATGTGGGCAGCGGTTTCGGTACGCGGCCAGCACTTCGCCTTTGCGCACGACGAATATCCGCTGCGGCCTTTGCGCCCCACAGTCCAGGTCGAACCCACGGGTTCCGGGATCGGCGATCTCTGCCAATGCGCACAATGCTTGCGCTTGCCCCTTGCCTCTCACTGACCTGACAGCCGCAGCAATGCGGAGACCAGTTCACCGCTGCCGGAAAAAATACTGACCGCCTCGAGCAGGCCGATTGCGAGACCGGCGCCGACCATGCCGGGCAACCAGCGGCTGGGGGCGGCGACACTGTCGATGCCGATCGGCCGCCTGCTGGACTTGAAGCGATCGTCGCGCAGGTCGGTGACCTTGGCCTCTTCCGCATCTTCCTGCAGACGACGCAGCGCGTCCTGCAGCTGCTCCCGTGCACTCTCCGCCTCGCGCCGGTCGCGCAGGGCCTCGCCTGCCTCTGCCTGCGCCTTCTCGAGTTCACGGCTGAGGTCATCGAGCTTCTGGTTCACATCTTCCATGGAGTCCTCGAGCATGTGCCGCGACTCATCGGCCTCGGCCAGCAGGCGCTGGCGCTCGGCGAGCGACGATTCGAGCTCCTCGATACGCTGCCGCATCGCCTCATGAGATATCGCCTCGCGCCCATCGGCCTGTTGCATGCGGCGTTTCTGGGTCTCTGCAGCGGCGAGCTGTTCACGCATATGGGCGACATCACGAATCGCCTGCTCGCGCACCATCTCGAGCTCGGCGCGCAGTGCCGAGACTTCAGAGACATCGTCGTCCGCGGATTGTGCCGCCTGTATCTGGTCCACGTAATCCTTCAACACACCCCGCAGCTGCTCAACCTCGCTCTCACGCTGTGCCAGCTCCGCCCGCAGTGACCCTTGCTCGGCACGCAGCTGGCTGTCACTGACCGAGTGGTCCTCATCCATAGTATCGAGCAAGGCGTTCAGCCGGTCGACCTCCTCCTGCAGGGCGCCACGTCGCTTGTCCTCTTCGATGAGTTGCTCACGCAGCCGTTGCTGCTGCTGTTCCTGTGCGAGCAGATCGCTTTGGTGGCTGCGCAGGGCTTCGGCGACCTGGTTTTCCAGATCGACCAGACGTGCCTGATCCTGTTCCCGGTCGCTCATCGCGATTAGCAACGACTCACGCTCGGCACTCGCGGCATTGAGTGCCTCGATCAACTCGGCCTGCTCCCCGCGCGCGGTGGTCAACGCCGTTTCGCGCCGCTCCAGGCGCTCATTGAGTTCCGCGATCTCGGCACGCAACTGCGAAACCTCGTCCTCGGTCCCGGACGGCGCACCAGCCAGTTGTGCGGACAGCGAATCCTTGTCCGCACGCTGATTGTCCAGTTCGGTACGAAGCTGCTCCAGCTCGGCCTGGGCGGCCGCGATACGCTCGTCTGCTTCACGACTCCCGGCAGCGAGTTGCGCCTCCAGCTCTGCGGCACGCGACTGCGCCTGTTCCAGCTCGGCCCGGGCCGCCGCGATACGCTCGTCTGCTTCACGACGCCCGCCAGCAAGTTGCGCCTCCAGCTCGGTTGCACGCGACTGCGCCTGCTCCAGCGCCCGACTCGTCGCTTCTTCGCCCGAGGATAGCTGCGATTGCAGCGCCTGCTTGTCCTCGCGCAGCCGATCCAGCTCGGCGGCCAGATGCTCCTTTTCCGCTGCCTCGTCGCGAGCCTCGGCCAGTGCCGTCTGCGTTTGTTGACTCTCGGCCTGGGCGCTCTCGAGCGCCTGTGCCAGCTGCGCCTTTTCATCTCGTTCACCGGCGAGCAGTGCCAGCGTCGTTTGCAGTTCAGCCTCTTTCTCGCTGATCTGCCGGGCTGCGCCATCGGCCTCGTCGTTCAGCCGCTGTTCGATTTCGGCAACGCGCAGCTCGGCCTCGACCTTTTCGGCCTCTGCCTCGTCCAGCCGCGACTGTATCTCTTCCAGCGACTGCTGCGCCGACGCCGCTTGTCCGGCCAATTGCCCTTCAAGCTCGGCAGCCCGCTCCTGCTCCTGTTGCAACGACTCGGCGAGCTGCTGCTTTTCCCCCCTCAGGCTCGACTCGATAGTCGAGGCTTCATCCTGCAGCCCGGCGAGCTCGGTGTGCAGCGCGGCATGAGCCTGTTCCGCATCCGTCAGGCGCTGCTGCAGGTCTGCATATTCGCTGCGGACCGATTCCAGCGCACTTCTGTCCGCCTCCTGATCCGAGACGATAGCCTGCCGCTGCGCCATTGCCGATTCGAGCTCGGTTTCCTTGGCCTGCAGTCGCTCCAGAGCCAAGCCCGCTTCATCGGCCAGTTGTTTTTCCAGTTCGGCAACGCGATCCTGTGCCTGAGCGAGTGCGGCGCCGGCTTCCTCGCTGCCCGATACGAGATCCGATTTCAGGGCCTCGTTTTCAGCGCGGAGCTGTCCCAGCTCCTCGCCGAGTGCTGCCACTTTCTCCTGTCCCGCCCGTTGCGCTTCGCTCAGCGCCGACTCGAGTTCGGCACGCAGGTCTTCAGTTGCCGCCCTGGCGCTGACCAGCTCCTCTGCCGCGCTCGCCTGCTGCGCTTCGCGCTCGCCGCGCGCGGTCTCAAGCTCGCCATCCAGCGACGCCAGCTGCTCCTGCCATTGCATTTGCTGCTGTGCATGCTCAGCGGCTTGCTGCTCGAGCTGACCGCCAAGCGCCCCAACTTCGCCCTGCAGCGAACCAATCTCCAACTGCATGGCCTGCCGCGCTTCTTCGGCCTCGGCAAGGCGTCGCTGCAATTCGCTGGACGCTGCATCCTCAGCCGCGGCAGCCGCCAATCGCTGGGCGAGCTTGTCTCGCAGTTCCCCAATATCGAGCCGGCTCTGCTCCAGCTCCATCTGCAGCGCAGTGACCTCCTCCTTGAGCTCGCCGCGCTCACGGGCATGCTGCTCGCGCTCCTGCTCGCGCTTCTCGATGATCTCCGAGATCCGGTCCGACAGCTCCTCCAGACTGCTCGTGGCCGACTCCGCACGTTCGCGCTCGCCGATCAGTTCGCGTTCCGCCTTGGCCAGGCGCGTCTGCAACTGTTTGTCCAGGCCTTCGATCTCGCACATGCGATCGACCAACGAAGATCGCTCGTTCTGCAACTGTTCGAGGCTGCCGGTCAGCTGCTCCATCTCCGCATAGGCCTTCTGCTGGGCGGCCAGCGCCTCACGCCTCTGCTCCTCCGTCGCGATCAGCTTGTGTCGCGCCTGGTCGACAGACTCGCGCACCTGCTGCAGGTGCTGCTCACGCTCGGCTGTGGCATTTTCCTGGTCACGCTGCAGCTCCTTGAGACGTTCCTCAAGTGCAAGCGCCCGCGCCTCTGCCTTTCGGATACGCTCCTGTGCCGCTGCATCATCGTCGGCGCCAGCCTCATCAGGCGGCACGGGCGCAGGCTGCGCCTGCTGCACACCCCCCTGGAGCACCGACACATGGAATCCGCGCTCAGTCAGCATGAAGGCCCCGGCCATCGCGCGTCCACCAGCGTTGCTGTACAGCACGTAATGCCGGTCAGGGGCCAGGCTCGAGGCCTGATAGCGCAGGGATTCGAACGGGTAATTTATCGCCCCGGGCAGGTGCGATTCGTCATACTGGTCGCTAGTCCGCAGGTCCAGCCAGATCGCACCCTGCTCGACCTTCGACTGTGCTGCCGGCATGTCGACGCGATCCAGCAGAGGATTGTGAATGAGCTGAACGAAGTGGTCCTTGCCAAGCCTCAGCACCTCACCATCCTGAAGCATGGTGACGCTCGAATTGCGCGGACTATCCGACAGCAATGCCTCCTCGCCGAATGCGTCTCCCGGCCCAAGGGTCGCCAACTCACACGCCCCCTTGCCGTCCCCATTGTCGCGCCTGACGACCGCGCGACCCTTGGTAATCATGTAGTAGAAGTCGCCGGGATCACCCTGGCGGATCAGGTCTTCACCGCTCGCGAGCTCCACCTGCTCGACGTTCATGATCACCTGCTGGAGGTTGGCCGGAGGCACCTGCTGTAGTACCGCCGACTGCAGCAGCATGCTCATCCAGTCATCATCAGCTGCCGCATCGAAATCGGCGACTTGATAATCGACCTTTTGCGTGCGTGCCAGCAGATCACTCAGGCGGCGGCTATCGATTCGCGCTATGCGTGTTTTGGATTCGGCACGAACCGAGTACTGCCGGGGTAACTGATGGGCCAGGGGAAATCGCGCCGTATCGCTACCCGTGTTCACCCTTTCCACTACCGTCTTGCCGGAGAGCAGGGCGACCGATCCCTTCAGCAGATAAACGTTCTTATTGTCCGTGTCCCCCTGCTGGAACAGCATCTTGCCCTTCGTCACGGTTTCGAAAACGGTATCCTCGATCAATTCATCGAGCGCCTCTTCCGGCAAAGTGTGCAACGGGACGAGGCCGCGGAGGCGCGCCATTTCCTCGCTGGAAAGCGTGGCAGTCATGCGGGTGGCATTATCCATTCATTAAAACTGTCGATGGGGCGCGCGAAAACCCGCGCACCTCCTTCTCTATCGACCCAGACCCGGGCGTTCTTGAGTGCCTCTGAGGGCACTTCACCCCCCCATCGGTTCGACAGGGGTGACGCCGCGCAGATGGTCGAGCCCGACCGCATCGGCCGAGAGTCACTGCCCGCTCACGTGACCCGGCAACAGCGCAAACAGGAACCATATCGGGTCCAGTTGACCCGCGGTACATGCGGCCAATAAGCGCCGGGTGCTTAGCGGCGCCGTCGCCGAGGCGCAAAACCTGTCATGGATTCCATTGAGGACTGCATCTCAGACATCCGGCGCCGACCACATGACTGCTCCAGAGATTGCGCATCGAACGCTTGCATGATGACGGCGGCAGCACGAGTCTCAGTCTGTCGAGACTGCGACACATGCTATGGGCCACCGCAGGCACCGACGAAACGCCGCTCGCGGCCCTCACACAATTCGCAACGGGAACATCGCTGCGCCAGTCAACGCGGACACTCGTGGGTACCGGTTGACGCATTGAAGCGATTCCAGAACAGCAGTGTGTGCATCAGGCAGATGGGCGACCATGTCGTTGGCAAGGCATCACGCCTACATCTCTGTGCCGCATAAACATCTGCGGATATTTTGGATCGACAGCATTAAACAAGGGATATTTGTACATTGCGGCGCATTTTGTATGCTATGTTTTGTGCGGTTTCCCCACCAATTGAAGGAGTTCTAAATGGCAGTAAAAAAGAAAGTCGCTAAGAAGGTGGCAGCGAAGAAGGCGGCGGTAGCTGCGCCCGCAGTCAAGGCGATCACAACCAAGCAGACCAAGACCCAGATCATTGCCGCGCTGGCCGAGAGCACCGGCCTGTCCAAGAAGGATATCGGCAATGTGTTCGCAGGACTCGGCGATATGATCGAGGCCCACATGAAGAGACGCGGCTCTGGTGAGTTCACCATCCCGGACACGGGTGTGAAGATCCGTCGGGTCAAGAAGCCGGCTCGCAAGGCACGCATGGGCCGCAATCCGGCAACCGGCGAGGCGATGAAGATCGCTGCAAAGCCCGCGTCCACAGTGGTCAGGATAACCGCGCTCAAGGCTTTGAAAGACACCATCGGATAGCCGGCAAAGCGTTGCAGCCCGGACAGGGAAGATAAAAAACGCCGCCCCAAGCGGCGTTTTTTGCTTTGATTCACCCAGCGTGGCGCAGCGTCAGTTGGCCAGCACGTTGCGAGAACTCGAGCTGGCGAAGAAAGCTCATCCCGAGCAGGACCGGATCGCGCGCGCCCATCGACGGCACAATGGCCGCGCGCACATCGTTCAGCTCGATCGAGCCGAGCCGAACCTGTCGCAATACTGTCTGCCAGACGGCCACCGGACCATTAGCCGTCTGACTGATCCCTCCACGTTGGCGACTGAGGCGCAAGCGCTCGGCCAATGCCTCAGGGATGGCGACATCGGTCGCACCAGTGTCGATGAGAAAGGTGACCGGGGTGTCGTTTATCATTCCATCGGCCACGTAATGTCCCTGCACATTTCTCTCCAGCACGACCTCTTTCAATCCATCCGGCCCAAGCTGCACCAGCGGCTTGGTGTTGGGGTTGAAACGTGATTCCAGTTGGTCCTGGAACAGCAGGGTCAAGAGGCCGATTCCCGCAATCCATGCAAAGATCAACATCATCCGACCGGATCGCGTTACATCGTGTTCAGTATCATTCTGTTGCGACATCGCTGGCGTATTCAGTAAAGACTCGAGGCTACGCTCCTTTTGAACCTTCCCCTGTCCCCAAGTTCAAACCTGTATGCAAAACAAACCGCCAATGCCTGGGGAAAGCCGGCTGATCTATATCCACGACCCCATGTGCAGCTGGTGCTGGGGATTCCGACCCAGGCTCGAGCAACTGCTCGAGCGTCTACCGCCAAAGCTTACAGTGATGCGGCTGCTCGGCGGACTCGCTCCCGATAACGATCAGCCGATGCCGGAGGAAATGCAGCACCATTTGCAGGACACCTGGCGCCGGATCGCACAATGCATCCCCAGCACGCGCTTCAATTTCGCTTTCTGGGAAAGGTGCCGGCCAAGACGCAGCACGTGGCCGGCATGTCGTGCCGTTATCGCTGCACGCAAACTCGACGTTTCACTGGAAGAGGCAATGATCGACGCAATCCAGCGCGCCTACTATCTGGAGGCACGCAATCCGTCCGACACCGATACACTGACGGCGCTGGCAGAGCATCTGGGCCTGGACGGCGCAAGGTTCGTCGCCCTGCTGAACTCAGCAGAGACGCGCACGACGCTCGATCAAGAGATGACAGCCGCACGGTCGATGGGTGCCAGCAGTTTCCCCAGTCTGCGCCTGCGAATCGCCGAAGCTCACTGGCCGGTATCGGTCGACTACGAACGGGCTGATTCCATGCTCGAGACCATACAAGACCTGATCGATTTGCACGCGGCATAGGAAACCGGGCCGAAGCCCGGTGTCGGGATATTCGATCGGGAAGATCGGGGATCAGCCCATTGGCCCCCCGTAAGGCATCCGCGGCGCAAGGGGGCCGCCCGGCCCCATTGGCGGGCGCATCTGCCGCATGCGTCTTTCGGTCAACTGGCGCATCAACTCGTTTCGGTAATGCACGATCGCGCTCTGCCCGTTGGCAGCAACGTCATACACCTTCCAGGCATCGTCGTTGCGATACAGGCGAAAATCCAGTCGCGTCGGGTAACGACCCGGGTTGAGGACTGCGACACTGACCTGGGCGGTACGGCCGCCATTACCCAGCCGCGGCGGGAGGTAACGCAGCTGCTGGTTCTGGTAGGCTCCCAGTTTCTCGGCCATCTTCGCCAGGAAGCTGGTCTTGATGCCTTCGATCATGGCCTGTCGTTCCTGATCGCCTTGCTGTTCAAAAAGACGTCCGCCGGCTGACTCGGCCATGTACTCGAAGTCGAAAAATGGGACGATCTCGCGCTCAAGGAACTCTGCCAACATCTGCCCCGAGGGTCTCTGCTCGGCTCCCAGAAACGCCAGGAGCTTATCCACGCCGGCGCGCAACGCGAATGCCGGGTCAGTTACCTGCGGGCCGACGGCCGATCCGTACATGTACGACTCCGGCCCAGCACCGGGACCCGGTCCAGTCCCGCTTGCCGGACCATAGTGAGGTACGCCGTATGAGCCTCCCGCCGCCAGCAGGGTAGCGAGCAGCATATAAACTGATTTCATCAATATCCCCCTTGTTAGTCAGCGTGCGGATGCCGAGATACCCCATCACCGGGATCCACCAAAGCCGATGTAATAAACGATACATGCAGTGCGCTGCCAGGCCGTTCCGCGAACTGGCTGCGCAGAGGTTGCCAAGGCGTCAGGCTGAATGCAATGCCGGGATTCGATCTCGGCCCTGACGTGCCCATCCGACATGGACAGCACAGCGGCGTGGCCAATCCGCGGACTCAGGTCGTGATGCGGCGATAGATATCGGACACCTTGATTGGGAGTTTGGCAATGTCATCGAGCACCGTGTAGTTGGCAGCCCCATACATGTGTGGCAGATAGTCCTGGCCCTCGCGGTCAATCGTTATGCAATAGGCGTGGACTCCCTCGCGGCGAGCCTCGAACAGCGCCTGGCGCGTGTCTTCAATCCCGTATTCGCCTCGGTACTCGAGATCGTAATCGTCCGGTTTGCCGTCAGACAGGGTGACCAAGAGTTTGGTTCGGGCCTCGACATGCTTGAGCTTCTGCACCAGGTGGCGAATCGGCGCCCCCATGCGCGTATAGTCCTTTGGCTCGATTCCGCAAACGCGCCCGATCACGTCCTCGTCCCAGGGTTCGTCGAAGTCCTTCACCCGAAAAGCCTCGCAGCGCTTGCGTGTCCAGCCGGAAAAGCCGTAGATCGCATAGCGGTCCCCAAGGGTATTGAGTGCCTCGGCCATCAAGATAAGCGCCTCGCGCTCGGCCTCGTTGATCCAGCCACGGGTTGACCCCGACATATCGACCATGAACATCACGGCGATGTTGCGCTCCTCCTTGTGCATGCGGGTGAACAGTCGATCGGTCATCTCGAGACCCACATGCACGTCACCCCAGGCCTCGACCAGCGCGTCGATGTCGATGTCGTCGCCATCGCTCTGCCGCTTCAGCAAGCGATCTTCGCCGCGGAGAATCTCAAAGGTGCGGCGCAAAGAGTGCAGAAACCCGGCGTATTTGCCGAGGGTGGCTCGGTAAAACGCCGTGTCGCCGACCGCAACCTCCATCTCGCGGAGCACGCACCAGTTTTTTTTGTGCGCCTGACGCGCCGTATCCCATTCGTTATAAAGGAACGCGCCCTCTTCGTGATAAGTGCCGGCCCAGACGTCCTCCGGATTGAGCGACTGCTCCTGGAAGAAAGTCGCATCGTACTCACCCTCACCGGCAGGCGTCAGGTATTCGGGCGGGATCTCGCCGAGATCCAGCAGGATCGAAGTCAACTGTTCACGCACCCGGTCCGGCAGCGGCACCGGCTGCTCGGAAAGCATGACCTCGACCTGCAAGGCACCGGTCTGCGCCTGCTCGTCCGGCGACCTCACTTCGAACCGGTCCGGTGGCGTGCGATCGATGCGCCCCTCGGCAATCTCTTTCGCCACCACCCGCAGACTCTCGCGCAGGCGGGCCTTGTCGCGCTCCAGACGGCGCAGGCGTGCCTCCCTGGCCGCAACGGGATTCAACAGGCCCTGGTAGCAGCGTAGCGGTGGAGGTTCGCGATCATACAACTCGACCATCCAGCGCAGACTGTCCTCCACGGTCGCTTCGGACTTTGCCAGGGCAAGCGCCGCCGGTCGCCAGCTGTCCGCCAAACCTCGGTCATCGAGCGCGCGGCTCAATCCCTGCATGCGACGGTACAGGCCGGGTAGCTCGCCGGCGATGCGGCCGTCCAGACGCAGGGTTTCCAACGCATGAAACACCGCTTGCGCCTGGCCGGCATCGGGAAAACGTGCGAGTTCCTCGGGCAGATCCGGGTTCAGGGTGCCGTAGCGCGTCTGCGCCCACAGGTGGGCAACGATCGACTTGAAGAGCTGAAAGTTGTCATCGCGATTATCCAGGCGGGCAACGATCTCCGGCAGATACAACACCTCGCCGTCGGTCCAGGCGACTTCCCCCGGCTCGATCTTGAGCCGCCGGCCCTCCAGGCCCTGTACGAACGGCAGGAGCACCGGCACCGCCTCTTCGAACAGCGACCCGGCGGCCCGCTGGTGACCCACCGCGAGGAACGCGTCAAGATCGCGGATGACCGCCATCGCTGTCTGCAGGCCGGCCCTGTCATAACTGTCCATCGCGTGCAGGCACCAGGCCGACACCACATCGGCGTCGACCTCGCGCAGCGCCTCCTGTGCACGGTTGGCAAACTGGAAGGCCAGCTCGGTATTGGTGGCCGCAGCGCGCCGCGTCCACTCGAGCACGAAATCCTGCCGCTCACGGGGCATGTTCGCCAACTGCTCGGACAAAGCCTCGGTATGGATGAAGGTAAACTCGACCTCGAGATACTCATCGAGACGCGAGGCGATGGCGGCGATGTCGTGTGGAGATCGGTTCAAGGTTTGGCGCCTGTACAGGTCGCGCTCGCCCGCTCAGGCAGGGGCGCACAGTCGTTGACAAGCTGCCAAGCTAATCACCGACCGCCGTCGGGTCAACCGCTGATATTGCATCGAAAAGGCGGGCATGGCGCCGCCGCGATCACGCGCACCTGTTGCCCGGAAACTGGGTGACGTTATCGAACAACACCCGGGCACGGCTGGCCTTGTCCGACGGCCTGCCGACCAGGTAACCCTGGCCACGAACGAACCCGGCCTCGCGAACGGCATCGAGCGTTGCCGCATCCTCTATACCCTCGGCAACGAGCTGGTGCCCTGACTCGAGGATCATCTGAGCCAGGTGCGAAACTATATTGCCCTGGGTCTCATCCAGCAGCCCCTGGATCAGACTGATATCGAACTTGACGACATCGACCGGCATGCTCGCAAGATATCGGACCGAGGAGTAGCCGCTGCCGAAATCATCCAGCGCGATCTCGAAGCCCTGTCCACGAAGGCAGGCGAGATTCTCGTTGGCCAGTCCGATCTGTGTAATCAGCGCGGTTTCGGTGACCTCGATCATCACCCGGAAATCCTTCAGGTGCGGCCGGAACCCGGCAAGCCAGCTACAGACCTGATCGTGGACCAGCGTCGGACCGGAAAGATTGATCGAGACCCCTGTTCCCGCTTGCACCTTTCCGGCCTTTAGATCGGCCTGGACCTGGCCAATCACCGCACGATCGAGTTCCACCTCAAGACGCCGCGCCTCGATCACCGGGAAGATGTTTGAGGGCTGGATCAGTTCATCGTCCTGTGAGATCCGCACCAGTGCCTCATAGTGGCAGATGGCCCCGGTCTCCAGATCCACAATCGGCTGGTAGTGCATCAGCAACCCTCTTCCGTGGATCACCGCTTCGTACACGGCGGTGTTCACCCAGCTCGAGAACAGACTCTCGGAGCCACGCGCCAGCGCTTCGTTGAACATCACGACATTGGCATGTCCCGGGCGCTTGGCGCGATACATGGCGACATCGGCCTTCCATTGCAGCGACTGCAAATCGTCGATGTCGTCGATGCGGGCGTTCGCCAAGCCGGCGCTGATACGCAAGGGCTCGCGGATCCCGAGCTGGGTAAAGTCGTAGCCGACGATTTTTTCGTGGCAGCGCTCGGCGATACGCAAGGCCGAGGCCTGATCGCAGTCGAGCAGGATGACTGCGAACTCGTCGCCACCGATGCGGAAAAGCTCCTCGCCCTTGCGCAACACGGAACAAATTCGACCCGCGATCACCTTCAGCACCTGATCGCCCACGCCGTGCCCATAACTGTCGTTGATTGCCTTGAAATGGTTGACGTCGAACAGGGCGAAGGTGACGTCGATATCCGCTTGGCTCAATGTCCGCGGCAGGTTCTGCATGAACTCGTCGAACGCCCGCCGGTTCTTGGCCCCGGTCAATGCATCATGGTGGGCCATCGCCCACAGTTCCTGGCTTTTCTGTTCCAGGCTTGAGTGCACATCGACCAGCTGGCCCTGGTAGGCATTGAGTGAGTGGCGGATCTTTTCCGTCTCGGAAATCGGCAGGATTCCCGGCAGATCCTCCAACATCAAACCGCCGGGGCTTTCTTTCAATCGGTCGATATGCGTCGAGATCGCCCGCAAGGGACGCAAGATGAGCAGAACCAGCGCCGGAACCAATGTCAGCACGAACACGCCGAAGATGATGCTCAGATTGCGGATCGCAGCCGACAACAGCCCCGAAACCGCCTCGCCATTCGGATTCTCGCGCAGCGAAAACCGCACCGCCGACCGCAACTCGGACCAGCTGAGCGTCGACTCGGGGCCACGGGTGAACCTGATGGTTTGCGGGTCTGCATAATGGTAGGTATGGCCCTCGCGCAACGCTTCGAGGAAATGGGTGCGCAAGCCGACGTAACCAAGCGGCTCGGGCTGGGCCCCTTGGTGCACACCGGGCACCGCACGAAACACCAGCAGCGTCGGCTGCTCACCAGCGTATTCGACATACGCCGGCGGTGCAGGCATCGCGATCTGGGTCGGCATTGCAGCGCCATCCAGGCCCGTCAGGGCCACGCCGTCCTGGCCGTAGATCTCGGTGTCCGCGACCATTTCGGACAGCGGCTCGCTGTACTGCCCGCGGTGGTTGCGCCGGTAAGGGAAGTAACGCGGCCTGAGCAGTTGCTGATGGACCTCTTCTGACGCGGCGAACCGTTCGGCGACCGTCTCCGCCTCGCGCAGCAGATGATCCATCACCACCCCGATCTCGTTACGTGCGGCTGCGTTGCTAATCGCCTGCATGTCGGAACGCAGGCGCTGGAACTCGCTGTAGGTGAGCCCGGCGAAGCCCAGAAACGCCAGCATGACCAGTACAACCATGACGAGCGCATAGATGCCGATTGATACACCGCGCCTGGACTCAGCCATGCCTCCCCCTTTTGAGCAGATCCAACACCTCGACCAACGGGTCGAGCTCGTGCAAGCGATCGGGTGAATGTCTGGCATCGACGATCGACCGGAGCACCACTTTAGCGGCGCCCTGGGCTTCGAGCCATACGCTTTCCATACAATCGTCCGAATCGGCGTAGATCACGGTCGCGGGCACGGGGGTCTTGGCCAGCGCGGCGCTCAGCGGCTCCTTGTCGCAATCGAGATGGGAAAGCAGGGCGGCCACGTTGGGAGACTCACGCGTCTGCCGGCAGGCGTGCAGGACAGCGACAAGCGGCGCGTTTGTCTCGCCGGGGCAGCGAACGATCTCCGCGACGACCACGGATGCCACCGACCGTTCGATGCGAGCTGTCCCAGTCTGCGTCGAGACGCTGAGGAACACACCGAGAAGACCAAGAATCAAGGCGCTTACTGCCACTATCTGCCTTAATTGATTAGATTGTTTTTATAAGTAATTAAAATATAGCTGTTTTCTTCTTTTTGCAAAGCTTTTTCGGCGAAAGGTTCACATCGGGGCGCCGATGGCGTGTGGAAAGTATCGAAGGGAGCAGGGCTACGTCACCCGTGTCACGGTGGTCGCGACACGCCATCATCGGCTGGGCGGCATTAGGGCAGTGGGCTTTCAGCAAAGGTCAACGACATTTGCTGATGCCCGACGGCACCTGACCCGGCACCAATAAACCGTCCCTGCCTGGGGCAATGCGTTGAAGATGGCGGGGCGCTATTCGGCGCCCGCCGGCGCGTCTGTCCCGTGGTCGTTGGGTTGATCTGGAGAAAGCGTCGCCGCGAACCGGCCGGCGACCAGATGCCGGCCGGTTGTCTGGCGACTCAGTGCCAGGCGAAACCGCACCGGCAGCCGACCCACCTCACTCTTTCGCAGCATCGTCGGAGGCATCGGCGGCATCCGGACCCTGGCTGAGCAGGTCGTAGTCCTGTGACTCGTCATCGGGACGGCGATAGCGGTAGATTCGCCCCCAGGGATCCAGCCAGGGCTCCGCGCCCGCAGGGGTGCTGCCCAGGCCAGCGAGGGCGAGTTGACCACTGACTACTGTCCGATAAACCCCTAATTCGGTTTCGACATCGCCGTCGAGAGCCGCCAGATTGTTGTCCCCGGCAAGATCATCCAGGATCAGCTGCATCTGACGGATGTCCTTGATAGCGGTACCGTAACGCGCCTCGGCGAGATAGCCCTGATAGGCGGGTATCGCGATCGCTGAGATAATGGCGAGGATCGCCACAGCGATCATGATCTCGATCAGGGTCAGGCCGGCCTGCAGATTGCGTCTCATGGTTTCGTTCTCGTCTCTTGGCGACGCCCGGGGCGCCACGTGCGGTTTGGTGCGGTTCCGGGCGGGCCCCCGACACGGATCCCGTCCGGTCACGGCGGCTGCGCGGGCTTCTGAAAACGGACAGCAACGGCTTGGGTAGCGGCCGCGACGACACGTCCTTGAAAGGCGCAGTGGGCCGCTGCCGGGCAAGCGGCCCGGTCAGAACAGGGAGGCCGACAGCTCGTTGACCGCCACCAGCATGTCGCGGTCGTCCGTCAGTGCCTGCGCGACAGAGGCCCGGCACGCGACCACCGGATCGACGCCGGAATGAATCAGCTTGGCCGCGTGCACCAGCAAGCGGGTCGAGGCACCCTCGTCCAGACCCTGGCCCTTGAGATTGCGGGTCATGTGGGCAAATCTGACCAGGCGCGCGGCCAGTTCACCATCCACCGCAGATTCACGCTCGATGATCTGCTGCTCCAGCGCGGCATTCGGGTAGTCGAACTCCAGCGCGACGAAACGCTGCCGGGTGGATTGCTTCAGATCCTTCAACACCGACTGGTAACCCGGGTTGTAGGACATGGCCAGACAGAAGCCCGGCGCCGCCTCGACCAGTTCGCCGATCTTCTCCATCGGTAATACGCGACGGTCGTCGGCCAGTGGGTGGATCACCACCGTGGTGTCCTTGCGCGCCTCGACCACCTCGTCCAGGTAGCAAATGGCGCCGGAGCGCACCGCGCGGGCCAGCGGGCCATCGACCCAGGTGGTCTCCCCAGCCTTTACCAGAAACCGGCCGACCAAGTCAGAGGCGGTCAGATCGTCGTGGCAGGAAACGGTGATCAGCGGGCGCTTCAGGCGCCATGCCATGTGCTCCATGAAGCGCGTCTTGCCGCAACCGGTCGGCCCCTTCAGAAGTACCGGCAGGTCGTTTCGGTAGGCGGCCTCGAACACCGCGATTTCGTCGCCGACTGGCTGAAAATAGGGCTCATCGGTAATGTAGTTCTTTTCCGGCCGGAGGGTCTTGGCAGTATCGGTCAAGGCATCGGTCCCTGGTCTGCGTCGCGATTTTGGTGGTTGCGCAGGCTAACCAGCGGCGCCCGGCGGGGCAACCCCGGGAAAAACCTGGCTCGCCGGCACCAGGCGCCCGGACAGGGCTGCGCTCCGCATGCCGGGCCGACAGCGCCCGCCTGCAGGCCAATGGCACCACCTTGACTTGCAGGCAGGCATCGAAGAGCACCCAGGCGTGTTAGATCTGCGGGCGTGTGCCGCAGGGATGCGGCAGTCGAGCCTCCAGGGATGGATTCACGGCGTCCCGCGGGGCGAATACGCCGGGGCGCAAGTGCCAAAGTCAGTGCCATTGGCGTGCAGGGAGAACGTCCCCGCCGAACTGGCCTCGGCCATGGCGGAGACAACCAACCTCGATCAAAAGTGTATACGTCGCATCTATTAGTGCATTGGAAAATTCGATTGTTGCTGCATAGCGATAGACTGCCAACGGGAGTATCGTTGTTGGTCTCAGAAAATATCCGGCACGCAACTGCGGGGCCGGTCTTCAAGACGAAGAATTCCGGGCCTTCGGGGCCCGTCGCCGATCGTGGCAGACAGCCGCGTTTGGACGGACCAGATTCATCACTATCCGCGACGGAGGACCATCCATGACGGAAGTCGTAGCCACCAACGAGACCATTCTCGTCGTCGGTGGCGGCATCAGCGGCATGACCGCCGCACTCGAGGCCGCCGAGACCGGGAAGAAGGTCGTGCTGGTCGAAAAGCGCCCCTATCTGGGAGGCCGCGTCAGCCAGCTTTACAGGTACTTCCCCAAGCTGTGCCACCCGACCTGCGGGCTGGAAATCAACCAGCGCCGGGCCAAGATGAACCCGAACCTGACCATCCTCACGATGGCCGAGGTGACCAACATCGAGGGTCAGGCCGGCGCCTACACGGCGACCGTCAAGCTGTCTCCGCGCTATGTCAACGACAACTGCACCGGCTGCGGCGATTGCGCCAAGGCGGTCGAGGCGGAATTCGACGACGAATACAACTACGGCATGAGCAAGCGCAAGGGCGCCTACCTGCCGCACGTGATGGCGCATCCGATGCAGTATGTGCTCGACCCGCGGGTCATAGGCACCGACGACGCCCAGAAGGCAAAAGACGCCTGCAAGTACGATGCGATAGATCTGGACATGCAGGAGCGCGAGATCAAGTTCCCCGCCGGCGCGGTGATCTGGGCCACCGGCTGGCAGCCGTACGACGCGGCCAAGATTCAGCCCTATGGCTACGATCGCTATCCGAACGTGATCACCAATGTCGAGTTCGAACGCATGGCCGACCCCAAGGGCCCGACCGGCGGTAAGATCGTGCGTCCCGGCGACGGCAAAGAGGCCAAGAACGTGGCCTTCATCCAGTGTGCCGGCTCGCGTGACCGCAATCACCTGTATCACTGCTCGCGCATCTGCTGCATGGCCTCGCTGAAGCAGACCCACTATGTCGTCGACGCCTACGAAGACGCCAAGGTCACCATCTACTACATCGATATCCGGGCGATCGATCGTTTCGAGGACTTTTACGAGACGGTCAAGGGCATGGACAACGTGACCTTCACCAAGTCCAAGGTGGCCAACATCAAGGCCGACAAGGACGGCAACCCGGTCTGCTACGGCGTCGACACCGAGGGTTACCACCGCTACGAGAACGCCCATGACCTGGTGGTACTCGCCACCGGCATGGAGCCTTCCGTCGCCAAGAGCGACTTCCCGGTCGACATCGTGATCAACCGCGAGGGCTTCATCGAGCCCGATGCCGCCAACGGCGGTGTGTTCGCAGCAGGTTCGGCATCCGATGCACTGGATGTGAACCGCGCAGTTCAGCACGCAACCGGCGCCGCCCTGAAGGCCATTCAGGTGGTCAACCGTGTTGCAGCAGCGGAGGCCTAAGACATGGCAGAAGACAAGAAATTCGCAGGTTTCATCTGCACCGGCTGCGGCATCGGCGAGCGCCTGGATGCCGGCCAACTGGAAACGACCGCGACGCGCGACGGCAAGATGCAGAGCTGTCAGCAGCACGAGATGCTGTGCAGCAAGGACGGCGTTCAGACGATCCGTAACGCCATCGACAACGACGGCGCCACGCACATCATGATCGCGGCCTGCTCGCGCCGCGCCAAGGTCGAGGCCTTCAACTTCACCGACGTGGCGATGTCGCGCGCGAACCTGCGTGAAGGCGTGATCTGGTCGCGCCCGGATACCGAAGAGAACCAGGAGACCACGCAGGAGATGGCGGACGACTACATCCGCATGGCCTGCGCCGAAGTGAAATACATGGCCCGGCCGAGCATGTCCGGCGAGCAGGAGTTGAACAAGAACATCCTGGTGGTCGGCGGTGGCGTGACCGGTATGACCGCGGCCCTCGAAACCGCTGCCGCCGGTTTCCCGGTGCATCTGGTGGAGAAGGCCGGCGAACTCGGCGGCTGGGCCGCACGCTGGCACAAGCGCATCCCCGGCCGTGCCGCGGCCGACGGTGTCGGGAACGGCACCAACGTCGACCTGCCGATGCCGATGGACAACGACATCGGCGACATGATTGCCGCGGTCGAGTCCAATGACCTGATCACCGTGCACCTGAACAGCATGGTCACCAAGACCTCCGGCGCGCCGGGCCGTTTCTCGGCGGATATCACCACCGAGTCGGGCGGCACGACCACCGAAAACTTCGGCGCGGTCATTCAGGCTTCGGGCTGGAAGGAATTCGACCCCTCCGACCTGGCCTACCTGGGCTCCGCGAATGCCGATGTGGTCAGTAACGTCGAACTCGAGTCGCTGGCGAAGGCGGCCGGTGACGGCCCGATCAAGCGTCCCTCCGACGGTAAAGACGTCAAGTCGGTGGTGTTCGTGCAGAACGCCGGCCAGGCCTCGACCGAGGAAGGCCACCTGCCCTATCACTCGGGCATCGGTGACCTGATCGCGATCAAGCAGGCCCTGTACTTCAAGGCACAGAACGGCAAGGACTGCGACACGACCATCCTGTTCGACAACCTGCGCACCCCCGGCGCAGCCGGCGAGGATTTCTATCGCTCCGGCCAGCAGCAGATGGTGATCTTCTCCAAGGGCCAGGTGGGCGGCGTGAGCAGTTCCGGATCGGGCGCCACGGTCAAGTTCAAGGACCTGATCCTCGACGAGGACGTCGACCTGGAGGCCGACCTGGTCGTGCTCGATCTGGGCATGGTCCCGAACTCGGGTCCGGACCCCTATGCGGCCAACGAGTCGCAAGAAGGCATGAGCGACGAGGAGAAGGCGGATGCCGACTCGGTGGCGGAGGTCGCGGTGCCGATCGACTCGATCCTCAACCTCGACTACCGTCAGGGCACCGATCTGCCGCAGCTCAAGTGGGGCTTCACCGATTCGCACTTCATCTGCTTCCCGTACGAGACCCGCCGCACCGGCATCTACGCCTGCGGCCCGGTACGACGGCCGATGGACATCAAACAGGCCCAGGACGACGCCACCGGCGCGGCGATGAAGGCGATCCAGGCGGCGGTAAACGCCGGACAGGGTTCGGCCGCGCATCCGCGTGTCGGCGACCTCTCGTACCCCTCGTTCCGCAAAGAGGGCTGCACCCAGTGCAAGCGCTGTACGGTGGAATGCCCGTTCGGGGCGATCAACGAAGACGAGAAACGCTACCCAGTATTCAACGAGTCGCGCTGCCGGCGTTGCGGCACCTGCATGGGCGCCTGCCCGGTGCGCGTGATCTCGTTCGAAAACTACTCGATCGACTCGGTCGGCCAGCAGATCAAAAACGTCGACATCCCGGACGAATTCTCCGAGAAGCCGCGCATCCTGGTCATGGCCTGCGAAAACGACGCCTACCCGGCGCTCGACCAGGCGGCCATGAGCGGCCAGGAGATCAGCCCCTGGGCCCGCGTGATCCCGGTCCGCTGCCTGGGCTCGGTCTCGCTGTCCTGGGTCACCGACGCGATGAACAGCGGCTACGACGGCATCATAATGATGGGCTGCCAGCGCGGCGACGACTACCAGTGTCACTTCGTGCGTGGTTCGACCATGGCGGCAGAGCGCATGGCCAAGGTCGGCGACACCCTGTCGACCCTGAATCTCGAGCCCGAGCGCGTCGTGGTCCACGAGGTCGCCATCACCGACATCGAGCGCGCACCGCGCCTGATCAAGGAGATGGAAGAGGTCGTCGA
The DNA here is from genome assembly GCA_963808165.1 of uncultured Gammaproteobacteria bacterium. GTDB lineage: Bacteria > Pseudomonadota > Gammaproteobacteria > Chromatiales > Chromatiaceae > Thiosocius. The sequence goes on along the minus strand of CAWEET010000001.1, from coordinate 246,360 downwards.
GAAGGTGGGCATGAGCCCGTTCAAGTTCTAAGCGAGGTTCGTTATGAGCGATATGAATACTGTAATGATCGAAAAGTATCGCAACAGCTTCCTGTCGGAAGTTGAGGCGAACGTCGAGGAAGGCGACTGGGTGAAGATGTGCATGCAGTGCGGCGTCTGCGCCGGCTCCTGTCCGCTGGGCGATGCCTGGGAGCACACGCCGCAAAAGATCTTCATGATGATCCGTGCCGGCAAGCGCGACGACGTGCTGGGTTCCGATGCGATGTGGATGTGCACCTCCTGCTACAACTGCATCGTGCGCTGCCCGCGCGAACTGCCGATCACCCACATCATGCACGGTCTGGCGCACTACGCGAAGCGCCTCGGCATCGCGCCGAAGGAGCAGCCGACGGCCAAATTCGCCCAGCTGTTCTGGGACAACCTGATGAAGAAAGGTCGAGTGAACGAGCTCAAGCTCGGGGTCGATCTGTACTTCAAGGTCGGTGAAGGCATGAAGACCGCGATGAAGAACAAGGACATCGGTCTCGCCATGTGGAAGGCCAAGCGCCTCGATCCCATGGAGTTCTTCGGCGGTCATGCGGTCAAGGACCTGTCGGGCTTCCAGAAGGTCATCAAGAAGGCCCAGGAACTCGAAGAGGCCCGCATCGCCAAGCACGGCGGTTAAGAGGAGTAAGTATCCATGGCAAAACGCGAATATTCTTTTTACCCCGGATGCTCCTCTCAGAAAGGTGCATCCTCGTCCAACTACCTGGTTTCGGTGCAGACCATGTGCGAGGAGCTGGACATCCAGCTCAACGAGATCCCGGACTGGAACTGCTGCTCGGCCTCGATCGGCTATGCCGGCGGCGGCGAGCTGCCGCGCATGGCGCTTTCCGCGCGCAATATCGCGCTGTCCGAAGAGCACAACCCCGGTCAGGAGATCGTCGCCACCTGTGCCGCCTGCTGGCTCGCGACGCGCGAGACCCAGGAGCGCCTGCAGCACGACGAGGGCCTGCTGGCCGAGACCAACACCGCGCTGGCCGAGGCCGGGCTGACGCTGAAGAACGACGCCCCGATCAAGCACATGGCCGAGGTCCTGATCCAGGACATCGGTTACGAGGCGATCGGCGAGAAGGTCAAGAAGCCGCTCGAAGGCATCAAGATCGCCGGCTACGTCGGCTGTCAGACCAACCGCCCGTTCGGCATCGCCGGCGAGAGCTACGAGAACCCGAAATACCTCGACAAGCTGGTCGAGACCCTGGGTGCGGACTCGGTCCCGGACTACGAGAAAAAGGTGCAATGCTGCGGCGGCGCACTGGCCTTCTCCGAACCTGAGAAATCGCAGGCGATGATCAAGGGCATCATCGAGGCCGCCTACGACCACGGCGCCGACATGATCGTCACCCCCTGCCCGGTGTGCCAGATGAACGTCGAGGTCTATCAGGATCAGATCAACCAGACCTTCGGCACCAAGTTCAAGATGCCGGTAGTCTACTACTCGACCCTGATGTCGGTCGCCTACGGCCGCTCGGCCAAGGATGCGGCGCTGAACGGCCAGGTGATCCCCGCCAAGCAGCTGGAAGAGATCGCGAACAAGTAGTTCGCGCCGTCCCCGTAGCCAGCACCGCCCGGCCACCCCGCCATCGGGCCGGGCGTTCACCGCGGAAAAGCCACGACCAGTGGCTTTTTCTCTTTTCAGCACCCCCTACCCGGACGGGTTTCCGTTGCGTCATCAGGGTCTGTCCCGCCACCCGGCGGCGCCTGGCTCGAGGGCCCGCCTGGGGGTCGACGCAGCCACTGGAAAACCCTGCGTAGCAGCCAAGCACGCCTCGACGCCCGGGGAGCGGCAGCAGCTCTCACTTTTGGGGGCGGTGGGGTATTTTTCCCATAGAAGTAGGGTTTCCCTACCGCGGCTTTGGCGTGTTTCCCCCAATCCATTTGCTTTCCCAAGGCGCCTAGGCTTCCGAGTAGTGCCCAATAGCCCTATCGAACGGGCGGTTTATTTCAGAAATGTGACACGCTCGAAGTTGGGCCGCCGAGTATTCGGTGCACCAGCGTTCGGGCGCAAAATCGAGGAGTCGCACGTCATGACCAGGGAAAACCGTCGCAGCACCCTCAGCCTCGCCATAGCCATCCTGTCCGGCAGCGCCGTCTGCACCGGCGCGCTGGCAGAAGCCCTTCCAGGGGGAACCCTGGATCCGACCACGATACCCAAGTACGTCACCGACCTGGTGATCCCGGGCGTGATGAAGCCGTCCGACGATCCGAACCGCGACTACCAGATCGAGTCGCGCCAGTTCAAACAGCAGATGCTGCCGAGAACCGGTTGCGAGGCGTCAGATGCAGCCAGTCGGCACCTGTACGCGCAAAGGCGCGTTCAAACCGACCAGGGTCTGGGGCTATGGACCCGCCGGCGACATCCCGCCGCGGGTCGCACCGGTGCCGGCCGACCGAGTCGCAGTTCAACCACCCCTCGTTCACCATTGAGGTCGAGCGTGATCAGGCGATCACGGTGGACTGGATCAATGGTCTGGTCAACAAAAGGAACAAGTACCTGAAGCACCTGCTGCCGGTCGACCAGACATTGCACTGGGCAAACCCAGGCGCGGACTGCGCCAACGGTTCGCCGAGGACCGACTGTGCCGGCAACAGCGGCGAGAACTACCTGGGCCCGGTACCCAATATCACCCACGTGCACGGCGCACACACGGGTCCTGAGAGTGACGGCTATCCCGAGGCCTGGTACCTGCCTGCCGCTGACAATATCCGATGCGTCGCCGCCGAACAAGGCAGCCCTGAACCCGACCGACCGCCGATACGTCTGCGAGGGCACCCTGGCCAACGGCTTCGGTGGCCCGCCGAACACCGACGCAGGCAAGGCGACCTTCACCTACCCGAACGACCAGCCATCGACCACGCTCTGGTACCACGACCACACGCTCGGCCTGACCCGGCTGAACGTCTATGCGATGGGCGCGGGCTTCTGGCATATCCGGGCACCGGGCGGCGGCGAGGACGGACTGGTCAGCGGGACCCTGCCGGGGCCCGCGCCGACGCTGGGCGAGGACCCGAACTTCGACGGGACAGTGCGTGCAAAGATCCGCGAGATCCCGATCGCGATCCAGGACAAGGCCTTCAATACGGACGGCTCGCTGTTCTACCCGGCCAACCGCGCCTTCTTCGAGGGCCTGGGCGACGGTCAGGGCTTCGGCCAGCAGGCCAACATTGACGCAACATTGAATATCCCGGTGCTTCCCGATGCGACCTCGGACATCTCGCCGGTCTGGAACCCGGAGGCCTTCTTCAACACCATCCTGGCCAACGGCAACACCTGGCCGAAGCTCGCTGTCGAGCCGGAGCGCTATCGCTTCCGGCTGCTCAATGCGACGAACTCGCGCTTCCTGAACCTGGCGATGTTCGTGGTCAACACGAGATGACACGCTGGGCGAGGAGATCCCCTTCTACATGATCGGCGCCGAGCAGAGCCTGCTGCCCAAGGTGACCAAGGTCTGGACCGGCTGCAAGACCTGGCTGGGCCAGGGCCAGGACAGCCACCCGGTGGTGGCCGGCAACTGTCCGGTTACCACGTATGGCAACTGGTTCGCCGACGATCCGGCCGAGGCGCTGCTGATGGGGCCGGCCGAGCGCGCGGACGTGATCGTGGACTTCACCGGGCATCGCCGCGGGGACAAAGATCCGGATGATCAACACCGCGCCGGACGCCCCGTTCGGCGGCTTCCCGGACGATGCCGTCCGACCCGGCAACCACCGGCCAGGTAATGGAGTTCCACCTGATCGCAAGACGATCCGACGACGGTCGACAACAGCACCCCGCCGGCACAACTGGTGCTCGAACGCCCGGACGACGCCGAATGGACCGAGGTCGGACGCAATGCGACGGTCACCCGCGACCTCGCGCTGCTGGAGGAGGAGTCGGAGCTGCTCTGCGTCACCGTCAGATGCGGTGACCGGCGCATTACCATGCACCCGGATCCCGGATTCGTTGCCGCCGGCCTGTGACCCGGACTGGGTAGCATGCCCTTCGGGCCAAAGGCGGCCGTGCTCGGTGTCACGGGCAGGGGCGGCGGTAGCGTCCGGATGTGGGACGACCTGATCGAGCAGACCCCGACCGTCGGTACGGCGGAGAAATGGGAGCTGTGGAACTGGTCCGCCGATGCGCACCCGATCCACATCCACCTGGTCAAGTTCCGTGTGATGAGCCGGCGAGTGATCGGCGGGGACTACGAGAGCGCCGAGGTGACCGAGAGCGGCTGGAAGGACACGGTGATCTCCTATCCGGGCGAGGTCACGACCGTCGCGGCCAAGTTCGACACCGCGGGGCTCTACGTCTGGCACTGCCACATCCTCGAGCACGAGGACAACGAGATGATGGTGCCCTTCTGCGTGAACGACGCAGACGGGAACGCCGGGACCGGGCTGCACCGAGCTCCTATAGGGCCAGCCGGATAGGGCCTTCCAGCGCAAGCGCCGGAAATGATTCGGCGCCAACACCAAGGGCCGCCTCCGGGCGGCCCTTTGCTTGCCGGCCGACCTGGCCCTTCTGTACGACACGAGGGTTTTGCTATCCTGGCGCCAACCAGGCGTTGGGGGCCGCGCCATGATCGAGACGCCAGGACGCATCCGCCCGGACACGGTACCGACAGGAACAAACATCAACAAATACGGAGTAATACCCGTGACCTTTAGAATACGCACACTCGCCCTGATCATCCTCGGCGCCGCGTGCCGCCGCGTTTGCCGCGGAGGCGCTGGACCTCGACAACGAGGAGGACCGGATCAGTTACAGCCTCGGCTACCAGATCGGCGGCGACTTCAAGCGCCAGGGGCTGGACATCAACGCCGATGCGGTCGTGCAGGGGATCCAGGACGCCCTCTCGGAGGCGCAGCCGAAGATGCCGCGCGCAGGAGATGCGCGCAACCCTGCTGGAACTCAAGCGCAAGGTGGTCGCCGAACAGCAGAGTCGCCGCAACAGCCGCGAGCTCAGCCTGATCGACGAGGGCACGGCCTTCATGGAGCAGAATGCAAAGCAGGAAGGCGTGGTCACGACCGAGAGCGGGCTGCAGTACCGGGTGCTCGAGCCGGGCAACGGCCGGACACCGGGGCCGACCGACCAGGTGACGGTCAACTACCGCGGCACCCTGATCGACGGCAAGGAGTTCGACAGCTCGTTCAAGCGCGGCAAGCCCGCGACCTTCCAGCTGGACGCGGTCGTCAAGGGCTGGACCGAGGGCCTGCAACTGATCCGCGAGGGTGGCAAGATCAAACTGTTCGTCCCGCCGAACCTGGCCTACGGGCGGCGCGGGCCGCTGGCCCACCGCACCCTGATCTTCGATGTCGACCTGATCAGCGTCGACGAGCAGGATGAGGCCGGGAGCGGCAGTCAAGGAAGGCGATGCGGCCGAGACCAGCGAAAAGCAGTGATGCCCGTCTGCCTAGCCGGGGCAGGCCGTCCGGCGACTCGCCGTTCGCGGAGCCTGGCAGGCGCCGATCGTGGCGGCGGCGCTGCTCCTGCCGGCCGCAGCGTGGCTGGGCGGCTGCGACCGTGCTCCGGACGGCAGTGCCGAAACGGCCTCGGCGGTCGCAGGCGAGACGGCGCTCGAGCATGCGGCGCGGCACCTGGACGAGACCTATGTGTGCCCGATGCACCCCGAGATCGTGCGCGACGCAGCCGGCGAGCTGCCCGATCTGCGGCATGGACCTGGTGGCCCGGCAGCTCGATGACACGGCCGACGAAAGACCCGCGGTCAGCCTCGACCCTGCGGTGATCCAGCACCTCGGGGTGCGCACCGCAGCGCTGGAGCGCGGCACACCTGTGGCGCTATATCCGCACCCAGGGCAAGGTCGCCTATGACGACGACCGGATCATCCAGGTGCACCCGCGCACACCGGGCTGGATCGACGAACTTGTATGTCCGCACCGACGGCGTGCGGGTCGAGCGCAAGGACGAACTGGTCGACTTTCTGTCGCCGGACGTGCTGCTGGCGCAGCGCGACTATGTCTCGGCGCTGGCCGAAGGCGAGCTGGAGTCGTTCGGCGGCGCGGGCGCGGGCGATGCCGCGCAGGCGTTCCGGGAACGCGCCGGGATCGACCTGCTGCGCCAGCTCAAGGTGCCCGGGATGGACATCATGGGCCTGGAGCGCAGCATGGAACCCACGTCCGTCGTCACGCATCCGTGCGCCCCAGGGCGGCGTGATCACCGAGCACAATGTGCGCGAGGGGCAGTTCGTGACCCCCGCGGACAATATGTTCACCATCGTCGACCTCAGCGAGGTCTGGGTGATGATCGACGTGTTCGAACACCAGCTCGCCTGGGTGCGCCCGGGGCTCAGCACCGAGATCACGCACACCGGCCTACCCGGGTCGCGTCTGGGAGGGCCGGGTCGAGTTCGTCTACCCGGAGGTGCACCCGCAGGCGCGCACCTTGCGCGCCCGGCTCGAGTTCAAGCAACCCGGATGAGCTGCTGAAGCCGAACATGTTCGTCGAGGTGATCATCTACGGCGGCCCGACGCCGCGACACCCTGATCCTGCCGCGCGAGGCGCTGATCCTCAGCGGCGAGCGCGAGCTGGTGGTCAAGGCGCTCGGCGAGGGTCGCTTCCAGCCGGTCGAGATCCGCACGGGCATGTGGCAGGGCGAGCAGGTCGAGGTACTGGACGGCCTGGCCGAGGGGGACGAGGTGGTGGTCTCCGGGCAGTTCCTGATCGACTCCGAGTCGAACCTCCAGGCCAGTTTCCGCCGCATGGCGAACTGAGCAGGCTCCCTGACCGATAGAAAGCCATGCCGTCGTACCTTATCCGCTGGTCCATCGAGAACCGCCTGCTGGTCGTGATGACCACCCTGGTGCTGGGTATCTGGGGCTGGGCGTCGCTGAAGCAGGTCCCGCTGGACGCGATCCCGGATCTGTCCGACGTGCAGATCATCATCCGCACCAGCTTCCCCGGCCAGTCGCCACGGGTGGTCGAGGAGCAGGTCACCTACCCGATCACGACCACCATGCTGGCCGTCCCCGGCGCCAAGGCCGTGCGCGGCTACTCCTTCTTCGGCGACTCCTTTGTCTACGTGATCTTCGAAGACGGCACCGACCTCTACTGGGCCCGCGCGCGGGTGCTGGAGTACCTGAATCAGGCGGCCAACGGCCTGCCGCCGGGCGTGCAACCGCGACTCGGCCCGGACGCGACCGGGGTCGGCTGGATCTACAGCTACGCGCTGGTCGACCGCAGCGGGCGGCATGACCTGTCCCAATTGCGCAGCATCCAGGACTGGTTTCTCAAGTTCGAGCTGCAGAGCGTGCCCGGCGTGGCCGAGGTGGCGACGGTCGGCGGCATGGTGCGCCAGTACCAGGTCGTCGTCGACCCGGAAAAGCTGCGTGCCTACGGGATCCCGCTGTCGCGCGTGACCGAGGCGGTGCAGCGCGCCAACCGCGAGGCCGGCGGCTCGGTGGTCGAGCTCGGCGAGGCCGAGTACATGATGCGCACGCGCGGCTATCTGCAGTCGCTGCAGGACATCCGCGACGTCCCGCTCGGCGTCACCGCGGACGACATCCCGATACTGCTCGGCGATCGTGGCGCATGTGCAGATCGGCCCGGAGATGCGCCGCGCGGTCGCCGACCTCGACGGCGAGGGCGAGGTCACCGGCGGCATCGTGGTCATGCGCCACGGCGAGAATGCGCTGAGCACGATCGCCGCGGTCAAGGCGCGTATCGAGACACTCAAGGCCGGGCCTGCCGGCCGGGGTCGAGCTCGTCGAGACCTATGACCGCTCGACGCTGATCAAGCGCGCGGTGGACAACCTGCGCGACCGGCTGGTCGAGGAGTTCATCGTCGTCGCCCTGGTCTGCTTCACTCTTCCTGTTCCACCTGCGTTCGGCCTTCGTGGCCATCGTCACGCCTGCCGCTGGGCATCCTCGCCGCGTTCCTGGTCATGCGCTATCAAGGCATCAACGCCAACATCATGTCGCTGGGCGGTATTGCCATCGCGATCGGCGCGATGGTCGATGCCGCCATCGTGATGATCGAGAACGCCCACAAGCACCTCGAACGCAGCGGCCGACGCCACTGTCGAACGCCGAACGCTGGCGTGATCATCCGCCGCGCCTCGGAGGAAGTCGGTCCGGCGCTGTTCTATTCGCTGCTGATCATCACGCTGAGCTTTCTGCCGGTGTTTGCGCTGGAGGCGCAGGAGGGGCGCCTGTTCGCACCGCTTGCCTATCACCAAGACCTACGCGATGGCGGCCGCGGCCGGCCTGTCCGTCACCCTGGTGCCGGTGCTGATGGGCTACTTCATCCGTGGCACGCATTCCACGCGAGACGCAGAACCCGCTGAATCGCCTGCTGATCTGGGCCTACCGGCCGCTGCTGAACGCAGTCCTGGCGTTCCCGCGGACCACGCTGGCGCTGGCATTCCTCGCGGTGGTCGAGCCTGCTGCTGCCGCTCTACGGCATCGGCGGCCTGCTGGAACCGCCGAAATGGCCGCTGCAGCTGTTGCGGCCGCTGGCACCGCAGGTGGCGCGAATCCGCTGTCGCGCGTATCGCGGACTGGCAATCAACCGTGCGCCGGGCTGGCAGCGCACCTTTGACGATACCCCGGTACTCGGCCAATCTCGGCGCGGCGATCGGCACCGAGTTCATGCCCGAGCTGTTCGAGGGCGACTTCCTCTACATGCCGACCACGCTGCCTGGCCTGTCCATCGGCAAGGCCCAGGAACTGCTGCAGCAGACCGACCGGCTGATCGCCACCGTCCCGGAGGTGCAGCGCGTGTATTCGGCAAGATCGGGCGCTCGGAGACCGCGACCGACCCGGCCCCGCTGACGATGATCGAAACCCTCATTCAGTTGAAGCCGCGGGAACAGTGGCGCCCGGGCATCACGGTCGAGGACCTGGTGGCCGAGCTGGATGCCAGGGTCAAGGTCCCGGGCCTGACCAATGCCTGGATCATGCCGATCAAGGCACGCATCGACATGCTGGCCACCGGCATCAAGACCCCGGTCGGTGTCAAGGTCGCCGGACCGGATATCGCGGTGATCGAGCGTATCGGCCGGCAGATCGAGCAGGTGCTGGAAGACCTGCCCGGCACCCTGTCGGCCTATTCCGAACGGGTCACGGCCGGGCGCTACATCGAGATCATCCCGAAGCGTCGCGCGGCGGCCCGGCTGGGGCTGAACATCGAGGACATCAATCAGATCGTCACGGCCGCGGTGGGCGGCATCAATGTCACGCAGACGGTCGAGGGGCTGGAACGCTACCCGGTCAACGTGCGCTTCCCGCGCGAGCAGCGCGACGACCCGGCCAAACTGCGCGAGCTCCCGGTGGTCACGCCCAGCGGCGCCCAGGTGGCGCTGTCCCAGGTCGCCGACATCCGGGTGACCGAGGGACCGCCGCTGCTGAAGAGCGAGAATGCCCGCCTGAACGGCTGGACCTTCGTGGACATCCGCGGGGTGGATCTGGGGACCTATGTGGACCGGGCGAGGCAGGCGGTGAGTGAGCAGGTCAAGCTGCCGGCCGGCTATTCGATCACCTGGTCGGGCCAGTACGAATACATGCTGCGCGCGCAGGAGCGCCTGCGCCAGGTGATCCCGCTGACACTCGCAGTGATATTCGCACTGCTCTATCTCGCCTTCCGGCATGTCGGCGAGGCCGCGCTGGTGATGCTCTCGCTGCCGTTCGCACTGGTCGGGGGCTTCTGGTTCATCTGGCTGCTCGACTACCACCTCTCGGTGGCGGTGGCGGTGGGCTTCATCGCGCTGGCCGGCGTGGCTGCCGAGTTCGGCGTGGTGATGCTGATCTATCTCGACAATGCGCTGCGCGCCCATCAGGCGGAACACCGCCTGTCGTCCGTGTCGGCGCTCAAGGACGCCATCGTGGAGGGCGCGGTGATGAGGGTCCGCCCCAAGGCGATGACCGTCGCGGTGGTGATTGCCGGCCTGCTGCCCATCATGCTGAGCGAGGGTACCGGATCCGAGGTCATGCAGCGCATCGCGGCACCGATGATCGGCGGAATGATCACCGCACCGCTGCTGTCGCTGTTCGTGGTGCCCGCCGATCTACCTGCTGTGGAAGCGCCGGGCGCTACGGTTGCGCTGAGTGCGCCGGCGCAGGCCGGTGAGCGCTCAGTCGGCAGGCGCGGTAGGCGGCGGAGGGGGGATGCGGTCCGAGGTTGCCGCTCCGACCGCCTCGAAGTCGGACGGTAACTTCATGTAACCCGTTGCCAACGGCGACCGGGAGAACGACAGCAGTTCGAGTGTCCTGGCATTATCGGGATCGCGGCTCCTGACGGACACGAAATCCTCGTCTGACGTCGCGGCACCGAGCCAGCCCCAATCCAGCCTTCTCGCCTGGACGAACAGGCGCGCCAGGGTCCTGGTCTCGCGCTCCGTGATGCCGAGCCCCGCCTTGTTGGCCATGCAATGCTCGATGACGGGGGCCCCGTCCTCGAGCTCGGTCACGACCCGGCACCTGACCCCGGCGACGCTGTCCATATTGCGCGTCGGCTTGAACTGGGCTTCGGGCGCCTCGGCGGGCATCACCCCGGCGGCGGCCGCAGCGTCTCTGGGTGGCGCAGCCAGTGGTTCACCGACGTGGTTCGCCATTTCCGACGTGGCATCGTCCGCGCCCTCACCCGCTGCGGGCGCGTGGGAGGCCTCAGCCTTTGCCGCAAGCCCTGTCGGGTCGACCGACGACGACAGCAGCGTGTAATTGCGCGCGACGGTGTCGACACGATAGAGCGGGAAGAACTTTCCCGCCTGGTACAGCAGATATTCATCGGGCCGGTCGGACGAGTCGACCCGCGCAAAGAAACGCGTCAGGGATATCTTCTTTTCGACGCTGCCCGCGGTGCCATCGGTGAGCGTGTATACCAAAGTCGCATCGGCCTGCACGCCAGCGGCGCACATTCCGAAACCCAGGAACAAGACCGGCCAATAAGGTTTCATACCTTGATTATAGGCAGAACAGGCGCGGCCTCACACGCGAGCCAGCGGAAGCCCGGGGAGGGCATCATGCCGGGGCAGGTGCGGCGTTGCACCTGCCCCGCTTTCATCGCCTGGCCGTTGCCCGGCCGGGGGGATCATAGGCACACCAGAACCGGGCGGCTGTCGATACGCGTAGGCATCGCAATCGCCCGGTCAGCTGTCAGCCGTTGCTCAAGGGGTGATATTGATGAGCCCATCCAGCGCGTTACTGCCGTCCGGATCGAAGGTTTGCCCCGCCTTGGTCACTTCGACGACCCTCAAGGTATATTGACCGGCCGTGTTGGCCTTGCGTGCAAAATAGGCCCGCGCCTTGGATCCCGAATCACGATACTGGTCGACCGTCGAACCATTCGGCAGGGTCCATTGCGCATGCACCGTGGCGTCGGTGACCGGGTTGTCGTATTCATCCAGCAGCCAGACGCGGCCTACGACCTTGCCTTTGGCGGCCTTGTAGCTCATCGCAATGCGATCGACGGAAACACAGTCCATGCTGCAAACACCGATATCCTCGGTCACCATGATGGAGACGGTGTTGCTGGCCTTCGCGCCCCGATCGTCGGTCACGGTCAGTGTGGCTGGATAGTTGCCAGCGTAGTCATAGGTGTGTGTCGGGTTGGGCTGGTTCGAGCCGGTTCCGTCACCAAAGGTCCATTGGTAGCTCACGATCTGTGCCGTCCGTATCCTTGGAGCCGTCCGAATCGAAATTCACGTCCAGGGGCGCGCTACCGCTCGTCACGTCGGCATTGGAGATCGCAATGGGCGTCTGGTTGCCTGAACTGCCAATCTGGATGTCTTCGCTCAGCAGGGCACTGTTCGCCGGGTCGAAGGTATAGCCGGCCTTGGTCGCACCGGCGACGGCGAGCGTGTACAGGCCGGGCTCGCCCGCGGTGTACAGCCTGAACTCGGCCCGCAGACGCGTGCCGATATTCGCGTATTGATCGAACTGCGAGCCATCGGGCCGGGTCCAGACCGCGTGAACCACGGAGCTGCGCGCAGCCCCACCGGAGACCGTCTCGTCGGTCAGTTTGACCGTTCCGTTGATTGCATACCGAGATCGCTAAGGGCGATACTGTAGACGCGCAGGCAATCTACCGAGCACCCTTGTGCCCAGACCATGTTGGCCATGCCGAATAACATTCCAAGCATCGAAAGCCCGGCGAGTACCGTCCTTCGGGGGGTTGTTGAATTGAACATTGTGTTTCTGGCTCCTGAATTTATAAATAGAATAATTCCGATAACGCGCATCAACAGGCACTCACCCGTGAGCCCTGGCAGTAATGCGGAAAGTCCTTTTAGTAAAGTCTCGTTACTGTCGCCGATTAGGAATCGCCCACCTTAAGAGGGACTTAAATTCCGGAGGTAGAAAACGATAACGGGTTCACACTTTCGACCTTCCCGGCAAACGGGATTGCCCGTGTTGGCCTCTTGGATTCACGGGCCAGGCCAGACAGCGTGGATGGAACAACGACCTCGTTGAAAAATAAAGACGACGAAAAATAAACGACCGAAAGCATCGCGACTGCAATGGCGCATTTTTACTTCATCTTCGACTGGAAGAATGCGATCAAACACACAATGCGGGACGCCGGTCCCTTCGTGTGATTTAAATTTCAGGGGCCGCATCGAATATTTGCGACGCACGTAGCGTTTTACATCTTGATCGACAGTGGCTGGATCTCAATCCAAGCGGGCCGGATTCATTAAAAGCCTCGACAAGGCAACGATATAAATTCTCAGCTTTCTGCGACTGGGTTCAGATTGGAAATGCGACACCGATAGCTAGCCGAGGAGTCGCCAGGGAAGGGTTGAACGATCCCAACCCAGGAGAAACCGAGAGACATGCTTATACATAAACTGATCGTAGGCCCAAGCATCCTGCTTGCGCTGATTCTCAGCCAATACGCCGTCGCATCCGAGCCGTTGACCTGGGCCGGATGCGGCATCACCAAGAAGGCCTTCATGAGCGAGCTCGCGGAAGCCTATAAGCGCCGCTACGGCGTCGAGATCATGCTGGAGGGCGGCGGTGCCACGAAGGGAATCCGGCGCATCAGCGAGCAATCGGTCCACATCGGCGGCACCTGTCGTCCGAAGCTGGAAGCCAATGCCGAAGAATCGTTCGCCCAGCTGGCTCCGGTCGCCTGGGATGCGCTGGTCGTAATCGTCCACAAGGACAACCCCGTCAGCGATATCAGCATGCAACAACTGAAGGATCTGTATGACGGAAAGATCACCAACTGGAAGCAACTGGGCGGACCCGAAAGACCGATCAGCCTGATGATCCGCAAAGGCAAGATCTCCGGCGTGGGCCTGACGCTGCGCGAGCTGGTGTTCCACGATGCCGAGCACGAGTTTGTCTCCACGCAGGTGTTCCCTTCCTCAGGACCACTGGAGAAGGCGGTCGAGAAGGACATCGACGCCATCGGCGTCACCGGCATCAGCAGCGCACGCAAACGCAATGTGAAACTGCTCAAGCTGGAGGGCAAGTATCCGAACTATGATACCGTGCGGACCGGCGAGTACCTCCTGTACCGCCCGCTCTACATCGCGTTCAACAGCGCCAACCAGCGATACAGTGAAGTCAAACGCTTTGTGGATTTTGCACATACACGTGCCGGACGCGAAATCATTCGCAACGCGGGTACGGTGCCCTACCTCGACGCGCTGCGCCTGGTCCACAAACAGCGGGAGCAGTGGCAGGCGGCACAGCAGTCTGGCAGCTAGTAGCTGACACTACGTCGAACCGACTGAAGCGAGTGCGGCGCGCCGGGCGGCAGTCCCGCGCCAAGCACGACCGCCCGTGTGGCGGCTGCTCCTTTCGAGCGCGGCCGACCCGACCCGATGCAGGCCCACATCCGACCTCACGGTGTTGGTGCAGGCGCACATACCGACCCATTTGACCTGCCTCAAAGAGCATCTTCGCCAACTCGGTTAAAAAGATTATTAGCTTATGCTGATATGCTTGAGGCAGTAAGGAGAGGGCGATGAAAAAACCTATGACAGTCTCGCTGCTGGCTGGATTGATTCTTGCCGCAGCGACCAATGTATCGGCCTGGTGGGGCAGCAACTGGGGCTGGAACCCCTATGACCCCTGGGACCCGCGCTACTGGATGGAAGAGTTCTTCGGCGGCGGTTACTACGGTGGCGGACCCTGGGGCTACGGCGGAGGACCTTGGGGCTACGGTGGTGTCCCATGGGGCGGATACGGCCCTTACTACCGCGGGTACGGATATGGCTACCCGCTCTACGGAAACTACGGTTACGCACAGTACCCGGCAACGCTGGCGCAGGCCGACAGCACGAAAACCGACAGCAAGGGCAAATAGGCCCCGGCAGTCTGCGCGGCAGAGCGGATAGGCCCCGCGGCCAGGGAGGGCCACGGGTTCTTATTCTGCGCCTGGCACGGTCAGACTGCTATGAGGCACCCCGGGGCGCATGTATGGATGACATCATCGTGTGGGCAATCATCGTCGCATTCTATGCGCCGCTGCACTACTTGCTGCCGGTCATGCTGCTGTTCATCACCGGCAACGAGACGGAGCAGGTTCGCGGCAGGCTGATCCGAAGGGCACTGCTGGACTCTACGCTGTCGATGGTGCTGGCGTTCCTGCTCGTCGTTTACCTGACCCGACAAGGCCAACTTTCGGCGGCGATGATGGGATTGTTCGCGTCGATGGGCCTGCCCTTCATTCGCATCTGGCGGCACCGCCGAGAGATCGCCGGCCCTTCCTGAGCGAAGCGCAGATCAGTTGTCGGAGCAACCGGTCGTCTCCTGGCGCATATCGGCCTCGGCCTTGGCATTGCGCGCCTCGATCTCCGCCTTGGCACGGGCCTCCCAGACCTCCTTGCGCTCTTCGACCCGGCGCTCCCAGGCCCCACTCTGCTCGGGTATGGTCTTTTCACCGAACAGTGCCTGACGCATCAGACGGTTGCCGAGCTTCATCAGCGCGATATCATCCTCTGCGACCTCGGCATAGGTCTCGTCCGGCAGGTCATAGGTCGCGTGGAAGTTGTCGCTCATCACGAAGTTGCGCAGCATGTCGAAGTTGAACGAGGCCATGAAGAACAACTGCAGGCTCATCTCGCTCGGCTTGCCCACCCCCGGCCCACCGGATTTCTTCTTCAGGATCAGTTCGTACCAGGCCCTGTTGAACTCGTCATACTCCTCGACGCCCTGCTCCTTGCGGTAGTCGCCCAGCGAGATCTCTCGCGGCTCCTCGTGTCCCTTGCAGTGATCCTCCTTGACCAGCGAATACTGCTGCTTGGCCTCGTAGGTGTCCTTCTCCCTGATGCTCAGCAGTGCCACCGGGTAGTAACGACAGACGGTCGGTCGATCGCCGTACACGCTGCAGCCATTTTCGCCGTCGAGGAACAGGCAGGCGCCCTCGTCGTCCGTGCGCAACTTGATACCGGGCACGCCATCCGCATCGAGTTCGAAGGGTACGGTGTGTTTCTTCAGGAACTCTTCGGAGTTCATGCCCAGGCGTTTCTGCAGACGCAGCACGTCGTAAGGCGCCAGCGTCACGTCGGCGTGCTTGCAGCAGGCATTGAAGCAGGAGATGCCCTTGTGGCACCGAAACTGGATGACGCTGTCTTCGGTCAGCAGCTGCGGCACGGCCGGGCTGGAAAACTGTTCAGGGATATCTAATCTTTCGTCGCTCATGGGATCTTTCCTCGGCGCGGCAATCGGCCGCGTTGGCTCACTCGACGGGTAACGTTAGCGTATGAATGCTGGACGCAAGATCCTGTGATTATAAGGTTTTTCGAGGCCTCCCGGGGCATCGCCGGGCCCTCATTTCCCTACACAAGACCGGGCTGCGGGCACGACTCTATAACCTAGTATTTCAGTCGGAGATAGCGGGCCACAGGGGTGCCGTCGTCCATATCATCACTAGGGCCTGTTAACACTAATCCGGAGCGTGTCGCCGGAGGCCATTTTTTCGTAGATCAAGGCGTAACGAGCGCTGTGTAGCAGGCTACATAACCGAGGTGCAACGCAGAGCTGTGGAAAAATGGCCCCGTCCCTTCGGGTTGCGCCCCAGAGTTGGGCCACTCGGTGTTACTCGTCGTTCATTTGGAATGACCAAATTTCACTCCTCGCGCCTTGATTGGCCCATTCTGGGGCAGCAACGACGCGATCCGGATTAGTGTTAACAGGCCCTAGGATCACATGTCCGGCCGAACTTTTCTTGCCACGCTGGCGCTGCTGACGGGACCGCTCGCGCACGCCGCCTCGAACGACATCGGCTCCGACCCGGCGCAGGCCAGACTGTACTGCGACGGGCTGGCCGACAGCTACCAGGTGCTCGACGAAGATCGCCCGACCTACCTCTCTCGGTGCATCGCAGACTACCGGGACGCGCCTCCCGGCGACGAGGGCAGCGATATTTCGCCAAACGCGGCATCCTAGTGACACCACGGCCGCCGCTTTGCGCAAACCCCCGGAAATGAAAAAACCGGGCGCCCTGGGGCGCCCGGTCAATCAGTCGTCAGACCGTCAAGCAGCGATTACTTGAACAGCTTGGACTTGTCCACCAGATCCTTGTGGGCGCGCTTGAAGCAGGTCCAGGTCTTGGTGGTCTTGTCGTAGACCGAGTTCACGAAGCAGTGCCAGTTTTCTTCGTCGACGAAGTTTTTGTCCATGCGGTAGTAGAAGCCCGGGTAACGGGATTCTTCACGGAACTGGATGTGCTTCATATGGGCTTCCGCGGTCAGGATGCGGTGGTAGTTCTCCCACGCGCGCAGCAGCTCGTGGAGGTCCTTGGCGCGCATCTTGAGGGCGTCTTCCTTCAGCATTTCCAGCTTCTGCTCCGCCAGTGCGAGCATGTGCTCGTTGGTGGTGTAGTAGGTGGCAACGCCGGCTACATACTCGTCCATGATCTTCTGCAGACGGAACTGCAGCATGCGCGGAGTGATGTAATGCGGGTTAACGTCAATCGCGGTGGTGTAGTCCTTGTGCTCAAGGTAGTTGCGCACTGGACGGTAGATCTCTTCCATCAGGGTGTCGACGTCGGTGTCGAGCTCCGGTTTCCAGTCCTTGTTGTCCATGACGAACTTGACCATGGACTTGGCACACATACGCCCTTCGGCATGCGAACCGGACGAGAACTTGTGACCGGATGCGCCAACGCCGTCACCTGCGGTGAACAGACCCTGGATGGTGGTCATGCCACGGTAGCCCCAGTTCCAGCCTTCCGGCAGGTGCGACGGGATCTTGTCCTTTTCCGCGTGCTCTTCGCTGGTCGGTGCGCCGACGTCGGTCGGGCCGGAAGCCCAGATGCCGCAGCAGCCCGAGTGCGAACCCAGCAGGTAAGGCTCGGTAGGCATCAGCTCGGAGTTCTTCTTCTCCGGCTCGATGTTTTCACCAGCCCAGATACCACACTGGCCGATACACATGTCGAGGAAGTCTTCCCACGCCTCGGCCTCGAGGTGCTTGACCTCACGCGGTGACAGAGTCTCGCGCAGGTTGGCCAGAGCGGTGACGGTGTCCATCCAGATCGGACCACGACCTTCACGCATCTCTTTGAGCATCAGGTGGTTACGCAGGCAGGAGGCCGGCACTTTGGCCAGACCGTAGGGAGGATAGTCCTCCAGCATCTCCTTGTTGCGGACCATGTAGACTTCGCCGAAGGCGTTGGTGGCCTGCGATTTGAACAGCAGGAACCAAGCGCCAACCGGACCGTAACCGTCTTTGAAACGGGTCGGTACGAAGCGGTTTTCCATCATGGTCAGCTCGGCGCCAGCCTCGGCGGCCATCGCATAGGTCGAACCTGCGTTCCAGACCGGGTACCAGGCACGGCCCTGGCCTTCACCAACCGAACGCGGACGGAAGATGTTCACACAGCCGCCGGCAACCAGCAGGGCGGCCTTGCACTTGTAGACGAACAGCTGATGGTCGCGGGTCGAGAAACCGACGGCACCGGCGATGCGGTTCTTGTCGTTCTTGTCGTTGACCAGCTTGACGATGAACACACGCTCCTGAATGCGGTCGGTGCCCAGCGCCTTCTTGGCGGCTTCGGCGACGATCCACTTGTAGGATTCGCCGTTGATCATGATCTGCCACTTGCCCGAACGGACCGGCTTGCCGCCGTCCTTCAGCGGGGTCATGCCTTTCGAACCGTCATGACGCTCGCCGTTCTCGTCGGTCTTCCAGATCGGAAGGCCCCACTCTTCGAACAGGTGCACCGACTCGTCGACGTGGCGACCGAGGTCGTAGGCCAGGTCGTCGCGGGTGATGCCCATCAGGTCGTTCGAGACCATGCGGGCGTAGTCCGCCGGATCCTGCTCCGAACCGATGTAGGTGTTGATTGCAGACAGACCCTGGGCAACGGCACCGGAGCGGTCCATTGCAGCCTTGTCCACCAGCTTCACTTTGATGTCGACGCCTTGCGCCTTGGCAGCGTCCAGCCAGGGACCGATCTCATAGCCCGTGCCGCAAGCAGCCATACCACCGCCGATGATGAGGATGTCTACCTCTTCTTCGACGACGTCTGGTTTACCGAATTCAGCCATTGGAATTACCTCTTACTTGAAACTTGTCTTTCCGAACGCGGCGCGAATTACTTCGCGATCAGTTCGCTCGGATCACCGCTGCGGTAGCCGTTTGCCTCAACGAAGAAGCCATTCTCGGCGATCTTGTTGATGTCGGCTTCCGGCTTGCCACCGTAAGGGTCAATGGAGCCTTCCGGGGTGGTACGGATCGGGAACTTGAAGCGCTTCATGGTGCCGTTGCGGAACTTGATGGTCCACATGATCGAGTCGGTTCCACGCAGCGGCTGCACGGAGGCGCCAAGGGGAACGATGTCGGCATACGGACGTGCTTCGATGGCGTTCTGCGGGCAGATCTTGATGCAGGAGTAGCACTCCCAGCACTGTTCCGGCTCCTGGTTGTAAGATTTCATGGCATGGCCGGTTTCCGAACCGTCCTTGTCCAGTTTCATCAGGTCGTGCGGGCAGATATACATGCACGCCGTCTTGTCCTGGCCCTTACAGCCATCGCACTTGTCGGTACGTACGAATGTAGGCATCGATGATTTCTCCTGAGGTTACACTGCAGTTTCTGTCGCCACCCGAGGGCAGCAGTTCTCTTCGAAGTAGCCGGCAAAACGCACGGTTTGCATCCGGCCACTTCTGTTCGGTCGACCCGTTTGTCTGGCAACCCGGCCTCCGGATAGCCGAACACTTGCCAGGTCAGGCGCGCGCCGAAAATCGAGCGCAAGCGCCGGGCGGGGCCTCGGGGTGCATAAACATAGTTAGGGCGAGGGAAAAAGGCCAAACAGTTTTACGGTTGGCTGGCATAAATTAGCCTTATTCCTTATTCTAATACAGATTAACAACTCATTGTTTAGAAAGGTCTTTTATGCCAACCCGGGGGCAAAAAACCAGAACCCGCCCAATTATTTTCCCGGACAAGCCTGTGACACAATCTGGGCAACAGCGAAGGAGTGTGCAAATGGCCGAACGCGATGTCCCGGACGCCGAACTCATGATCGCCACGGGCTGCGCCCACTGTCCGGTGGTCCTGTCGGGGCTGACCGAGTTGCTGAAGAAGGGCCAGATCGGACGCCTGGCGGTCACCAATGTTGTAGCTCACCCGGAGGTCGCGGAGGCGCGGGGCGTCCGTGGGGTGCCCTGGATCCGGATCGGACCGTTCGAACTGAACGGCGTGCATAGCCAGGGCGAGCTGGCCGACTGGGCGGCGCGCACCGGCAGTGAGGAAGGCGTGCATGGCTATTTGGAGCAAGGCCTGGAGACAGGCCAGTTGGCTGCGGTGACATCGGCCTGCCGGAACAGCCCGGCAATGCTGCCGCAACTGGTTCGACTGGCCGGCGATATGGAAACGGCCTTCGCTGTGCGAATCGGGGTCGGCGCGGTACTCGAGGACCTGGCGACCGAGGGCCTGCTGGCCCGGCTGGTCGCCGATTTCGCCGCGCTTGCCGCCAGTCCGCTTGCCCAGGTCCGCGCAGACGCCGCGCACTTTCTCGGCCTGAGCGGTTCGCCGGAGGCAGAATCTTGTCTGCGCCGCCTGGCCGATGACGTCGACCGGGAAGTCCGCGAGATCGCGGCGGAGTCGCTGGCCGCGCTGGATCGCCGCACCGACGCCGGTCTGCAGGGCCCGACGCAGGACCGGTAGCTGAGGTAGACTGCGGCCAGTCCGCCGACGGATCGATGTCATGACACGGATACCAGACCGAGACGAGCAGATCGTCCAAACCCACGCGGCATTCATCTGCCAGGCGGTGGAACTCATCCAGCAGCCCGCCGCGGCTCGGCAGCTCGAGATGCTGTTGCAATCAGCCGTCGACAACGGCTGGGTGGCACTGGCCGCAACGGTCCGGCGCTTCGCCTCCGGCCAGCGCGTACTCGGTCGTCTGGATGCACTCGATGAAGAGGACCGGGTTATTGCCGAAGCGATCCTGCGCGGCCTGCAGGACCCCCGTACCCTGCCCGATCCCGAGCAAAAGGCCGACCCGACGTTGGCCGCCCCGGGGCTTGCGCACATGATTCATGCAGCAGCACGCGGCGATGTTCAGGCACTCGCGCTGATCAGCCAGATGGCCGAACAGATGAGTCGGGTGGGCGGCGACATGGGCCGCGTCGCCGCGCTGATCCGCCCGCTGATCAACGGTGAGCGCAATCCCGACCGGCTCTGCGCGGAGCTTGACATGCGTGGTCAGCAACTGCTGCTGAACATCCTGGATGAACTGGGCCGGCTGGACCTGCATTGACCAACCCGCTGAGACATTTCTTGTTCATTGGCGCGATCTGCGGTTTTTTTGCGGTCGCGTTTGGCGCGTTCGCCGCGCATGGCCTGAAACCCCTGCTCAGCGCGGGACTGCTGGAAGTGTTTCAGACGGGCGTGCAGTACCAGGGCATGCATTCACTCGCGCTGCTTGTCGTCGGCCTGCTCGGGTACCAGGGCCGGACTGGCGCTCTCGATCTGGCAGGCTGGGCCTTCGCGTTCGGGATCCTGGTCTTCTCCGGCAGTTTGTACCTGCTGGCGCTCACCGACATACGCTGGCTGGGGGCGATCACGCCGATCGGCGGCAGCGCCTTTCTGATCGGCTGGGCGGCGCTGGCGTGGCATGCCCGGCGCAATTTGACGTGATCGGACCCGAGGCGCTCGGCAACCGGGTGCTGAAAAACCAGCGCCACCTGTCGAAATGGGCCGCACGCGAGGGCCTCGAGGCCTACCGGCTGTATGACCGCGACATGCCCGAGTTTCCGCTGGCGATCGATCGTTACGCGGACTGGCTGCATGTCCAGGTGTTTGAGAAGAAGCGTCCGCTGAGCAGCGAGGAGCTGGACGGCATAGCTGCGCACCTCGCACAGGCCCTGGACATCCCGCCACCACAGGTGGTGATAAAGTTCCGCCGTCGCCAACGCGGATCGGATCAGTACCACAGGCTGGCCGCCCGGGCGCCGTCGTTCAGCGTTGCCGAGCGTGGGCTGCGCTTCGAGGTCAATCTGTTGCACTACCTGGACACCGGCCTGTTCCTCGACCATCGCGAGACGCGTCGGCTGATCCGGGATCGCGCGCCAGACAGGACCTTTCTCAACCTGTTCGCCTATACCGGAAGCTTCACCGTTTATGCGGCCGCGGGCGGCGCGCGGCGCAGCGTGACCGTGGACATGTCGAGGGCCTACCAGGCCTGGAGCAGGCGCAACCTGGTCCGCAACGGCCTGGACGACGACAGCCGTCACAGCTTCGTCCAGTCGGATGTGATGGCATTCCTCGAGCGCATGCGCCGGGCCAAGGCGCGCTTCGATTTGATCATGCTCGACCCGCCGAGTTTTTCGAATTCAAAGCGGATGTCCGAGACCTTCGATGTGCAGCGCGATCAATTGCAGCTATTGAGCGCGGCATTGGCGTTGCTGGCCCCAGGTGGGGAGCTCTTCTTCTCCAACAACCGCCGCGGCTTCAAACTCGATCCGCGGGCCGCAGACCTCGCCAAGGTCGAGGAGATCAGCGAACAGACCATTCCAGCGGATTTCAAACGCCAGTTGCCACACCGCTGCTGGATCCTGCGCAGCGATTGACCAGTGCGATCGCGTCGACCTCCTTGCGCGAGTCACGCGGCGCCGCTACCGACGTCGCAGCTTCTGTGAGTGGGGTTCACGAGCCCATGTCGCCCGTATGCGGCGACGACGGCATTCGAATCGGCGTCTGGGCCGGACTATGATCCGCACATGGGCACCCGCATCCTGATCATCGAGGACGACCTGGCACTGAGACAGATGCTGACGCTGCACTTCGAAGACCAGGGCTTCGATGTGCGCGGTGCCGAGCAGTGTGGCGAGGGCGAGGCCATCGCAGGCACCGAGTCGTTCGACCTGATCCTGCTGGACCAGCAACTGCCCGACGGCGCGGGGGTCGAGCTGCTGCCCCGCCTGCTCGCGGCCCGGCCGGACACCAGCATAGTCATGATGACCGGGCAGCATGACCTTGAGCTGGCGATACGTGCGATCAAGGCCGGCGCATCGGACTTCATCCACAAGCCGCTGAAGACCGCCACGCTGCAGGCCACGGTCGACAAGGTGCTGGCCGGCCGCACCCGCGAGCCGGAGGCCAGATCGGCCCGCCCGGCACAGCCGCACGGCGAGCTGATCGGGCGCAGCGCGGCAATGCTCGAGGTAAGCAAACAGATCGCCTTGAGTGCTGGTAACAGCGCAACCGTCCTGATCACCGGCGAGTCGGGAACCGGCAAGGAAGTCGTGGCCAGGCTGGTTCATCAGCACAGCGGCAGAACTGGACCCTTCATCGCAGTCAATTGTGCGGCGATCGTGGATTCGCTGCTCGAGAGCGAACTGTTCGGGCACGAGAAAGGCGCCTTCACCGGCGCCGACCGCGCCAAACCGGGGAGGTTCGAACTGGCGGCGAACGGAACCCTGTTCCTCGATGAGATTGCCGAGCTGGCGCCGCAACTGCAGGCCAAGCTTCTGCGGGCGTTGCAGGAGCGGACGATCGAGCGGGTCGGCGGCACCGCCAGCATTGCGATCAGCGCACGCATCATCGCGGCGACGCACCGCGATCTGTTCGCCCGGGCGCGTGACGGCCTGTTCCGCGAAGACCTTGCCTACCGTCTCAACGTGATCGGCATCGAACTGCCTCCACTGCGGGCGCGCCGCGAAGACATCCCAATGCTGTCGAGCGCGCTGCTTGCGAAAACGGCCCTGCGCGACGGCCGTCCCCCGGCCTCGCTGGCAGACTCCGCGACCGATTCCCTGCTGAGGTATGACTGGCCGGGCAACGTGCGCGAACTCGAAAACGTACTCACGCAAGCGGCCGTGCTGGCCCGCGACGGCCAGATCACCGAACGACATATCCGTTTCAGGCAGTCCCCCGACGACACGAAGCCACGGACCCCGGCCGGCGATGACGCTGCCTCGGCGCTGAGGACGCTGGACGAGGTGGAGGCATCGCATATTCAGCGCGTGCTCAACCACACCGGCGGCCACAAGGGGCAAAGCTGCGCGATCCTGGGCATCTCGCGACCGGCACTGGACCGCAAGATCCAGAAGTACCAACTCACCCTGCCCGGTCGCGACTGACCGGGGCAAGCTGGTGAGCCGGGCTGCGGCGCCAACTCCCTGTTTTGTCTGCGACGCAACGATTCGTTGCAACGTTTCGTTAAAGTCGCGCCAGTAGCCTTATCTCTTTTTCTATATTTTTCATATAGTTAAAAATTGGCACATCAACTGCAAAGTGTCTGTCGTCAACACAGATCATCTGCAGGGGAAAGCCAACATGACCACCATCGCTCTCGCCCGGGTCGCCAATCTGCACCACGGGCAGACCCGCACAGCACCGAGCCGCGAGCAGGAGTTCAACCAACTGATCGCGGTCTACATGGATGACCTTTATCGCTATGCCTACTGGCTGTCCAGCAGCCACGCAGTCGCCGACGACCTGGTCCAGGATACCCTGGCGCGGGCTTGGAAATCGATGGACAAGCTGAACGACGTCAAGGCAGTGAAGGCCTGGCTGCTGACCATCCTGCGGCGTGAGAATGCGCGTCGCTTCGAGCGCCAGCGCCCGCAGGAGAGCGCGATACCGACCGAAGAACTACCCGCACAACGCAAGGACTACGACACCTCGACCGAGGCCTTCGCGCTACGCCGCGCGCTAGATCAGCTGCCCGCGGACTACCGTGAACCACTGCTGATGCAGGTGATTCACGGGTATTCGCAGAAAGAAATCGCCGCCCAGCTCGGGATCTCGGTCGCAGGGGCCGGCACCCGTCTGTTTCGCGCGCGCGAAAAGATGCGCGAGATATTGCAGTGAGACGGCATCAGGGAGGCCACCGGCAGGAATCGCCATGGCCCGGCACGCACCGGGATCGGCTCAGGCCTCTTGCTGCAGGGCCTGCTGTGCACGCTTGCGGAAAACGCCCATCTCCTTGGCCGCCTGGATGTCGCCCTGCCGCTCGGCCACCTCGATCCCCTGCCCCAGGACATCGACGGCCTCGGCATGGTTGCCCGCCGAGTCCAGGGCCTTGCCGAGCATCTTCCAGGCCGCCGAATAATCGGCATCGAAATGCAGGGCCTCGCGCAGATGGGCTATCGCGGCATCGGCGTCGCCTACCTTCAGAAGTTCACTGCCGAGCGAATAACGCAGCAATGCGCTGTCGACCCCTCGTTCGAGCATGCCCTGCAGGTTTTCTAACATGGTCATCGCCAATCCCTCCCAACCAAAGGAATAGTTTGCGGCCGCGCTTCGATCGTTCAAGCCGGGGTTTTTCAGGGTATGTAGGCACCCTACCGGTCCGCAAGCTCTAACTGAGAGCAAAACTTCACTTGTCACTATAGAAAACCACATTCGCGGAGCCGGAGTTTTTCCGCCGGGCGCGCGAATCCAGGCAACGGCAAACGCCTTGACGCAGATCGCCGCTAAAGGGCACCTCTAACAATCCTTAGCTGGCTTCTTGAACGACATAATCCGCGCTCTCTGCGTTGAAGACCTTCGCAATAGCCAGCTCTTACGTGCGGTCTTCGCCTTGATGTCCCGAATCATGTCGCCCAGTCTGCGCACCCAGGATTATGAGAGATGCCCTAAAGTCGGCGCGACTCAGGCCGATTTAATCGCCCAGACAGCGTGCACGGCAAGATACCGCCCCGGGACGCCGCGGCAGGCGCCTCGCACTGCGCCATACACGCAACCACGGCAGCGTGATCAAATCACCGACTGCAGCCTTCGGAGCATCACATGCATCTGCTGCACAACGTCCTGTTGCTAACGTCGATCGGATTGCTGGCGGGCAACCCGGTGCGCGCCAACGATGCGGCCGAGGCCGGCCGTCAACTTGCCCAGGCGGTCTACGATGCGCCGAAAGGCGATGACTACGCCTCACGCGCGGTGATGACCCTGCTCGAGAAAGGCCGCAATCCCCGGGAACGCCAAATGTACACCCTGCGGGTCGACCGTGGCGGCGGCGAGCGCTGGTCGCTGACCCGGTTCGACAGTCCCTCCGATATCAAGGGGGTCGGCTTGCTGACCAAGGATTATCCGGGTGACGACAATGATCAGTGGCTCTACCTGCCGGCACTGGATCGCGTGCGCAGGGTGTCGTCGTCGCGCAAGGGCGGGCGTTTCGTCGGATCGGACCTGTTTTTCGAGGACCTGAGGGACCGCGAGGTCGACATGGACCAGCACCGCTATGCCGGTGAACAGAAGATTGGAAAACTCCTTTGCAAGGTGCTCGTCAGTCAACCGGTCGACCCGGACAACTCCGTCTACTCGAAGCGTGTCGCCTGGATTCATCCGGCCACCCTGATCCCGCTGCGCGTCGATCTCTACCAGACAGGCTCCAAGAAACCAGCGAAGAGACTCACGGTGAAACGCATCAAGCGTGTCCAGGGCTACTGGACCGTGCTGGACAGTGTGATGCAGGACCTGGAGACAGGCCACCTCACGCGGATCTCGCTGGGATCCGTCAAATACAACCAGAAGATTCCCGACCGGCTGTTCACCAGCCGGGCCCTGTCCGACGAAAGCGCGGCAATGCGTTTCAGGCCCTAGCAGGGTCGTAACGATCGCTGAAAAAAGGACCGCCGACCATGCCCGACCATTCCTGTCTCAGACTCGAAATGCTGCCCTTGGCCATCTGCTGCCTCTGCGCCGGCCCAACGCTGGCTGCCGACCCGGACCCGCTGCCAGGCGAGGACCTGGTGATCGAAATGGACGGCCCCGAGACCGGCGGCCTGGACGAGATCCTGATCGAAGACGGCCCCGACCCAACGCTGGCCGCCGACCCGGACCCGCTGCCGGACGAGGACCTGGTGATCGAAATGGACGGCCCCGAGACCGGCGGCCTGGACGAGATCCTGATCGAAGACGGCCCGGACCAAACGCCGGCCGCCTCCGAGGAACTGATCATCGATAGTGACGCGCCAGGAAACCCTGGGATGGCGATGGACGTCGAGGCCGGCATCGCCGAAGCAGAGGACTCCGGGCCGGGGCGACTGGACATACGGATAGACGATGTCCGTGCCGAGTATTCGCATTTCACCCGCTCGAGCTCCGAGGCGGACCACGGGCTGTATGGCAAGGTCTCGGCGCTGGCCAACTGGCAACCTTCGCCTACCTGGGAGTTTCAGGCGGCCGGCCGGCTGGATGGCCACAATCAGCAGGGATCGCTTGACTATTCCTCGGTCAAGGCCGATTACGGCGACAGCTACATACGCTACCGAGGCGAGAAACTACGGCTGACCGCCGGAACCCAGACCGTGATCTGGGGCCGACTCGACGAACTACCCCTGGCAGATCGGGTGAGCACCGCGGACCTCACCCGGCTGATCCTCGATGATCTCGAGGATCGCCGTCGCTCCAACCCGATGATTCGGGCCGAGACCTTTTTTGGTGCCGCGAAGCTCGACCTTGTCTGGCTGGTCGACTTCCGACCGGCCGAGTTGCCCGACAAGGACAGTGTCTGGTATCCGATAAACCGTCAGACCGGCCG
Organism: uncultured Gammaproteobacteria bacterium; assembly: GCA_963808165.1. Lineage (GTDB taxonomy): Bacteria > Pseudomonadota > Gammaproteobacteria > Chromatiales > Chromatiaceae > Thiosocius. Next base: position 219,434 of record CAWEET010000001.1, on the reverse strand, counting down.
CATTCTCGGCTTCGACCCGAAAGACGTGCCGCCGGCTGCGGTCCAGGCAGCGACCATATCGACGGACGCGCCGGGCGGAGACGGCGGCTTCGGCGCCCGCTACACAAGGACCCATGCATTGGCGGATTTCGGCGTGACCGTCGCACGGACGCGTCAGTCGATCCCCTACTTCCGTTCCGCGGGCCCGGGCGCGATCAAGGCGGAATATCCGCGCTCCTGGTCGTACGGGCTCGATGCCGCGGCGGATGCGGCGGGGGCGACCTGGCGGTTCGAAGTGCTGTACAACAGCGACAATCCCGTGACGCGAACAGATTTGACCTATACCACCACGCCGGCCATTTCGTGGGGCGGCGGCGTCGAGCTGCATCCGGGCGACGGCGATACCCGGCTGAACGTTCAGGTGGTCGGGACCAACCTCGTCGATGCTCCGTCGATCATCGACAGAAAGGAGATCTATGGCCTCAACGGCGAGATCGAGGTCCCGTTCGACCGCGAGCGCTGGCGGACCAGTCTGGATTTCTACGTCGGACTCGGTGACAAGGACGTTTATCTGAATCCGGAAGTGGCGTTCCTGGGCTGGGAACCGCACGAGCTGTACCTGGCGTTGCACTACTTCGACGGGGATACGCGGACCCTGGGTGGTTTCCATCAGGACCATTCCTCGGTCAACCTCGGCTGGCGGGCCCGGTTCTGATCCCTTCGAAACACGCACGTGACTGAGGAGATCACACCACGCCCGGCCAGATTGGAACGGGTACACCGACCGATCGCGATCGTTCACGAGGGCTTCTTCGTCTACGCGAATCCCGTCTTTCTGGAACGGCTGGGATATCAGTCACTCGAAGACCTGCAGGCCGTTCCACTGCTCGACCTGGTCGAGGACCGGGACCACGATCGACTTCGCGAGCACCTGGATGCGGCGAAAAAGGCGGCCGGCACAGATCAACACCATCCGGAGTCGAAACTCACGCTGCGCAGGGCCGACGAGCTGCCGCTGCACGCCGAATGCACGTCGTTTCGCACCCGTTACGCCGGCGAAGACTGCATACAGCTCAACCTGAGGTCACGCGAAGACCGCAGTCTGCCCCAGATCGTCGGCAATCTGCCGTGGAGACTGTATCTCAGCCTCGGCTTCCTGATGCTGTTTTCGGTACTGCCGTCGCTACTGCTGCTGAACCTCAACATCGACAATGCACCCGAGGTCTATTTTCCCGATGACGAGCCGGCGGTGGTTCTCGACAGGGAACTGCGCAAGAGATTTCCCGACGACCAGGTGTTCGTGCTGCTGTTCGAGGGTGTCGCATTGTTCTCGGACGGATTCTTCGCGGCCTACGACGAGCTTGCGCGCGTCCTGGAACAGCTCGATGCGGTCGATGAGGTGGTGGCGGCCACCAACCAGGACCACATCTCGGGAACCCAGGACGATTTCATCGTAGGACCCCTGGTGGACGCCAGGCGGCTCGCCGAAACGCGGCCGGAGCATCGGCGACAACGGATTCTGGATGACCAACTGAGCGGTGGCCTGCTGGCTGCGGGTGACGGATCGGCATTGGCGATGGTCATCATTCCCGGAGAGGCCGACAACAGCATCGAACGGCTCGCGCTCGAGGAGGAAATACTGGCCGCGGTCCGGCAGGCCCGGCTCGATGGCTACCTGGTGGCGATGGCCGGACAGATACCCGTGGATGTCGCGCAGCTTCGATCAATGCTGCGCGACAACATGATCTTCATTCCGGCGACGGTCGCCACCGGCCTGGTGATGATCTGGTGGCTTTTCCGGCGTTGGCTGGCCGTCATGCTCGCCGGCATCGCGATCGGGGTGGTGGTCAACTCGACCGTCGCAATCTATGTGTTGCTCGACCAGCCCTTCACGCTGGTTTCCAGCATCATTCCACCACTGCTTTCGGCGCTTACCGTGGCGGCGCTGGTACACCTGTTCAACGGCGTTTACCTGGCATCGAAACGCGGCCTGGCCGGGATAGACCGGGTTGCCCGAGCGGTCGCGGGGGTCGACCGGCCGGCGCTTTACGCAGCCCTCACCACCGCAGGCGGACTCGCGTCCCTGGCTACCAGCCCGATCGTGCCGATCAGGACGTTCGGCTCGATTTCCGCATTGGGAACGTTGCTGATCTATCTCGTGGTGTTCCGCATCCTACCGACACTGCTGGTCCGGTGGGACACGCGTCACTGGCCAGACCCGCGCGGCACGGCCCGCCTGGTCGATCGGATCGTATCCTCGCTCTACCGGTTCGGCATCCGGCGTCCGGCAATCGTCATCATCGGCGTCGTCCTGATGATCGCGGTCGGCGCACCGCAGGTCGCACATGTGGAGGTGGAAACGAATCTCCAGGAGTTCTTCGAATTCGATCACCCGGTTCGCCAGGACACACGACTGATCGACGACAAGATCGCAGGGACGATGGCCGCATCGGTAATCTTCGACGCCGAGACGAGAGATGGCCTGAAGGACGCTGACACCCTCCGAATGATCCGGGATTTCCAGCAATGGGCCGAGGCACAGCCGGAGATCGATCGCAGTTTCGGCCTGCCGAATTTCGTTCAGGAAATGCACTGGGGCTTCAATGCCGAAAACCCGGAATTTCGCACATTGCCCGCAGACAGCGAGTTGCTCAGCCAGTATCTGCTGATCTATGACGGTGATGATATCCACGACTTCGTTGACAGGGATTATCAACATTCGCATATCGCACTGAACCTGAATGTGCACCAGGCCGGCGAAATATCACAGACGCTGGACAAGATCCGTTCTTACCTCGAGCAACATGTCGGCGAAGCGATCCATTGGGAGATTGCCGGCAATGCCCGATTGTTCGCCGATATCGAAGACCTCCTCGTCACCGGCCAGGTCTACAGTCTGTGGGGGGCGCTGGTCCTGATCTTTCTGTTCATGCTGTACTTTCTTCGGTCTTTCGGAGCGGCTGTGCTGTGCATGATCCCGAACCTGTCGCCGGTACTGCTCATTTTCATCGTGATGGGGGCCTTCGGTATCTGGCTGGACATGGCGACCGCCATGATCGCCAGCGTCGCGGTCGGGATCGCCGTTGACGACACCATTCATGTTTATCACGGCTTTCGGCATCGCCTGGCACAGGGCATCAGCCCGGTCATGGCCCTCGCTCGATCATATCGTGAGGCAGGGCGCGCGATCGTAGTTACGACGATCATTCTCAGCGCCCAGTTCCTGATACTGACCTCGTCGGATTTCGTGCCGACCCGTAACTTCGGACTCCTGACCACGATCGGATTACTGGCAGCATTGCTGTTCGACCTGCTGCTGCTACCCGCGTTGCTTATCGTCCTGTACGGCCACAGCAGCCCTGTTGCGGTCTGGCTTTCCCGGCTGCGCGGCAACCAGGCCCAGCCGGAGACGAAGGCCGTGACTGGGGGCGACGCTGTATTCGACAAAGGCTACTGGACGACCGAGCGAAAGACGGCAATCGTCAAGGCGATCCTGTCCGGCAAGTCGTCCACAGCTGCTGCGGCCAACGCCTATGGGGTCCCCCGAGGCGAGGTGGAGAAGTGGCTCCGGGCCGCTGAGTTGGGGATTGCGAATGCCCTGGCCAGCGACACGACGGTCGGTCCGGCCAAGCTGCGTGCGCTGGCCAAGGCATACAGGAGGCTGAAGGCAGAAAACCGGAAACTCAAGGCGAGCCAGCCGTCCTGAATCAATTCTCGGTCGTTCGACGACGCTCGAGTGTCACGAAGCTGTAGGGAAGCGGGTTACGGTCGTCAGGCTCATGGCGCTCACGGGACCGTTCGCGCCACTCCGACCCTTCGAAGCACGGGAACAGCGCATCGCCGTCAACACGGTGGTGGATGTAGGTGAGGTAAAGACGCGCAGCGATCGGCAGAGCTTCCGCATACAGCAAGGCGCCACCCACGATCATCATCTCATCGGCATCTCCGGCAAAATCGATCGCCTCTTGCAGAGAATGCACAACGAAGCCACCGGGCGCCTCGTAGCTTGGGTTGCGCGTGACGACGATGTGCGTGCGATAGGGCAGAAGCCCGGGCAATGATTCCCAGGTACGACGCCCCATGATGATCGGCTTGCCCATCGTGAGACGCTTGAAATGCGCGAGATCCGCCGGCATGTGCCAGGGCAGCTTGTTTTCGCGGCCTATCACGCCGTTCTCGGCGATGGCCGCGATGATCGAAAGATTTGGCAACGGAGTCATGGCCCGATCTTAACAGGCGGGGCAGCCCCGGCACCTTGGATGGCCCGCGACCACAAAGATCGCGGGTGGAACACATAGCTTACTCTTCTTCGTCTGGAAACAGTTCCTCTTCTGCCTCGATCATCATCTCCAGGATCGCCTCAACCTGTTCAGGCGCCTCTTCCGCCATCGCCAGAAGCTCCCGACCATCAACCACCAATTCGCCACTCATGACCAACACCTCGTCATAATTTAGTACATCTGTATGTTCTTATATAGCGACAATGGCGCAGCTTTGCAAGCTAGAGTCGCGCACACGGCTGACCGGGATCAAGTGGAATTGTGCGGCCCACCAAGATGGCGCGCAGGAAAGCGTCGGCCATCAATCAGACCGCAATCGGGGCCTTGATATGCGGATGACACTGATAGCCGACCAGGGAAAAATCTTCGTAGCAAAATCCGAACAGATCTGTCACATCGGGATTCAGCTCCATCCGCGGCAGATCGTAGGGTGTCCTGCTGAGCTGTTCGTCGGCCTGATCGACATGGTTGCTGTATAGATGGGCATCACCAAGGGTGTGAATGAACTCGCCCGGCTCGAGATCGCAGGTCTGCGCAATCATCATCGTCAGCAGCGCGTAGCTGGCAATATTGAATGGGACGCCCAGAAAGATATCCGCGCTGCGCTGATAGAGATGACAGGACAGGCGGCCGTCGCAGACATAGAACTGGAAGAATGCATGGCACGGCGCGAGGGCCATGCGCCCGGCAGCGACATTCTGCTGTGGCGAGACGCGCTCGTCCGGCAGATCCGCCGGGTTCCATGCCGAGACAATGATTCGCCGCGAGTCGGGATTGTCCCTGATCTGTTGCAGGACCTGCTGGATCTGGTCGATACGGCGGCCATCCGGTGCCGGCCAGGAACGCCACTGGTAACCATAGACGGGCCCGAGTTCGCCGTTTTCGTCCGCCCACTCATCCCAGATACTGACACCATTGTCACGCAGGTAGGCGACGTTGGTTTCGCCGCGGAGAAACCAGAGCAGTTCGTGAATCACGGACTTCAGATGGATCTTCTTGGTGGTCACCAGCGGGAAGCCCTGGCGCAAGTCGAATCGCATCTGGTGGCCAAACAGCGACCAGGTCCCGGTCCCGGTGCGATCACCCTTGAAATCGCCAAACTGGCGAACACGGTACAGCAGGTCCAGATACTGTTTCATGTCCTACTCTGTTGGGTGTATGCAAGGATCAGCAGGGCGACGCCGCCCAGCATCATCGGCAACGACAGGAGCTGCCCCATGGTAACCCAACCGAATGCGAGATAGCCGATATGCGCATCTGGCAGACGCAGCAGTTCGACCAGAAACCGAAACAGGCCATAACCGATCAGAAACAGGCCTGAGACGGCCATGGTCGGCCGCGGCCTGGCGCTGAACCACCACAGCAACAGAAACAACACAACCCCCTCGAGCATCGCCTCGTACAACTGCGTCGGGTGCAACGGCGGCGTCCAGCCGACGGACTCACCGAGTTGCAGCTTGTCACGGCACAAGCCGGGGTGCGTAACGCAGGACACGCGCATCGCCCATGGCACGTCGCCGGGAGCACCCCATAGCTCGCCGTTGATGAAATTGCCGAGACGGCCGGCCAGAAGACCCATGGGCACCAGTGGCGCAACGAAATCGGTCAGCGCGAAAAAACCCTTGGCATTGCGCCGCCCGTACCACCAAACCGCGGCGAGCACCCCGAGAAAACCGCCATGGAAGGACATGCCGCCCTCCCAGACGCGCAGCAGTTGCAGCGGATCACTCAGCCAGATGTCGAAATTGTAGAACAGCATGTAGCCGATGCGACCGCCGAGGATCACACCCAGCGCCGCATAAAACAGCAGGTCATCAACATCGTTCGCAGCGACCACCGCATTCGGCCGGCGCGCCCGTCGGCGGCCGAGCCACCAGGCCGCGAGAAATCCCGCGAGGTAGGTCAGCCCATACCAGCGGATCGCCAGTGGCCCGAGCTGCAGCGCGACGGGATCGAAATCAGGGTAGATCATGGCGCGCGAGTGTATCAGCTATTGCCGGCATTGCGTGGCGCACCGAAGGTGCGAAGATGGACAGCCCCGAACATGCGAAGTAGTCTGATCGAGCGTCCCCGGAGCCATGCATGCGCGTACTGATCAAGCTGCTATTTTCGCTGGCACTGCTCTGCTTTCTGACGCTCATCGTGGCCATATGGTTAGCCTTGCAGGACGCACCACTGGTGATCCGCGATGTGTCGCTTTCACCTGGCGAAGTGACCCGCGCCCGCGCGGTACTTAGCCGAAACGATCTGCGCAGGCTGTCGCCGGGCGACAAGTGGACCGTCGAGTTGAACGCGCTGGACCTCGACCTGACGGTCAACTACCTGCTGGACCGGATTGCCGGCGGTGCCGCACGCCTCAGGCTCTCCGATGGCCGGCTCGAGGTTGCGGCAACCGTACCTGTCAGATACCTGCCGCAGCGGAGGCATCTCAACATTGAGGGCATACTGCTGACGGTCGACGGGCAGCCCAGGGTCGGCGAACTCCGGATCGGCAGCCTCAGGGTCCCGAAGGCTATCGCCGACCGGATCGCCTGGCGACTGGTTAATTACCTTTATCCGGCGATCAGCCCCGATCGCGCCGCCGGCCCAGTCGATCACGTGGAGATCCTCCCGGATCTGCTGCGGCTGAGCTACCGATGGAAACCGGAAGTCGTCGGTCAGGCGCGGACCAGCCGGGTGATCGGCAGCGACCAGGAGGTCATAGGGGTCTATCACGACCGACTGATCGAGTTGCAATCCAACGGCGTTGGCAGCCGCGGTGCACTGGTCGACCTGCTCCAGGCGATGTTTGCGTTGGCGTCGGTGCGATCAGTCGATCACGATCCGGTCGTGGAGAATGTGGCGCTGCTCACGCTGCTCGGTACTTGGGCGAGCGGCCGGGATCTTGCAGCCCTGGTGCCGGATCGCCCGCAACGGCCCAGTGGCTTCTGGCTGAAATTGTCCGGCCGCAGAGACTTCGCGCGACATTTTCTCGCCTCGGCCGCACTCGCCGCTCGCGGTGACAGCACGCTTTCCGATGCAGTTGGCCTGCTGAAGGAGGTGTCCGACATCTACCGTGGCTCAGGCTTCAGTTTCACCGACATTGCGGCCGACCGCGCGGGTAGCAGGTTCGGAGAACTCGCGAGCCGGTCGCCGCAAGCGGCACGCGAACTGCAGCAGCGGATGGCGGCGGGTGTCGCCGACAGCGACCTGATGCCGTTCGCTGCTGACCTGCCCGAACACCTGCGTGGCGATGCCTTCAAACAGCGCTTCGATCATGTCGGCAGTCCCGCCTACCAGGCGATGATGGAGGAGATCGAACGGCGGATCGATGCCTGCGCTCTGTACCGCGAACGCTAGTTCGCCCCCCCGTTCATACCGCACCAGCGCTTAATTCCCGACTTTCTGAGGTGCTCTCAAGTTTCGACGGCAAAAGCCGTTAGCTAATCCACAACACAAGTGAGCAACCTTACAGGCGAGAGTTGGCTATGAGGCTGGTAGGAATGAACGGCACGAAGGTAATCCCGCATCATCTGCGCACACTCGGAGAGCGCTTGCGCTACCGGCGCCGCCAGATGGGCTGGACTCAGGAGCAACTGGCGGTCCAGGCCGGCACGAACCAGGCAGTGATCCAGAAGATCGAAAACGGCAAAAGCCTGCGTCCACGCAAGATAGACGAGATCGCCACGGTCCTCGACGTGAACCCCGCCTGGCTGATGTTTGGCGACGAAAAGGCGACCCCGCTGACCGACGAGGCACGAGAGGTTGCGGAGAGCTGGATGGCCCTTAGCGAAGGCGAGCGCGACCGGGTACGCAACGAGATCCGCATGCTCGCCGGCCGTCGGATGTCCTCGTAAGGAAACTCTGGCCTACCTACAAGGTCGGCAGCACGCGCAGATAGAAGGCCTTGAGGTAAGCCGTTTCCGGAATCGCGGGGTGAATGGGATGATCGGGACTTTGCTGGCCTTGCTGCAGCAATTGAAGACTGCGGTCGCCATGCCTGGCGGACTGCAGCACGGTTCTCAGCAGCTGATCCCGCTGCATGTGAAACGAACAGGACGCCGTCACTAGCAGGCCATCGCGCCCGAGCAACCCCAGCGCGGCCTCGTTCAAGCGACGGTAGGCCAGCATCCCCTCCTTGAGATCTTTCTTGCGCTTGATGAACGCCGGCGGATCCAGCACCACGACATCGAACCGCTCGCGCTGCCCGCGCAGGTCGCGGAGCACATCAAAGGCATCACCCTGCAGACTGCTGACGCGCCCCGACAGCGCATTCATCTCGGTGTTGTGTCGCATCTGCTCCAAGGCATGGGCCGATGCGTCGACCGCCACCACACCGTCCGCACCTGCATGTGCCGCGCGCACCGACCACGCACCGACGTAGCTGCAGACGTCGAGCACCCTTCTGCCTGGGACATAACGCAGGAACTGATCGCGGTTTGCGGCCTGGTCGAAGAACCAGCCGGTCTTCTGCCCCTGCGCGAGAGACACCTCGAAGCGGCACCCGCCCTCCTCGAGCATCACCCGATCCGGGACCTGGCCGTGCGCCACCTCGACGTAGCGCGACAGACCCTCCAACTCACGCACAGAGCTGTCATTGCGCAGGATGATCCCGACCGGCTTGAGCACCTTCACCAGCGCGCCGACCAGGGCCTCGCGCTGCGCCTCCATGCCGGCCGTGGTGAGCTGTACGGCCAGGTAGTCGCCATAGCGGTCGATCACGACGCCCGGAACCCCGTCGGCCTCGCCGAACAGCAGGCGATAGTACGGGGCCGCGTAAAGGCGCTCGCGCGCTGCCAGCGCCACCTTGATACGGTGGACCAGCAGTGAGCGGTCCAGCGCGACTTTCGGAGTGCGCGTGACCAGACGTGCGCAGATCAGCGAGTTCGGGTTGACGTAGCCGAGCCCGAGCCAGCGCCGCTGGGCATTTTCGATGTTGACCACCTGCCCGGGGACAAAATCCTTCAACGGGGTCGCGTCATTGTCCACCTCGTTGGAGTACACCCAGAGGTGGCCGCCACGCAGCCGCCGGTCCTGATTCTTCGCCAGTCGCAGCAGATCACTCATGTGCGGGGAGACAGACCCTTGCGACGGGCGGCGTGCATTCAGCGATCATCGGCGGCAAAGGTGTTGCACGCCGAAATCGTGCCCTTTTCCAGACCGGTCCTGAACCAGTGAACGCGCTGCGCCGAGCTGCCGTGGGTAAAGGAATCCGGGGATACGTAACCACGCGACTGCTTCTGCAGACGATCGTCGCCAATCGCACTCGCCGCGTTCAACCCCTCCTCGATATCGCCCTTCTCCAACAGTTGCCGCGCACGCGCCGCATGATTGCCCCAAACCCCGGCGAAACAGTCCGCCTGCAGCTCCTGTTTCACCGACATCTGGTTGGCGAACGCCTTGCCGCGCCCACGGTTGGCCTTCTGCACCTCGGCGGAGATCCCGAGCAGGGTCTGCACATGATGGCCAATCTCGTGTGCGATCACGTAGGCCTGGGCGAAATCGCCGGGCGCACCCATGCGTCGCGTAAGGTCGTCGAAAAAGCTGAGGTCGAGGTAGACCTTCTGGTCACCGGGGCAGTAGAAAGGCCCCATCGCCGCCTGGCCGAATCCGCAGGCGGAATTGACTGAGCCGCGGAAAAGCACCAGTCGGGGTTCCTTGTAGGTCTCGCCGGCAGCTTCGAACACGTTGCGCCAGGTCTCTTCGGTATCGGCCAGCACGACAGAGACGAATTCGACCAGCTCCTGCTCTTGCGGGCTCTGAGCGCTTGGGCCGTTCTGACCCGCCTGTCTTTCGTCCACGCCGCCGCCGACCAGACTGCCCAGGCCCCCACCGCCGGCCAGATAGCTGACCGCCCCGACGGCCAGCACGGCGAGGAGGGTGCCTTTCACACCGAGCACCCTGAGCGCCAGCGGCAGCAGGTGGAGCAGGCTGCCGCCACGCCCGCCACCACCGAACGGACTGGCCGAGGAGCCACGCCGGTCCTCCACGTTGCTGCTCTGTCTTCTGCCTTTCCAACGCATGAACTTTCCTCCCCCCGGTTTCGCGGGCCAGTATCGTATCGCGTTCGAGTACCGAGGCGCCCCTCAGCGGGCCAGGCAGCCGGCTACCCAGAAAATGCCCGGCAGCGACATCCGGAGTTTAAACCCTTGCGCGATGCCGCAACATCGGCTTTCGGGTTAAAGTGCGCGCAAAACGTGCGGAGACTCCGATGGCTGACAACGACATCCTGCTCGGCGGCACCGGCGAAAGGCAGGTCGTATTGAACGCCGGTATGGCCAACCGTCATGGCCTGATAACCGGCGCCACCGGGACCGGCAAGACCGTCACGCTGCAGGTGCTGGCGGAGTCTTTCTCACGTCTCGGCGTGCCGGTATTCACCGCCGACATCAAGGGTGACCTTTCGGGCCTGGCAGGCGCCGGGAAGTCCAGCCCCAAGGTCGATGAGCGGCTGCAGTTCATCGGCATCACGGGCCAAGCGTTCGCCCCCAGCCCGACCGTCTTCTGGGACGTCTATGGCGACAAAGGACACCCGGTGCGCACGACGATTTCGGAGATGGGTCCTGTTCTGCTGGGCAACCTGTTGGAACTGAATCAGACCCAAGAGGGTGTGATGCAGGTCGCCTTCAGCATCGCCGACGATCAGGGGCTGATGCTTCTCGACCTCAAGGATCTTCGTGCGATGCTGAACTGGGTCGCCGACAATGCCCGTGAGATCGAGCGCGAGTATGGGCGTGTCTCACGGGCTTCGGTCACCGCGATCCTGCGCCGCCTGCTGACACTCGAAGAGGCCGGCGGTGATTTGCTGTTCGGCGAGCCGGCGATCAGGATCGAACACCTGATGCAGAACGATTTCTCGGGCCATGGCGTCATCAGCATACTGGACGCCACCACGCTCTATCGGTCACCGCGCCTCTATGCGACCTTCCTGCTATGGCTGCTGTCGGAATTGATGGAGGAACTGCCGGAGCGCGGCGACGCCGATCGGCCGCGTCTGGTGTTCTTCTTCGACGAGGCCCACCTGCTGTTCAGCAGTGCACCGAAGGCGTTGCTGGAGAAGATCACACAGGTGGTGCGCCTGATACGCTCCAAAGGGGTCGGGGTGTTTTTCATCACCCAGTACCCGAACGACGTCCCCGACGCGGTCATCGGTCAACTGGGCAACCGTATACAGCATGCGCTGCGGGCCTATACGCCAAGCGACCGAAAGGCGGTCAAGGCGGCCGCCGCAACCTTTCGCGAAAACCCGGCATTCGACACCGAGCAGGTCATTGGCAACCTCGGGGTCGGCGAAGCACTGGTTTCGACGCTGGACCTGAAGGGTGTCCCTTCGATGGTCGAACGCACATTGATCGCGCCGCCGCGCTCGCAGTTCGGCCCCATCGATAAGGCGCGGCGCAGCGAACTGATCGAGCGCTCACCGCTCAAGGACACCTACGCACACATGGTCGATCGAGAATCGGCCTACGAGCTGCTACAGGCTCGGGAGGCCGAACTGGCCAGGCAACGGCAGCGCATCGCCGAGCAGGAGGAGCAGGCCAAACGGCTCGAGGAAATCGTCAAATCCACAAGGCGCCGCAGCTCCAGACGTCAGAGTGTCGGTGAGACACTGGCAAAGTCCGTCGCCCGCTCGTTTGGCACCAGCCTCGGGCGGCAGATCATTCGCGGGATTCTCGGCTCTATCGGCGGACGTCGCTGAGGGCGCCTGCGCAGCACGCCTGGCGTCAGTCTGCTACTTGGAAAAGGCAGAGCATTTCGGCGGCTGATCGGCAAAGTCCTGAACACATTTGCTCACCTTCCCGGTCCGCGTATCCAGCACCCACACGGTGTTTTCCGAGGCGGCCACACCCTCGTAGGGTCCACGGCCTTCCGCCTCCTGCATGGTGGGCTCGGCCATGGCCGGCTGCACCAGCAGCAGCAACAGCGCCGCAATCAACCTGTTCACCGGATCGGACATCGGTCAAGCTCCTGTCTCCAGACATGTGCACAGTCTCAAGATCTTCAGACTACACGATGCCGCATCGGTACTCATGCAGCAAAGGCGCCAATTACCCTGCACAATGAACATTGGCTCTGCAGCGCCCAGGGCTTAAGGTCTTTGCAAGCCACAGACCGGATACCGCAATGACCAGCAATCGACTGCACAAATCGACCAGTCCCTACCTGCAGCAGCATGCCGGCAACCCCGTGGACTGGTGGCCTTGGTGCGATGAAGCGCTCGAGCTGGCTCGCCGCACAGACAAGCCGATCCTGCTGTCGATCGGCTACTCGGCCTGCCACTGGTGCCACGTGATGGCACACGAGTCATTCGAAGACCCGGCCACCGCCAAGCTGATGAACGCGCTTTACGTCAACATCAAGGTCGACCGCGAGGAGCGTCCGGACCTCGACAAAATATACCAGACCGCCCATCAGCTGCTGGCCCGACGCCCGGGCGGCTGGCCTCTGACCGTGTTTCTGATGCCGGACGATCACAGCCCGTTCTTCGCCGGCACCTATTTCCCGCCGCAGCCACGTCACGGCCTGCCGGCCTTCCCGGATCTGCTGCAACAGGTCGCGGATGCCTACCGGGAACAAAGGGCGGCGATCGAGGAACAGAATGCACACCTGCACGCGGCTCTGCTCAGACTCGATACCGGCGGCGGCGCGGGCGAACCGAACGAAGCCCCCATCCAGGAAGCACTGCGCCAGCTTGCCGGGCAATACGATGCCGCCAACGGTGGGTTCGGCGGGGCACCCAAGTTCCCACACCCAGGGACACTGCGATTCCTGCTGCGCGAGGGCTTCCGCGTTGACGACACGGTGGCGCGCGACATGGCCCTGCGCACACTCGAAAAGATGGCCAACGGCGGCATCAACGACCAACTCGGTGGCGGATTCTGCCGCTATTCGGTGGATGAACAGTGGATGATCCCGCACTTCGAGAAAATGCTTTACGACAACGGCCAGTTGCTGTCGCTGTACGCCGAGGCCTGGTCCGCCAGCAACCGGCGCCCGCTGTTCAGGCACAGCTGTGAACGAACAGCCGAATGGCTGATGCGCGAAATGCAGTCGCCACAGGGCGGCTACTACGCCAGCCTGGACGCAGACAGCGAGGGCGGCGAGGGCCGCTACTACCTCTGGACTCCGGCCGAGGTCGTCGCTTTGCTGACGCCGGACGAATACAAGGTATTCGCACCGCGCTTTGGGCTGGACCGCGCTGCCAACTTCGAAGGCCACTGGCATCTGCACACCTTCAGCGACACCGACACGATTGCGGACAAGACCGGCCTGGCGGCGCGCGAAGTCCGCCGGCTGTTACACGGCGCCCGCGACAAACTGCTCGCCGAGCGTGAGAAACGGCCACGCCCGGGACGCGATGAAAAGATCCTTGCGAGCTGGAATGCGCTGGCGATCAAGGGTATGGCCGCAGCCGGGCGGCGGCTCGAGCGGCCCGACTGGATCGATTCCGCCGAGCGCGCGCTCGAGTACCTGTACCGATCGCACTGGCGGGACGGTCGGCTGCTCGCCAGCAGCCGCGACGGGCACGCCCAACTGAATGCCTACCTGGACGACTACGCCTATCTGATCGACGCGATCCTGGAGCTGTTGCAGGCACGCTGGAACAGCACCTGGCTGGAGTTCGCCCGGGATCTGGCGGGGCGCCTGCTGGCGCATTTCGAGGACGCGGAGAATGGCGGATTCTATTTCACATCGGACGACCATGAGGCGCTGGTGCTGCGACCCCGGCCGCTGGCCGACGATGCGATGCCGAGTGGCAATGCAGTCGCGGCCGAGGCGCTTCAGGGACTCGCCCTGCTAAGCGGCGAGCCCGCCTGGCAGGATGCCGCGCAGCGGACGATTCGCGGTGCATGGTCGGCGTTGGAGCGCGCCCCCTACGCGCACGTCGGGCTGCTCGAGGGGCTGAGGCAGACGCTCGAACCGCCGGAACAGTTGCTGGTGCGGGGCGAACCCATCGAACTTGCGTCCTGGCAGCGCGCTGCCGGCGCCACCTATGTACCGGCGCGATCGGTGTTTGCGATCCCCGCGCAGGCAAGCGATCTGCCGCAGGCATTGAGTGCCAAACGTGCCGAACCGGGCAGGACGCTGGCCTACCGCTGTGTCGGGACGCACTGTGAACCACCGTTTGACTCGCCGGAGCTCCTCTAGGGCCAACAATGCCTCTGCGGCAGAAGGCGGGAATAAACGGCTTCCGCCCGCGTCTTACCCGGCATGGATGACAGCAAGGTCAAATTGTTTCGCGGCTTTGGCCGCCGGTATCGCTTGGGCAGACTGATATGCGCCGAACGCGAACGTCTGTACCGAATCGCCTGGTCGTGGTGCCACGACAGTCATCAGGCCGATGACCTCGTGCAGGAGACCATCGCCCGGGCGCTTGCCAAGGTCGACAGACTGCGCGACGAGACCCGCCTGCGGGTGTGGCTGACGCAAATCCTATCCAACTTGCACCGTGACCTGTATCGCCGCGTGCAACCGGACACCGGCCTGGACCTGGAAACCCTGCCGGGTCGCGATGATCCGGAACAATTGGCCGATCGCAGTCAACTGGTCGCGCGCACACGCAGGGCCATCGGGATGCTCAATGACGAGCATCGCCAGGTACTGACCCTGATCGACCTGGCCGAATTCAGCTATGCCGACACCGCCAGCATCCTGGACGTCCCTGTGGGTACCGTGATGAGCCGTCTGTCACGGGCACGGCGACGCATGCGAGAGATATTCGAACAGCAGGGCATAGGACATGCCGAAGTCGTTCCGCTGAGGAGACCCCGATGACACCCAACGACGAGATCGAAATCAACGCCTTTGTCGACGGCGAACTGAGCGCCGATCAGCAGGCCGAACTGCTCGAGGCCATGCGTACCGACACGGAGATCGCCCGCCGTGCCTGCGAGTTCGGGCAGCTCAAGGCGCAACTGCGGCTCTCGTATGCGAATCCACCGCAACCGCGCCAACGGGTGAAGCAAAAAACCAGGGGCGCCTGGCCGACGCTGGCGGCGAGCGTCGTATTACTGAGCCTTGGCATCGCGTTCGGCTGGCTGCTGCACGCCAATTCGGCGCAATTGAGCGGGCAGCTCAATCGCGTCGTGCTGCTCGATCCCCAGGGGCGCGGTCAGATGCCGGCGGTGGCTGGTGAGGGCGAGACACGGATCGTGTTTCACCTGACCAATGCAGACCAGACGGTCGCGGCAGAGCTGCTCGACGAGGTCGAGTCGATGTTGCTCGCCTACCAGTCCGACCGTGAACCGTTACGCGTCGAGGTGGTTACTCACAGCGATGGCCTCGGCCTGCTGCGCGAGAGCCTGACGCATCACGGGGAGCGCATCCACCAGCTCGCCAGGCGTTTCACCAATCTCACCTTCGTGGCCTGTAAGAACACCATGGAGCGTCTGAGGGTGGAACAGGGCATCGAGGTGAGATTGATTCCAGATGCCGAGGTCATCGACTCCGGCGTCAATCATGTCGTCAAACGGCAAAAAGAGGGTTGGTCGTACATTCGCGTCTAGCCGGTTTTCAACAACAAACTGCCAAACGAGCAGGAAAGAGGAGAGATCAACGTGAAGAAGGTAATGAGTATTCTACTTGCAGGCTTGGTTGGCCTGGTTGGATTGTCCGGGATCGCCACCGCGGCGGACGAGGCAAAACAGAAGGTCGTCTACCACGTCAACGGTGACAATCCGAAACAGCAAACCGGCGCATTGCGCAACGTCCAGAACCACATCAACGCCGTCGGCAAAGAAAACCTTGATCTGCGAGTGGTTATGCACGGCAACGGCGTCTCGATGGTGCTGCTCCCCGAGGCCCTGGACAAGGTCAAGGGATTCAAGAGCGCCAATGCGTCGCCCCAGATGCAGGCCACGATTGACGGCCTCAAGGACCAGGGTGTGCAGTTCAAGGTCTGCGCGAACACCCTAAAGGGCCGCAAGGTAGACATGGATGAAGACCTGTACATGGTCGAGCAGGCCGATATCGTTACCAGCGGCGTCGCCGAACTCGGCATCCTGCAGGCCCAGGGGTATGCGTATATCAAGCCCTGACTGAGACCTGGGCGGATTCGCGTCCGCGCAGACCATTGCCATCCGGTTTCAGGGCCCGCTTACGCGGGCCTTTTTTGTTTGCCGGGCGCACACGGTAGGCTGAGCGCAATAAATCGTCGTGGATCACGGTCTATTTGCTGATGACCAAGCTAAGAACCGATTTCGATACCCTGGTAAACGCGCTCTCGCCCGAGCTGTTTCGCTATGCCATGGGACTTTGTCACAACCCGGATACCGCTGAGGACCTGGTGCAAGAGACCTTCTTGCGTGGCTGGCGGGCCCAGGCCAAGCTGCGTGATGGCAAAGCGGCGCGAGCCTGGTTGTACACCATACTGCGCAATGAGCACGCGCGGCTCTATGAGCGACAACGGCCCGACGTCTGCGACCCGTCCCGGCTGCCGGATATCGCGGTGCGCGGCTATGACACCAGCACCGAGGCCTTCGTTACCCGCCGTGCACTTGCGGAACTCTCGGCCGAATACCGCGACCCCCTGCTGCTGCAGGTGATCGGCGGCTTCAGCTGCAAAGAGATCGGGGAGATGCTGGACCTGAATACCAATACCGTGTTGACCCGCCTGTTTCGCGCCCGCAAGGCACTGCGCGAGCGTTTGGAGGGGGCACCACGACAGGAAGCAAGCCAATGAACTGCCTCGATTTCCGCCGTCACCTGATGGCCGACCCCATGGCCCGGGACACCGGACTGCAGGCACACGAGGACGACTGCCCGGGCTGTGCGGCATTTGCCCGCGAACTGCGTGCGCAGGAGATCAAGCTGCGCAATCTGCTGCGCGAGGTGTCACCGCCGGAGGGTTTGTCTGAGCGTATCCAACTCGCCGCCCGCTTCGAGCAACGCGCCGCGACACAGCGGCGCTGGTGGTACAGCGCGGCCGCAGGCGTGCTGCTGGCGATCGGCGTCAGCATGGCCAGCCTGTGGACCACCGCACTGGAGCGGGGCGACCAGGCTTTGGCGCTGTCGGTGCTCAACCACATCGAGGACGAGGCCAGTCACCTGCGCGAGGCACGCCCGGTCACTACGGCACGGGTCCAGTCGGTTTTCGAGCGCTTCGGCGCCACCCTGGACGAAGATATCGGCCCGGTACATTTCGCCGCCGAGTGCCTGATGCGGCAGCGCAACGGGGTGCACCTGGTGATGCCGGGTAAAATGGGCCCGGTGACGGTGTTCTACATGCCGGGCGAGATGGCCGACGCGGCACTGCCGGTGCGCTCCGATCGTTTCGAGGGTCGGATCGTGCCAACCGCCTGGGGCAGCGTCGCGGTGGTTGGCGAGGCGGGCGAGCCGGTGCAGGAACTGGGTGAACGACTGGCGGCGGCAGTTCGCTGGCCAGAGCCCGCAAGATCGGCTGATTCAGGGCTGATCGGGGCTGGTGTGCTCGCTACGCTGGACATCGCGCAGCAGAAGGATAGTTGAGCGGCATTGCCGGCAACGCAGCAGTTGGCTGCCCCGGAAAAGGCGCATCCAGTAGGTTCGATGATAACGCGTCATGTCCGTGCTGCCGCAGGTTCGGCAAACGCGTTTGCGGGTAATCCAGGCCATCTGCTGCTCCGTACTCACCTGGTTTGACGGCACCGAGCGGCACCGACTTTAACGGCTTCCGGCATCCTTCCAGCTGTCGGCCGCGGCTTCGTCGCTATTGCGTGCATCCACCCAGCGCGCCCGTCCGTCGGCGGTTTGCTCCCGTTTCCAGAACGGCGCGCGGGTCTTCAAGTAGTCGATTATAAACTCACAGGCACGGAATGCCTCGCCGCGATGCCGGCTGGCGACCGCCACCAGCACGATCGGGTCCTGCGGCCGGATCTCGCCGACCCGATGAATCACGCGCACAGCCTCGAGTTCCCAGCGTTCGCCGGCCTCGGCGACGATCGCCGCGAGCGCCTTTTCGGTCATACCCGGGTAGTGCTCGAGTGTCATTGCAGAGACTTGCTCGCCGACGTTGATGTCACGCATGAGCCCGACGAAGCTGACCACGCCGCCAACAGACGGCCGCCCACTGTACACCGGCGCCACTTCGGCCAACGCGTCCAGGGCGGTTTCCTGTACCCGAATCTCTACATGCATGGAATCCCCTCGTCGTCTCAGCCGCCGGTCACCGGAGGAAAAAAACCGACCTCGTCGCCATCGCGCAATGCCTGATCGGCCGCCGCCATTTCCTGGTTGACTGCGGCCAGCACCCGTTGGTCATCGGCGAAGACCTCGCCCCAGACCCCGCCGCGCGTGGCCAGCCCGGCACGCAACGCAGCGACGGTCTGCGGGACGTCGCTCAAGGCTTCGTTCGCGCAGCCCAGACGTTCCCGCAGACTTGCAAAATACATCACACGAATCATGTCAGCATCTCGTTGAAAGGCAGGAACTCCACCTCATCGCCACACTGGATCGTCTGACCCTCCGGGATCACCACCAACCCGTTGGCCCATGTCACCGAACTCAGCACTCCCGACGAACGGCTTGGGTGGACCGTCAACCGCGGTTCGCCTGCCGCATCGAACTCGAGCCGGGCACGCTGAAACTCGCGTCGCTTGTCCGGCCGCGGCCAGTCGAAATCGGCCTTCGCCCGCATCGGCTGGAGGCGCCAATCGGCTCGTCCCTGCAAGCGCAGCAGGAAGGGGCGCACGAACAGCAGGAAGGTCACGAACAGCGACACCGGATTGCCGGGCGACCCAATGAAAGGCGTAGCGCCGATATGGCCGAAGGCCACGGGTTTGCCGGGCCGGATCGCGATCTTCCACATGTCCAGCGAGCCCAGCGTCTCGACCGCCGGCTTCACGTGGTCTTCCTCGCCCACCGAAACACCGCCGGAGGCCAGCACCAAGTCCGCTTCGGCTGCGCCGCGTTCCAGCGCCGCCTTGGTTGCCTCCAGGCTGTCCTGGACGATCCCCAGCTCGATCACATCGCAACCCAGCGCCTGCAGTAGCCCGGTCGCGGTGAACAGATTGGAATTGTAGATCTTGCCCGGCGCCAGTGCCTCGCCGGGCATCAGCAACTCGTCACCACTGGCGAACAGCGCCACGCGCGGCCTGCGGCAGACCACCAATTCGGCCACCCCGACCGACGCCGCCAGACCGAGATGTTGCGGCAACAGGCGGGTGCCTGGGCCGACCAACTCGCTACCGGCACAGATATCTTCACCACGCCGGCGAATATTCGCGCCAGGCGCCACCGCCGTATCGATACGCACTCCATCGCCTGATTCCGTGCAGACCTCCTGCATCACCACGGCATCGGCGCCGCCAGGGATCGGTGCGCCGGTGAAAATGCGCGCCGCCGTCCCCGCCTCGAGCGGCTGTGGCGACACCCCGGCCGGCAGACGCTGCGAAACCGGCAGCCGGGTGCCCGACGCCGCACAGTCGGACGCCCGCACAGCGTAACCGTCCATCGCGCTGTAATCCCAACCGGGCACGTCGATAGAGCTGACCAGGGACTCAGCGATCACCCGCCCCAGGGCCTCGCGCAAACCGACTGTCTGCTGTTCAATGATCGGCTTCGCAGCCCCGACAAGTTGGTCAACTGCGGCCTCGTACGACAACAGGCCGTCCAACGTCGGGGTGCAACTCAATTCAGACAACACAAGCCTCCTGGGCCTGGTACGACCCGCAACCCTGTCTGTAGGGCATCTCTAATAATCCTGGGTGCGCAGATTGGGCGAGATAATTCGAGACATCAAGGCGAAGACCGCACGTAATAGCTGGCTATTGCGAAGGTCTTCAACGCAGAGAGCGCGGATTATGTCGTTCAAGATGCCATCTATGGATTGTTAGAGGTGCCCTTTAGCAAGTGAAGGCGCCTGCCATCACAGTGAGAAACCGAAGGTCTCCCGGAACCTGGCATCGAAATCTGCACGACGGAACGCATGATTCTGCGTGCCCGCGATGTTCTATCTTGATCGCTCCCATCAGAGACGCGATGCGCCCGGTGACCTCCCAGTCCAGCCCGCGCTGCAGACCATACAACAGTCCGCTCCGGTAGGCATCGCCGCAGCCGGTGGGATCGACCAGATGCCGCGCCGTTGCGAGCGGAATGTCGATTGCCTTGCCACCCGTGTAGATCGTCGAGCCGACACCGCCGCGGGTGACCACAACCGCCGCGACGCTGCGCGCGAGCTGTTCCGGTGATTTTCCGGTGCGCTCCTGCATCAGCTTGGCCTCATAGTCGTTGAACGCCAGCCAGGTCGCCTGGGACACGAAGCGGTTCAGGTCGTCGGCATCGAACATCGGCATACCCTGACCGGGGTCGAAGATGAACGGGATGCCTGCCGCGGCGAACTGCTCGGCATGCTCGATCATGCCCTGGCGTCCGTCAGGCGACACTATCCCGATGTCCACCCCTGGCACCCCTTCGACCCGGTTCTCATGCGCATGATTCATCGCACCCGGGTGGAATGCAGTGATCTGGTTATCGTCCTGATCGGTGGTTATATAGGCCTGCGCGGTAAAGGCATCGGGGATCTCGCGCAGCGCATCGCGGCGGATGCCTTGCCCATCAAGCCAGGCGTGATAGGGGCCGAAATCGCTGCCCACGGTGCCCATGGGCAGCCCGTCGCCACCGAGCAGGTTCAGGTTGAACGCAATATTGCCGGCACAGCCACCGAAGTTGCGCCGCATTTCAGGGACCAAGAATGACACATTCAGAATATGCACCTGGTCGGGAAGAATATGGTTCTTGAACTGGTCTTGAAACACCATGATGGTGTCGAAGGCCATCGAACCGCAGATCAATGCTGACATCAAACGTTTCCTTGAACTTATCGGTTTTCGTGCAGTCTCTTTGACGTCCGGCCCACCGCTGAGCGTCCGCTGCGCACTGATGCACCAAGTGCGCCCGAATGGTACCTTACCCGTGCTTTATCTGGCCAAGCCGAAGACCGACGAGCCACGCCGGCATGCTGCCGCAGCACGCCCCAATGAACGCACAATTCAAGTCGGAAAAGTGGAGGAATGTAATGTCGATGAGAATGACCCTGCTTGCCGCGCTCGCTCTGGGGCTGGCAATGACGGGTAGCGCAATGGCCAGCGACAAGCCAACCGCCGACGCAGCCATAGCCGCGGCGAAGGCAGCGCAAAAAGAGGCGGCAGCGGTTGGTGGCGAATGGCGCGATACGGCTGCAGTGATCAAGAATGCCGAAAAGGCCGCGTCTGAAGGCAACTTCGACAGTGCGGTCGAACTGGCGAAAAAGGCCGAAGCGCAGGGCAAGCTGGGCAAAAAACAAGCGATGGAGCAGGTTGGAGTCGGCAACCCCAAGTACCTTTACAACTGAACGAAAGAGAATCGCCCGTATTCCCGCGCCGCAACGCGGGGCCTGCATCCAAGCGCGACTGCAAGTTTCCGAAATAAAGACACCGACCGCCGATCCTCCCAGGTCAACGGCATTGATTTGGCGGCAGATTCCACCCGCGTACCGCTCGAGTCCGTCCGTGGTCACACGACTGCGGGTTTCCTCCGCCAGCTCTACCCACGTTTCGGACACGCAGCAGCGCGCGCTGTTCAATACCTGCTGGCTCGTTGGATTGAGTGCCACATCCCCAGGCCCATTCACACCCGCGTTGGCCGGACCACTCGCCAGACCTTCTGGCCGATCGTCACCGCAATGAGAATCAGCGCGCCGGCGAGCACCCCCGTCAAGGCATTCATCAACGCAGGTGTGATGCCGGCCAGTATGGCCCCCACGGCGGGGATTCCCTCGGCTTCGTGGGCAAACCCATGGACCAGCTTATGCAGCCAGGGCATACCGTGAACCAGGATGCCGCCACCAACCAGAAACATCGCAGCAGTCCCTACGATCGCGAGTGTCTTCATCAACACTGGAGCGGCAGCAAGGATTCGTCGACCCGACCAGCGCTGCATGGCGGCCCAGCCGCTCTCCCCTTCGCGCTGGCTCAGCCACAGACCGGCGTCATCCAATTTGACGATACCTGCGACCAGGCCATAGACGCCGACGGTCATCAGGACCGCGATCCCGACCAGTACCGCGACCTGCTGTCCAAACGTTGCCCCGGCGACCGTCCCCAGGGTGATAACGATAATCTCGGCGGAAAGAATGAAGTCTGTGCGAATGGCCCCTTTGATCTTGCCCCGCTCCACCAGCTTCATGTCTGCCGTCGGGTCGGTCAGGGCACGGGTCAACTCGGCATGGTGCTGCTCGCTCTCCTCCTTTGGATGCAGATACTTGTGCGCCAGCTTCTCGAAGCCCTCGAAACAGAGATAGGCACCACCGAGCATCAGCAGCGGCGTGATCGCCGCAGGCGCAACGATACTGATGGCCAATGCCACCGGCACCAGTATCGCCTTGTTCTTCAGCGAGCCCAGAGCAACAGCCCAGACCACCGGCAGTTCCCGCTCGGCGCGCACCCCGCTGACCTGCTGGGCATTCAGCGCCAGGTCGTCGCCGAGCACGCCCGCGGTCTTCTTCGCGGCAACCTTGGTCATCAGGGAGATATCGTCCAGGACTGTGGCGATATCGTCGAGCAGTGTTAGAAGGCTGGCTCCGGCCATGGCGATGGTCCGTGGTTTATTCAGAGCTATGCGGATGATAGCCGACCGGGCGCCGGCGAGGGGCCATCGGCAGGGGGGTCCGGCAACGACGGCAGCAACATCTGGGCAGCAGCACGCCGGCAGCACAATCGCGGCAACTACATCAGTACCCTGGCGTGACCGCGGGACAGAGTGCAACCAAAAATGACGTCCGGGCGATGCCGGTCGACCCGCCCGGCGATTCGTGATGCGCACAGACCAAAGGGTGGACCAGCGCCGCCGTTGACGGAAATATCAGACCGACGGGCCCGGCCAACACACGACAGGCTTGCAGCAGGGGCATGGCAATTCCGCCGAACCCCGAGCCGGAGTCCTCAGCGTTTGAGGCTCAGTCTGCCGGCTGCCAGCGCAAATCGAGTTCACGTGCCGCACGCACGTCGTCCAAGCGGCGCACCGGCAGCGAATGCGGCGCGGTCTTGATCACCTCCGGGTTGCTCTCCGCCTCGGCCTGGATCTTGGCCATGGCGTCGACGAAACCGTCCAGCGCATCCGGTGCCTCTGTTTCCGTCGGTTCAATCAGGAAGCACTCCGGAACCAGCAGCGGAAAGTAGGTGGTTGGCGCGTGATAGCCATGATCGAGCAGGCGTTTGGCGAAATCCATCGCAGTGACATCCAGCTCTCTGGCCTGCCTCTTCAGCGTGACGATGAATTCATGGGTCGCCCGGCGACGCGGGTAGGCAAGCTCGAAACCGGCTTCGCTCAGACGTTTCGCCAGATAATTCGCATTCAGGGTTGCGTACTCGGCCACCCGTCGCATCCCCTCACGCCCCAGCAGCCGGGCGTAGATATAGGCCCGGATCAGCACGCCGGCGTTTCCGGCGAAGGCCGACAGCTTGCCGATCGTCTGCGGGCAGTCCTTTTCGGTCAGCCAGTGATAGTCACGCCCATCGAAACCGACCATCGGCACCGGGAGGAAGGGTACCAGGCGTTCGCTGACACCGACCGGGCCAGCCCCTGGGCCGCCTCCGCCGTGCGGCGTGGAGAACGTCTTGTGCAGGTTCATGTGGATCACATCGAAACCCATGTCGCCCGGCCGAACCTTGCCGAGGATGGCGTTCAGGTTCGCGCCATCGTAGTACAGCAGCCCCCCGGCCTCGTGCACAAACCGGGCAATTTCGGTGATGCGGCGCTCGAACACACCGAGCGTCGACGGGTTGGTCAGCATGATCCCGGCTGTCTGCGGGCCCAGCACCGCCTTGAGCGCCTCGACATCCACATCACCATCATCCAGCGTCGGGATCTCCCGCACCTTGTAGCCGCACATCACCGCGGTCGCCGGATTGGTTCCGTGGGCCGCGTCGGGGACAATGATCTCCGAGCGCGCATTGTCACCTCGGGCATCATGATAGGCACGGATCATCGCGACGCCGGCCAGCTCGCCCTGCGCACCGGCCGCCGGTACCAGCGACACCGATCGCATCCCGGTCACATCCTTCAGCATCTCCTGCAATTCATACATGCAGGCCAGGAAGCCCTGACTGTGCGACGGTGGGGCATGCGGATGCCGCGCCAGTATCCCCGGCAACATCGACAGCGAATTGCAGGCCCGGGGATTGTATTTCATCGTGCACGAACCGAGCGGGTAGAACTCCGTGTCGATCGAAAAGTTCTTCCGTGACAGTCGCGTGTAGTGGCGCACTGCCTGCATCTCCGAAACCTCGGGGAGGGGCGGCGGCGCCGCCCGCTGCATCTCGGCGGGGATGCCTTCAAGCGTGCGCCTGTCTTTCGGCGCCTGGGCGAAGGCCCGTCGGCCGGGCTGAGATTGCTCGTGTATCAACATGCTGTCTGTAAAGCCTTCATCGTCTGCGGGGCGCGGCATGCGTCCGCTGTCTCCGGGGCTGCGGGCAGCTGGTCATCCACCGGCGCACATGCAACCGGGGTCCACTCCGCCCTGCGACCACCAATTGCGATCTCAGCCCAGGGCCGCGATCGCCGCATCGTAGTCAGGTTCGTCGCCGATTTCGCCAACCAGCTCGGCGTGCAGCACCTTGTTGTTCTCGTCCAGCACCAGCGCGGCGCGTGCGGTGATCCCGGCCAGCGGCCCGTCGACGATCAGCATCCCATAGTCCTTGGCGAAGTTGCGGGAACGCATCATCGAAAGGGTCTTTACGTCGGCGGTGCCCTCGGCCTGGCAGAAGCGCCCCTGGGCGAAGGGCAGATCGGCCGATACCACCAGGACCACGACATCATCGCGCCCGCCGAGACGCTCATTGAACACCTTGGTCGACGTGGCGCAGGTGGGGGTATCAAGGCTCGGCACAATACTGACGACCTTCTTCTTGCCGGCAAAGTCGGACAGCTTCACGTCATTCAATTCACCATCGACCAGTTGAAAATCGGGTGCCGTGCTGCCGACCGCCGGCAGGTCGCCACTGGTGTTGACTGGGGAGCCATGCAGGGTTACCTGTGCCATTTCGCTTCTCCTGTTGAGTCTGTATTCTGCCCCGAGGCGCAGCGCGGCGATGGCCGCGAGCGCTCCCGGCTCAGCTGAACTTCGGTTCGACCGGGCACTTCGCCTGTGTGCGTGCGGCCATGATGCGGGCGAGCTTGCCCGCGTATTCACTCATCTCACCTTCGGTACGCAACTCGGTGGCGCAAACCAGCAGCGCATCGCCGAGTTCCGGGTAGTCGTCGCCCAGGTCGTAGCCACCTAGAACATTGTGCGCCGCCAGGGAACGCAACACATCGGCGACCGGCGCGGCCAGTCGCACGACACCCTCGTGGAACACCGGGCCGTCGAACAGCCGCTCGACTCCGTCGATCACGGTGAGCTGTTGCAGCAGGGCGATGGTATTGCCGTGACAGCTGGCGGCGACACGCGCCAGCCCCTCGCCGCCCAGCAGGGCCATGTGGATGGTTGCCGCGGTTACCAGCAAACCCTGGTTGGTGCAGATGTTCGAGGTCGCCTTGGAACGGCGGATGTGCTGTTCGCGCGCCTGCAGCGTGAGCGCGTAACCGGTCTTGCCCTCCAGGTCGACGGTCTTGCCGATAATCCGCCCGGGCATCTGACGAACCAGCGACTGCTTGGCGCACATGAAGCCGAAATACGGGCCACCCGACGCCAGCGGCGCGCCCAGCGGCTGACCTTCGCCACAGGCAATGTCCACGCCCCCGCCATCGCCGATGGCGCCCCACTCGCCAGGTGGCTGGAGTACCGCCATCGCGAGCGGATTGACCACTGCAATCGCCAGCATTCCATTGGCATGCGCGAAATCGGTCAGCGCATCGACATCCTCGAGCACGCCGAAGAAATTGGGTTGCGGGATCACCAACGCGGCAAAGTCTTCCCCGGCATGCGCCTGCAGCGCATCCTGGTCGGTGCGTCCGGTAACTGGATCGAACGCTACCTCGACCAGCTCAATGTTCTGGTTTCCGACGATCGTCCGCACCGTCTTTCGATAAGCCGGATTCAGCGTCCGTGGCACCAGGATCCGGCGAGACTTCGATTTGCGGTTGGCGCGCACCGCCATCAACACTGCCTCGGCCAAGCCTGACGCACCGTCGTACAGCGAGGCATTGGACACGTCCATTGCCATCAGCGCCGTCATCATCGACTGGTATTCGTACAACAGCTGCAGCGTCCCCTGGCTGGCCTCGGCCTGATAGGGCGTGTAGGCGCTGTAGTACTCGCCGCGGGTTGCAATCTGCCAGACTGCCGCCGGTATGTGGTGCTCGTAGGCGCCGGCACCGATAAAACACAGCGGCTGCCCGTCCTCCCGGGCGCGCGCCTGCATCAACGCCGCCACCTCCATTTCCGACATGCCCTCGGGCACATGTTTGAGTTCGCCAGAGCGCAGATCATCAGGGATCTCGTCGAACAGATCATCGATCTGCCCGACGCCGATAACCTCGAGCATGCGGCGGACGTCGTCTTCAGTGTGTGGGATAAAAGGCATGAATGATGGGCCCGTGCTTGCTCCGTTGGGTAACCTCAGTGTTCCTCGGATTCCGAGTGTTCGGCATAGCTGTCGGCATCCATCAGCGCGTCCAGCTCGCCCGGATCCGTGAGGCGGAGGCGGAAAATCCAGCCCTCCTCGAAGGCGTCCTGATTGATGGTCTCAGGTGATTCGGCCAGCGCTTCATTGACTTCAAGCACTTCACCGCTGACCGGGCTGTATACATCGGAAGCAGCCTTGACCGACTCGACGACGGCACACTCGGCGCCGGCGCCCAACTCGATGCCCACCTCCGGCAGCTCGACGAACACCAGGTCGCCAAGCAGCTCCTGCGCATGATCGGTAATCCCGACGGCGGCTATCCCATCCCCCTCCACGCGCACCCATTCGTGGGATTTCGTGTACTTCAGTTCGCTTGGTACATCGTTGCTCATTTTGGTTCCTCCCCCGAATTCAACCAGCCGACGACGCGACCGGCAGCAAAAAACACGATCGGCGAATGGCGCCGTCGCGACGTCAAAGCTCGATACAGACCTTGCCATTGCGCGCGAACGGCATCTTTACCCTGCGAACCGGCAGGCGCCGTCCGCGGATATCAACGTCCAGTGTCGCACCGGAATCGGCGCTCACCCGAGCCATCGCGATCGAGCACTCAAGTGTCGGCGAAAAACCGCCCGAAGTGATCTCTCCGACCTCGCGCTCACCGTCGTACAGCTTCTGATGGTCTCGCAACACGCCCTTACCTTCCAGCACGAGGCCGACGAATCTGGGAAGACTACCTGCTGCCCGCTGCTTTTCAAGGGCGGCCCGTCCGATGAAATCGCGCTCGGCCGGGTCCCAGGCAACTGTCCAGGCCAGCCCCGACTCCAGGGGTGAGCGGGTCTCGTCCATGTCATTGCCGTAGAGGTTCATTCCGGCCTCGAGCCGCAGCGTATCGCGTGAACCGAGCCCGCAAGGCTGCACCCCGGCTTCCGCCAGGGCGCGCCACAGACCGGGGGTTTCACGTTCGGGGAGCATCAGCTCGAACCCGTCTTCGCCAGTGTAGCCGGTGCGCCCGACAAACCATTCACCGGCATGTGCCGCACTGAAAGGCTTCAGCTCCATTGCCGCCGCACGCAGCCCTTCAGGCAACAGTGGCCCGGCCTTGCTGCGCGCATTGGGTCCCTGGACTGCAATCATGCCGAGGTCGAGGCGCGGCTTGACCTGAACACCGAACGCGGCCGCCTGTTCGTCGATCCAGGCGAGGTCCTTGTCCGTGGTGGACGCATTGACCACCATACGAAACCAATCGTCGGACACGAAATAGACGATCAGGTCATCGATGACGCCGCCATCGTTTCGCAGCATGCATGAATACAGCGCCCTGCCGGCGGTCTTCAGTTTGTCCACGTCATTGGCCAGTAGGCGTTGCAGAAATGAGCGTACGCGATCTCCACGTAGATCGACGACGGTCATGTGGCATACATCGAACATTCCGGCATCGCGCCGCACTGCGTGGTGCTCCTCGATCTGCGAGCCGTAGTGCACCGGCATGTCCCAGCCACCGAAGGGCACCATGCGGGCGCCCATCTGCCGGTGAGTCTCGTTAAGTACCGTCTGTTTATCCATCAGTCACTCCGGTGCGCGGAAAACACGAGGGGCAGCATGGCATCCGCAATTTGCGAAGACCATGCCGCCCCTCTGTCCATAAACCTGAGAGTTCGAGAGCACCGCGCTCCCTGCCCCTTCGGTGGGCGCCGTCACCGGGCGCCGCTCTCCAGAGCCAATCCGAATCGCCGTTGGCGGATCCGGTCCTGCGGTCCGTTTGCCTGAGCGATTCCGGGCGGAATTTGCGCCTTCGGCGCTGACCTGGCCAATGCGCCAGCGACAGCCTCTCCCGCAGGACTTGGGATTGGACTGGCGACTATATATAGTGATGTCGCGCTTGCCAACAAGCGAGATCCCAGTGGCCGGTAGATTTTGGAAAAAGCTGTTGCTGCAATACCTCGTGTTGACGGGGGTATTGGCCCACGCCGCGCTCATCGGGCTTTTTCTGCTCGCCCCAGACCTCGCACACAAGGCTACCGACCGGGCACGCCAAGTCGCCGGCAGCAAGATTGCCGCAGCGCTGCCTGAAGCCGCGCCGGACACCGACTGGGAAAAGGCACGAGCCTCGTTGCGACGCTGGTCTCCGCAAACCGGGGCATCACTGAGCCAGGGGCAAATACGCCTCGACGGCGATGCGGTCGGCAACCTGGAAGACGCATCCGAGCGGCTGCGCGAGGGGTCAGTGCTCGAGATAGGCGCCGGGGTGTATCGCACACCCCTGGTGGTGCGCACAGATGGCGTGCGCGTCGTCGGCCGTGGCCACGTGATTTTCGACGCGGCCGTCGCCGAGGGAAAGGGCACCTTCGTCATCAAGGGCCGCGACAGCAGGATCGAGAACATCGAATGCCGCAACGTGCGGGTGCGCGACGGCAACGGCGCCTGCGTTCGACTGGCAGGCCGCAACCTCGTCCTCGAGCAGGTGTATTTCCACTCGTCGCAACAGGGGCTGCTGACCGGCGGCGACCCCGGCGACGTGCTGATTCGCGACAGCTTCTTCGAGCGCCTCGGCCACCGCGGCCGGGCGCACGGCGTCTATCAGGGCGGCGGGACACTGGCAATCGACCGAAGCTACGTCCTCGGCTCCGGAGACCAGGGCCACGAGATCAAATCACGTGCGCAGCAAACGACCATCTCGAACAGCGTGATTGCCTCGTTGACGGGTAAGGACAGCCGACTGGTCGATCTCCCGAATGGCGGCATCGTGTCAATCACCGACAGCACGCTGCAACAGGGGCCAAATTCGACCAACCGCGACATGGTCGGCTTCGCGCTGGAGAAGCGACCCTATCGGGAAAGCGCACTGGAGATGAAACGCAACCTGATCATTCTGGAGCGCAACGGCAACAACCTGCTGCTGAATAGCAATGCCCAGGGCTTGCAAGCCGATATCAGCGACAACGTCATCGTGGCGCCGCGGGCTACCGATCATGCACTGGAAAATCTCGAGTATCGCAGCCGCGGGCAGGCGGGGCTCCCGCCCTACCCGGCCGTGCCCGACCGCCCGAACTGAATGGCGAGCTCAGTCGGGCCCGACGCGACCCGAACGGCGGGCGCTTACCCGCAGCGGGCCGCAACATCGCAGACATCAGGCGAAACGCCACGGGCTGGAAAGGGTTCGCGGTGTTCGATCCGTGGGGGTTTGCAGCAGGGCTGCTGCAGTCGAGCCTCAGGCCCGCGCCGATTTGCGCACCAGAAGGATCACCGGCACCAGGCCGACCAGGAGCAGCGCCATCGACGGCAGGGCGGCACGGCCCCATTCACCCTCCGAGGTCAACTCGTAGATCCGCACGGCCAGTGTGTCCCAGCCGAACGGGCGCAGCAGCAAGGTCGCCGGCATCTCTTTCATCACGTCGACCAGCACCAGCAGGCCGGCCGTAAGCAGGCCGGGGCTCAGCATCGGCAGATAGACGCGCCAGACGGTTTCCCACTGACTGGCTCCGAGGCTGCGCGCCGCGTCGCGCATACTCGGCCGGATGCGCTCGAGGCTGCTGTCGACCGGGCCGTAGGCGACCGCCAGGAAACGCGCGAAATAGGCCATCAGCAAAGCAACCACGGTTCCAGAAAGCACCAGGCCGATATCCTGACCGAGTCAGCCATTCGACCGCATCCGCCAGGCGATTGTCGAACCAGGTCAACGAAAGCATCACACCGACCGCCAGGACCGAGCCCGGCAATGCGTAACCCAGCGTCCCTATGCGCACACTGACCGCGGTGCTGATATCCCCATGGTAGCGCTGGGCAAAGGCCAGCACGAATGCGGCCGTCACCGTCAACAGCCCGGCCATCACCCCGAGCGAGAAGGTGTGCCAAAAAAGCTCCAGGTAACGCATATCGAGGTCGCCCCTGGCCGCCCAGGCCCAGGACGCCAGGCGGATGAACGGCAGTACGAATGCAAACAGAAAGATCGCCCAGCCGAAAAGACTGGCGAAAAGTGCCCCGACACCCGTCAGCCGGATGCGCCGCTGTGCACCGCTGCGCGCGGTATCGGTAAAGCGTGCGCGGTCGCGGTAGCGGCGCTCGAGCACCAACGCCACCAGCACGATGGTCAACAGGATCGAGGCCAGTTGCGCCGCGCTCTGGAGATCGAAGAAACCGAACCAGGCCTTGTAGATAGCGGTCGTGAAGGTATCGAAATTGAACACGGATACCGCACCGAAATCAGCCAGCGCCTCCATCAGCGCCAGGCTCAGTCCGGCGATGATCCCGGGTCGCGCCATCGGCAACGATACCCGGAAAAAGGCGGCCCATGGCCCCAGGCCGAGACTGCGGGCGGCCTCGTAGGCACTGCGCCCCTGACCAAGGAACGATACCCGGGCGAGCATGTATACGTAGGGATACAGCACCAGGGTCATCACCAGGATCACCCCGAAGGTGTTGCGCACCTCGAACGACCAGGCGGGAGGCAGACCGAACAGCCCGCGCAGGCCGGCCTGCACCGGGCCGGAAAAATCCAGCGCGCCGACGAACACGAATGCCATCACGTAGGCCGGCAGCGCAAACGGCAGCATCAGGCCCCAGTCCAGCAGCCGCCGGCCGGGAAACTCACAGGTCGCGGTCAGCCAGGCCAGCGGCACCCCCAGCAGCAGGGTTCCCAGCGCGACCCCGCTCACGAGCCAGAAGGTATTGACCAGCAGCTGCGGCAGGACAGTACCGCCCAGGTGCACCCAGACCTCGGGCTCGAAGAACAGCCAGGAGCCCAGGATCACCGTCAGCGGGACCAGCACCGAAAGCGCCAGCAGGCGGCTTGCCCAGCGCCAAGGCCTGTCGATATTTCGGGGCCGCGACCGGGTACCGGGGGCGGCGCGCTTCGGATCGGGCGCCGTCGGCCGTGGGCCATCGGACCGGGTCAGGGCCTCAGCCATCAGTCATCGCCGGACCCGGACTCTCTCACCGGTAACCCGCACGATCCATCAGGCGAATTGCGTCGGCCTGCAAGCGGCCGGCCTCGTTGACGTTGAGTTCATCGGCCTTGAAGGTGCCCCATGCGGCGACCGCTGGGTCGGCCGGGACCTTGGGGTTCACCGGATACTCCATGTTCAAGCCGGCGAATTCGGCTTGGGCCGCCTCCGAGGACAACCATTCCAGCAGCTTTTGCGCCGCCTCGGCGTGCTTGGCATAGCGCGTCACACCAGCACCGGACACATTGATGTGCACCCCGCTGCTGTCCTGATTGGGCCAGAATATCGCAAGCTTGATGTCAGGCTGCTCCTTCTGCAGCCGCCCGAAATAGTAAGTGTTGACGACAGTTACATCGCATTGCCCGGCAAGCACGGCCTGCATTGCCTTGGTATCGTTCGAGAAGGGCGCTGCCGCGAGGTTCGCCACCCAGCCACGCACTATCTGCTCTGCTTCTTCTTCGCCATGGCGTGCAATGAGCGTCGCCACCAACGACTGGTTGTAAACCTTTTTCGACGTGCGCAGGCACAGACGGCCGCGCCATTTCGAGTCGGCCAGGTCCTCGTAGGTGCTGAGTTCGCCCGGCTGCACCCGCTCGGTACTGTAGACGATGGTGCGTGCGCGCTCTGACAACCCGAACCAGCGACCCTGTGGATCACGCAGATTTGCCGGCACATTCGCCTCCAGTGTCGGCGAGTCGATCTCGGCCAATACGCCGCTCTCGGCGGCAAACCACAGATTGCCGGCATCCACGGTGATCAACATGTCGGCCGGAGACCGCGCACCCTCTGCCTTGAGCCGTTGCAGCAGCGGCCCTTCCTTGTCGGTAATGAACTTGATGGTCACCCCGGTCGATTCGGTGTAACGGTCGAACAGCGGCTTGATCAGGTGTTCATTGCGTGCCGAGTAGACGACGACCTCCTCCGCCGACGCGAACAGCGGACCGGAAAGGGCGACGGCCAGCAGGCCCATTGATAGTGTGCGCTTCATGCAGCCACCTCGGCATGGTTTTTTAATGCGAATGATTCGCGATGTTATTACTATTAGCGAAGAAGTCAACACTCGCCTTTCGGCACGTCGGGATCGACGCCGAAGTCATCAGCCGGGACATGCGTCACCGGTAGCGCAGCGCCACAGTGGCTATCGTCGGAGAATCGCAGCGGCACGCCGGGCGCGGTTACAGGCGGCCGCCCGGCCCGGATCAATGGCGATCTGGCGGTCGACTGAGTGTCGGCAGTTCCAGGCCCCGCCCCAGGGCGGCACGTTCGAACGTCCGTCGCAGCGGCGCGATGCGCCCGGCCATTTCGAGCCCCAGGTTGCGGACCAAGGAAAGGACACCCGAATCATTGCTGAACAGATGCTTGAAGGCGTCCATCGCCAGTTGGGTGGCCAGGTTGTGTCCCTTGCGGCTGCGTTCATACACGCGCAGGTCGCGCAGCGCGCCGACAGCCCTTCCGCGCTCGCGCCCGGCGCGCAACGCGTCGACCAGCGCGGCGGCATCAAGGAAACCGAGATTGACGCCCTGCCCCGCCAAGGGATGGATGACGTGCGCAGCATCTCCCACCAGGGCCAGCCCCGGACCGACATACTGCGCCGCATGCTGCTGTTGCAGCGGAAACGCCGCGCGTGCGCCCATCAGGGACAGGTTGCCGAGACGTGACTCGCTGGCGTCGGTCAGCAGTTGGTTGAATCCTTCCTCGGCAATATCGCACAGCCGCGCGGCCTCGTCCGGCGTCGTCGACCAGACAATGGAAAACAGCTCCTTTTGCAGCGGCAGCAATGCCAACGGGCCGTCATGCATGAAGCGCTGCCAGGCCGTGGCCCGATTGCCCTGCTCCGCCCGCACTGTCGCCACCACCGCATGCTGGTTGTAGGGTTTGCGGTTCGACTCGATCCCGGCAAGCTCGCGCACCTGAGATCGGGCACCATCGGCCCCGACCACCAGCCCGACGCGCAGACGACTGTCGTCGGTGAGCGTCAGGGAGGCACCGTCTTGCGCGGCCGCCAGGGTGCGCAGCTTCGCGGGCGCGCGCACCGCAACCCCCTGATTACCGAACGCGCCCCACAGCGCGCGCACGATCACCCGATTTTCAACGATATGCCCGAGATCGGGCTCACCCAGATCGGCCGCGTCGAAATGGATCTCACCGAAGCCGGCGCGGTCCCAGAC
The DNA here is from genome assembly GCA_963808165.1 of uncultured Gammaproteobacteria bacterium. GTDB lineage: Bacteria > Pseudomonadota > Gammaproteobacteria > Chromatiales > Chromatiaceae > Thiosocius. The sequence continues at coordinate 185,565 of CAWEET010000001.1, read as the reverse complement.
GTGCATGTGCCCATACGGCGTGACCCGATCATCGACCATCGCCGACCAGACATCGAGATTCTGCAACAGTTGCTGTGAAGCCCGCGTGATCGCCGATACGCGCAGGTCATGGCTGCCGGGGTCCCAGTCGAGACCCGGCCCATGCGCCTCCAGCACGACCACCGAGAAGTCCTGCTGCGCCAGGCCCAGCGCCAGAGCGGCGCCCACCATGCCGGCTCCTACCACGGCCACGTCGTAGTCCAACTCAGCCAAGCGGGACACCTCGCGCCAGACGCGGCTGTCGGCCGAGGAGCCCCATCGCCCCGCGCGCCAGCGGATGCTTCGCACCGGGCAGATACTCCATCGCCAGCAGGCCCATATTGCGTCCCAGGCGCACTATTCCCAGCGGGTTGCTGAACAGCCTGGCCAGCCCATCTGTCGCCAGCGCCACATTCCGCTGTTCAGTCGTGCGCCAACGCCGATAGCGATCCAGCACTTGTGCAGCGCCGACATCACCACCCGCCGAGAACGCGTCATCGACCACCTCGGCCAACGCGGCGACGTCGCGGATGCCGAGGTTGAAACCCTGTCCGGCGATCGGGTGAAGCGTGTGGGCGGCGTTGCCGATGATCACCACCCGGCCGCGCACCGAGTCACGCGCGCGCAACAGACTGAGTGGATAAGCGGAGCGCCGGCCGGCACGCACGAAACGTCCCAGACGATAACCGAAGCGCCGCTGGAAAGCCGCGAGAAATGCATCATCATCAAGCTGAAGTACCTGCTCGACCTGTTCGTCGCGGACCGTCCAGACGACGGCGCAGCGCTGTTCCATCATCGGCAACAGTGCCACTGGGCCAGTGTCGGTGAAGCGCTCATAGGCCACGTTGCAGTGCGCGCGGGTCGGCGTGATATTGGTGACGATCGCAGACTGGCCGTACTCCCAGCGCACCACGGGCACATCCAGTTGCTCGCGGATCATCGAATTGCCGCCGTCGGCCGCCACCAGCATTCGGCAGCGCAGCGACGTCATCAGACCGCCTCGCTCCATCTCGACACCTACGCTATCGCGACGATTGTCGAAACCCACCACCCGGGCCGGCGCAAATACATCCACCGCCGCTTGCCGATGCAACTGGTCGAGCAGTACGCGACCGAGTTCACGCGCGGTCACCACGTAGCCGAGCGCCGGCACCCGTTCGTCGACCGCATGCAGCCGGGTGGCGCCGAAATGACCACGGTCCGAGACATGGATGCCGTGGATCGGTTCGGCCAGTCCCTCCAGGGCGGGCCATATTCCAATGGCCTCGAAGATCAGGCGACTGCCATAAGCCAGTGCTATGGCCCGATCGTCGTAACTGGGCTGGCTGTCTGCATCGGCTTCATAGGCCTCGATCAGCGCGACGCGCAGGCCGCGCCCGGAAAGCGCCAGCACGAGACTGGCACCAACCATACCGCCGCCAACGATGATCAGGTCGTAGTCGGTGGATCGATTCATCTCGCCATCAATGCCTCGATCTGCTCGACCGACTTTGGTACATCGCGGGTCAACACATCCGGCTCACCCTGGGTGACCAGGACATCGTCCTCTATTCGAATGCCGATGCCCTGCCATTTCTTGGCAATACCTTTTGCACCACGGGGGATGTACAGACCGGGCTCGACGGTCAGCACCATGCCGGGTTCGAGCTCGCGCCAATGTCCGTCGATCTTGTAGTCGCCGACATCGTGCACGTCCATACCGAGCCAGTGGCCGGTACGGTGCATGAAGAAACGCGCATACGACTGGGTCTTCAGCGCCTTGGCCAGGGTACCGCGCAACAAGCCAAGCTTCAGCAGACCCTTGGTCAATGCGCGTGCCGCCGCCTGGTGTGGGTCGTTCCAATGATTCCCGGCACGCACCTTGGCGATCGCTGCCAACTGTGCCTTCAGCACCACTTCGTAGAGCGCGCGCTGCGCATCACTGAAGCAGCCGCCGACCGGGAAGGTCCTGGTGATGTCCGAGGCATAGCATTCGACTTCGCAGCCAGCATCGATCAATACCAGATCACCCTCACTCAAGACCTGACTATTCTCCACATAGTGCAGCACACAGGCATTGTTGCCACCGCCGACGATCGATGAATAGGCCAGTTGCGCAGCACCATTCATCTGGCAGTGGTGACTGAACAATGACGCCAGTTGATATTCATGCATCCCCGGCTCGCAGTGACGCATCAGTTCACAATGCGCCTGCGCCGACAGGCGCGCGGCGCGGCGCATCGCCGCCACTTCCGCACGGCTTTTATACAGGCGCATGTCGTGCAGAAAGTGGTCGAGGGCGAGGAACTCGATCGGCCCGTGCACCCCGGAACGCCCGCGGGCTCGGACCTGACCGACCCAGTCAGACACCCGCTTGTCTAGCGTGGGATCGGAACCCATGGCAAAAAACACCCGCTCACGCTCCTCGAGCAGGCCCGGCAGGATGTCGTCGAGATCGGTGATCGGAAACGCATCGTCGGCGCCGTAGTCGGCCACCGCACCGTCCAGTCCGGCGCGGTGGCCATCCCACATTTCCTTTTCCGGGTCCGTCTCGCGGCAGAACAGGATGTATTCGCCATGCGGGCGCCCCGGCACGAGCACCATCACGGCCTCGGGTTCGGGAAAGCCGGTCAGGTAAAAGAAGTCGCTGTCCGGGCGGAATGGATAGTGCACATCGCGGTTGCGAACGGCCTCGCGCCTGGTAGGCAGAATGGCGACACTGTCGCGCCCCATCATGCCCATCAACTGTCGACGGCGACGCTTGTATTCAGCCGGCTTCATGCTACCCCCGCCCATTGCGCAACTCATCGCGCAACAGCAACACGCCCTCGCGCAGATATTCTTCGATCTCGATCAAGGCCGCCTGGTTCTCCGCGCTGTTCTCGACATCGCCGGTATCCAGGCGGGTGAACTCGGTGATATCCCTCAAGAAGTCGCTCCCGGCCTGAGACAAACCACCGCTCGACACCTTGCCACCGAGACCAACGCCGAACAGGAAGCCGTCACACCAGTCTCGCACCGCGGCCAGGCGTCGTGCATCTACCTGAATATCCTGCGGCAACAACAGAACGAGTTGCATAGGCGCAGCGTCGGCAGCGACAAAGACCGCAGAGAACAGCCTGTCCAGCGCCGCCCTGCACTCGCCAGCCAGCACATCGGCCGGATCCAGGTCGGAATACAGTTCCTCGGCCCAGGCCTTGGACGGCTCGGACACACCGGCGATCAACAGGCCCAGCGCGAACCCGTGCGCCTCAGATGGACTGTACGCAGCAGCGCAACGCTGCAGCGTCGAGACCAGTGACGCATAGTCGGGCAGTGAGTCTGTATCGCTGGTCACCATACTAGGGCACTAGGGCCTGTCAACACGATGCGGACGCCCCGCGTTGGCCCTCAAACCAGGCCAAGCAAGGCGCGCAGAGCGCAGTTTGCTGATTCCAAATAAGCTACGTGCAACGCTGCATGGGCCGATTCGAGGGTCAACCCGCAGCGACAGGCCCCATTTTCCACCGGCCTGTGTTGCAGTTTCGCTCATGTACCGCAGGCACACAGCGCTGACTGCGCCTGGTCCTGCAAAAAACGGGGCTCTGTCGATGGGTATCCGCATAGTGTTAACCGGCCCTAAGACACGCCAAACTTAACCTAGGCTATCCAATCTTAACACGCAGCGCCATTGACCCGGATCGACGACCGAAACTATATTGGACTGAAGCTATATTGAATGAAGCTATGAGCGATTCTGGAAAACAGGGCATTCAGGAACAAGACCTGCGCGCACTCGAGGCGCGTGTCGAGGAATTGATCCGTGCCTGCACCCACTTGAAGGATGAGAACAAGACCTTACGCGCACGCGAACAGGCACTGGTTACGGAGCGCGACCGCCTTTCCGCCAAAACCGATGAGGCGAAACACCGTGTCGAAGACATGATCGGCCGGCTGAAGCGGCTGGGGGACGAAGCGTGACCAAGAGCAGTCAGCCGGTTGCGGTTAGCATCCTGGGTAAGGATTACCGGATCGCCTGCGAGCCAGGAACCGAAGACGAGCTGATCAGCGCGGCTCGCTTCCTTGATGCACGCATGCGCGAGGTGCGCGGGACGGGAAAAGTAATCGGTACCGACCGGATCGCCGTCATGGTGGCGCTCAACCTGGCGCACGAATTGCTGCATGAGAAATCGGAGCAGGATTCTGCGGCCAGTTCGGCCAACAAACGCATCCGTTCATTGCGTGAGCGCATCGAAATCACCTTGAACGACAGCACCCAACTGGAACTCTGAGGCATTTGGGTTTAGCCTTCAGTTAGACATTCCCTGCGGTGTCCGGCAGCTGGCCCGATGTTCCCTTGAGCCGATGCTTAAAGCACCCCGGGTCCGATTCACCGGCGTCGGTGTGCATGTCCGCCTCGTAGCGGAAAGCCTGAGACACCGTTTCGGTCCCACTTGAACCACATGGTTCAAGGACAACGGCGAGCACCGGCACAGGCGGGGAATGTCTCTTCATTCCGTCTCTTTCAGAGGCGCCAAGTGGCACAAATCCACGAAGCGCGGTTCCCGCCCGGACATGACAGCTTGCACATGACTGATGCACGATGTCTTCGCTCGGCCGCTTGATCCCGAAACTCGCGCCGGGGCATCTCGAGAAGACCAGAAACTTGACCGACCTCTCAGCACTTCGCCGACAGCTCAAACGCAACCGGCTTGCGCTGCCGTCCGACATCCGGGCTACCGCCGAGGCGCTTGCGCTAGGGCGCATCCAGCGGACTCCGCAGTTCCGGCGCGCCAGACGCATTGCCGGTTACGTGGGCAGCAAAGGCGAGATCGACCCAATGCCGCTACTGAGGCTGGCAGCGCAGATGGGTAAGGCGTGTTACCTACCGGTGCTGCACCCGTTTCGTAAAGGCCGCCTTTGGTTTTGCCGCTGGCAGCCCGGCGACCGGATGACGCTGAACCGTTTTGGGATTCCTGAACCTCTGCCACGTCGACGCCGCTTGCTCCCCGCGCGCCGACTCGATTTGGTCGTTGTCCCCTTGCTCGGCTTCGACAGCGACTGCCATCGTCTCGGCATGGGCGGTGGTTACTATGACCGCAGCTTTGCGTTCGTGAATCGTCTCGAACATGCAAAGCGACCCTACCTGCTCGGGCTCGCTCACGAGTCACAGCGAATCGATCACCTGGACACTCAACCCTGGGATGTAACACTCGATGCCGTGGTGAGCGATCGCCGTCACTATCATGCAGCACGTCGAGATCAAACCTGATCGATCCCTTGCCGCATTCGTGCACCTCGAACAACGTGAATCACCTTGGCCTGTGCGGCAGGAATGCACATTGCGTCGACCCACCATGAGGCACCGCAAGCAAGAGGCCGCTATCTGGCGTAATCGCATTTCACACGGTATACATCGTGCGAACGTTGACACCCATGCGAAAAAAGGTCGCAAAGTTTTTCTAAAGCCTTGAATGCAAACGTCGATAAAGCCGTTGACAAACTAGTAATTTCATTATCCTTGATTATACTCAAGCCATTGTCTATGGCAGCAGTTCAACCGGAGGGGGTTTATGGCAGTCAAGAAGAAGGCATCCGCCAGAAAGAAGACCGTAGCGAAGAAGGCTCCGGCGTCGAAGAAGGTCGCTACAAAGAAGAAGGCGGCAACAAAGAAAAAGGCTGCTGCAAAGAAGAAGGTAGCTGCAAAGAAGAAGGCGGCACCAAAGAAAAAGGCGACTGCAAAGAAGAAAGCAGCACCTAAGCGCAAGACCGCTGCCAAGAAGAAGACAGCACCTAAGCGTAAGACCGCTGCCAAGAAGAAGGCAGCACCGAAGCGCAAGACCGCTGCCAAGAAGAAGGCAGCACCGAAGCGTAAGACCGCTGCCAAGAAGAAGGCAGCACCTAAGCGCAAGACCGCTGCCAAGAAGAAGGCGGCACCGAAGCGTAAGACCGCTGCCAAGAAGAAGGCAGCACCAAAGAAAAAGGCTGCCGCGAAAAAGAAGGTGGCAGCCAGGCCGCGCAAGGTGACGCCACGAAAGAAACCGTTGATCTAGTATTTCAAGAATCAAAGGCAACAAAAAGCCCGACCAGTTGGTCGGGCTTTTTTACGATGCCAGCATCCTTAATCCGTCAGCGGGCCATTATGACCACCGGCAGTCTATCCGCCGCTGGCGAACAATCGGTAAGCCAGATTCTCCGTTTCCTCACTGTAGACGTACCCGCTGCTTTGCATATAGGCGCGAAAGTCGCGTACCGCGTCTTTATTCAGCTGCAGACCGACAAGTACGCGGCCATAGGCAGCGCCGTGATTTCGGTAGTGAAACAGGCTGATGTTCCAGCCACGTGACAGTCCTTTGAGAAAGTCGAGGAGCGCCCCGGGCCGCTCGGGGAACTCGAATCGATAGAGCCTTTCGTTCTCGGCCTGCGGCGCGTGGCCGCCGACCATGTACCGAATGTGCAGCTTCGCCGTTTCATTGTCAGTCAGATCGACCACCTCGAAACCCTTCCCGACCAGTTGGTCGATGAGTTCGGTACGTTCGCTGTTGCCCTCACGCAACTCGACACCGCAGAACACCTGCGCGTTCCTTTCATCCGAGTATCGATAGTTGAACTCGGTGATGCTGCGCTTGCCCAGTGCGCGGCAGAACGCAAGGAAGCTACCCGCCTTCTCGGGGATCTGGACTGCGAGCAATGCCTCGCGCTGCTCGCCGACCTCGGCGCGTTCGGCGATATGTCGCAGCCGATCGAAGTTGACATTGGCGCCGCTCAATATGCCTATCAGAGTCTTGCCACTGATACCCTCGCGCGCCACATATTTTTTTATGCCGGCGATGGCCAGTGCGCCGGCAGGCTCGGCCACGCTGCGCGTGTCATCGAAAACGTCCTTGATCGCCGCACAGATCTCGTCGGTAGTAACCAATACGACTTGATCAACGGTCTTCCGCGCGACTCGGAAAGTCTCTTTGCCAATCTGCTTGACCGCCACCCCGTCAGCGAAGAGGCCGACGCGCGGCAGGACAACGCGCCGTCCGGCGGCAAGGGCCCGCTCCAGCGTCGGAGAATCCTCGGGCTCGACACCGATAACCTTGATCTCGGGGCGGACATGCTTGATGTAGGCTGCGACGCCGGCGATCAGGCCGCCGCCGCCGACCGGCACGAACACCGCGTGGATGGGGTCTGCATGCTGTCGCAGCATCTCCATACCGATCGTACCCTGACCTGCAATCACGTCCGGGTCATCGAACGGATGGATGAAGGTCAACCCCCTGTCGCTTGCGAGTTGCATCGCATGCGCGTAGGCGTCGTCGTAGGAGTCACCCTGCAACACGGCCTTGCCGCCCAGACGGCGCACCGTCCCGACCTTGATCGCCGGCGTCGTGACCGGCATGACGATCGTCGTGTTCACACCGAGGTGCTTGCCGGCAAGGGCCACGCCCTGCGCGTGGTTACCCGCGGACGCAGCAACCACGCCCTGGGACCGCTGCTCCTGCGACAGGTGGTAGATTTTGTTGTAAGCGCCACGCAGCTTGAACGAGAAGACCTGCTGCTGATCCTCTCGTTTAAGTAGAACCCGGTTTTCCATGCGGGCGGAAAGGAGTTGCGCAGACTCGAGCGGCGTTTCGGAGGCAACGTCGTAGACGCGAGCGCGCAGGATTTTTTCGATATAGGTGCGTGACATGCTTACCCTTGGCAGATCGTAGTTGAAGACGCGCGACCTCGGGCCGCTGCGCTATGGCGCGCCTGCTACTCGGCGCGATTGTCTTGGTGGCGGGACGACGCGTCGGAGAATTCAGTGACTAGTGTAAGTCAGCCGTTCTGATCGTGTCGCCGCTATGGCCGCCGGTCGCCGAACGATGATAACGTCTTCCGGCAGAATCCAATCGGCCGGCGTCCACCGGCATAGACGAGGGCAGAAATGAACGCAGACGAACTGAAACGTCAGGCGGCCGAAGCGGCCATAGACTTCTTGCCGGAGGGCGGTGTCGTCGGAGTAGGCACGGGATCCACAGTCAACCACTTCATCGACGCCTTCGCTAAGGTCAAAGGACGTTTTGAGGGGGCGGTATCGAGTTCCGAGGCGTCAACCGAGCGCATGCAAGGCCTGGGTATCGAGGTACTCGACCTGAACGCGACCGGTGGCCTGGAGATGTATGTCGACGGCGCGGACGAATCCAACCTGCAGCTGCAATTGATCAAAGGCGGCGGTGGCGCATTGACCCGGGAAAAGATCGTCGCAGCAGCCAGCAAGCGATTCGTCTGTATAGCCGACGAGGGCAAACTCGTCGATGTGCTGGGCAAATTCCCGCTGCCTGTCGAGGTGATACCGATGGCACGCAGTTACGTCGCGCGTGAGTTGGTGGCCTTGGGCGGAACCCCCGTCCTGCGCGAGAACTTCGTCACCGACAATGGCAACCTGATCCTCGACGTGCACAACCTCGAGATCATGGAGGCGATGCAACTGGAGACGCAGATCAACCAGTTGGCCGGCGTCGTCACTGTAGGCATCTTCGCCCACCGTCCGGCCGACATGTTGATCCTCGGGGCACCGGACGGCCCCAAGATCATCGAGCCCTGACGCATCATCGATCCCCCGTGCAGGCAGGCCTGCGCCGATACTGATCGGGCCTGCCATGCCGGCCGACGCGGCCGTGATGCTTGGAGCGTGCCATGATGCGTCTGTCGACGACCACCGTCGGCCATGGCCATCCGCTCAGGCAGCCTGCTATTGGGCCGAGCGGCCGGCTTGTCCCACACCGGCAATTCCGATCGGGCCTCCAACTTGCGCCATTCCACCCTTGAGATCCTGCGTTCCAGCAACGGGCTGCACACTTGCTGCTCGCGCATCGCGTGCATTCCCGGCCGGCAGTCGTCGGCGTTGGTCAGGCTCACGATGCCAGAGACCCCTCAAGATGTCCGACATTCCCGCGATCTCGGTGAATGATTCGGTACCTGTACCGGTCGGAGAAAGCCTGAGGCCTGATCGTGCCGCCTTGGTCACTCCGGGCGCTGAATTTCCGACGGTATTTCTGGGATCAGCGGGAGTCGAACCCTCTCGGCGAGCGCCCATTCGCAGCAATTGAATAGGCCAGCGGTAGACCGAGCAGCAAGGCACGGGGCCCGGATGTTCGCCCAAGGGGCGGGCACCCTGCACCAGTTAGAAGACACGTGGATTCGTCAGAAGCGACTTGAGCTGCGCGGCGACTTGTTCCGTTTCCTGCCGCGGCTCGGGCCTGTTGTCTGGCAGCGGCCGACCGAACGGCACAGCGATGCTGCGCTCGAACAGCGCCTGATGCAGCATCGCCGGCCGCGGCGTCGCTCTAACATAGCCGCCCGCCACCAGTCTCGCGCACACATATTCCAAGCCCTGCTGCGGCCGCGTGGTGCCGCGCCTGTTCGGCGGACATGACAGTGCGCGTGCAACGAGCCAGTCCGACAGCCTGCCCAAGACACCCGGGCGGCGCGCGGGCAGCGGGTAAATATAAAGGGGCTTGCCGGTTGCGGCAGCCTCGCCAATCACGGCCTCGCCTTCGCCACCGACGACCACCAGGTCCGCCTCCGCCAGATCGGCAAAGTGACCTTCTTCGGCTCGGGCGTGCCGACCGCCGACCTCGAGCACCCCTCCCGAGGCTTTCGCCAACTCCCCTGCGGCCTCGCCGCTGAGGTGGGGGCCTGGCAACACCCGCAGGGCACCGCCCAGCTCGGCAGCAAAGCGGGCCAGGTCATCACCGATACGCCGGGCCATCGCAACGTCGAGCGCGCGGCGGTCGCCATCCCACCCGACGAAGAATGCGATCCAAGGACGGGGCAATCCGTCGAACCGATCGGGCCGGCCTCGGCCTGCGTCCGCCAAATTCTGCGGTGAGAGCGAGGACAGCGGCAACAGGGTTTCAATGCGGTGCGGGTGAGCCCAAAGGCGCGCGTGCCTTGGCGTCACCAGGGCATCGAAATCCTCGGCCACCTCGCCGCCCGCATCCCCGACGAATACAAGCCGAGTCAGGCCGCGACTCTGCTCGCCGATCCAACGCGCCGACGGCGCGGCGCGACGACCTGCGACGATAAGCAGATCAGGCCACGGCGCCCGCAAGGCGGCTCGACTCGCGGCCTGGAGCGTTCCCGCCGAGGCACCCTTCAAGCGGTTCGGGAGGGCAGCCAGGGCATTGAATAGCAGTGGCTTTTCCTCGAACGGCCAGCGCAACGCCGCCGCCAGCGCCAGCGCCTGGCTGCGATGCTCGGACAATCCGTCGGTGAGTACCCAGGCAGTCGCGTCCCCGCCATGCGCCTGTGCGCCGGCCCGGACACTGAGTTTGCTCCCCAGCAGTGAGGAGGTCCGGCGTAGCAACTGCCAGCGGATGCCCGCGGGGTACCGAGCGCTGGTCAGGCGAAACATGCCCTGCCACCAGTCGAGGTCTCGAAAGTCCGCTTTCACGTGTCTGGAGAGGGTTTGCTGTCGGCTGTCGATCCTGGCGCAGACAAAATGCTGCGCGTGGGCGAACGCCTGGGCGATCAGCCAGGGCACGTCTTCCGTAGGGAGCTCCGCGCTCCGGAGATCCAGGAACACCCCGTCATAACGATCATCCAACGACAGCGACGCGGAGGGGTCGGCGGGGTCGTAACGGGTGACCTCCAGGCCGTCCGCCCCCCCCGGTAGCTCGTCTGAAGCCGCCCCGCCGATATGCAAGTGGAGCAGGCGCCTGGTCGCGGTCGCCTCGATCAGCGCCGCGAGTTCACGGCGCTCATCCGCCGCCAGGGCCAGGGGGCGGGGCTCGCGTGCTCCGCTCCGATAGCCTTCGAGCAGCTGGCGAAACAACAGACTGGGCCGAGCCGCCGTGAAGACCTGATAACCCGCCTGGTTGGCGGCGTCCTCCATTTGATACCAGAGCTCCCCCATCGGGTGGGAAAGGTAGGCAAAACGCCGCGGCATGGGCCGCCACGGTTGCGTGTGAAGGGTCGTGAAATGCACGCATTTGGCGCGCTCCGGGTCGTATTCATCCTCATCGCGGGCGTTCCACTCGGGTGCCAGTGGTCCCCAGCAGTTCGGCTCGGCCAGTGCCTTCTTCAGCAACTGCCCCTTGCGCAAACGCTGCGCCTCCGACAGCGTCCACACGGACGCCATGCGGGCGCAGTCGACAAGCATTACCGACGACTCTTTCTCGGCAATGGCCAGAAAGCCATGACCATCCATCGGCAGATCGAACAGCTCCCCGGGGTCGGCGAGGTAGATCTGATCGACGTCATTGTAGATCGCGCGCCCCCGGTTTCCCGCGAAATGCGGTATCGCGAAGCGATAATTAGTGAAGCCGGTGGTCCAGCCGCGGCGGTCAAAGCCATTGAGCGACTTCATCAGAAAGATCTCGTAGACGCGCGACGGGTCCCTGACCTGCTCGATCGACCAGATGAAGACGCGCTCAGGCCGATGCTGCTCGGGCTGAGTGCCGAGAAAGATGCGAACCGGCGGCTTGTCGCTCGGGGAGAGCCCTGCGGCTACCCCAAGCACGATGCATTCGGGCGCCTCACGCCCCGCCGCTGCGACGGGGCGTCCGGAAGCGCGCAGGATTCGGCTGGAAGCGCGTAATTCCCAGAAGGCCATGGTTCAGACTCCGCTCTATGTCAGCCTATCCGCACTGGACCAGTCCCACGTGGCACCAACTCACGCCTGCCGCCGAGGCAGGCGTTGCTGCGCGGCCCGCGGCATCTGCGGCGCCTTGCTCGGGCCGTTCCCGACGCTTCGAATGGCGTCGGCCCAGCCTGAAATGGTACCTTAAGTTGAAGGGCACTGACTTGAGCTGATTCCGATCATTTCTGGAGAAAACGTCGGCGGCATGGACGCCGCCGTCGAGCCTGCAGGGACGTATTCACGGCGTTTTGCCCGAGATTAATGATCGGAATCACCAGGCCAACCTGTCAGTGCCATTCACTTTGAGTCTGTATAGCGACGCCCCTGAGGCTGGAGACACCCGATGAGTCGTTCCGAACAGAAGCTTCCGCCATTCACGGTCCTCATCGAGTGGGAAAACGCCATCGACGTCGAGGACGAGTGGACGGCACGCGCCATGGTGGCCTTCCAGACGGAGCTCGAGCGCTGCCGGGATCTGCTCAGCGAGCGGCCCAAGGTGATGTACCTCTACAATGCGAACGCCGTTGAGGAGGGTACCATCCTCGCCGTCATCGATCGCGTGGCACCGAAGCTGGGCGAGCTGGCGGACCTGGAGCTGGTGCCGACGCCGGGCCTGACCTATTACCAGTTGAAGAATTTCGGCGCCCAGCGCGCGCAGACTGACATCGTCGTCATGCTCGACAGCGATGCCGGCCCCCAGCCGGGCTGGCTGCCGGGACTCCTGAAGCCATTTGCCGACAACGAGATCAAGGCGGTTGGCGGGTTCACCGTGTTGGGCTACGAGGATCTGCTGTCCAGGACCATGGCCCTGATCTGGATCTTCAATCTGGCCAGTGAGCGCGAGATCACGGCCCAGCGCAAAAAGATTCACGCCAACAACTGTGCCATGCGCACGGAGTTTTTCCGCAGCAACCCCTTTCCCGAGTTGCCGGCCTTCAAGAAACAATGCGGTATCTGGCTGCGGGACATCGACCGTCGCGGTGTCCGCTGGACGCGCACCGCAGACGCCATGACCGTGCACGCACCACACCCCGGCTTCAAATTTCTCGCCTGGCGTGCCTGGACCGCCGGCCTGGACCGCGACTTCCAGGCATTTTACTCGGGTACGCGCTCGCGCATCGGGCGCTTGGGCTACGCATTCAGGATGTGGGGCAAGAAGACCTGGCGCGCCACCCGCCGCATCATCAGCAAGCACACCGAGGTCGACCTGCCGGCCTGGCAGGTGCCGGCCGCGCTTCTCATCGCGTACGCCTTCTACACGGTCTGGCTGGGCGGTGAGCTCTGGTCAGCGCTGCGCCGCAGCTTTACGCCGCCGACGAATCTCCACCAGGCCACGCAGCAATAGCCGGGCGGTCTCGCCCGCTCCGAAGAAGTCCCCGAGCCGACCGAGGTCGGTCTTCAACGTCGCCCAGCTGCCGCGGCTTATGAGCCGGATGGCATGCCGGGCGATATCGCGGCTGAGCCCGGCCCGGTAGTCGGACTGGCCGGCGTAATCGGGATGCCGGCGACAGATCTCGATCGTCGCGTCGACGAAGGTGTCGAGCTTCGACGAAATGGCACCCTCCGACCAGTGCTTGGTCCAAAGCACCGCGTCAGTCGACGCACAGTTCACGCACCGCACCAATCGCAGCAGCAGATCCATGTCCTGGCGCCGCCTGAGTGTTCCATCGAACAGCCCGACAGCGAGCAGTGCGCGGCGTCGAGCGCTCAGTGCCGGGGTGGCCTTGTACAGATGCCTGGCGAAAATTGCCTCTTCCAGCAGTGCATTGTCTTCGATGACGGGATTGATGCGCCGCTTTGTGCGTTTGCCGGACTCGGGCGGAAAAAGGATCTCAAAGGAGTCGACCAGCACCTCGATGGCCGGATGGCGGGAGAAATAATCGTGGACGTAGCCAAGCTTGTGCGGAAGAAAGGCGTCGTCGCTATCGATGAAGCAGAGGAGCTCACCCTTGGCCTCCCGGATGCCGCGGTTGCGCGCGGCGTTGCCGCCCAGGTTGGTGTGCTGCCGCAGGTAGGTGATGCGCGGATCGGTGTAGCGATGCACGCGCTCGGCTGTCGCATCGGTCGAGCCGTCATCCACAACGATCAGTTCGAAGTCGGGAAAATCCTGGGCAAGCACGCTGTCGATCGGTCGCGCAAGCGTGTCGGCACGATTGTAGGTGGGCAGGATGATTGAGATGGTGGTCATCTCGGCGTCGCGGATGCCTGGGAAAGGCCCAGCAAGTCTTTCACCCGCTGTGCCACGTCGGCAGTTTCCCGCAACGGAGCCGGCGTTTTCGGCAAGGCCTGTCCGAAGTAGCGGGCGATGCCGCGGTCGATCAATGCCTGATGCAGTAATTCGATGCGGCGCGGCGGCATCACGACCCCCCGGGCAATCAAGGTTGCACACAGTGCTGCGATAGCGCTGCTCGACCGGGATGCAACCGGATCGGCGCCTGGCGTTTGGGCCTTGGCGAGCATCCATTCTTTCAGGCGGGTCTTGGCCGTCGGTGGCTTCTGCGGGATCGGGTAGATGTACATTGGCTTGCCGACCGCAGCCACCTCGCCCAGCATGGATTCGCTTTCGCCAGTGACCACCAGAATATCGGCATGCGCCAGGTAGGCGGCATATGGGCTGTCCCCGTCGGGCTGCCAAAGATGCACCTCGCCCTGCGCGCCGACTGCGTCGGACAATGCGCGCGACGCCTCACCCCCGGTACGACGACTCGTCACGACGAGCACAGATCCCCCCTGCGTGCGCGCGAAAGCCGACACGTCCGCGGCCATCCGGCCGGCGAATTCGGCCCCAAGGGTGTAGCGCGGCGTACTACCGCCCACCAGCAGAACAACCAGGGGACGCGACAGCCCGTCGACCAGATGCGGCCAACGTAACGCCGCCGCGTCGAGGCGTTCGCCGGTGATCGGATTGAGAGGCCCCAGGGTCTCGACCCGGCGGGGGTGCGGCAGCATGCGCGTATGCAGGGGCGTTATCGCCACGTCGAAGGCATCTGCCGCGATGCCTCCCTTGCGTCCGAGTTGCACGAGGTGGGTTTCACCACGGCTCTGCTGCCCGATCCATCGGGCGACCGGCGCGGTGCGGCGACCCGCCGAGATGACCACCACGGGCCATGGCGGCTCGAGGCCGGCGCAGCCCCCGGCATCGAGGGTCCGACGCGTCGCCCCCAGCAGCCAGTTCGGCAGGTTCGCGAGCGCATTGAAGCACAGGGCTTTGCGTTCGAAGCGAAAGCCGAGGGCCTCGGCGAGGCCAACCGCCTGGGTCGTATTGCCAGGCCGGTCGTCCAGGAGCACCCAGCCCCAGGTGACCCCCGAGCTTGCGGCAGCATCAGGTTCGTGGATCGCGGACCCGTCAGCCGGCACGTGCACCAGCGGACCCTTGCGCACGTCCGTCATCGACGCGACACCCTAAACCGGCAGCCTCGCGCGGCACCTTGCAGGGGCATGTCAGCGAGCGAACCAGCGGTAGGCCAGGGACCGCCTCCGCGCGTCGCTGTCGCTTGCGGTCATCCACGGCTGGAGGGCGCCGGAGGCCGACTTCTCCTGCCAGGCGACCGCGACGCGCAGCCACAGAAAGAGCGCCGAGATCAGGGTCCAGAGCACGACGGCAACGAGGCCGAGGTCCGGCCGTCCCATGACCGCCCCGACGGTCAACATGATCAGCGAGGGGTTGCGACGCGCGGTGATCAGTCGCGAAAAAGAGTCGACCGGGCGCCAGGCGAAGATGCTGAAATCGCCTAGCTTGCGGCGGAAGAGGCCTTCGGCGAGACGCCCGACGACATAACCGCCGAAGATCAACCAGGCCGCGGTGGCGAGCGAGAAGCCGAGCACGTCGGCGCCGTCTCTGGTCAGCCCCATGGCCCACGCGAGGTACCAGAACGGCGGATGCAAGACATCGAGGACATGGTCGAACAGGTTACCGAAATCAGTGTAGGTGACGGTGACACGGGCCAGTTTGCCGTCCACGGTGTCCAGAAAGGTCATCACCCAGCCGGCGAGCAACCCCCAGCCAAAATGACCGACCGCAAACAGGTAAATGGCCAGGATCGCCAGCAGCCAGCTCATCGCGGTCACGTGATTGGGGAGAATGCCCAAACGCACGCACAACCGAGTGGCCCATCGGGCCGGGATCGGCCAGGCCCATTTGGTCACCAGATCGGTTACTCCCTTGTAGGAACCATCGAACAGTCGCCTTTCCAGGGCGGCTTGATCGGCGGCCGTGATCGGAAGCACATAGGCCTCTCCCAGCTTGCGCAGCTTGGTTTCGAAGCCTGCACCGATAGCCTGCGGCGTCGCCGTCTGCAAGCCGCTCGGAATGGGCGCGGACTTGCCGGCCTCAATATAGGCCTTGATTCGCGTCGCCTCGGATGCGGGCACATGGGCCGCCACCGCCACGGCGCCGTCTGCACCGAGGAGAATGACCTCCCTGCTGGCGGCCAGCCCGTTGAGCACGCGCGTGTCGTACAGGTAGTCACCTCGGACCAGCAGTACCGAAGCATCCGCGGGGACATGCCCGAGGTCGTCGGCGAAGTGGCTGAGACCGGCGCGGCTCAGGACGCGGCGCAGGCGCTCGCGTGATGTCAGCCCCCAGAGCGCCACGTTGGTCTCCGCGATCAGGTGTACGTAAATGGCCATGGTGTGAAACTCTGCATGCAGATTTTTTGTCAGGCGTCGCGCTCGCGCAACTCACTCGTCCGCTGGCACAGGTGCGGCCGGCACGGCAACCGGTCTCAGCTGCCGGAAATCTGTTTCCCCGGTTGATGCTCGCCGGTAGCATACGCCGTCAAGTCGGGCTCGGCCGCGACAAGAATGCCGTCGTGCAGGCGCAGGACCCGATCTGCTATCGTCGCCATGCCGGTTTGATGGGAAACCGCAAGCATGGTCATCTGTCCGCGCAGCCTCGACAGGGTATCGCATACGGCGGCCTCGCTGTGCGGGTCGAGGGCACTGGTCGCCTCGTCCAGGATCAGCAGTTTCGGCCTCCTCACCAGCGCGCGGGCGATACAGAGTCGCTGCCGCTGGCCGCCGGAGAGTCTGCCGCCGCGCTCGCCAACGACCGTCTGCATGCCCTCCGGCATGGCCGCGACAAATGGCCAGGCCTCGGCCGCGCGCAACGCCCTTTCGGCGTCGGCTTGGTCCAGTTCCGGATCACCCAAGGTCACGTTGTGCAGCACCGTGTCGTTCAGGAGCAAGGCGTCTTGCGGGACATAGCCGATGAGGTGTCGCCACTGCGCCAGGCTGTAGTCCTGTAATGGCAGTCCGTCGATCAGCACTTCGCCTGCCGTCGGTTTCAACAGCCCGGTGATGAGATCGATTACCGTCGTCTTCCCCGAGCCGGACGCGCCGATCAAGGTGGTGAAGCTGCCGACCGGAAGCGACAGATTCAGGCCTTTCAGTATCTCCTTGTCGGCGAAACGGAACCGCAGCTCGCGCAGCGTGATGCCGCGTTGCAACGACGGCGGCAGCCCGTCTTCGGCACGCTCGTGCGCGGCTTCAGTGGCTTGGATCGTGTGCAACAGCGACCAGTAGGCGCTCTCTGCAACGACCATGTTCTGATGGCTCTTTTGCACCTTGCCAAAGGAGCCCATGACGCGTACCAAAAGCAAAACCAGCACCAGCACATGCGGGACCGGCAGGTCGAATTTGGTCAGTGCGAAGTACAGGCCGACCGCGACGAACGCAACGATCAGGGGCTCGTACAAGGCGTTGAGCGCCTCCGTGCTGAACACCTCCCGCCGTAAGGCCTTGTTTAGGCGACCGGTCTCCGACGCCAGCACAACGCTGGCACGGTCGGCGAGACCCATGGCCTTGAGCGCCTTGACCGAGTGCAGAGTGTCCGTCATCACGCGGATGAGGGTCTTCATGCGGACCGTCTGTCGCTTTCCAGCGCGTTTGGCGCTGCGGACCAGGCGCGAGAAGGCCATCATGATCAGACCGCCGACGGCAAGTGCGACCAGTGTTGCCTGCCAGGACACCGTGGCGGACACGCCAATGTAGACGAAGGCCTCGATCGCAATGGCCACCGTGCGGGCACCGTTCAAATAGGCGTTCGAGGCGCGCCGCGCCTCGGTTGCCATGGCGTTCGTCAGGTTGCCGACCGGCTGGGTCAGAAAATAGGCCCAGCGCGCCTCGACAAGCGCCCGGAGCAGCCGCAGGCGCAGGTCGGTGCCGACCTGGGCCACCGTGTAGCCAACATACCGTTTCGCGAACAGCATCAGCACGCTCTTCAACGCCATGCCGATGACGATCAGGCTCAATAGCACCCCCAGAGTGGGAGCAATGCCAACGTCGCGCAGGACATCCGCGACGAGCATGCCGCCGTTGGCGTTTGCGCTCCCCTCGGAATCCATCGCGATGCTCAGGACCGGCAGCAGAGCCGAAAGGCTCACAGCCTGCACCAGACCGGCAATGAGCAGGGCAAGCAGGGTAAGCAGGGTCCGGCTAGGGTAAGCCCGGCCGATGTGGAACATGAAGCGCATCGCGATGGCCTTTTAACTCTGTTGAACGCTGTGCAGTGCGGCCCTGGACAGCGATTGCCTGTTCAACCCGTGTCGCCTCATGCAACATCGCACTGTACCATGAGCCCCCGGCATCTCCCGCTCCGCGCTGCCTCTACATAGAAGCCGACCGCGCCCGATCCAGGCGCGGCTGCGCATGACTTGGTCGCCTTTCTACCTGCCGCCAAGGCTACATGACAGATGGTCAGTGCAGGTGATCAGTCCGCGCCAATTGGTTATCCTTTATCGTCTGATGGCGTATCCGACGAGTCTGGGAGTTCGGTGATGGAGCAGCGGATCAAGGCGGCGGATTTCCCATTCTTCCCCAGGGTCTTTCTTGTGGGTGCGCCGCGCTGCGGTACCACGTCGATCAGCAAATCCCTGGCTCGCCATCCCCAGATCTGCTTCTCGCGGCCCAAGGAATTGAACTATTTCACCCACGCCGAGGCCGACTCGCACGCCAAGATCCAGCAGGAATATCTCGATCGCTATTTTGCCCATTGCGACCCGGAGACCCACTGCGCACTCGGAGAGGGCTCGGTCACTTACCTCTATGACCCCGATGCGATTCGACGGATCCTCTCCGTCCAGCCGGAGGCGCGCTTCGTGGTCGCGGTGCGCAACCCGATCGACATGCTGCGCTCTTATCACTTCCGACTGCTGTTCCTCCTGGAGGAGGACGAACCGGACTTCGAACGGGCCTGGAGTCTGCAGGAAGCGAGACTGCGCGGTGAGCATATACCGAAGCGCTGCAGTGATCCGCGTCGTCTACGCTATCGCGACGTGGCCAGCCTCGGTGGCCTGGTGGAGCGGCTGATTGGTCTCGCGGGACGCGAGCGCTGTCACGTCGTGGTCAATGAGGATCTCAAGGCGCGCCCGCTCGAGACTTATCGGGAGCTGCTGCGTTTCGCCGGCGTGGATGACGGCATGGCCACCCTCAGTGCCGCGGGACTCACCCGATTTCCACATCGTCTTAAGAGCCGCAGCTACCGCTGGCGCTGGCTCCAGACCCTCCTGTATAAACCGCCGGCGGCGGTCTTCAAGGCGGTCGAGCGTGGCGAGATCGACCGCGGTGTGCGCCCGCTTCGTCTCAAGCAGCTGCACAAGCGCCTGCTCCGGTTGAACCTGGTGCAGCGCGATCCGCCGCCATTCCCGCAGGGCCTGCGCGCAGTGTTGCACGAGGCCTTCGCCGATGACATACGAAAGCTGGAAAAGACGCTCGGACGCAGTTTCGCCCATTGGTGCTGAGGGACCTTGCCGCCGCTGCCCTGCCGACTCAGGGTGTGACTCCCAGGCAGTCGGCATCTACCCCTTGCCTTTCGGGCGCGGCGGTTGGACGAAGGGGACGAACGCGGGCGCGCCGGATATGGCAAACTGCGGCCCCGCAAGCGTCCTAGTCCAATCCATGAGCGATTCTCCCGGAGTCCCAAGCAATGGCCAGGTTACGTATCGAGCCCGTCTCAAGCCCCGCGGCCATGCACGATTTCCTGCGCGTTCCCTGGGAGGTCTACCGAGGCGACCCGGCCTGGGTCCCGCCCCTGCTCATGGAAAGAAAGGAGGCGCTGTCCGAAAAGCACCCGGTATTCGCGCACCTGCGCTGGCAGGGCTGGGTCGCGTACCTCGATGAGCGCCCGGTCGGTCGGATTACGGCCCAGATCGACCAGTTGCACCAGGAGCGCTACGGTGATCGGACCGGCTTTTTCGGCAACCTCGAGATGAGCGATGATCAGGAGGTCACGGCGGCGCTGTTCGACCGGGCGGAGTCCTGGCTGCGGGGTCACGGCATGCAGCAGGTGAGCGGACCCTTCAGCATGAACATCAACCAGGAAACGGGCGTCCTGGTCGAAGGCTTCGAGGCGCCGCCGTTCGTGATGATGGGTCACGCCCGCCCCTACTACGGCGCGGCGATCGAGCGATGCGGCTACCGCCCACTGAAAGACGTGCTGGCCTACGAGATCGATGCGCGCATCGAGGCAACCCCGGTGATGGTGGCACTCCAGCAGCGGCTGCAGGGACGGGTCCTGCTGCGCCCGCTGAATCGCGCGCGTCTGGAGTCCGAACTGGAGACCTTGCGCGACATCTTTAACGACGCCTGGTCCGACAACTGGGGCTTCGTCCCATTCACCGAAAAGGAGATTCAGCATATCGGTAGCGAGCTGGTCAAGGTGACGCCCGACGGTTTCATTCAGATCGCGGAGCTCGACGGGGCAGCGGTCGCCTTCATCGCCTTGCTACCCAATATCAACGAGGCCATCGCCGATCTGGACGGGCGGCTGCTGCCCTTCGGCTGGCTCAAGCTGCTCTGGCGTCTCAAGGTCGGTTTCCCGAAGACCGGGCGTATCGCGCTGATGGGCGTCCGGCGCCAGCTCCAGCACACCCGTTTCGGTCCTGGGCTGGCGTTCCTGGTGGTGGATGCACTGCGTGCGCCGGCTATCGCGAAAGGTATCGAGCGCGTGGAGATGTCCTGGGTCCTCGAGGACAACAAGGCCATGCGCAACATCATCGAGTCGCTCGGTGGCCAGATCACCAAGCGGTACCGCGTTTACGGCAAATCGTTGCAGGACGCCTGAGGAGGGACGGTTGCCATGGGAGAGCGAGATACCAGACCGTTTCGCGCCGTGGTCCTAGCCGGTGAAAGGCCAGGAGGGGGCCGCTTGAGTCACGAATTCAACGTCCCGGCCGGAGTACTGGTACCGGTAGCCGGTCGGGCTGCGGTCGCTCGGGCGATCGATGCCCTGCGTGCCAGCGGTTGGGTGGCGGGCGGCATCCTGTGTGGACCCGGACGGTCGGTGGTGGATCGCAGCGAGATCCTCGAGGATTTGCTGTCGGCCGGCGATTACCACTGGCTGGCACCCGAAGCGGGCCCCGCGGCAAGCGCATTATCGGCCCTCTCCCAGCTCGCTCGACCGGTGCTGCTCACCACCGGAGACCATGCCCTGCTCTCAGCCAAGACAGTCGCGGATTTCTGCCGGACGGCGCAAGCGCGAGACGACGATGTCGTCGTGGGCATCGTGCCATACCGGCTGGTCGAGGCCGCCTATCCAAACGCGCGGCGCACCGTGTATCGTTTTACTGACGGCAACTACTGCGGCAGCAATCTGTTCGCGGTGTTGTCGGACAGCGGCGATCTTGCACCCCAGTTCTGGCGTCGACTGGAGAAAGAACGCAAACGGCCCTGGCGGATCGCCCGAGGTCTGGGCTGGGGCGTTATGCTGCGCTATCTGGCCCGCAGGCTATCGCTCGCGGAGGCCCTGGGCGTCATTTCCGAACGGGCTGGGTGTCGTATCGGTTACGTCGTCGTCAACGACTGCGACGCGGCGGTAGACGTAGACAGCAGCGCCGACTGGCTTATTGCCGAGGAGAGGCTGAAGAGCAATGGCGACAGTCAAAGAGCTTAAACGTCGGGCCGTGCACCGCGCAGGGAAGAAGTTCTTGCAGGCGATAGGCGATTTCCAGGGGCGCCACTCCAGGGTGGGCACGGGACCCTTCTTGTCGAACGACGAGTTTCCCTGGACGACCCGACTGGAGGCAAACTGGCGGGAGGTCCGCGCAGAACTGGAGCCGCTGCTGGAGCATCCGGAGGACATCCCGGCCTTTCATCAGATCTCTCCCGATCAGAAACGTATTTCCAAGGGAGATCATTGGAAGACCTTCGGCCTGTACATCTTTCGACAGCCCGTCGCAGAAAACTGCGCCTTGTGCCCGGTCACGGCACGCATCCTGGGTCAGCTGCCGGGTCTGCAGAATGCATGGTTTTCGATTCTCGCTCCGGGTTATCACATTCGGCCGCATCACGGGCCGACGCGGGCCCTGCTGCGCTGCCATCTGGCGCTGCGCGTGCCCAAAGACCGCGAGAACTGCTGGATACGCGTCGACGACCAGTTCCACCGCTGGGCCGAGGGTGAATGTGTCGTTTTCGATGACACCTATGAACATGAGGTGCGCAACGACACCAACGAGATCCGGGTGGTGCTGTTCATGGACTTCGACCGCCCGATGGACTGGGTCGGTACCCGCTTCAATGCCACCGTTCTAAGCTTGATGCAGGCCAGCCACTACGTGAAGGATCCGCTGCAGAACCTCGCCGAGTGGAACCGACAGCGGGACCAGCGCCGCAAGACCAGACCGCAAGACTGACCGCCCGTCGCAGTGCAGCCATCGGCGACGAAAGGGCCACCGGCGGTAGCCAGCCGGCTGCGGCGCAGCCGCCCAGCTCGCCTGGGTGTTTTTTCTTGTCAAGCGTGCCGATAGACAGTTATTTTGTTATTATTCGCGTGGTTAATGGCAAAGGCGGGATCTGTTTCGAGCAAGTCCAACTTTGCTCCTTCGAGCAGTTCCAGTTGTTGAATCGATTCTCAGTATCGGAGAGCGGAGTGCGTTGAAAGCCATTATTCTCAGCGCCGGGCAGGGAACCCGGCTGTTACCGTTGACGCGAAAGATTCCCAAGTGCGCCCTGGCCGTTGCGGGGCGTTCGGTCCTGGAGTGGCAGCTACACGAAATCGCCCAATGCGAGATCGACGAAGTGGTCGTCGTTACCGGGTTCGCGGCCGAAAGTGTGGATGACATCGCGCGCAAGTCCCACGGCGTCCCGATGCGTACCCTGCACAACCACTATTATGCGCAATACGACAACCTCGGTACCTGCTGGATGGCGAGATCCGAGATGGAGGTGCCGTTCGTTCTCCTCAATGGCGATACCCTGTTCGAGGCCGCCGTGTTGCGCCGACTGCTGAGCGCAAGCGAAGAGATTCCTATCACGGTGGCTACGGACAGGAAGGACGCTTACGACGCGGACGACATGAAGGTGACCGTGGCCTCTGGTCGCCTGGCGCGCGTCGGGAAGCGACTGGACATTGCCGAGGTCAACGGCGAGGCCATTGGCATGAGCCGTTTCACCACCACGGGCGCGGCACTGTTCCGCGAAATGCTCGACCGCATGGTTACCGGCAGCGACGGCGCCAAGCTCTGGTATCTATCCGCGGTTGATGCGTTGGCAAGACGCGGACAAGTCGGCGTTCGCTGGATTGACGGTCTCAGCTGGGGCGAGATAGACGACCGGGCCGATCTTGATGCGGCGCAGGCCGTCGTCGCCAGCTGGCCACGTCCGGAGATAGCGCTGGCAGGACGGTCGCTCGGCGCTGCGCGCGGTAAATGACCGACCGGGCATGAACGCGACCCTACGCAAGTTTGGCTATCCGGAGACGCTGGTTCGCGACTACGCGCATTGGTCCCTGCTACTCCGCCCGCAACAGGCCACACTGGGGGCGCTGGTGCTGGTCAACAAAGAGCCGGCGCACGCTTTCGGGGACCTCAGTGCGGCCAGTTTTGCCGAGCTGGCGAGCGCCACCCGCGAACTCGAGACCGCGCTGAGAGAGGCCTTCGCTTACGACAAGATCAATTATCTGATGTTGATGATGGTCGACCCCGATGTGCATTTTCACGTGCTGCCGAGATACCGGCAGCCGAAACCCTTCGCAGACCTGAGCTTCGAAGACCCGGGCTGGCCCGGCCCACCACGTCTGGACCTGGTCACCGAAACCACCAGCACGGTCAACGCTCGAATCATCGCCGCGTTGCAGAACAACTGGCCAGATGCGGACTGGCCCACTAGGGCCTGTTAACACTAATCCGGATCGCGTCGTTGCTGCCCCAAAATGGGCCAATCAAGGCGCGAGGAGTGAAGTTTGGTCATTCCAAATGAACGACGAGTAACACCGAGTGGCGCATTTTGGGGCGCAACCCGAAGGGACGGGGCCATTTTTCCACAGCTCTGCGTTGCACCTCGCTTATGTAGCCTGCTACACAGCGCTCGTTACGCCTTGATCTGCGAAAAAATGGCCTCCGGCGACACGCTCCGGATTAGTGTTAACAGGCCCTAGGGCTCCGGCAGGGCCAGGGCCCTGACCCGCTTCTCCCCTTCGACGCTGATGCGTCCCGATTGAATCGCATAGCGCATCCGGTCGCCGCGGATCGTGCGTCGATCATCGGTCAGCACCGCGTCCCCTGTTATCTGCACCATATCGTCCGCACGACTGTACTCGACGTGCCGCCCTTCCGCTTCGACCCGTAGTTCGCCATTGTCGCGAAACATCCGAATTCGCGCCGGTACACCGTCGGCGACGACCACATCCGGTGCGGCCGGATTGCCGTACAAGATCGCTTGGGCAGCGAACATCTCCCAAGTCGGGGCATGCACCTGGACGCTGCCGCGCAAGTGCATCGCGCGCTCGGAATCGTCTTCCACCGCATGCTCTGCACTCACCACCACGGCGTCTCCCTTCGCCAGCTCCAGCGGCGCGGCCGCCACCTCCAGATAGCACGCCTGACCAAACAGGCCCAAGCAACAAAGACCGACCCATTTGAGCACGCCGCGCGCAGTGTGGCATTTCGGTTGATTTGAGTGCATTGGCATTAAATGATACCAAGTATCATTCGTCACTCCGGCCCTACCCCGCGAAATCCTGCTTACGTGATCGTCGACCGCTATCTGCTCCGTGAGGTCGCTGCAGCCACCGCCGCAGTCAGTATCGTGCTGCTCGCGATCTTCCTCGTCTACAGCCTGACACGTTTCCTGGCCGACGCGGCGAGCGGCATACTACAGGCGCGCGAAGTCGTCGAGCTGACATTGCTGAAATCCCTTATCGCCCTGGAGGTGCTGTTACCGATCGGGCTCTACTTCGGGATCATCGTCAGTCTGGGGCGGCTCTACAGCCAGCTCGAGATCACCGCAATGCAGGCGAGCGGCTTCAGCATACAACGCCTGCGACGGCCGATCGCGTTGTTTGCCGTATGTTTCGCGCTGGCTGTGGCGGCGCTCTCGACCGTCGTTCGACCTTGGGCCTACAGTCGAATCTACACCCTCGAATCACAGGCCGAGGCCACCTCTGAGCTGGAACGCATTCGCCCCGGTCGCTTCTATTCGTTCGAAGACGGCGAACGCGCAGTATTCGTCGAGCCGACGACCGCGGATGCGGATCAGATCAAGGGTATCTTCGTGCGGACCCGCAAGCCCGATGGCCTGGAGGTCATCACCGCGGCACAAGGCCGTATCGAGCGACAGACGAGCGCCGATGGTTACCGCCTAACTTTGGACGATGCCCAGACCTTCATCAAGGCGACGACGGGGCCGGACTTCTGGGGCAGATTCGACTCCCTGACCTTGCTTCTCGATACCAAGACCCCGAGATCGATGGCGCACAAATCCAAGGGCAAAACGACTGCCATGCTGCGTCAATCATCTGAGCCGAAGGATCGGGCGGAGTTGCAATGGCGGCTTTCGACTCCGGTTTCGACGCTGCTGCTCGCCCTACTGGCGCTGCCGCTAAGCGAGCGCCGCCCACGCCAGGGGGGCTTCACACGATTGCCGGTGGCCCTGGCAATCTATGCCATCTATTTCAATCTGCTCGGCATCGGCAAGTCCTGGGTGGAGCAGGAGACTTGGGCGACCCTGTGGTGGGCCCCGGGGCTGCTGGCCACCACCCTCGTAGCCTGGTGGGCGGTCAGGCGTGCCGGGAAGGCGACATGGCATTGATCGACCGGTATATCGCGAGCCACCTCGTAAAAGCCGGGGCGGTCGTTCTGCTTATCCTGTTGGCGCTGTTCTCCTTCCTCAATCTGTCCGAAGCCCTGGAAGACGTGGGCAAAGCAGATTTCACCACCATCGATGCCCTGGAAATCACCGTGCTGACGCTCCCGATGCTGGTGATAGACCTGCTCCCCGTAAGCGCGCTCATGGGCACCCTGATCGGACTGGGGACCATGGCGAGCCACCGCGAGCTGATCGCCCTGCAGTCGAGCGGACAATCGCCACTGCGCCTGGCCTCCGCGGTCCTGAAGGTCACCACGCTCGGCATTCTGCTGGTACCGCCGGTGCAGAATCTACTGGTACCGACATTGGAGCAGCGGGCGGTAGAACTCCGCACGCGGACTCTGTCGACCGTCGTAGGCAGCGAGCACACCGCGCTCTGGACCCGCAAAGGCGACACCTACCTGTACATCGGGGCCCTGCTATACGGCCATGTGCCGCAGGACATAGAGATCTTCGAGCTTACGCAGGACGGGCGACCCAGCAAGATCATTCAGGCCGAACGCGGCGACGTTCTAGGCGGCGACGACTGGTTGCTGCATGAAGTGCAGGAGACGGTTTTGGAAGGCGACCAGATCAAGCGACGCGACCTGGACAAGCTCAGATGGCAGGGCTTCCTCACCGCGGAGCAGATGTCCGCGTTCGTGGTCCCGGCGCGTTCCCTGGCGATGGTCGATCTGTTCCGTTACATCAAACTGCTGGAGCAGAACGAGCTCAGCACCCACCGCTATTGGCTGGTCTTCTGGCAGCAACTCACCTATCCCCTCGGCTTGCTTGCCATGTCGCTGCTCGGCCTGCCCTTTGTCATCGGGTCGGTACGCACCCTCTCTGCAGGTCTGCGCATCGCGATCGGGGGCGGTATCGGCATCAGCTTCTACCTGGTCGAAAGGATAGTCGCAAACCTCGGGGCCATCTTCGAATGGAATCCCGCAGCGGTGGCCGCGGGCCCGGATCTGCTCTTTCTCGGCCTGGCCTTGGTAGGTCTGCGGCGGGTCACCCGATGAGTCGACGGGATAGGCATGGGGCCAGCCTGCAAGTTGCACCAGTACCCGGGATGATCGGCTCCGCGATACCCCGGCCACGCCATCGCGGCGGCCGGAACGCATGGAATCGCTAGAAGGTCGGACAGCAGCCCCAGCGGGTCAGACCGCGGCCAGGTGTGACGCGCGGCGTGGCCTGTGCCAGGTCTCTTCCTCGAGCACGTACCCGTCCCGGTCGGCGAGGACGGTTTTCAAGGCCATCCGAACGTCCCAGCCGCCTGCATTGGCTTCGATGTCGATGCA
Organism: uncultured Gammaproteobacteria bacterium; assembly: GCA_963808165.1. Lineage (GTDB taxonomy): Bacteria > Pseudomonadota > Gammaproteobacteria > Chromatiales > Chromatiaceae > Thiosocius. Next base: position 158,616 of record CAWEET010000001.1, on the reverse strand, counting down.
GCGATACGCGGCAGGGGCCAGTGGCATGATCGAGGACGCAGACGCCGTGCCATAAACTCGAAGCCCGTCTGCGCACACATGGCGCGAGTTGCGATGCAGGTGGCCGTGCAACACCAGGTCGGTCCCATACTGCCGTAACAGCGCCTCGAGCGCCGGTGCGTCCTGCAGGGCCCTACGCCATTTGGTGAGACCCGGCAACGGCGGATGATGGATCAACAGGCATTGGAAATGCCCCTGCCGCCGAGCGGCCTCCAGCAATGTCGCGAGCCGTGAGATCTGCGAAGGGCCTAGGCGCCCGGTCGCCATGAAGGGCGGTGTCGGGCAGGCCGAGGACAGGCCGATCAGGCTGACGTCGCCGCAGGGCTGTTCAACCGGAAACGCAGCCTCCGCGGTGGACGCATCGGCCGGCGTGGCGACACCCAGGTAGGGGGCCCAGTGGGCCGCAACTGCCGTCCAGGAATCACCCGCGTAGACATCGTGATTGCCCGGCACCAACATCACCTGGGCGATTGCCGCAAGTTGCTCCAGCCAAGGCGTCGCCGCGGCGATTTCTTCCGGCAAGCCGATGTGCACCAGGTCTCCGCCGATCAGGATCACGTCCGGCGCTTCCCTGGCAACGGCTTCGGTCAGCGCAGCCAGACGTTCCGGGCGATATTGGTGCCGGCGCTTACGTCGCCAGGACAGATAACCCAGCGTCCGCTTGCCGCGCCAGCAACTGGCCCCGGCCCGCTGCAACGAGGTTAGGTGCGCGTCGGTGACATGGATCAGGCGCAAATCTCTACCATCCAGTTCGAAAGTAAAACCTCTATACTCATCGACTTAACATTGACATTTGCCAGGCGCCCCGCAGCATGTTTTACGTCAATCTCGTCGGTGAAGCCCAGGTGCGCCTTTGGGGCCTGTCGTCGCAAGAGCGTCTGACCAGACAGATAGCACACATCGGCGCCGCACGGTGGATAACCGATCTAAGCGACTTGCCGGACGAGGCGGCGGTGCTGCTGATCCGTGGCGATTATGTCACCGAGGTCCGCACCCTCGAGCGACTGCTCGAGCTGACCGACACTGTCCTGCGTGACCCGAGCAGTGGCAACCCCGCCCTCGCCATTGTAAATGCACCGAAGGCGCCGCAGGCGCTCGCCTTACTGCGCGGCGACGGCGAAGGGCCGCGCAAGGGCCTGGTGACGATCGAGCCGGCTGCCCTCGGCGACTACGATGAACGCCTGCGCCGTGCCGCGCCTCCCCTGCTCGAACCCATTACCAGCGATACCCAAACACGCTTGGAGGACCGGCTCTTCGGCAGCGCCTACAAGGGCATCACCGACCTGGTGACCAAATGGCTCTGGCCGAGGCCGGTCAAACAGGTGGTTCATCGCCTTGCGGAATGGGGGGTAACGCCGAATGCGGTCACGACCGTCGGGCTGGTGCTGATGCTGCTTGCCGGCTGGCTGTTCCTTCAGGGCCAATTCGCGTTCGGGCTCGTGATCGCCTGGCTGATGACCTTCCTCGACTCGGTGGACGGCAAGCTGGCGAGGGTCACCGTGCAATCGAGCCGGCTGGGCCATGTGCTCGACCACGGCATGGATCTCGTGCATCCGCCGTTCTGGTACGTTGCCTGGGGCATGTCGCTCGGCGGTTTCCAGGGTGTCTACGGACTCGACCGGGTCGATCTGTACTGGGTGATCTTTGTCGGCTATATACTCGGACGACTGGTCGAAGGGTCCTTTCACCTACTCGGCGACTGCGAGATCTTCACCTGGCGCCCATTTGATGCCTATTTTCGTCTGGTGACGGCTCGCCGCAACACCTGCCTGGTCATACTGACCCCGGCCGTTGCGGTCGGACGGCCGGAATGGGGCTTCGTTGGCGTGGCCGCGTGGACGGTGATCACTAGCTTGGTCCTGATCGCACGTCTTGCCCTGGCCCTGATCGCCCGCGTCGATAGCGGACCGCTGCGGTCCTGGCTGGCCGATGCCGATACCGCGGCACGCCAACACCCACGCGCCTACCAACTGTTCGCGGCGACACAGCGCGTGCAGGCAAGCAACGGATGACCGCTGGCGCGACGCCCTCGCAGATCGTCGAGCGACAGCTGCATGACACCTCGCTCGAGCAAGATCCACGAATCAATGCCTTGGTGGCGCTCATCCGCCAGCGTCACGGCACTGCTGTCCAGGCCGTGCTGCTGTACGGATCGTATGTTCGTGGCAAAAGGGATACCGTGCTCGATTTCTACGCCTTGCTTGACAGCTACAGCGGCACCTTTCCGCGGCGTTGGCACGGCTGGGCCAATCGCCTCTTGCCGCCCAATGTCTACCATGTTCAGACACAGAGCGAAGGACGGCCGCTGCTCGCGAAATACGCCACGGTGCGTCTCGACTGCTTCGAAGCCGCGCTCAGCGGAGATTTCCACCCCTATTTTTGGGCACGCTTCGCCCAGCCCTGCGTACTCGCCTATTGCCGCAATAGCGCGGTAAGCGCACGTGTCACCGCGGCGATGGTGACCGCAGCCAAAACCTTCATCACGCGGACCTTGCCGATGCTGCCCGCGGAATTCGCGGTTCAGGATCTCTGGCGCACGGGTTTCTCCCTCACCTACCGCTGCGAGCTCCGCGCCGAGAAGACCGGCTATGCACTGGCGTTGTACGACGCCTACAGCACCTATCTCGGGGAGTTGACTGCTGCGCTCGCCGCGCACGGCGCCCTGCACGCCGTTGCTGTGAGTGACTCCAGTTACCAAAGCAGCCTTTCAGAAACGGAACGATTCAGGTCTCGGCTTGCCTGGACGCTGCGGCGCTGGCAAGGCAAGCTGCTATCGGTCGCCCGACTGGTCAAAGCCGCGGCTACGTTCAACGATCCGGTCGAGTACGTCCTTTGGAAAATCGAGAGGCATTCGGGGGTCCGCGCCAAGGCCACAGGACGCCAGCGCCGTCATCCCCTGATCTTCGGCTGGGGCCTGCTGTGGCGGATTTATCGCGCTGGAGGATTCAGATGACCGGACCGTTTCCGGCCTCACGCCGCTCGCGGCGTCAACGAAGCGACGCAAGCGGCAAAGAGGAATCTCGCACCGACCTGAACGCGTCGATGATGGCGTCGATCTGTTGCGAGGTATGCGCAGCCGTCACGCTGCATCTGACCAGACTGGTGCCGTCGGGAGTAGCCGGCGGCAACATAAGGTTGGTATAGACGCCCAGCTCGAGCAGCGCCACCCAATGGGCCTTGGCAAGTTCGCTCTGCTCGAATCGCACGGCGATAATCGGGCTGACCTCGGGGCCGAGCTGTAAATCCAGTGCCTCGAGGCCGCCATAGAGGTGGCGTGCGTTGCGCCACAGCTGCTCGCGCAGCCACGGCTGGGTGCGCAGCTGGTGGAGCGCCTGCCGGGTGGTCGCAATCGTGGCCGGCGAGGGCGAGGCCGTGAAGACATAAGGCCGGCTCGCGTAGCGGAACAGCGTGAGTTCCCGGTGAGGACTGACACAGAAACCACCGATGCTGCCCAGGCTCTTGCTGAAGGTGCCGACGACGAAATCCACTTCGTCGAGCACTGCGGCCTCTTCGACGACACCACGCCCGGTTTTTCCGAACACCCCGAGCGAATGCGCCTCGTCGACGAAAAGATAGGCGCCATAGTCGCGCTTGACCCGTGCGAGCGCTGCCAGCGGAGCACAATCGCCAAGCACGCTGTACTGCCCCTCGACGACGACCAGCGAGTTGGCCGCCTTGTCGGACAGGCGCCGTAGTCTTTTTTCCAGGCTCGATACGTCGTTGTGCTTGAAACGATAGACCGCCGCGCCGCTCATGCGGCAGCCGTCGTAGAGGCTGGCATGGGCGTCGGAATCAAGCAAAATCACGTCCTCGGGGCCCGCCAGCGCACTGAGGATGCCCAGATTCGCCGCATAGCCGGTGGAGAACACCATGCCGAACGGGTAACCGTAGAATTCTGCCAGCTCGCCTTCCAGTGCGAGATGCTCGGAAAAGGTGCCGTTCGCCATGCGCGAACCAGTCGTCCCGGTGCCCGCCGCGGCCAACGCGCGCTGTCCTGCTGTGATGCAGGAGGAATCGAATGTGAGACCGAGGTAGTTGTTGGTACCGGCCAGTATCGTCGGCCGGCCGCCAATGATGGCTTCGGTCGCCGAGAGCACTTTCTCGAGCACCACCTTGGTCGGGTCACCGCCGGCCGAAGACAAGGCCTTGGACATCGCCTGCACCGGCTTGAACTTGTCCAGCAGACCCATGATGGCCAATCAGGCGCCGCGAGCGCCGGCGACGATCACGGCCAGATCGCCGAGCTTGCGCGCGTCTGAGAGGGTATCGAGGTCGATCGCGATGTCGTAATGGTCTTCGACTTCGACCACGAACTCCATCACCTGAACGGACTCGAGATGCAGATCAGCAATCAGGTCGGTATCGCGGCTGATGTCGCGGGCCTCGCCAAGGAAGGCCAGCAAGATCTCCACCAGCTGTTGCTCGATTTCCTGTATGTCCGAAGCCAAGTCAGGCACCCTCGTGCAGGTTATGCCGCGCCGAGGAGACGCTCTACCCCTTGGCGCAACGTTACGGCCGGGGTCCATCCGGTCGCCTCGGTGAACGGCGCATTGTTACATAGCCATTGTGGTTGACGGAGTTCCTGGACCTTGCCGAGCGTCAGCATTGGCTTGTATCCGAAGATCCGCGCGCTGAACATGTTGACGCCAGCGACAGTCCTCAATATCGGCTCCGGCAAACGCAGACTCACCACGCCAGCCCCTTTCACCGCCTCGATGATGGCGGGCCAATCATAGCCGCCCGCCCGACCATCGTCGACCGAAAACACACCGCCCGCGCATGCCTTCCAATGTTTCAGCCAGGACACCACCGCCGCCGCAAGATCATCGACGTATAACAACGACAGTCGCTGGTCTCGCGGCCCCACGATCGGGGCGATGCCGCGACGAATTGACTCCAACAGGGGGCGCATCTCACGATCCCCTGGTCCGTAAACGGCCGGCGGCCGGAGGATGGTCCAGGGCAGGCCGGGCGACTTGCACAAAACCTGCTCGCCGAGGAACTTGCTGTGCGCGTAATGCGAGAGCTCGGGCCGACTCGCCGCGAGCGACGAAATCAGCAGAAGCGGGGGCGGTGCCGGCATCCGTTCGAGCGTCGCAATCGTGCTCTCCACCCCCAGGACATTGGCCGGGGTGAAATCATCCAGAGAGAGCCCGCGCACGGTTCCCGCACAGTAAACAACTGCGGCCACGCCCTCGAACGCCTTCGAAAGCCCTTCCTGATCGCACAACGGCACAGAATACACTTCGCACCCGGGCTCGAGCCGATCGAAATTCCTGGAATCGGGACGCATGAGAGCGCGCACCGCGTAACCGCGCCGGAGCAAGGCGGCTTGAAGTCTGCGGCCGATGAAACCGGTAGCCCCGGTTAGGGCGACGAGGGCTGGAGGATGGTGTTCATCCATTCACACGCCGGACGAACCCACCACGGCGGGCGCCTTGTGAGCAATTGCCATCCGCTCCAGGTAATCCGCCTTGGCACGGGAACGCGAGAGCTTGCCGGACGATGTACGCGGCAGCGTGTGCGGCGGGACCAGATCCACCTCGCAGCGAATGCCGAAGTGTGCCTGTATCCGCGCCATCAAATCCTCGACTAGCTGCTTGCGCTTGGCCGGGTTGCGCTCCCGGGATTCCACCACCAGCACGACCAGCTCCTTGCGATTGTCGTTCGCGACTGAGAACGCCGACGCATTGCCAAAGCGAACGCCCGGCAGGCGCTCGGCAAGATACTCGAGATCATGCGGCCAGATGTTGCGGCCATTCACGATCATCATGTCCTTGCGCCGCGACGTGATCAGGATCTTCGAACCGATGCGGTAGCCGATGTCGCCAGTGTCCAGCCAGCCGTCCTCGGAGAGGACTTCCCGCGTCGCCTCCGGGTCCTGGAAGTACCCGCGCATGATGCTGGGACCTTTGAGGCAGATGCGTCCGCAGTGACGCTCCGGCACCTCCTGGCCGTTGTCGTCGCGAATCTGGAGCGCAAAGCTCGGCAGCAATTCGCCACAATCGACAAACACCAGGGCGTTGTGACTGGGCTCGCGGTCCCGCGGCAGACCGACCGCCCGACCCTCGTTGAGCATTTCGTACTTGCGGACCACGTCGACGTTTATCCCCGTATCCAGCCGTTCGAAACTGATTGCCAGCGCACATTCGGCCATGCCGTAGCAGGCGACGAACGCCTTCTCATCGAAGCCCGCCGGTTTGAGCGCGCGCGCGAAATGACGCAGCGGATCCGGGTTGATCCGCTCGGCGCCGACGCAAGCCGCCCGCCACGCACTCAGGTCGTAGCTGGACTCGTCCGAGTGCCGCAGCCGCTTCGCGCACAGCTCGTAGCCGAACGGCGGACCGGCCGAAAAGGTGCCCCGGTTGTCCGAGAGCAGTTTGAGCCACAAGCGCGGACGCATGGCAAAGGTGCGCGGGCTGATGTAGTCGGCGGAAAGCTGGCACACCAGCGGCTGCAGCACAAAGCCCACGAGTCCCATGTCGTGATAGAACGGCAGCCAGGCGACGGCCCGATCCGTCGGACCGATCTTCAGACCGTGCTCGGCGATTTCGCGCAGGTTGGTCAGTACCGCATCCTGGGTGATCTCCACACCCTTGGGAAACCGGGTGCTGCCCGATGTGTACTGGAGATAGGCCGGATCATCGCCGGCGATCGCCGGAAATTCTAGAGTGCTTTCGGGTAGCGCCGCGAAATCCTCTGCGGTACCGACCTTGAGCAGATCGAGGGGCGCTGCCGCCTCGGCCAGAAATTCGCGGTGCGAGTCGGGCGCCACGGCCACTCTCGCGTCGCAGCTCTGCAACATGCGCCGCAACTGGTCGACATACACGCTGCGCGCGCCCATTTGCACCCCCGCGGGCAAGGCGACCGGAATGAGACCTGCGTACTGGCAGGCGAAGAAAAACTCGTGGAAGATCGGATCAGTGTCGGCGACGATCGCCACACGGTCGCCGCGCTCACATCTCAACGCAAGCAGCTGGCGCGCGAGGGTCTTTGCCCTCTGGCATAACTCGCGATAACTCAGAACCGCGAACAGCTTGCCGCGGGCATCGTAGAAGTTGTAACCCGTTTTGCCGCGTGCAGCGTACTCGAGGGCCTCAGCGAGGTGCCCGAAGTCGGCAGGCCGGTAAGGCAGAGTGTCGTTCGGCCCGGTTGGTAATGTCATGCGTTCTCGTCAACCCTTAGTTGCCCAAACAGGGGGAGGCACGGTGCCCGACGGGGTGCCGCGCAGTAAACTCGTGAGGCCGCGCTCGGTTAAGTTCGGAAACCTCTTTCAGTTTGCTGTGCAAGCGAATGTTCCGACAGCGTTTCTGAACCTAAACGGCGTGCAAACTGGCGTAATATTAGCAGGTTCTTGCGCGCTACGTATATTCCCAAATTGCACCTAGGGGATGTCCCTAGCCAACTTGTCGGCCGCGTTGGGCATCTGTCTGCGGCTTCACGCATCACCCCCCTTCTGCAAGCCCCCCGCCGGTCGCAAGCGGTGCGTAATCTGACCGCCGCAGTCGGATGTGGAAAGACTGCAGCGCAATTCCGGCCTGCCAGGGGCAGACGCAACCGGGGCGCGAGGCGTTGCCCCATCCGCCACGGCGTGACTGCGATGCATCCAAGAAGCTTTCGGTAATGGCGCCCGCCCAAAGCCAATCCGCGCGCGGCGCCCTCGACAGAGGGCGTGCACCAAAAACGGGGCCCGAAGGCCCCGTTCAGTATCACAACAGGCTGATCAGTGATCAGAAGCTGTGGATCATGCCGAGCGACCAGACCTTGTCGTCTCCACCGAAGTCGAGTTCGGAGATATCGGTATCGTCATTGACGTCGGACGATGCATAGGCGGCGTACACCTTGGTGCGCTTGCTGAAGTTGTGCTCAGCACCGAGACCCCAGCCGTCGGTCTTGAGCTTGCCGCCATCTTTTGGCTTCACCTTCTGGTAGGTGTACACGCCCATCAGCGCGTTGTTGCCGAAGGTCCACTTGACCGTGCCGGCGTACGCCGTATAGTCGTCTCCCTTGTTCTGGCCAAAGTTGTCGGTGTTCTCGTAGTTGGCACCAAACGTGAAGGCATCAAACAGGTCCACGCTGCCGCCGACCTGCCAGATCTTTTGCTTGACGTCGGCAACCTTGGTCTGCTGATAGCCGGCACTGGCCTTAAACATGTTCGACTTGAAGATCGCGCCGGCCGAGTAGTGATCCGCCGCACCATCATCTTCTTTAAAGACATCGCTATCCCGGTCTTCGCCCGGGATGAAGGCGCCGAGCACGGTGAAGCCGGCGAAGCTCGGCGACACATAGGCGACGGCGTTGTCGGCACGATACTCGGAGAAGACACCGATCGGAGCCTGGCTGGACTGCTGCGCGAACAGGGTGTTGCCGCGGTTCAGGTCGAGGACTGAGTCGCCCAGTACCTCGGTACCGGCACCGTAGAAGGCGACTTTCATCGGGGTGTCGTGACGACCGGCAAGCACGGTGCCCCAGTCGCTGGACAGGCCGATAAAGGTGTTGCGCTGACCACCCCAGCCGTCACCGCCGTCCTGTCCGTAACCGCCGTCGTTGCCGTCGGTCTGGACACTGAACTCGGCCTGATAGATGGCCTTCAGGCCGTTACCCAGGTCTTCTGAGCCCTTGAAGCCCAGGCGCGAGGCGCGGCTCTCAAGCGAGTAGTTGTCGCGGTCGCCATTGGGGCCAAATCGACCGGACTTATATTTGGTGCCATCATACGAAGTGTGGAATTTGCCGTACACGACGCTTTCGGCGAAAGCGGTCGGGGCAGCCACGACTGCAGCTGCGACTGCTGCGGCGATTAGCTTTTTGTTCATTGAGAACTCCCGTTTCGGTTTTGGTTAGAAGAAAAGCTGTGCAGTGAGAATACTAGTACCAAGAACACCACATGGCAAGATTTTTTTGCAAAAAACCCACAAGGCGGCGAGCTGTTGCAATTGCGCAACAATGCCCAGATACGCAAGCCGCTGAAATTATGAAAAATTCTTTACATTCGCGGCTTGAACTGGATTGCTAAAGTGATTTCGAGGTTGCTGACCGCATCGACCGGGGCGAATGTGCGTCTTTTTTGTGTACGTCGGACAACAAAAAACCCCTCGCGGGGCCTTCTGTGGTTTTTACCGATATGGCTGGGGCGCCAGGGGTCGAACCTGGAACCTACGGAGTCAGAGTCCGTCGCTCTGCCAGTTGAGCTACGCCCCAAGGGTGGGCCGAGGCCCCGGACAGAACCGCGGCGATCAACGCTTCGAGTACTGCGGGCGCTTGCGCGCCTTGTGAAGGCCGACCTTCTTGCGCTCGACCGCGCGGGCATCGCGAGTAAGGAATCCGGCGCGGCGCAAAGTGGAACGCATCGCCTCGTCATGTTCCACCAGCGCGCGGGCGATACCATGACGGATCGCACCGGCCTGGCCCGTGGTGCCACCGCCTGTGACGGTCACGCTGATGTCCACCTTGTCGGCCATATCGGTCACGACCAGCGGCTGTCGAACCACCATACGGGCGGTCTCGCGGCCGAAGAACTTGTCCAGCGGACGCCCGTTCACGGTGATGTCGCCGTTGCCGCGGTTCAGGAACACGCGGGCCGCGGAGGTCTTGCGGCGGCCGGTACCATAATTCATCTGTTGTGCCATGCTCAGTTCCGTTCTCAGATTTCCAGCGGCTTGGGCTGCTGCGACTGGTGAGTGTGCTCGGGTCCCGCGAAGATGCGCAGTTTCTTCATCATCGCGCGACCTAGCGGGTTGCGCGGCAGCATGCCGCGCACCGCGGTTTCGATGACCCGCTCCGGCGCCTTCTGCAACTGCTTCTCGAGACTGATCGACTTGAGATTGCCGATGTAACCTGTGTGATGGTGGTACATCTTGTCTTTCAGCTTGTTACCTGTCACGGCAATCTTCTTGGCGTTGACCACCACGACATAGTCACCCGTGTCGACATGCGGGGTGAAGATAGGCTTATGCTTGCCCTTCAGGCGACGGGCGATCTCGGAGGCCAGCCGCCCGAGGGTTTTGCCGTCGGCATCGACCAACAACCATTCCCGACGTACGTCGGCCGGCTTTGCGCTTACCGTGGTGCTCATTATCCTGCTCCAAACAAGGAGTTATGCGTGTTTCACGAAAGGGCGCGAATCTTACCCGGTTAGCGGCCGGCGCGCAAGTGGCTGGGGGGCCATGCAACGCCGCCGAGGCGACCGGGCCATCGGCTTCGTTGTGCGACGGCATTCGGCATTGGCGCAAAAAAAAGCGCGACGGGGGCGTCGCGCTATCAATAACCACCAAAGGAGGATGGAGGAGAACTGATTCATCAGGAATCAGCATGTGCCTATATTCTTATATTCAGGCAGCGATGTCAACAGGCTGTTGGTTGCGCTATGAGACTAGCGTCTTGAGTCACAAGTTCGCATCGTTCCAGCGGGACCAGAACCGTTCCTGGCCAAGACCCGCAAGTGACGGACTCGCCGATGCGAACCAGCACAACGCCAGCCCAGACGCACTATTGACCCGCCCGGAGAGAACGTCCCGAGTGCCCCGGTGACGCGGCAGCAACAGGCCCCCGGGGTTGGGTTCGACACGTCCGCCCGGTCGATGGGTCTGGGACGCAACTGCCACAGTCAGTGCTATGGCAACCCTACCGGGATGCGACCCGACGGCCGCGACTCATTCGGGATCCAGTCGCAGTCGATCGACAACTCGCCCCTGTACCAGGTGACTGTCGACGATCTCGTCCAGATCCTGCCTGTCGACATAGGTGTACCAGATGGCTTCCGGGTAAACCACGGCCACCGGGCCCAGCTCGCAGCGATCGAGACAGCCCGCGTTATTGACCCTGACCTGACCTGGTCCCGAGATGCCGAGCTCCTTGCAACGCCGCTTGACGTAATCGCGAGCCTCTTGGGCACCGCATTGGCTACAGCACTGGCTGCCGTCTTCACGCTGATTGGTACAAAAAAACACGTGGCGGGAAAAATAACTCATACAAGTTTCCGGGCAAGGCTGTGATTGATGCCGCGTTATATTAAGGCATGGAAAACGGCGACACCGAAAAGTCGATCAAGTCTGATCTCGACCGTTGCGTCAAGTGCGGGATGTGCCTGCCGGAATGCCCCACCTACCGACTCGAGACCAACGAGAACGAATCCCCTCGCGGGCGCCTCGCATTGATTGAGGGATTGAGCAGCGGCCTCCTCCGGGCCGATTCGGCACTGATCGGGCATCTCGACAACTGTCTCGCCTGCCGGCGCTGCGAACGCGTCTGCCCCTCGCAGGTCCCTTACGGCCGATTGATTGATGCGGCGCGCGAGCGGCTTTTTGCTGATCGGAAACCGCGGCTGACCGATGTGATCCGGAATCCCGCCGTGCTACGCGCCGGGTTTCGGGTTGCACGGACGATACCGGCGGTGCTGTCGCGCCCATTCGGGACGCTGCACCGGATGCATGAAATCGCCCGTGCACTGCCGGCCACGGCAGCCGCACCAACACCGGGTGACTATGCGCCGGATACCGGCCAGACGCGCGGCCATGTCGGCCTGTTCCCTGGCTGCATAGGGAACGTCCAACAGAGCGGGGGGCTTGCGGCTGCGCTCCGCCTGCTGCTCCATGCCGGTTACCGGGTCTCAGTCCCAAAGGCGGCGGTCTGCTGTGGCGCCTTGGCGCAGCATGCCGGCGATGCAGCCGGTGCGCGACGCCTGGCGACGATAAACCGGGCGGCGTTCGGCCAGGAGCTGGACGCGGTGGTAAGCCTCGCCAGCGGTTGCGGCATACATCTCGATGCTTACCGGCCTCCGCTGGCCGCGCAACACCTGGACATCAGTCGCTTCCTGCTCGAGCATGCCGGCCTGCAGCCGGACGATTTTGCGCCCCTGCCTGTCAGCGCCGGACTGCATACCGCGTGTAGCGTGGAGAATGTCTACCAAGGCGCGCAGTGGGCGAGGGCGCTGCTCGACCTGATTCCCGAGCTACGCATGACCGCTGTCGGCGAGTCCGGCCAGTGTTGTGGCGCCGCCGGCGATTACATGCTGCGCCGGCCGCAAACCGCCGCGAACCTGCGTGCCCCGGTGATCGAACAGACCATGTCCGCGGGACATGCGCTGCTGGTGACGTCTAATGTCGGGTGCGCAATGCACCTTGCCGCCGGACTGCGCGAGCGCGATGCGCAGGTCGAGGTGCTGCATCCAGTCGAACTGCTGGCAAGGCAACTGCTGGGCCGAAAACGCTGAGGGCCGGCGCCGAACCGGACGACACTCAAGCGGTCCCAACTTGTTAACATGACGGGAGTCTTCGTCATCCAAGCACGGTGTAAACAGATGCCAACCCGAGATTTTTCCCCGGCCGATCGGCTGTTGTTGAGCGTCGATCAGGGTCTGCGCACGCTGTTCGGTCGGCCGCAGGTCACCGAGCGGCCGAATCCCGCTGACGCACTGCCAGAGGCCGAACTCAGCGAGCCCGAGCGCGACCACACCGCTCGCCTGATGCGCATCAATCACACCGGCGAGGTCTGCGCACAGGCCCTGTATCAGGGCCAGGCCCTGACCGCGCGTGACCCGGTGGTGCGCGACAGCATGCAGCGCTCCGCCGCGGAGGAGAACGACCATCTCGACTGGTGCGAACGGCGGGTCGAGGAACTGGGCGGCCACCTGAGCCTGCTGAACCCTCTGTGGTACGCAGGCTCCTTCGCGATCGGCGCCGCGGCTGGCATCGCCGGCGACAAATGGAGCCTGGGTTTCGTCGCCGAAACCGAAAAACAGGTCGAGAGTCACCTCGATCACCACTTGTCAGAGATCGCCGATGACGATCGGCGCACCCGAGCCATCCTCGAACAGATGAAGACCGACGAGATCGAACATGGCCGCAAGGCGCTCAACCACGGCGGCCGGTCGCTGCCAGGCCCGGTACGCGCCCTGATGAAGGTCACCGCAAAGTTGATGACCAGCTCGGTGTACCGGATTTGAGCAGCCGTCCGGACACACCCGAGGTACGCGACTGCCAGCCCTGCACAGCCTGCTGCGACGGCTGGGTGCAGATGAACATCCGCGGGCATTCGGTGTATCCGGGCCATCCCTGTCCACACAGCATCAGCGGCGAGGGCTGCGACGACTACGCCAACCGTCCCCGGGACCCCTGCATCAACTTCAAGTGCGGCTGGGTGGTACCGCAAAGCCCGCTACCCGATTGGATGAAGCCGGACAAGGCGAAGGTGGTCGTCGTCTTCAACAAGTCGAGCTGGAACGGGTTGCCGGTCGATGTCGCTGTGCCGGTGGGACGACGGATCCCCGGTCGGGCGTTGAATTGGCTCAAGGAATTCGCCCGGCGCAACGGGCGTCCGCTGCTGTTCTCCGAGCAGGTCAAGGAGAACGGCGTCTACACTCGTGAGCAGTTGTTCACGGCGTACGGACCAGTCGAGTTCCAGCAGCACATCGCGCAATTGACGGCCGACAGGCAACCGCTCTGGTAGACCGAATCGGGCCAACCCGAACAGCCGATGGCCGCCTTATGGGCATGACAACACTCACCTGACGGGCCGACAGACATCGCTCAGGTTTGCGGCCTGCAGACAGCTTGCTCCGCGACACGACGGCCGCGGCTGCATGGGAGGTTTCACGGTGTCGCGCGGGCCGCATGGACCTGGGACACCGTCGCCGCACGCAGCGGCAGGCGACTCAGCCGACGTGATACGGCCTGCTCAGTTCATGAACCGCCTCGACCATCGCTGCGGCGTGCTCAGGTGGGATCGCCGGGTGGATACCATGCCCGAGATTGAACACATGCCCGGCACCCTTGCCGTATCCCGCGATAATCTCGGCCACCGAGCGGCGGATCACCGCGGGCGAGGCGTACAGGGTGCAGGGATCAAGATTGCCCTGCAGCGCCACCCGATCGCCGACCCGCGCCCGCGCATCGGCGATATCCAGCGTCCAATCCAGACCCAGTGCATCGCAGCCAGTGTCGGCCATCAGCTCGAGCCATTGACCACCGCCCTTGGTAAAGAGGATGACCGGCACCTTACGACCGCCCGCCTCGCGGGTCAGACCGTCCACGATGCGCTGCATATAGGCGAGTGAAAAGGCCCTGTAGTCACGTGGGGTCAGGGTGCCGCCCCAGGTATCGAAGATCATCAGCGCCTGCGCGCCGGCGGCCACCTGGGCGTTGAGGTAGCTCGTGACGGATTCTGCCAGCTTGCCCAACAGCTGATGCATCCAGTCCGGATGGTCGAACATCATGCCCTTCGACAAGGCGAACGTCTTGGTGCTGCCACCTTCGACCATATAGGTGGCGAGTGTCCAGGGGCTGCCGGAAAAGCCGATCAGGGGCACGCGGCCGCCGAGTTCGCGGCGAATCGTGCGCACCGCATCCATCACGTAGCCGAGTTCCTGTTCGGGATCCGGCACGCCGAGCGCGTCGATGGCCGCACGGTCGCGCAACGGACGTTCGAAGCGCGGCCCCTCGCCCTCATTGAAATACAGCCCGAGACCCATGGCGTCCGGGATCGTCAGAATGTCCGAGAACAGGATCGCCGCATCCAGCGGGAAACGCTCGAGCGGCTGCAGGGTGACCTCACAGGCCAGCTCGGGGTTCTTGCAGAGGTCCATGAAACTGCCTGCCCTGGCGCGCGTCGCACGATACTCGGGCAAATAGCGGCCGGCCTGGCGCATCATCCACACTGGGGTCATGTCGACGGGCTGGCGGAGCAGGGCGCGCAGAAATCGGTCGTTTTTCAATTCAGACATGATAATTATTCGCCAAGGACGCAAAGAGAGTGGAGGATAGCAAGGCACAAGCTGGCTGGCCGAACAACATCTGCCGGCGTGCCGCGAGAAATGCGCTCACAAGCACAGCGCGGCCACGCCACCAGAAGAACTGCGGCAGATGGTCGAAAGGACGGACTCGTCCCCTTGGCGATCGGCAGCGACTCAACGCGGCAGACTGGTCATTCCCATCAGGTACTCGTCGACGGCACGCGCACATTGCCGGCCCTCACGGATAGCCCACACCACCAGCGACTGGCCACGGCGCATATCGCCGGCGGCAAACACACCATCGATCGATGTCTTGTAGGCGTCCGGACCTTCCGTCGTGCCCTGGACATTACCCCGCGCATCGAGCGCGACCCCGAGATCCGCCAGCATACCCTCGTGCACCGGGTGCACGAAACCCATCGCCAGGGTCACGAGATCGGCCTTGATCTCGAACTCGGAGCCCTCGACCTCGGACATCTGCCAGCGACCCCGCTCATCCTTGTCCCAGCGGACCAGGGCGCAGCGCAACGCGCGCAGCCTGCCTCGATCATCGCCGAGGAATGCCTTCGTGGTTACGTTCCACATGCGCTCGCAACCTTCTTCCTGCGACGAGGAGGTGCGCAAGCGGTTCGGCCATTCGGGCCAGGTGAGCCCCTTGTCCTCCTTCTCGGGAGGCTTGTCGAGGATCTCGATCTGGGTCACCGAGGCGGCGCCGTGTCGGTTCGACGTACCGATGCAGTCGGAACCCGTGTCACCACCACCGATCACCACAACGTGTTTTCCGGCGGCGCTGATCAGGCCGGCCTCGGCTCCCGGCACGCCTTGTACAGTCCTGCTGTTGGCGCGCAGAAAGTCCATCGCGAAATGAATACCGTCGAGTTCGCGCCCCGGGACAGGTAGATCGCGAGGCTTTTCCGCGCCACCGGCCAACACCACGGCTTCAAACTCGTCGAGCATCCGCTGTGTCGGGAAGTTCGGGCCACCGACATGGGCGTCGGCGTGAAACTTGACCCCCTCCGCCTTCATCTGCCCCATGCGGCGCTTTATTACCTGCTTCGCCAACTTGAAGTCGGGGATGCCGTAACGCAGCAAACCGCCAATACCGTCCTGTTTCTCGAACACCGCGACCGAGTGCCCGGCACGTCCCAGTTGCTGCGCAGCCGCGAGTCCGGCCGGTCCGGAGCCGACCACGGCGACCCGTTTGCCAGTCTTGTGCGGGGCTATCTGGGGCTGGATCCAACCCTCTTCCCAGGCCTTCTCGACAATCGACAGCTCGATGTTCTTTATCGTGACCGGGGCGTCATCGATGTTCAGTGTGCACGAAGACTCGCACGGGGCAGGGCAGATGCGCCCGGTGAACTCCGGAAAGTTGTTGGTCGAGTGCAACACATCGATTGCCGCCCGCCAGTCGCCCTGGTAAACCAGGTCGTTCCAGTCCGGGATCAGGTTGTCGACCGGACATCCCTGATGACAAAAAGGGATTCCGCAGTCCATACAGCGCGCACCCTGCTGGCCGACCTGCTCTTCCGACAACGGTATCGTGAACTCGTTGTAGTGGGTGATGCGGTCGGCCACCGGCGCATAACTGCGGTCCAGGCGCGCAATCTCTTTGAAACCTGTTGGCTTACCCATTGATACTGTCTCCAAAACGAAGAACGGAACACCAGTCCGATGCTTCTCCACGAACGGCGCTCGGCCGCGTCTGTTCGTTCACTGTCAGGCCGCGCTCTTGGCGCTTTGCTGCTCCGCCTGCAACTGGGCCAGCGCACGGCGATAGTCCACCGGCATGACCTTCTTGAACTTTGGCAGCCAGGCATCCCACTCATCGAGTATCTGCCTGGCGACGGCCGAACCGGTGTAGCGCAGATGACTTTCGATCAGTTGCCGCAGGCGAATCGCATCGAAACGCGTCATGTCGTGCGAGACATCGACGCGGCCGTGAGCTTCCAGGTCACCGCCCTGATGGGCAAGGTGCTCAAGCGCATCGTCCTCTTCCTTAATCGGCTCCAGTTCAACCATCGCCAGGTTACAGCGCTGCTCAAAGGTTTCGTCCTGATCCAGCACATAGGCGATGCCACCCGACATGCCGGCGGCAAAGTTGCGCCCGGTCCGCCCGAGCACGACGACGACGCCGCCGGTCATATACTCGCAACCGTGGTCGCCAACGCCCTCGACCACTGCCATCGCACCCGAATTGCGCACGGCGAATCGCTCGCCGGCCACGCCCCGGAAGTAACACTCGCCCTTGATCGCGCCGTATAGCACCGTGTTTCCCACGATGATGTTTTCCTCGGCCTTCTCGATCTTGCACTCGGGCGGCGGATAAACGATCAGCTTCCCGCCGGAAAGGCCCTTGCCGACATAGTCGTTGCCTTCACCGGCCAGCTCGATGGTCACACCGTTGGCGAGCCAGGCACCGAACGACTGGCCGGCCGTGCCCTTGGCGTTGATCTTGACGGTGCCGTCCGACAAGCCGTCGAAACCATACCGCTCGGCCAGACGGCCCGAGAGCAGGGTGCCGAAGGTGCGGTTGACATTCTGGATGTCGATGTCGATCTCGACCCTCTTGCCCTCTTCCAGCGCCGGGCGGGCAAGCTCTATCAGCTTGTTGTCCAGCGCCTTTTCAATACCGTGATCCTGCTTTTCCGACCAGTAGAGGGTATCGCCCTCGGCGGCGGCCGGCTTGCTCAGCAGCCGACTGTAATCCAGGCCGTGAGCCTTCCAGTGGCCAATGGCCTTGCGCATGTCGAGTCGGTCCATCTGGCCGACCATCTCGTCGAAAGTGCGGAAGCCCAGCTTCGCCATCAGCTCGCGTGCCTCTTCGGCGACGAAGAAGAAGTAGTTGATGACATGTTCCGGTTTGCCGTTGAAGCGCTTACGCAACTCCGCATCCTGCGTCGCCACACCCACGGGGCAGGTGTTCAGATGACATTTGCGCATCATGATGCAACCCTCGGCGATCAGCGGTGCCGTTGCAAAGCCGACCTCATCGGCGCCGAGCAATGCCGCGACGACCACGTCGCGGCCGGTCCGCATGCCGCCATCGGCCTGCACCGCGATGCGGCTGCGCAGTCGATTCAGCACCAGGGTCTGATGGGTCTCGGAAAGGCCGATTTCCCAGGGCGAACCGGCATGTTTGATCGAGGTCAGCGGCGATGCCCCGGTGCCCCCGTCGTAGCCCGCGATGGTGACGTGATCGGCGTGCGCCTTCGAAACCCCGGCGGCCACGGTGCCGACACCGACTTCCGACACCAGCTTGACCGAGATTCGCGCGTTGGGGTTCACGTTCTTCAGGTCGTGGATCAGCTGGGCCAGGTCCTCGATTGAATAGATGTCGTGGTGTGGCGGCGGTGAGATCAGGCCGACCCCGGGAGTCGAGTGGCGGACACGCGCGATCTGCTGGTTCACCTTGTGTCCGGGCAGCTGACCTCCCTCGCCGGGCTTGGCGCCCTGCGCCATCTTTATCTGGATGTCGTCCGCGTTGACCAGGTACTCGTTGGTCACCCCGAAACGCCCCGACGCAACCTGTTTGATCGCCGATCGCTCGGGATTCATCGAGCCATCGGGCAGCGGGTTGAAGCGATCGGGCTCCTCACCGCCTTCGCCGGTGTTCGACTTGCCGCCGATCGCGTTCATCGCCCGGGCAAGCGTCGAGTGGGCCTCGTAGGAGATCGACCCGAACGACATTGCCCCGGTGGCAAAGCGCTTGACGATCTGCGCCGCGGGTTCCACCTCGTCGAGTGAGATCGGCTGATCGGCGAAATTGAATTCGAACAGACCGCGCAGGGTCAGAAGGTCTTCATTCTGTTCGTTCACACGCCGCGAGAACTCCGCGTAAGTGCTGGCATCATTGCCACGCACCGCATGCTGCAACTTGGCAATCGTGTCCGGCGTCCAGACGTGGTCCTCACCGCGCAGGCGGAAGGCGTAGTCACCGCCGACATCGAGATGCTTGCGATAGATCTGCGCATTGCCGAACGCGTCGCGATGCCTGCGCACTGCCTCGGCCGCGACCTCGGCCAGCCCAATGCCCTCGATCCGGGTCGAGGTGCCGGTAAAATAATCGGCGACGAATTCACTCGACAGTCCAATCGCGTCGAAGATCTGTGCACCGCAGTAAGACTGGTAGGTCGATATGCCCATTTTGGACATGACCTTGAACAAGCCCTTGCCGACCGCCTTGACATAGCGGTGGCGCGCCTCTTCCAGAGGGGGGGCGTCCGTGAGCGAGGGGAGTATCGCCTGAATCGTGTCGAACGCCAGGTAGGGGTTGATTGCCTCGGCGCCATAACCGGCCAGGGTCGCGAAGTGGTGCACTTCGATGGCAGCACCGGTCTCCACGACCAGGCCCGAGTCGGTACGCAGTCCCCGGCGGATCAGATGATGATGGACCGCCGAGGTCGCCAGCAGTGCGGGTATCGGGATGTTGTCTGCGTCGACCGGACGATCGGACAGAATCAGAATATTAAACCCGTCACGCACGGCCTGCTCGGCGGCGTGACAAAGCTCGTCCAGCGCAACCGCCATGCCGGACGCGCCCTCGATTGACGGGAACGTGGTACGCAGGGTCTTGGTGCGGAACGCCCCGCCGCTGCTGTTCTCGATGTTACGGATGCGTTCGAGGTCCTCGTTGGTGAGCACCGGCTGACTGACCTCCAGTCGCCTGTTCTCACCACCGCTATCCAAGCCCAGTAGATTGGGGTTGGGCCCGATCAAGGACACCAGCGACATCACGATCTCTTCACGGATCGGATCGATCGGCGGGTTGGTGACCTGGGCGAAGAGCTGCTTGAAATAATTCGAAAGGTGCTTGGGTTTTTTCGATAGCACCGCCGGCGGGTTGTCCGCCCCCATCGAACCGATCGCCTCCTGACCGGTGAGCACCATCGGTGTCAGCAAGAACTTTATGTCTTCCTGGGTATAGCCGAATGCCTGCTGGCGGTCGAGCAGCGTCTCCGGGTCCGGAGACATGGCGCCGACGACCGCGGGCAGGTCGTGCAGATCGATCTGCGTCCTGTCGAGCCATTCCTGGTAGGGCTTGGCACTGGACAGCTCGGCCTTGATCTCTTCATCGTTGATGATGCGGCCCTGTTCCATGTCGATCAGGAACATCTTGCCGGGCTGCAGGCGCCATTTCTTGACGATCTTCTCTTCGGGGATCTGCAGCACCCCCATCTCCGAACCCATCACCACCAGGTCGTCATCGGTGACCAGGTAACGCGCCGGCCGCAGGCCATTGCGGTCCAGGGTAGCGCCGATCTGGCGGCCATCGGTAAACGCGACCGCGGCCGGTCCGTCCCACGGCTCCATCAACGCCGCATGGTACTCGTAGAAGGCGCGCCGGTCCTTGTCCATCAGCGGATTGCCGGACCAGGCCTCCGGTATCAGCATCATCATCGCGTGCGCCAGCGAATAACCACCGGCGACCAGCAGTTCGAGGGCATTGTCGAAACAGGCCGAGTCCGACTGACCCTCGGGAATCAGCGGCCAGATCTTGGCAAGATCGTCGCCCAGGATCTCCGAGGCCATGGATTGGCGGCGGGCGGCCATCCAGTTCACATTGCCGCGCAGCGTGTTGATCTCGCCATTGTGGGCGATCATGCGGAACGGCTGCGCCAGGTCCCAGGTGGGGAAGGTGTTGGTCGAGAAACGCTGGTGCACCAGCGCCAGCGCCGAGACCATGCGCTCGTCATTCAGGTCCTGGTAATACTCGCCGACCTGCCCGGCCAGCAGCATCCCCTTGTACACGATGGTTCGTGAAGAGAATGACGTGAAGTAAAACGAGCGCTGGCCGTTGCCGACCGACTCACGGATGCGGTTGTCGATCTGCTTGCGTATGACGAACAGCTTGCGCTCGAAGGCCTGCTGGTCCGGGAATCCTTCACCGCGGGCCACGAAGACCTGGCGAATCAACGGTTCGGTGGGCAGTACACTGTAACCGAGCCCCTGGTTTTCGACCGGCACGTCGCGCCAGCCCAACACGCTTTGACCCTCGGCAGTGACGAACTGCTCAACGGTGCTCTGCGGCCTCGCGTCGCGCGGCCTCTTCCCGCGGCATGAACAGCATGCCGACCGCGTAGTCACCTTCCGCGGGGAGATCGAAATCGACCACCCCGCGGAAGAAGGCGTCCGGCAACTGCAACAGCAGGCCAGCACCGTCGCCGGCACGCGGATCGGCACCGACGGCACCGCGGTGATGCAGACGTTCGAGTATCGTCAGGCCCTGGCGCACGATCTCGTGGCTCTTGTCGCCCTTGATATGCGCGACAAAACCGACGCCACAGGCGTCGTGTTCGTTTGCCGGATCGTACAGCCCCTGTTCGGGAGGCAAGGCACCGTAACTCATCGCATACCTCTTCAGCTTACTGTTCTGCACGGTCGTTCAGGCCCGACCGTGACCATACCTGACCCCCGCCCGCTTGCGGACGCGAATCCGACTGGAAAATGCAGCAGCAGAAACCGCGAGACTGCTGCACGAAATTGGGGTGCGCCTGATACACCACCTGGCCCGAAGTCGTCGCAACCGAGCATGTGTCGGCACGACAGCGTGCGGCATCCGTGCACGCAGACCGGGTCGGTTAGCATAATAGAATCAGAATATTCGAACCACCGTTTTGCGTCCAGCCAACGGAAGTGCACCGGCAGCATCGCCAAGGCTTTATTTTTATTCGCTTTTTTGGATAGATCCGAAGGTTCGCGGCCATGCTCCGGAGGTTCCGAGACCGCCGGGCAGACGATCGCGAGCGGCGACCGCGGCCTTACGATCAGGATAATCACCGGCGACCAGTGAGTACCAGGGCCGACCGTCGAGCTGCCGCTCGAAGATCGCATACGGCTGACCCAACTGGTGATCGCGGATGAACTTGCGGACCGCCGCAGAATCACGCGCACCGACCAACTGCAGCGTGTAGCGCCCCGGTTCGCGGCTGTCCAGCCAGTCGACTCCACCCTGCGCAGATACTGCGCGCCCGCTGGACGGCGAAGGCCCGGACGCGTTGTCTGCGGCAGCTGTGGCCGATGGCGCAATCGGCGGCTTGGCCGGTGCGGCGCCCACCCGCTCCTCGACCGGCGCCGGCCCGCCCCCTGGCAACGCCTGCACTTCGGCTGGCGAAACGGAGAGATGCTCCGGCTCGGTCGCCGCCGGCGGATCCTTGGCGACAAGCGCTGGGGAGCCCTGCACCACCGGGGCGGGCGACACCGCGGATGCGGCGGCCGGCGTGCGCGGATCGACGTTCTCTGCGGAAGCGGGCATGTCGCTCGGCGCAGCCGCCGCTGCTTGCGCCTCGGCTGCCGACTGGCGCTGGACGCCGATCTCCTGTGCCCGCACCCTTGGCCACATCGGCCGGGAGCGATGACGAGCCCCCGGCCGGATCGGCCTGCAGCCTGGTCGGCAGCCGTGGACCGGCCACCGCAGGCGGCGCCTCGGCCACTGACAGCACCTCGCTCATCACACTTTCGAGCACTTCGTCGGGCGCCGCCGGGGACATGTCGCGCGACACTGGAGGTCCTGGATCGGCTGTGTTTACAGACGCTGCGATAGGCGCGGGGCTTTCAGGCAGAGATTCGATGGTCGGGGCCGATGGCCGGCTGAGCTCGGGCAGGGCGACGTCCGGCGGTGGCGCCGGCGCAACATTGGCGGGGTCCGGCGGGGCATCAGCGGAAACCGCGGCGTCCCGCTGAATCGAAGCGGCGGTCGTTACGCTTTCGGCCGGCTCCGAAGGGCTCGCGCGCTCCGGTTCGAGCAGACCATTGATGGCGTCCTGGAAGACCAGCACCGTAAGCAACAGGACCACGACCGAGCCCCCTGCCAGCCAGGGCCACAGGGAGCCGCGGCCAGGCGCTGCGCGGCCGGCGCCAGACGTCCGGCCCTCACGCGCCAGGAGCTCGTCGAGCGCCTCGAGCAATGGACCCGGTAGCCCGCGCGAGGCGCGATGCAGCGTCGCGGCCAGATCGTCGTCCATCCGCGTCGCCTGGTCCCCCGCCTGTAGTCGGAGAAAGGCCGCGGTCTCGTCAGGATTGAAGCCCGGCAGATCGACGAACTGCACATCGTCGTCCCGCTCTGTTCGGGTCAGCCCGCCACGACCGACCAAGAGCAAGTGCCCGCCGCGGGCATGCAAGGCCGCGAGTTGCTCGATGGTTGCCGGATCCAGGCGGTCCGCATCGTCCACGACGAGCAGCAGCTCCTGGTCGCCAAGCTCGGCCAAAGGGGCATCCGGCCACTGCAGCAGATCGTCGTCCTGGATGCCCAACTGCCCGAGCACGCTGCTGACCAGATCCTGGTCAACCCCGGCGTGAAACCAGGCGCGGGCAATATCAGGGCCGAGCATATCGAGCAGGCGCCGAGCGAAGCGCGTCTTGCCGGCTCCTGCCGGGGCGCGCAGATAGACGATGTCATCGGCGTTGCGCACCAGATGCAGCAGCAACTGCAGACGCTCGGCACGCGCCGGCGTATCTAAGTAGTGGATGTTGCTGTCGTCAGGCAGCATGCAGCGTTCTTCTCAGGGCTTCCGGATCGAAATCCGCGCTGATCACCGACTTACCGATATCCTGCAGCAGTACCAGCCGAAGCTGGCCATCCATGACTTTCTTGTCTACTGCCATCAGCTCGAGGAAGCGCTCCGGCGATACCTGGTCCGGCGGCCTGACCGGTAGCCCGGCCGCGGCCACAAGCCGATCGATGCGGCGCACCTGCTGATCGCTCAACCAGCCCATATTCGCCGACATCGCGGCGGCCATGCACATGCCGGCAGCCACAGCCTCGCCATGCAACCATGTCCCGTATCCCATCCCGGTTTCGATGGCATGTCCGAAGGTGTGGCCCAGATTGAGCAGCGCCCTTTGTCCGGATTCGCGTTCGTCAGCAGCGACCACAGCGGCCTTGTCCGAACAGGATCGCTCAATGGCATACGACAGCGCACCATGGTCCCGCGCCACAAGGCGCGCCATGTTCTGCTCCAGCCAGTTGAAGAACCCAGGGTCGTTGATGAGGCCGTACTTGATCACCTCGGCAAGGCCGGCTGAGAGCTCCCGGTCCGGCAGGGTGTCCAGCGTTGCGATGTCTATGATCACGCAGCGCGGCTGATGGAATGACCCGATCATGTTTTTGCCGAGCGGATGGTTGACTCCGGTCTTGCCGCCGACAGAGGAATCTACCTGCGACAACAGGGTAGTCGGCACCTGGATGAAATCGACCCCGCGCTGATAGCTGGCCGCCGCGTATCCGGTCATGTCTCCGACCACACCGCCACCGAGCGCAAGCAGCGTACAGCGGCGATCGAAGCGATTTTCCAGCAATGCCGTGTATACCTGATCGAGCACACCCAGTGTCTTGTATTGCTCGCCGTCCGGCAGAATGACACTGGCAAGCCGGTAGCCAGAGAGCGCAGCCTCGACCCGCTCTAGATAAAGCGGCGCCACGGTCTCGTTGCTGACAATCATCACCTGCGTGCCGCGGATGTGGGGCCGGTAGAGCGCGCTGTCGCCGATCAGATCACTGCCAATGAAGATCGGGTAGGCGCGATCACCGAGGTCGACCGTCAGCGTGCGCGGCGAGTGAGACATTGTTGATGCGGTCCTGAGAATCGCAGGTGAGGCACGCCGGGATTTTACACGACGTTGCCGCGCTCGGTCAGCCGTGGAGTATGTCGAGGATTTCGTTCGCGACGGCCGCAGCCCCACGACCCTCGGTACTGACCGTGTAGTCGGCTGTCTCACGATACCAGGGCTCGCGGAGTTCCATCAGGGCGCGCAGGCGCTGTAACGGATCCTCGGTCTGCAGCAAGGGGCGGTTGCGGTCGCGATAGGTGCGCTCGTACTGCTGCGTCGGCGAGCATTCGAGGTAAAACACGATACCTCTGGCGGAAAGGTGCTGACGATTTTCCGCTAGCAGAACTGCACCACCGCCGGTGGCAAGTACTTGGTTGTCCACCTGGGTGAGTTCGTCGATCACCTGCTGCTCGCGCTGCCGGAAACCCTCCTCTCCCTCGTACTCAAAAATCGTGGAGATATCGACACCGGTGCGCCGCTGAATCTCCTGGTCGCTGTCGTTGAAGGTCATGCCAAGCGACTGCGCGAGCTGCTTGCCGATGGTGGTTTTGCCGGCACCCATCGGGCCGACCAGAAAAATACGATTCGGTTTGGCCATGGGGCGCAATGTTACTAGGGTAATGGGTCCAGTGGCGAGGCCTACGGCAATCGTGGCGGGATCACGAAAAAACAAAGAGGGGCGAGGATAGGATCCCTGCCCCTCGATCGTAGAGTCTGGCCTCAGCGAAGCGTCAAGGTGTCCTTGAGGATCTTGGGCGTCACGAAGATCAGCAACTCGGAGTTTTCGTCCTGGACCTGATTCTGCTGGAAGGCCCAGCCCAGGTAGGGGATGTCTCCAAAGAACGGTACGCTGTTGCGTGTCTTCGACTTGGTGCGCTCGTACACACCACCGAGCACGACAGTCTCACCATTGTCGACCAACACAGAGGTTTCAAGTTCGCGGGTGTCGACCGGCGGTACGCCGAGGACGGCCCGGGTAAAGTCGGGATTGTCCTTGTTGACCTTCAGATCCATGATCACGCGATCGTCCGGCGTGATGTGCGGCGTCACCTCGAGCTGCAACACCGCCTCTTTGAACGAGACCGAGGTTGCACCGCTGGAGGTGGCCTCCTGGTAGGGGATCTCGACACCCTGCTTGATCGTGGCCTTGTTTTGATCCGAGGTGATGACGCGCGGGCTGGAGATGATCTCGCCCTTGCCCTCCTGCTGCATGGCGCTCAACTCCAGCCGCAGCAGGTACGAACCCATCTTGCCGAGCAGCATGTTGATCGCACCACCGCTCCCGGCAGCCAGGGTCTGCGGCAGATTGACCATCAGGTTTTCGTTGGTGCCGCCGGTCGAGATGAACGGACCGGCAAGCGCCGAGGCGTCCAGGTCACCGCCTAATCCACCACCAACGACAGCCACCGAATCGCCGGGCTGAGGATTGCTCGGCGAGACGCCGGAGAAACCCCACTTGACCCCGAGGTCACGGGCGAAGTCGCTGTTCGCGATGACGATGCGCGACTCGATCAGCACCTGCCGGATCGGCACGTCGAGCTCGCCGATCAGCGCGCGCACCTCGCTCAGCTTGGACGCCGTGTCCTGCACCAGCAGGGTGTTCGTGCGCTCATCAATCGAGACACTGCCGCGCTCGGAGATCAGTTTGTTCTCAGTGGACTTAAGCAGTGCCGCAAGGTTCGCCGCCTTCGCGTAGTTGACCTGGATCAACTCGGACCGCAGTGGCGCCAACTCCTGGATCTGCTGCTGCGACTCGAGTTCGAGCTTCTCGCGTGCTGCGATCTCCTCGGTGGGCGCGACCAGCACCACGTTGTCGTTGCGGCGCATCGACAGACCCTTGGTCTTCAGGATGATGTCCATCGCCTGGTCCCAGGGCACGTTCTTGAGCCGCAGTGTGATGCGGCCGCCGACAGTGTCACTGACGACCATGTTGAGCCCGGTGAAATCGGCCAGCAACTGGAGTACCGCACGCACCTCGATATCCTGGAAGTTGAGCGAGAGCCGATCACCTTCGTAGATCTGCTGCGCTTTCAGACGCGCCTCTTTCTCTTGTTTGGTCAGCGAGCGGAATTCGACTGTGTAAATGTTGTTTGCCTGATAGGCGAGGTGCTCAAACTCGCCGGCGGTGGCAATGGTCATACGAACGTTGCGCCCGTCGGGTCGGGTATCGACCGTCTTCACCGGCGTGGCGAAGTCCAGCACGTCGAGCGATCGGGCCAGCTGCGAGGGCAGCGAGGTATCCAGGAAGTCCAGCACGACCTCGTTACCCTGCTGGCGCATGTCCACGGAGATCGAGGGGTCGGACAGTTCGATTTCCACCCGGCCTTCACCCTGAGTGCCACGACGGAAGTCGATGTTATCGAGGCTGAGCCCCTTTCGACCGGGCACGTTACGCTGTGACGAACTGGCCGCCTTGGGCGTGGCGACCGACATGGTGCCGGCACCGCTGCTCGAACCAAGACTCACGATAATCTTGTTTCCTTCACTGCGGATCTCGTGGTTCGTCTGCTCGAGCAGATTGATCACCACGCGGGTGCGGTCGCCCGCCTCGATCGCTGTGACACTTCGCGCCATTCCGATAGCGACCGGCGTGACTTTCTGCTCTAAGGCGCTTGTGGTGTTCGCCAGATCGATCGCAATGCGAGCCGGGTTGTCGGTAGTGAAGGACGCCGGTTCGGCCGTCGGCTCACTGGTGGTCAGTACGATCTCGACCCGGTTGCCCGGCAGCGCCGAAAAACTGATGTCTTGCAACTCGTTTGCCAGCGCATCGGACAGGAAGGCCCAAAGCAGCACCACCCCGAGCAGTGCAGTTTTGCGCGCCGTTACCTTTTTATACATCGTGCCTTCTCCTATTCCTCGCCCAATGCGATGGCGGCTTCCTTCTCGAGGAAACCTGTGCCCGTGGGTACGAGTTCAATCAGCTCTATTTTCTCTTCACTGATCCGCGTGATCTTCCCGTCGTTCTCACCCAAGTAGTTGCCGGCAGCCACGCGATGGATGGTTCCTTCGCTGGTCTTGACCAGACCCCATGTCTGCGCATCCTGCTCCAGGGTGCCAACCATGCGCAGCGAGTCGAGCGTGAACGACTCCAGCTCTTCCTTGCGTCGGTTTGGATCGGGACGGATACCATCGTCCAGGATGGTCTCGCTCGCGACGGTTTCTTCGTCAGGCGCCGTGAACGGGTCCCTTCGATTTTTCGCCGTGTATACGAAACCAATCACCTGCTTCACCTCTGGAATGGGTTCGATGCCTGAGGCCGGCCGACTCTTGACCTCCTCCACGTAGCCGCGGAGATCGCTCATGTCTTTGTTGACACATCCGGCCAGCAACAGAGGCACCACCAAGGGGATCAACTTCCTCATGATCAACCACCTGCCTCGTCGAGATAACGGTAAGTACGCGCCAATGCTTCCATAACCAGCTTGCCCGGGCTGTTGGAACGGTTCTGGATCTGCACGTTATGAATGGTCACGATCCGCGGCAATGCCGCCAGTCCGCTGACAAACTCACCAAATTCGTGATAACTGCCGATCACCCGGATCTTGATCGGGAGTTCCGCATAAAAGTCCTTGGGCACCTCGCCCTGCGGCTGGAACAGCTCGAATTCGAGACCCGCCGCCAATCCGGTCTGAGAGACATCGACAAGCAGATCGGCCACTTCGGTGCGGTTCGGCAACTGGCGCAACATGGCACCGAACGATTCCTGCATTTCAGCCAACTGAGCTCGATAGGCCTCGAGGTTGGCTGCCTTGGCCTGCTTGTTCTCGAAGTCCTGGCGCAACTCCAGTTCCGTATTCTCGGCCCGGGCCAGCGTTTCGTATCGACCCTCGATGTCGTAGAAGTACCAGCCCACGCCTACCAGGGCGCACAGAATCAGGACCAGGATGGCCTTTACGAATCCGGGCCAGTCACCGATATTGCTGAAATCGAGCTCATTGAGTTCTTGCATGTTCATTGCGCCGATTCCTCCTTCGGCACCACCTGGACCAGGCCAAGCTGGAAGGTATTGCCAACAGCGGCGGTCTTGTCCTGATCCTTGTTCTCGATGATCTTCAGCTTGGGGTCATTGAGCCACGGACTGGATTCGATGTTTCGCATGTAGGTGGATACCCGCGCATTCGACTGGGCACGCCCATTCAATACGAGGTTAGGGCCCGTTTGGGTCAACTGATTGAGGTATGCGCCATTCGGCAGCACCGTCACCAACTCGTCGAACAGGTGCACGATCTGGGGCCGACTGACCTGCAGGTCCTCGATCACCTTCATGCGGGCGATAAGTTTCTGACGGGTCTTCTCAAGTTCCTTGATTTCGACAATCTGCTTGTCGACTCTCGCAATCTCGTTTTCGAGAAAGCGGTTACGATCATCCTGATGGTCGACCATGCCCTGTACATAGAAAAACCCCCAGTAGCCGACACCGAGCACGGTCACTAACAGGGCACCAAGAATCAGGACACCGAAATCGCGCTGACGCTGTTTACGCAGCTTTTCACGCCATGGGAGTAGGTTGATATGGGCCATCTCAGTCGAAGCTCCTCAGTGCGAGGCCACAGGCAATCATCAGCGCCGGCGCATCATTGCTGAGCACCTGTGGTTTGACCCTGGAGGCCACCGCCATGTTCGCGAACGGGTTGGCAACGACCGTCTCGACCCCCAGGCGTTCCTGAATCAAGTCGTCGATCCCGGGTACCGAGGAACTGCCTCCAGCCAACACAACCAGATCCACGCTGTTGAACGCACTTGCCGAATAAAAGAACTGAATCGACCGGTTGACCTGCTGCGCCATGGCCTCTTTGAAAGGTTCCAGCACCTCGGGTATGTAGTTGTCCGGAAGACCACCCTGACGCTTCGCCATCCCGGCCTCTTCGACCGAGAGACCGTAGCGACGTTGAATCTCTTCGGTCAGCTGCCGACCGCCGAAATTCTGCTCGCGGGTATAAATGATGTGGTTGTTGTGCAGCACGTTGAGCGTTGTCGTGGTCGCACCGATGTCGGCCACCGCAACGGTCTGCTCCTCACCCCCATTTGGCCACTGATCGACCAGCTGAGTGCAGGCATTCTCCATTGTGTAGGCCTCGACGTCGACGATCTCGCAGCTGAGACCGGCGAGCTCAAGCGCGGCCACGCGGTCATCCACGTTCTCGCTGCGCGATGCCGCGAGCAGCACATCGACCAGTTCGCTGCTCTTGTCCGAGGCGCCCAGGACCTGGAAGTCGATGTTGACCTCTTCCAGCGGATAAGGGATATATTGGTCTGCCTCGAGCTGGATCTGGCTCTCCATTTCACGGTCGGAGAGTGCAGCCGGCATAGAGATGAGTTTGGTGATGACCGCCGAACCCGAAACCGCTACGGCCGCCCGCTTGTTGCGGGTGCTCAGCCTTGCGCACGACGTTGCGGATGGCTTTGCCTACCGCCTCGACGTCGGCAATGTTCTTTTCGACGACCGCCGTAGACGGCAGAGGCTCTACTGCGTAGCTTTCGACGCGGTAGCGCACACCCCCACGGCTACTGTGCTGGCTCAATTCGAGCAGCTTGACCGCAGTGGAGCTGATATCCAGCCCGAGCAGCGGCAACTTTTTCTGGGTAAATAGGCCCATGACTATGTAGTTCCGACTTCCTTTGGTGTGCCTTCCCGGGCGTGAAGCCGTCCGGGTTTGAATGGTTAACGGCAGCCCGGAGGATTTTCTTTAGTGCCCCCGGCCAATAACTTCGATCTGAACATTTTTGTTGAACAAGCGCATTTAAGTATAAAATGTAACAGAGATTTTATTGGAAGAATTTAAATCTTCAAGAAGCCCGTTCGTTAGAATAACGACCTGAAGGGAGCGTAATTCGAGAAAAACGCGCCTAGTACCACCGCAGCGCTGAAACTAGTGCTGGCCGGTCGAAATCAACCGCCAACTTGGACAGCATTCGGGCTAGTATAGCGACCCTTCTGCGGTGGCTTATCGACGCCATTCCTGAACTCTGTAATCTGTGATCAAGCGCATGAAGTGGCTTTGGAAAATATTTACGTTCGTCTTGACCTTGGGCCTGCTGGGGACATTTGCTGCCGCTATCGCACTGGCTGTCGCCTATTATTTTCTGGAACCCGAACTGCCCGACATCGATAATCTGCGGGACGTGCGCCTGCAGGTGCCGCTCAATGTGTATAGCCGCGACGGCAAGCTGATTGCGGAGTTTGGCGAGCAACGGCGCACTCCCGCTCGAGTATGAGCAGTTTCCGAAGCGGATGGTCGAGGCGTTCCTGTCCGCCGAAGATGCCAACTTCTTCACCCACCCCGGCGTCGATTGGCGCGGCCTGATGCGGGCCGGCATACAACTCGCGTCGACCGGCCAGAAAAAGCAGGGTGGCAGCACCATCACAATGCAGGTCGCGCGCAATTTCTATCTGTCGAGACAGAAGACCTACACGCGAAAACTCAGCGAAATCTTTCTTGCCCTGCGCATTGAGAAGGAACTGAGCAAGGAGGAGATCCTCGAGCTCTATCTCAACAAGATCTATCTGGGACAACGCGCCTACGGCGTCGGGGCCGCAGCACGTGTCTACTATGGCAAATCGGTCGACGAACTCGATCTGGCACAGACCGCGATGATCGCCGGCCTGCCGAAAGCCCCATCGCAACTCAACCCCATCAGCAATCCAACACGTGCGATCGAACGCCGCGACTATGTCCTTGGGCGCTTGCACGAACTTGGCTACATCAGCACAGCGGAGCATCAAAAGACGGTGGACCAGGGGGTAACAGCAAGCCGGTATGCGCCGGAGATCGAGGCCGAAGCCCCATATGTCGCCGAAATGGTGCGCTCCGAGATGGTCGAGCGCTACGGGCAACAGGCCTATACCGGCGGATACAGCGTCTACACGACCATCCTTGCAGATCAACAGCAGGCCGCGAACAAGGCATTGCGCGATGCCCTCGACGCATATAGCGAGCGACATGGCTATCACGGCCCGGAGGGCGAGCTTGACCCGCTGCCAACTGAGCAATCTGCACTCGATGCAATCCTTGCCGACCGCCCAACGGTCGGGGAACTCAGGCCGGCGATCGTCAATGCGGTCGAAGAAAAGGCGGCGACCATCTATCTCGGCGCCGGCGAACTGGGGACCATCAGTTGGGAGCAAATGAAATGGGCCCGGGAACATATCGACACCAACCGCCTTGGGCCCGCACCCAAGCGTGCGGCCGACCTGCTCAAACAAGGCGACATCATCCGGGTGAAGGCCGTCGAGGAAAAGGGTCAGCAGCAATGGCGCCTCGCGCAGATCCCGCGTGCCGCCGGGGCGCTGGTTGCGCTGGACCCGAATAACGGCGCGATTCGCTCCCTGGTGGGCGGCTATGACTTCTACTACAGCAAATTCAACCGCGTGCTGCAGGCCAAGCGTCAGCCGGGGTCGGGTTTCAAGGCCTTCATCTATTCCGCCGCGCTGGAAAACGGCTTCACGCCGGCAAGTCTGATAAATGATGCACCGGTAGTCTTCGAGGACCCCAGTCTCGAGGGCGACTGGCGGCCAGAGAACTACTCCGGCAAGTTCTTTGGGCCTACCCGCCTGCGCGAGGCCCTGACCAAGTCGCGCAATCTCGTGTCTATCCGCCTGCTGCGCAGCATGGGCATCGAGGCAGCCTTGCAGCATGTCGCCAATTTCGGCTTTGACCCCGACGAGCTGCCGCACAATCTTTCATTGGCGCTGGGCAGTGCCGACGTGACGCCGCTGCAGATGGCGCGTGGCTATGCGGTCCTGGCCAACGGCGGCTACCGTGTCGAGCCGTATTTCATCGAACGTATCGATCAGGCCGGCGCCGGATTGGTCTTCGAGGCCGACCCGCCGGTCGTATGCCGCGACTGTCGCACGGCAAAACCGAACGCGGATTCGCCGAAACAGGCACCACGCGTGATCGAAGCGCGCAACCGCTATCTGATGTATTCCATGATGCAGGACGTCATTCGTCGTGGCACCGCAACCAAGGCACGCGAATTGGGTCGCAAGGACATCGCCGGCAAGACCGGCACCACGAACGATCAGCGCGATGCCTGGTTCAACGGATTCAACCAGAGCCTGGTGGCTAACGTCTGGGTCGGTTTTGACGACAACAGCAAGCTGGGGCGCGGCGAAGTCGGAGGCAAGGCTGCGCTGCCCGCCTGGATGGACTTCATGCGGCAGGCGCTGCAGGATGTCCCGGACAGTGAGCCGGAGATGCCGCCGGACATGGTAATCGAGCGTATCGACCCGCGCACCGGCACCCTCGCAAGCCGCGCCACCGAGGGCGCCATATCAGAGGTGTTCCGGGCCGAGAATGCCCCGGGGGCAGCCGCCACGAGCTTGGACGGCAGTAACCGAGGCTCCGCAGCCCCGCCTGTTGCCCCGCCACCAACGCAGGACCTGTTCTGACCAGGAAAACGCGTCATACCGACCCGCGCGCGTTGCTTACGACTACCGCGGCGCTGGTGGTCAACGACGGACACGACCTGGAGGGGGCACTCAGGCGCGCGGCCCGTGAACTCGGCGTCAACCTGAAGCATACGCGTCCGTCGCGTGATGAACTGCACGCCGCAATCCACGAATACCGCATCCTGTTTCGGCCGCAACAGGAGCAGCGCCTGCTGGAACAGCGACGCATCGCTGCCAGGGCCATGCA
Organism: uncultured Gammaproteobacteria bacterium; assembly: GCA_963808165.1. Lineage (GTDB taxonomy): Bacteria > Pseudomonadota > Gammaproteobacteria > Chromatiales > Chromatiaceae > Thiosocius. The sequence goes on along the minus strand of CAWEET010000001.1, from coordinate 125,667 downwards.
GCTCTTTGCCGGATTCCAACCGCGACTTATCGGCTCGCTGGCAAGAGGTGACGGCCCGCTGGACCGGGTGCAGCTGCTGCTGTTCGCCGACTCACCCGAGCAGGTCATCCTTGAGCTGAGCGAGCGGCGGATGCCGTGGCAGGAGTCCGAGGCGACGCTGCATTATTCGGGGGGCAGGCGCGGACTGCACCCGGCATTGAGATTCATGGCCGGCGAGACCAGCGTGGAACTCATAGTGCTGGACGGTAACAGCCACAGCGACCCGCCGCGTGACCCGATCACGGGCGGGCAACTGGATGCGCTCAGCCTGGAGCAGCTCAATGCATTGCTGGATTAGGGCCTGTTAGCTCTGTGCGCATATTCATCGGCGACAGTCGTTTTTTCACCGGACAAGGCGCACTGAGCGGCGTGTACCTGGCGTATATCAGCTAAAGTGCAACGTGGTGATGGGGAAAATGGCCCTGTCCCCTCGGGTTGGCTCTCATTGGAGAGCCAACGCCGGGCATCCGCATAGTGTTAGCCTAGGCCGCAACCGGATCAGCGGTCGTCCAACGCGACATAATCGCGGTGCGTCGCCCCCTGGTAAAGCTGGCGGGGCCTGCCGATGCGATGCCTGGGATCGTCCAGCATCTCGGTCCAGTGGCTAACCCAACCGGCAGTACGCGCGATCGCGAACATCACGGTGAACATGTTGTCGGGAATGCCCAGCGCACGGTAGATGATGCCGGAATAGAAATCGACGTTGGGGTATAGCTTCTTCTCGAGGAAGTACTCGTCCTGCGAGGCGATCTCTTCAAGCCGCATCGCCAGCTCGAATAGCGGATTGTTGCTGTCGGCAAGCTTTTCCAGCACCTGGTAGCAAACCTCGCGAATGATCTTGGCGCGTGGATCGTAATTCTTGTAGACCCGGTGACCAAAACCCATCAGGCGGAACGGATCGTCCTTGTCCTTCGCCTTGGCAAGATACTTGTCGATGTTGCTCACGTTGCCGATCTGCTCAAGCATATCGAGCACGGCCTCGTTGGCGCCGCCATGCGCCGGCCCCCACAATGATGCCGTACCGGCGGCTATGCAGGCGAAGGGATTGGCACCCGAGCTGCCGGCCAGGCGTACCGTCGAAGTCGAGGCATTCTGCTCGTGGTCGGCATGCAGGATAAACAGCAGATCCATCGCGCGCTCGGCCAGCGGGTCGACCTGATAATCCGCGCACGGCGTCGCGAACATCATCTGCAGCAGATTCGCGGTATAGCTCTGGTCGTTACGTGGATACATCATCGGCTCACCGACGGCGTGCTTGTAGCATGCCGCAGCGATCGTCGGAATCTTGGCTATCAGGCGGTGCGCGCTGATCTCACGGTGCCGCGGATCGCTGATGTCCATCGAGTCGTGGTAAAAGGCCGACAGCGACCCGACCACCCCGACCATCATCGCCATCGGGTGGGCGTTGTTGTGGAAGCCCTGGAAGAATCGCAGCAGCGACTCGTTGATCATCGTGTGGCAAGTGATGATGCGTTGAAAATCCTCGAGCTGCACCGCACTCGGCAGCTCACCATAGAGCAGCAGATAGGCCACCTCGGTGAAGGTCGATCGTTGCGCCAACTGCTCGATCGGGTAACCACGATAACGCAGCACCCCCTCGTTGCCGTCAATGTAGGTGATGGAACTGTCGCAACTCGCGGTTGAGACAAAGCCGGGGTCGAAGGTAAACACCTTCGCCTGGCTGTAGAGTTTGGTGATATCGATCGTGTCCGGACCCTCGGTGCCGGAAAGGATATCCAGTTCGATCGATTTTCCCGTGTCACTGAAGGTAAGGGTGGCTTTCCTGTCAGACATCTGGCCGCACCTCTGGATTGAGACAATAGCTATGGACTGCAAGCCTAGCACAGCGCGATTCGCTTCCGATTATTGGAATTGCCGCGGTAATGCCGGCCCGTTTTTCAATCGAAATGCGGGCAATTCAGTCAATTCCGGCTGCTTGATTAGGTTCGATAGCTGCGCGCACGCTGGCCGCGGACTCACGGAACATGCGTATCTCATCGTCATTGAGCCCCAAGTCGACCAGCCGGTCGATACCCTGCCGATTGCACAGTCCAGGCACACCCGTCGCGATGGCCTGGTGATGTAGCGGGTAGAAAAGTCCGTCCAGCGCGCAATGAAAACCGCCATGTGCGTGGCATCCAGCACGTCTGCCGGAGCGATCGCCCGCAAATTGGTTTCCCAGGACCTCGGAGTGGGACATTCCCGGCTTGCGGGTAATCCCTGAGTGTTCAGGACCACCAGGGCCCCCTGCATGGCGGTCATGGTTCGTTGCTGCCGATTACCCGGGTTCGAACTCGAGAAACGGCGCTGTCCGAAAGATGTCCAGCGCGGCTCGCTGAGCAAAATCCTCGCGGATATCAATCAGCACCAGCTCACGGCAGGCTTCCTGCTCTACCGGGATCCGGACCTTCGTCTCGCCGACCCGGCCCGCCCCGACGGAAGTGCCATGGGTGCCAAGCCGGCCTGCCGCATCAGGACATCGGCGGATAGTCCGCCGGCCAATCTGCGCGCGCCACGCCACTTTCGATAGCGGCTCTGGCTACCGCCGGCGCGATCGCGGCCCGTAGGCGCGGATCGAGCGGTTTGGGCAGGATGTAATCGGGCCCGAACACGAGCGAATCCAGACCGTAAGCGTCGAGAACTTCGCGCGGCGCGGGCTCACGGGTCAGGTCCTTCAGCGCATGCACCGCGGCGATCTGCATGTCCTCGTTGATCCGGCTGGCACGGACGTCGAGCGCGCCGCGGAAAATGAACGGGAACCCGAGCACATTGTTGACCTGATTCGGATAATCCGAGCGACCGGTCGCCATGATCATGTCGCTGCGCACCTGCACGGCAACCTCCGGGCGGATCTCCGGGACTGGATTCGACAATGCCAACACGATCGGGCGCTCGGCCATCGAGGCCAGCATCTCCGCCGACACAAGATCGGGCCCGGAAACACCGAGGAACACATCGGCGCCATTCATCGCGTCTTCGAGCGTGCGCGCCTCGGTCTCCACAGCCACGCCGAACTTATAGGGGTTGAGGTCCTTGCGCCCCAGGTGGATCACTCCCTTGCGGTCGATCACCATGAAGTTGTCGCGATGCGCACCCATGGCGATGAGCAGGCGCACTGCGGCAATCCCGGCCGCGCCAGCGCCAAGTACCACAACCCGGGCCGAGTCGAGGTCTTTACCCTGCAACTCCAGTGCATTCAGCAGCCCAGCCGCGATAATGATCGCCGTGCCGTGCTGATCGTCATGAAATACCGGGATATCCAGTTGCTCGATGAGTGCTTGTTCGATCTCGAAGCAATGCGGGGCCGCGATGTCCTCGAGATTGATGCCGCCGAAGGTGGGGGCAATGCGCATGACCGTTTCGATGAACTCCTGTGGCCGCTTCGCATTGACCTCGATGTCGAAGACGTCGATGCCGGCAAAATGCTTGAACAACACGCCCTTGCCTTCCATCACGGGTTTGCCGGCCAGGGCGCCGACGTTACCCAGGCCTAGTACCGCGCTGCCGTCCGTGATGACCCCTACCAGATTGCCCTTGGTGGTGTACTTGTAGGCATCCTGCGGATCGGCCGCGATACGGCGCACCGGTTCGGCCACCCCCGGGGTGTAGGCCAGCGCGAGATCGCGCTGGCTTTGCGTGGACTTCGACACCTCGACACTGATCTTGCCGGGGCGCGGCTTGGCGTGGTAATCGAGTGCCGCCTGGTTGATTTCGAAATCAGCGTCTTCGTCGCCGTACTCTGCGCTCATGATCGACTCCGGTGGCAGGGCTGTTTCGCCCGGGTGTTAACGAGAAAAGGCGCCACTAGGGCGCCTTGTCGAATCGGTGCCGCGCGGCCCCCGGCCTAGCGCCGGAACCGCTTGCGGAACTGATCTACCCGCCCGGCCGTGTCCATCAACTTCTGCTGGCCCGTGTAGAACGGGTGACATGCGGAACACACCTCCACCTGCAGGGTGTCGCCACCAATGGTCGAGCGCGTCTCGAAACTGTTACCACAGCTACAGACGACCTTGATATCCGTATAGTTTGGGTGCAGGTCCGCTTTCATCTTCGTGTGACTCCAAAGCCCCCGGCCGTTCAGGCTGGGCGGATCGATTTTACCTGGGATCTGGCGCTCGGTGCGCGAAAGGCCGCGTAATATAAGTAAATGGCGACAAGATTGCAAGCACCGTCACAGCGCGATGGGACCAACTTTAGGTGTTGGCCCCAAGCGGAATGCCGTCATTCCAGCGCTGGCGGCTCGACTGGTGCGTGCTTGCAGCATTCGCCCCCCAGATCAGGCACGCCACCGCGCTGTTCTGTTCGATGCCGGATCGCCCGCCAGGTCAGTCGCGGGTGGGCCGGAACGCGATGACCTGGGCACACGGCGTCGGCCCGCCGGTGCTGTCCGCCGCCCGCCCGCTGACCACGCCATGCAGTTCGGCGAAGCGCTCGTGGAGTCCGTTTGGCCCCAACACCGCGCGCCACATCATGCGCGAAATCCGTACACAGGCAGCCAGTGGGGTACGTGCCAGCCGCCGTTCCTGATCGATGCGCCACTGCAGGCGACGCAGGCGTTCGCGGTTGGCCTCCGGGGCGCTGCCGATGGCCGCCTGAATAGCGGCAAGGCGCATTTGCTCGAAGGTCTGCGGGTCGGTGCGCGCAATCGCCGACCAGGTATCGAAATCTATCCCGGCAGTCTTTTTGTTTTCCATCGCAATCACCCTAAAGTTCGGTTCGGTTCAGCCGATGTACTCTGGTTTTCTTGCTGTTTGCCAAACCAAGCTAGCACAGAGTTTTGCGGCCTGTCTTGCCGAATTAAATGGCACTTGACGGGACGATGATTCCTATCACTTCTCCATATCATTCAAATGCTTATGTCGAACCGCTCGGCCAGGTCAATTTTCTCTGCCATAGCCGATGACCTGCGCCATCGCGCAGCTCCAGCAGCCGATCGAGACGGATCGCGAACCGTTCACCCGCCGCATCATGCAGAATCAGGTACTCGGCAGCGTTGTGCGTCCTCACGTCGGCGACCACCCCCTCGCCGATGCGTACACTGCCATCCGCATCGTCAGCACGCACCGTCACAGCGGCCCGCCGCATGGCCAGCAGCTCGAGCACCGAGTGCTGCTCACAGTCGATCGGCACATAGTCACTGGTCGTCACGAGCAACCTCCAGCCTCCAGCCATCGCCGCCCCAGGCCAGTCGCACCTCGATTGGCCGGCAACACACACTGCAGTCCTCGACATAGGACTGCTCCCCGCCGGAGCTGTCGACTTCGAGGTCGATGAACTCACCGCAGTACGGACACTGCATCTGTTGAAAAAACACTGGCTCCATGCTGATCAGCATAGTCGGAATGGCACTGACTTAAGCGACCAGTGGGGACCGCCCAGCTCTCGGCGCGGTCCAACCGAAAGGCGCGTGCCGCAAGCACGCGGCGGTGCCGCCGCCACGGACGAAATCATGCCGCCCCGTGGGTCGAAACTGTCAGGCGCAAGCAAACGCATCACGATCAGCCGGAATCGAAAAGGGCCAGCAGGTCGTTGAGATATCGCTGCCCCAGCGCAGTCGGCACGAAATTCGCCGGATCGCCTTCAAGCAGGCCGCGCGCCCGCGCCCGGTCCAAGGAGCTGGCGATCTTGGTCAGCGGCAGCCCGGTGCGCTGCACGAAGGTTGCCACCGACACACCCTCGGTCAGACGCAGAGCATTGAGGAAAAACTCCACGGGCAGCTCATCCTCGGTGACCCGGTATGCGCTCTGCACCGATCCCCGGACGATGTCGTCGAGATAGGCCAGCGGATGGCGCCGCTTGATGGTGCGGCGCACCTGGCATCCGGTCGAAGTGAGTTTGCCGTGCGCCCCGGCACCGATCCCGAGATAGTCGCCGAACTGCCAGTAGTTGAGGTTGTGGCGCGCCTGGCGTCCGACTCCGGCGTAGGCGGATATCTCGTATTGCCGGAAAGCGGCATCGGCCAACAGAGACTGGCCCGCTTCCATGATATCAGCCAGGCTGTCATCGTCGGGAAGCACCGGCGGGCGTTGATAGAACAGCGTGTTGGGTTCGAGTGTCAACTGATACCATGAGACGTGGTCCGGACCCAGCCCGATCAGGGACTCGAGATCGCGCAGCGCGCCCGCAATGTCCTGGCCCGGCAGACCGTACATCAGGTCGAGATTGACATTGTCGAAGCCGGCCGACCGGGCAAGCCGATAGGCCGCAACGGCCTCGTCAGCCGAATGGATTCTCCCCAGCGCTGCCAGGCAAGCATCGTCCAGACTCTGCACTCCGAGCGACAGGCGATTGACCCCGGCCGCGCGATAATCGGCGAAACGGTCGGCCTCGGCCGTACCAGGGTTTGCCTCCAGGGTGATCTCCGCACCCTCGGCCAGGCGCAGCCGCCTGGCAATGCCGTCGAGCAAAAGGCCGACGGCCGCGCCGCTGAACAGGCTGGGCGTGCCGCCACCGATGAAGACGCTCTGTACCTCGGGCAGGGGTGCGCGTCGAAGCTCATGATCGAGGTCCGCCAGCAGCGCCTGCACGTAGCGATCCTCGTCGAGCGGTTCGCGCTGCGCATGCGAGTTGAAATCGCAATACGGACACTTGCGCACGCACCAGGGGATGTGGACGTACAGGGACAGCGGGATCGACGCGGATTCACACCCAGAGCCCCGGGCCTTGCGAGCGGATTCCGGCACTCGCTTCGCGCCCGGCTGCGCGGCGATCATATCGGGCTCAGGTTCGCGTAGGCCACGACCAGCCATTTGGCACCGGCCTGCTCGAAATTGACCTGCACCCGCGCACCATTACCCTGGCCTTCGGCATTCAACACCACTCCCTCGCCGAACTTCGGATGCAGCACCCGCTGCCCGAGCTGAAAACCGGTCTCTGCCTGCGCTGCGCGCAGCGATCCGCCGCTTGGGGCATAGGGTCGGGTGACGTTGGGACGTGCCCGAACCTCCTCGATCAGATCGACCGGGATCTCGCGCAGGAAGCGCGACGGCAGCGGGTAGCTCTCCGAACCGTGCAGCCGCCGGCTCTCGGCATGCGTCAGATAAAGCTGCGACATTGCCCGCGTCATGCCCACGTAGCATAGCCGGCGCTCCTCCTCCAGGCGCTCCGGATCCTCGGCCGACATGCTGTGCGGGAACAGCCCCTCCTCCACACCGCCGATACATACCAGTGGGAACTCCAGGCCCTTGGCCGAGTGCAGGGTCATCAACTGAACGCAGTCCTCGTACTCGTCGGCCTGGGTGTCACCGGCCTCCAATGCGGCATGGGCGAGAAAGGCGTCGAGTTCAGACTGCCCGCTGTCCTCGTCCAGTGGCTCGAACTGGCGGCAGGCATTGACCAGCTCCTCGAGGTTCTCGATCCGGTCCTGGCCCTTGCCATCGCGGCTCTTCTCGAAATGCTCGCGTAAGTGCGAGGCCTCTATGACCAGAGACGCACGCTCGGGCAGTGCCTCTCCGGCACTGTTGGCGTCAATCTCCTCGATCAAATCCTGGAACGCCCGCAGCACATTCGCGGCACGCGCCGGCATCGCACCGCCGCGCAGCAGATCCGTGGCCGCCTGCCACAGGGAACAGGCGAAATCGCGCGCATGCGCGCGCACGGCGTCCAGCGTGCGCGGGCCGATGCCGCGCGGCGGCTGGTTGACCGCTCGCTCGAACGAGGGGTCGTCATGTCGATTTGCGACCAGCCGCAGATAGGCCAGGGCATCCTTGATCTCGGCGCGCTCGAAAAACCGCAGGCCGCCATAGACGCGGTACGGGATGCCGGCCTGGATCAGCGACTCCTCGAACAGGCGTGATTGCGCCGTGGTGCGATAAAGGATTGCGCACTCGGCGCGCCGGCTGCCATGCTCGATGGCACTGCGGATGCGCTCGACGACGAAGCGCGCCTCGTCGACCTCGTTGAAAGCGCCGTACACACGGATCGGCTCGCCATCGCCATCCTCAGTCCAGAGCTGCTTGCCGAGCCGTGTCGGATTGTTGGCAATGACAGCGTTGGCGCCGCGCAGGATGTTGCCGGTCGAGCGATAGTTCTGCTCGAGGCGGACCACCTGGGCGTTCGGATAGTGCGCCTGGAAATCCTGGATGTTCTCGACCCGGGCGCCGCGCCAGCCGTAGATCGACTGGTCGTCGTCACCGACCACGAACAGCCGGTCGTCCTCGCCGGCAAGCAGCCGCAGCCAGGCGTACTGGATGCTGTTGGTGTCCTGAAACTCATCGACCAGGATCGCGGAGAAACGCTGCCGGTAGCTGGCGAGCACATCCGGCCGCTCGCGCCACAGTTCGTGCGCCCGCAGCAGCAGCTCGGCGAAGTCGACGCTGCCGGCACGCCGGCAGGCCGCCTCGTACTCGCGGTAGATCGCGATCATCTGGCGCTGATACGGGTCGCCGCCATGGTCCAGATGCTCGGCGCGCAGGCCCTCGTCCTTTTGTTTGTTGATGAACCACTGCGCCTGGCGCGGCGGCCACTTGCTGTCGTCGAGATTCATCTCACGGATGATCCGCCTGACCAGGCGTAACTGGTCATCGGAGTCGAGGATCTGAAAACCCTGCGGCAGGCCGGCCTCCTGCCAGTGCGCACGCAGCAGACGGTGCGCCAGGCCATGGAAGGTGCCGACCCACATGCCGCCGACCGGCTGCCCGAGCAATGCCTCGATACGGTGACGCATCTCGCGCGCCGCCTTGTTGGTAAAGGTAACCGCGAGGATGCCCCAGGGCGACAGGCCTTCCACCTGGATCAGCCAGGCGATGCGATGCACCAGCACACGGGTCTTGCCGGAACCGGCGCCGGCCAGCACCAGGGCACTGCCCACCGGGGCAGTTACCGCCTCCCGCTGGGCGTCGTTGAGGCCATCAATGATATGCGACACGTCCATTGGCGGATTCTAACAGCGCCCCGGTTTCGATGGCCCGCCGATAGTCGCAGAATCGCCGTGCCCCGGGCCGCCGGACGTTCGACCCCGAACGCTGTGTTGGCCGGCGTCAGAAGCCCCATACCCGGGGGACTATCCACACGGAAACGATCCACACCAGCAGGGTGAGCGGCAAACCCACCCGAAGGAAATCCGAGAAACGATAGCCGCCGACGTTTAATACCATCAGGTTGGTCTGATATCCGATCGGCGTCGCAAAGCTGGTCGATGCCGCGACCATCAGAGTGATCAGGAAGGGTTCGACGCTGACCCCCAAAGAAGCCGCGGTCTGCAGGCAGATCGGAAACATCAGTACGGCGGCGACATTGTTGGTGGCGAATGAGGTCAGAAGCGACGTGGCCAGAAAAACCAGCGTCAGGGCGAGCCCGGGGTCGCTCTCTGCCAGCCCGATCAGGCCGCCGGCGAGGAAGGATGCCGCGCCGGTCTTTTCCAGCGCAGCCCCGATCCCGAACGAGGTCGCAATGACGACCAGCACCTGCCAATCCGGTGCACGTCGGGCGGTCGCGCCATCCGTGCATCGGGTGAGGATCATCAGGCCGGCGGCGAGCAGCGCCGCCTGCAACATGCTGAACAGACCCATGCTGACGACAGCGACCATGCCGACCACGATCATCAACGCGGTCAGCGCCCTGTCCTGATTCAGCGGATGACTGTCCCCAAGCTGGCTGACCAGCAGAAAATCCCGCGAGTTCCGCTGTTGCTCGACGAAGGAGGGTCGGCACTCGAGCAGCAGGGTGTCTCCTGCACGCAGTTCAACATCGCCGATCTTGCGCTTGACGCGCCTGCCGTTTCGATTCAGCGCGATGATCACCGCGTTGTATCGGGTGCGGAAGCGGCCTTCCCTGACGCTCATGCCCACCAGTGGACAGGTATCGGACAGCACGGCCTCCACGAAACAGCGCCCGTGGCGCGGGCCGCTCAATTTGAACACCTGGTCAGTGGCCGGCAACAGACCGCGGGTCCGCTGGAGTTCCAGCACGGAGTCGAGGATGCCGGCGAACACCAACCTGTCGTCGCCCTCCAACACCTCCGAGGAAGAAACCGCGGGGATGAACCGCCCTGAGCGATCGATTTCGATCAGAAACAGCCCGGGCAACTGGCGCAGACCGGCTTCCTCAATGCTCTTACCAACCAACGGGCTGTCGGAAGGGACCATCATCTCCGCCGTGTACTGGCGGACATCCTGGTTGCTGGCGGCTGCCGAGGTACGTTTGGGCAGCAGCCAGTGGCCCGCGGTGAGCAGGAACAGGAAGACCACTACCACCACCGGCAATCCGATCCAGGCGAGTTCGAAAAAGCCGAATCCCGGCTGCTCAGTTCGGCTGGTGTAGAGCCCGTTCACCACCAGATTGGTGCTGGTCCCGATCAGGGTACAGGTGCCGCCAGCGATGCTTGCGTAACTGAGTGGGATCATCAGGCGAGACAGCTCGAGGCGATGGCGCTTGGCCCAGTCCTGGATGGCCGGGATGAAGACCGCCACCACCGGGGTGTTATTCATGAACGCGCTCATCGCAGCGACCGGCATCATCAGCCTTAGCCGGGCATGTCCCGCCGAGCGTGGCTGCCCCAGCAGGGTCTGGCTGATCCAAGCCACGGCGCCTGTCTCGGTCAGGCCGGTGACGACCACATACAGGACCGCCACGGTCAGCATGCCCTCGTTGGCAAACCCGGCAAGTCCTTCGGCAGGCGTCAAGATGCCGGTCACGAGCAACAGCGTCAGCGCGGCCGTGGTGACCATATCGGGAGCGATGCGCGTAAGGGCAAACACCGCGAAACTGGCCAGCACCACGCCCAGACTGAACCAGCCGTCCCAGCCAAGTGAATTGAGCACGTCCAAAATCAGGGATCCATCGCCGCCAGTGTTGCAGGGGCAGGTGTTATGACTCGCCGCAGAGTAAAAGATGCCGTCTGGAGCCCGGGTGCGCTAGCGTCCAACGACCTGATCACCCGACCAAGTAGATTATCGACTGCCAGGTGATGGCCTTGAGGTTATGCACGATACAAGCCTTTGACCCCGATAACGGGTGCCGTGGCACCAGCCTGCGTGTTGCACCAGTATCCGGGACGATCAGGCGCCTGGTGCTTCGGCATCGGCCACCCGCTGAACGCATCCGGCACGCCGCGGCTGCGACCGGCCTTCGCCGACAGGGCGGCCGACCGCTTCGGGGCATCGCGCAGCACGCTACCCGGTAGCACAGTCGCCGATCAGCCGGACGCGGCCTGCAACATGCCTTCGCGCTCGATAAAGGCGATGATGTCCGCAACGCCGGTACCGGCCTTCATGTTCGCGAACACCCAGGGACGATCGCCGCGCATGCGCCGGGTGTCCGCCTCCATGACCTCCAGCGATGCACCCACATAGGGTGCCAGGTCGATCTTGTTGATGACCAGCAGGTCGGAGCGCGTGATGCCAGGCCCCCCCTTGCGCGGGATCTTCTCGCCCTCGGCCACGTCGATCACATAGACGGTCAGGTCCGCCAGTTCCGGACTGAAGGTCGCCGAAAGGTTGTCGCCGCCACTTTCGACAAACACCAGGTCGAGGTCAGGGAACTTTTGCTGCAGGTCCTCGACCGCGGCGAGGTTCATCGAGGCATCCTCGCGGATCGCCGTGTGCGGACACCCCCCGGTCTCGACCCCGACGATGCGTTCGAACGGCAGTGCTTCGGCGCGCATCAGGATCTGGGCGTCCTCCTGCGTATAGATGTCGTTGGTCACCACGGCAATGTCATAGCGCTCACGCAGTGCCTTGCAAAGCACCTCGAGTAACGCCGTCTTACCGGAACCCACCGGGCCGCCAACACCGACCCGCAGCGCCTGCTTGTTCCTCGTCATATAAGCTGCCTCTGCATGATAATTTCTGCACCTTCACCCATTGACCCGAACAGCACCGGCCCAGTCCCGTATCGCGACCAGCTTGCGCGCCTGCGCCACCGCACATTCGTGCCGCCGGGGCGCCTTGAACAAAACGGTCGAGACCTCCGGCCGCATCAGCGCGGCAGGAACCCTCTATCGAACGCCTCGCAGCCTGGTAGGCCATGCGGCAAGTGCCATCAGGGCTGTCCATTTCCGCTTATTCCGGGGTTCACGAACGGAACAGCCGGGTGTATTGCGTCTCGTGGCAGGCGCTGGCGATCGCGAGCGCCGGGGCCCCCGCGCCTATGTCGTCGTCCGCCAGGGCCAGGCCCCTGCCGACCGCCTCGGGCAGTTTCCCGGCAAGGGCCAGTTCGACTCGCTGGCCGGCGGTCTGACCCAGCGGGACCAGCTTGATGGCTGCGGCGACCTGGCTTTCCAACCAGCCCCAGGCGTAACCCAGGGCGCAATCCACTATCCCCACCTGCCAGTGCAACGCGCCCAGCGCAAAGGGCGCGGCCTGGCAGTGGCCCAGTGGGCCGCGCCATTCCGCGGCACGCTCCACTCCCAGGTCGGACAGCAGCGTGATCAGCGCACGTGCCCGGTGGTGTTCCTCGGCGCGCAGCTCGCGCGTCTCGCGGCTCGCGATCAGCTGCCGGCCCCAATGATCTATCGCATCGGGGGCGGAACGCTCGCAGGCTTGGTAAAGACGGTGCAGTATCGGCAACTCGAGCCGGGTCAGTGTGTCGTCTATCAGGCCGGCAAGCCAGTCCTCGAGACTGTCTATGTCGTGCACCCAGCCAGCCTCGACGGCCCATTCCAGGCCCTGCGAATAGGTGAAGGCGCCGATCGGCAGGGACGGGCTGACCAATTGCATCAGCCGCAGACGGCCGAGCGGCGGCGTATCGGTCCGCTCAGCGGACATAACCGTCCGGTGCTTCTCCGCTACCCGTCGGCCCGTGATGATGCGCATGGCCATGTGAACTCCCTCCATAGGCGCCGGGCTCGGGCTCGAACGGTGCCCGCGCGCTGACGGGCTGGAGACCCAGGCCACGCAGCATGTCGTCGAGTACATGATCATGCTGGTAGCGCAGATTCGCCGGGCCGATCTGCAGAGGCACATGTCGGTTGCCCAGGTGATAGCAGGCACGTGCCAGCAGGAGCGGGTCGGCGCAACTGACCTCGGAGACCGGTTCTTCGGCCGCCCTGACCCGGACGATGGCTCCATCGGCACTACCGAGCAGGTCGCCGTCGCGCAACACCTGACCGCGCTCGAGAAACACACCGGCCGGCCGGCCGTCATCCAATGCGACGCGCAAGCGGCTGCGCAGGCGCTTTTCAAGGGGCAGGGTGAGTGTGACAACGGGCTCACCCCGGGTGAGACGGCGATCGAGTTCGAGCATGCCGGGTCGCCGCTCAGAACAGGAAGTAGCGCTGCGCCATCGGCAGCACCTCTGCCGGCTCGCAGGTCAGCAGCTCGCCGTCGGCGCGCACCTCGTAGGTCTGTGGATCGACCTCGATGTTCGGCTGCCAGTCATTCAACACCATGTCGGCCTTTTTCACTCCGCGACAATCACGCACGATGCCGACCAGCGATTCGAGCCCGAGGTGACGATGCACATCAGCCTCGTAGGCGGTCTGCGAAAGGAAGGTCATGCGGGTCGCATGCCGCGCGCCGCCCATTGCGCCGAACATCGGACGATAGTGCACCGGCTGGGGCGTCGGGATGGAGGCATTCGGGTCGCCCATCGGGGCCGCGACGATCATGCCGGCCTTGACCACCAGACTCGGCTTGGCACCGAAGAAGGCCGGCTTCCATAGCACCAGGTCGGCCAGTTTGCCCACTTCGACCGATCCCACCTCGTGCGCAATACCATGGGCAAGCGCGGGGTTGATGGTGTACTTGGCGATGTAACGGCGGGCGCGCAGATTGTCGTGCGCCGCCGGGTCACCGGCCAGGCTGCCACGTTGCACTTTCATCTTGTGCGCGGTCTGCCAGGTGCGTGTGATGACTTCGCCGACACGGCCCATTGCCTGCGAATCCGAGGCGATCATCGAGAAGGCGCCCAAGTCGTGCAGGATGTCCTCAGCAGCGATCGTCTCGCGCCGGATCCGAGACTCGGCGAAGGCAACATCCTCGGGTATCGACGGTGAGAGGTGGTGGCAGACCATCAGCATATCGAGGTGCTCGTCGACCGTATTGATGGTGTACGGCCGGGTCGGGTTGGTCGATGATGGAAGGATGTTGTTGTAGCCGGCCGCTTTAATGATGTCAGGCGCGTGCCCACCACCGGCGCCTTCGGTGTGATAGGTGTGGATGGTGCGGCCGGCAATCGCGGCCAGGGTGTCCTCGACGAAGCCGGATTCGTTCAGGGTGTCGGTGTGGATTGCCACTTGCACGTCAAAATTCTCTGCCACAGTGAGACAGTTGTCGATCGCCGCGGGGGTGGTGCCCCAATCTTCATGCAGTTTCAGGCCGATCGCACCGGCGGCGATCTGCTCGGACAGTGGGCCGGGCCGCGAAGCATTGCCCTTGCCCAGGAAGCCGAGATTGACCGGCAGGGCATCCGCCGCCTGCAGCATGCGTTGGATGTTCCACGGGCCCGGGGTACAGGTTGTGGCATTGGTGCCGGTGGCTGGCCCGGTTCCCCCGCCCAGCATGGTCGTCACGCCGGACATCAGCGCCTCATCGACCTGTTGCGGACAGATGAAATGGATATGCGAATCGATTCCGCCGGCAGTCAGTATCTGGCCTTCACCGGCAATCGCCTCGGTCCCGGGGCCGATGACGATATCGATCGCGTCCTGGATGTCCGGGTTACCGGCCTTGCCGATGCCGCAGATGCGACCATTCTTGATGCCGACATCGGCCTTGACCACCCCCCAGTGATCAAGGATCAATGCGTTGGTGATGACCACGTCCACCACCTGGCTGGCCGGCTGCTGGCTCTGTCCCATACCGTCGCGGATGACCTTGCCGCCGCCAAACTTTACCTCGTCGCCATAGCTGGTGCGATCCTCCTCGACCTGTATGAAAAGCTCGCTGTCGGCCAGCCGAACGCGATCGCCCACAGTCGGTCCGTACATTTCCGCATAGGCCTGCCGGCCGATCTTTGCCATCAGTTCCTGCCTCTGTCGAGCGGCCCCATCACGTGACCGCGGAAACCATATACGTGGCGGTCACCGGCATAGGCGACCAGCTCCACCTCGCGGGTCTGGCCGGGCTCGAACCGCACCGCAGTACCGGCAGCGATATTGAGACGGAAGCCGCGCGCCTGCTCGCGTGCGAAATCCAATGCCTGGTTGGTTTCGTAGAAATGGTAGTGCGACCCGACCTGGATCGGCCGGTCGCCGGTGTTGGCCACCGACAGCCGCACGGTTTTGCGGCCGGCGTTGAGTTCGATATCGCCCTCGGCGGCAATCACCTCACCTGGAATCATCACGCTCTCCTCGCGCCTGTCAGTGACAGGCGTCTGCATCGTTCACCATGGAATCCATCACCCAGCGCTGCAACGAACCCTCGTTACGCTTCGTAGGCTCCCCCAAAGCTGTGCACCGGGCCGGCAGGCACCGGCGATACCCGCCAACGGTGACGCCGCAGACTGACCAACCACCCGGGAGCAAAACCGCGCCGCCACCTGTATCGATCATTCTGGCGCTGGTGCCAATAAGCAGATGCACCAGCTTACACAATGGGGTCGTGCACCGTGACCAGTTTGGTGCCATCGGGGAAAGTCGCCTCGACCTGCACCTCGGGAATCATCTCGGCGACGCCCTCCATGACATCATCGCAGCTCAGCAGGGTGCGCCCGTGGTCCATCAGATCGGCGACGCTGCGACCATCGCGTGCGCCCTCCATGATCGCTCCGCTGATGTACGCCACCGCCTCGGGATAGTTGAGTTTCAGGCCGCGGTCCTTGCGCCGCTCGGCGAGCAGTGCCGCAGTGAACAGCAGCAGTTTGTCTTTTTCTCTCGGGGTGAGCTCCATGTCGATCTGCCTTTTGGTTAGGACCTGTTAACACGATGCGGATGCCCGGCATTGGTCCTCAAATCAGGCCAAGCAAGGCGCGCAGAGCGCAGTTTGCTTATTCCAAATAAGCGAGGTGCAACGCTGCACGGCCCGATTCGAGGACCAACCCGCAGCGACAGGTCCCATTTTCCACAGGCCGGCGTTGCAGTTTCGCTCATGTACCGCAGGTACACAGCGCTGACTGCGCCTGGTCCTGCCAAAAACGGGACACTGTCGATGGTTATCCGCATCGTGTTAACAGGCCCTAAGTGGCCCAGATACGTGGCACACCGGGCGACCGCCCTAGCGTCTCCGGTCGCACCGTCTGCCAGACTTCGGTGAACAGGCGGCGCGCGCGCTCGGTCGAGTCGCCGAGGAAACGCAGCACGAGCAGGTCGTCGATCAGCGTGGCGCCGCTGCAGTCGGTTTCACCACGCGCCAGCAGCTGCCGGCAGGCGGCCAAATCACCGTCTGCGGCATGGCTGATGATTAGCGTACCCGAGACCGGCCGACCGGCCAACAACGCGCCACGATGCCGGCCATCCGGCTCGACCCGCAGGCGTTCGAGCAACAGCGGCGTCGCATCACGCAGGATGGACAGGCGACTGTCGACAAGCCCGCGGTCGAACCCCTCGGCGATCGCCGGACGGCCGAGACAATGGATTTCCCAAAGCGCCAAACGGGCGTCGCCGCGCAGCTCGACCCGGGTCTGCAGCGTAACCTCGGCACCGGGAAAGAAAATGTTCTCCTGCGGCAGCCATTCCAGCGTAGCGCCCGACTCGACCACGAGTCGCTGCGTCTGTCGCGCGCGCTCGCCCGCGCTGCGGTAAAACTTGCTTGCGCCCGGCGTCGTCAGCAACGCCTGGGCAGACGGCCCAAGGGTCACGTCGATCTCCAGACTGTCGCCACCGACAACGCCACCGGGGGGATGCAAGAGGTACACGTGGCAGATATCGCCCTCGGGATAGAACGGCCTTTGCACCGCGAGTGGCCCGAGACGCTTACGCTGTGCCAGCACGGTACGCCGCTCGGTCGCCCGGAAACCCAGCGTCAGGGCCGCCCGCCAACCCTGGCTGCTTTGGAGTTGTCCGGCGCTGGCCGGCATCGGAGCAGGGCTCATCGCACAGCGCACCGTTGCGCACGCATGGCTCGAAGCCGGATTGGGGCCGATGCAGGACGAAGGCGCCCGGCGGCCTGCCACGACCTGGGCCGACGGGCACCGGAGCGCTGCACATCGCTGTTGACACCGCACATCGCGAAAGTCCGGACAGACGTTCTAATCACGGCCCCGAGTATAGGACTATACGGTCAGATACTGTTGGATGAGGTCGTCGTTCATCTCCACCATCTCGCCAGCGGCAACCGCGCGGCCTCGGTCCAGCAAGCAGAAACGATCAGCGACCTTGCGTGCGAACGGCAGTTTTTGTTCGACCAGCAACACGGTGAGCCCCATCTCCTGGTTCAGACGACGCACGATGCTGCCGATCTCGGCGACGATGTTCGGCTGAATACCCTCGGTAGGCTCATCCAGCATCAGCAGCTTGGGGTCAGTGACCAAGGCGCGACCGATCGCCAGTTGCTGCTGCTGTCCGCCGGACAAATCCCCGCCGCGACGCCCGAGCATCTCCCTGAGCACCGGAAAGAGATCGAAAATATAGTCGGGCACCTTGCGCAGTCCATCTCGTCGCGCCGGCAGACCGATCAGCAGGTTCTCCTCGACGCTCAACAATGGGAATATCTGCCTGCCCTGCGGGACGTAACCGATCCCCAGGGGGGCGCGCTGCTCGGCGCCCACGCCGGTGAGATCCGTGCCGTCGTACTGAAGGATGCCGGATTTGACCTTCAACAGGCCCATGATGCATTGGAGCAGGGTGGTCTTGCCTACGCCATTGCGTCCCATCAGCACAGTGCATTGACCCGCGGGCACGTCGAGGTCGAGATCCCACAGCGTGTGCGACTGACCGTAATACTGATTCAGCTGCTCGATCTTCAGCATCGCATCACCTTCATTTTAGGGCACGCACACGAGACATCCCTGTCGCCACGGTCCAGCCCGGCTTCCCTGCCGGGCGTTCGCCGGGCTGCGTCCGCCCACCGGGCGAACGGTCCCGACTCACCCCACGGCGAGTGCGACTGACCGCAATATCGTTTCAGTTGTTCCATCTTTCGCATCTCGATGCTCCGGACCGGGGCGCACTACTCGCCAAGGTACACCTCCACCACTTTCGGATCACTCTGCACCTGGTCCATGTTGCCCTCGGCCAACACCGAGCCCTGGTGCAGCACGGTAACCCGCGAATTCAGTGCGCGCACGAAGTCCATGTCGTGTTCCACGACAACCACCGAATGGTCACCCGCCAGCGAGGACAGCAGTTCCACGGTGCGATCCATCTCCTGATGGGTCATCCCAGCGGCCGGCTCGTCGACCAGCAGGAGCAGCGGGTTCTGCATCAGCAGCATGCCGATCTCCAGCCACTGCTTCTGACCGTGCGACAAGGCACCGGCCTGGCGTTGTGACTCGTCGTTCAGGCCGATCAGTTCCAGCACTTCTTCGATGCGCTGCCGTTGGTCGGCGTTCAGGCGTGCGCGCAGCGTGCGCCAAACGCCCTTGGGCCCGGCCATCGACAACTCGAGGTTCTCGAACACGCTGTGATGTTCGAACACCGTCGGCTTCTGAAATTTTCGCCCGATCCCCGCCTGCGCAATCTCGGGTTCGCTCATCTGCAACAGGTTCATACTCGCCCCGAACCAGCAGGTGCCAGTATCCGGACGGGTCTTGCCCGTAATGATGTCCATCATGGTCGTCTTGCCGGCCCCGTTCGGCCCGATCAGACACCGCAGTTCTCCCGCATTGACGTAAAAATTCAGATCGTTGATCGCCCGGAAACCGTCAAAGGTGACCGAGACGTCTTCCATGTACAGTACGGTCCCATGCGAGAGATCCAGGCCCTCGACCACCTTGGGCACCATGAAGTCGAATACCCGGTCGCGCCGAAACATCTCCTGCACGGCGCTCATGCCACGGCCTCCGCCTTGCGCCGCCAAAGTCCGGCGATGCCACGCGGCAGTAGCAGGGTGACCAGCACGAACAGCGCACCGAGGGCGAACAGCCAGACCTCGGGAAATGCAGCCGTGAACCAGGTCTTTGCATAATTGACGCCGATCGCGCCCAGCACTGCGCCGTACAGCGTGGCCCTGCCACCCATCGCGACCCAGATCACCACCTCGATCGAGTTCAGCGGAGCAAACTCTCCGGGATTGATAATCCCGACCTGCGGCACATACAGCGCCCCGGCGAGTCCTGCCAGCATCGCCGAAAACGTGAAGATCGCGAGTTTTACATGTTCCACCTTGTAGCCGATAAAGCGGGTACGGTCCTCGGTATCCCTGATCGCCACCGCGACCCGGCCGAGGCGTGACTTCACCAGTGCACGACAGGCCAGATAGCCCAGCGCCAGCGCGACACCCGAGGCGATGAAAAGCCCGAGGCGTGTGCTGTCGGCCTGCAGACTGAAGCCCAGGATGTCCTTGAAGTCGGTCAGGCCGTTGTTGCCGCCGAAACCCATCTCGTTTCGGAAGAAGGCGAGCATCAGCGCGTAAGTGAGGGCCTGGGTGATGATCGAGAGATAGACACCGGTCACGCGTGACCGAAACGCCAGCCAGCCGAACACGAAGGCGAGCAGGCCCGGGATGAGAAATACCATCAGCGCAGCGAACCAGAACTGGTCGAAGCCGTACCAGAACCAGGGCAGCTCCTGCAAGTTCAGGAACACCATGAAGTCGGGAAGCTCGGGGTGGCCATAGACCCCTCGCTCGCCGATCTGGCGCATCAGATACATGCCCATCGCGTATCCGCCGAGCGCAAAGAACGCGGCGTGCCCAAGGCTGAGGATGCCCAGATAACCCCATACCAGATCGACCGCGACGGCCAACAGCGCATAGGTCAGGTATTTGCCGATCAAGGTGACGCTATAGGTCGACAGGTGCATCGGGTGATCCGCCGGCAGACCGTTGAGGATCGGCACCGCAATGAGCGTGGCCAGCAGCACGAGCAGAAAAACCTGCCCACCGCGGTCGCCCTTGAGTATGCGTGAGATCAGCATGTCGGACTCAACCCTCCGCCGCGCGGCCCTTTTGCGGGAACAAGCCGCGCGGGCGCTTCTGAATGAATAGGATGATGAACACCAGCACCAGGATCTTGGCCAGGACGGCCCCGGCCCAAGGTTCCATTATCTTGTTGGCTATGCCGAGGCCGAGACCGCCGATCAGCGTGCCCCAGAGGTTGCCGACGCCACCGAACACCACCACCATGAAACTGTCGACGATGTAGGATTGGCCGAGATTGGGCCCGACATTGGTGAGCTGCGACAGCGCCACCCCGGCGACTCCCGCGATGCCCGAACCCAAACCAAAGGTCAGGGCATCGACCCGCGCCGAACGCACGCCCATCGCACGCGCCATCGCCCGATTCTGCGATACCGCTCGCACCTGCAGACCGAGCCGGGTGCGTTTGAGCACAAAGAACAGTGCGGCAAAGACCAGCAAGCAGAAGACGAAGATATACAGCCGGTTGTAGGTCAACGACAACAAGCTGTTGATCTGCCAGGAGCCACTGAGGAATTCCGGGTTCGACACCGGTACGTTCTGTGGCGATATCAGGGTACGCACCAGCTGCTGAAGTATCAGGCTTATGCCGAAAGTGGCTAGCAGGGTTTCGAGCGGCCGGCCGTAGAGAAAACGTATCACGCCGCGCTCGATCGCTATGCCGACCGCACCAGACACCAGGAAGGCCGCCGGGACGGCAAGCAGCACGGACAGGCCTGTCATGTCCGGCATGGCCTGCTGGATCAGATATGTGGTGTAGGCGCCCAGCATGATCAGCTCGCCGTGCGCCATATTGATCACGCCCATGACGCCGAATGTGATTGCGAGGCCGATCGCGGCCAGTACCAGCACCGACCCCGCACTCAAACCGAAGAACAACGTCTCCAGATGTCCGTAGAATTTGGCCCGGGAATGGATCTTCTCGAGGGCCGCAGCAGCCTCGGCGCGCACAGTCTCGTCGGGATCGTTTTCCGCCAGGCGGGTCAGGCCATTGCGCACTGCGGGTTCGAGGCTTTCGGCCACGCTCGCGACGGCCATGCGCCGCCGCTCCGGATCCGGGTCACTCAGCCGGGCCAATGCGGCCGCTGAGGCCATCGCCTCGCGTACGGTCGGGTCCGGTTCTTTCTCCAGCAGCCGGGCGAACAACTCGGCATGCTCCGGCTCGCTGGCATCGAGCATCGCATTGACCGCCGCAAGCCGTACCGCGGGGTCGGGGTCGGCCAGCTCCAGTTGCGCCAGCAGACCGCGTATCTGGCCGCGCATCGCATTGTTGATCGGGAGCTTGCGGAATTTACGCTTGCTGAACTTGCCGTAGTCTGTATCGGTCAGCGCATCGATAGCAATCAGACCGCCACCCTGCTTACGCAGCCATACCAGGCGCTTGTTCTTTTTCAGATAGCGCAGTTCGCCTTCCAACAGACCGTGCAGCAACTCTGTCAGCTTGGGATTGCCGGTCGCGGCTAGCGCCGCCACGCCCTGTACTTTGATGTCGAAGTCGCGGTCGAGGATCTGGACGAAAGCGGCATCCAGGGCAGGGTCGCCGGTCTCGATATCAGCTGCAAGCAGCGGGGACATCAGGCACAGCAACATTAGGGTCACGACCGGTCGCAACATGGGATCAGGCTTCTATGGTTGGGTTCGGCGGGATGTGGCACCGGTGAACGGGACACCGGTGCCACGCGCTTGCACAGCGTCGTCAGATCAGTAGTTCTGGCCGGAACAATTCGACGTCTTGACGTTGTAGTTGCCGCAGGAAAGCGGTTTACGCCAATCGGCGATCAGATCCTTCGAACCCTCCAGATAGTCGGACCAGGCGTCGCCGACGACCAGACCCGGGGTCTGCGAGACGATCTGGAACTGACCGTCGTCCTGGATCTCGCCAATCAGCACCGGCTTGGTGATGTGGTGGTTCGGCATCATCGCCGACAGGCCGCCAGACAGATTGGGTACCGCGACACCGATGAGCGCCTCACCGACCGCATCCGGATCGGTGGTACCGGCCTTCTTCACCGCCTCGACCCACATGTTGAAGCCAATATAGTGCGCCTCCATCGGATCATTGGTGACGCGATCTTCGCTCTTGATGAACTCCTGCCAGGCCTCGATGAATCCGTCGTTCTGATCGCTCTCGACGCTCATGAAATAGTTCCAGGCGGCGAGATGGCCGACCAATGGCTTGGTATCGATCCCGGACAACTCCTCTTCACCGACCGAAAAGGCCACGACCGGGATGTCCTCGGCCGAGATCCCCTGGTTGCCGAGTTCCTTGTAGAAAGGCACGTTGGCGTCACCGTTGATGGTCGAGACCACCGCGGTCTTCTTGCCGGTCGAACCGAACTTCTTGATGTCGGCAACGATCGATTGCCAGTCGGAGTGACCGAACGGCGTGTAGTTGATCATGACGTCATCGGCAGCGACACCTTTGGCTTTCAGGTAGGCCTCGAGGATCTTGTTCGTGGTGCGTGGGTAGACATAGTCGGTGCCCGCCAGCACCCAACGTTCGACACCCTGCTCCATCAGATAGTCGACGGCCGGAATGGCCTGCTGGTTGGGCGCGGCGCCCGTGTAGAAAACGTTCTTGGATGATTCCTCACCTTCGTACTGCACCGGGTAGAACAACAGGCTGTTGAGCTCCTCGAACACCGGCAGCACGGATTTGCGCGATACCGAGGTCCAGCAACCGAACACCGCTGAGACCTTTTCCTTTTCGATCAGTTCGCGCGCCTTTTCTGCAAACAGTGGCCAATTGGACGCTGGGTCGACCACAACGGGCTCCAGCTGCTTGCCCAGCAGACCACCCTTTTTGTTCTGCTCCTCGATGAGCATCAGCATCGTGTCTTTCAGGGTGGTCTCGGAGATCGCCATGGTCCCGGACAAGGAGTGCAGCACCCCGACCTTGATGGTGTCCGCGCCCTGCGCCGCCCCGGCGAGCCCCAGGACGGTCACGGCTGAGACCGTCAGCGACAGTCGACGTATCTTGTTGGCAAAACTCATTCTTGGGTTTCTCCCCTTACAGTTATGTTGAGACTGCCGGCTAACCGATGCGAAGGAAGGCCTCGACACGGGGCGCTCCGATGCCGGGATCTGAACCAGCCTGGCCCAGCAAAGCGACAGCGTTCTGCTAGATGCAGTAGTTGTGCCAGTTACCCAAGTCACTGCTTTTACTGAAAGAAATGAGGAACCGAATACCAGGGAAGGGCGCGTGGGCGTCACGCTGGTGCGGCCGCCCCACAGGGCGCACCAATATCGACCACAGAGACCACGGGTGCAGATGATTTTGCGGACATCGCCTTGATGGCGCGATATCCCGGGTCCCTCGGAGCGTGTTTGCTGTCGAACTCCGTTGTCCGCGCCATCCTGCGGGTGCGGTTTGGATGCGCCCCGAGCGGCGACGGCGCGATGCCTGCGGTAACTACCGGCGGCTGACGAGTCGCTGTCGCGAAGGATCCGAACGCTGTCTCGCGCCGGGGTGGCGGAGGTCAATCCCAGTCGGTCTGGCGCATTTCGAGCAGCGGCTGGCCGGCACTGCCGAAAACGACCAAGCTGATCCGTTCCCGATGGTAGCTGCGCGCGTCCTCGAGCGCCGAAAGCAGTGCGCTTTCAACTTGCATTACCGCGGCGTCGTCACAGGCCTTGCGGGTCGCGGCCACCGCATTGACGGACAGCCGTCGGTCGCTGGCTTCGTACTCACCGAGCAGCCGGTTGCAACCACCGAAGCCTTCGAGGCGCCCCTGGCCCCGAAACTGTACGAAGGCCGATGACGCCTCCGGCACCTCCCGGCCATCGATGCGCAACGGTTTCCACTCACTACCGGCCAAACCGGAGCCATCGGCCGCGTTGACCCAAACCGACGCAGCCAGCAGCATCGCCCCGACGAGAGCAACAGCCGCACGTCTCGGCATCAAATTTCTCCTTGCAGGATTCACCTCAAGATAGCAGCACCTGTCGAGCGAAAAAAAGCCCCTGCGGCATCACGCCGAGGGGCTGTTAACGGGTGGCGCCGTGTGACCGGGCGCGTCAGACCTTGCCGAAGTCTGCGACGATCACCTCCTCGTCACCGCCATCACCTTCGGCCGGTTCGAGCGCGAGACCATTGCCCCAATCGACGTTGCTCGCCACCTTCTTGCCGGCGGTGTCGGTCTTGATCTGAATCTTTACGTTGCTACCCGAATCGGCAAACTCGATCGCGGTCTCCTCGCTGATGCGGCCCTGGCGGTAGAGGCTGACGAGGTGCTGATCGAAAGATTGCATCTTGTACTGGCCACCACGTTCGATCGCATCCTTGATACTGCCAATCTCCATCTTGGCGATCAGATCGGCGATGTAGCCGGTGTTGATCAACACCTCGACCGCGGCGACCTTTCCACCTTCCCTGCCCGGGACCAGGCGCTGACAGACGATCGCACGCAGATTCTGCGCAATGCGTTTCGCCTGACCCTCGATGCCATCCTTCGGGTAGAAACCCAAGATCCGCTCCATCGTCGTCATGGCGTTGTTGGCATGCAGCGTGGACAGTGCCAGATGCCCGGTGTTGGCAAATTTCAGCGCGAATTCCATCGTCTCCTGGTCACGGATCTCGCCCATCAGGATAACGTCCGGCGACTCACGCAGCGCGGCCTTCATCCCGGTGCTGAACGATGTGGTGTCCGTTCCGATCTCGCGCTGCGCCACGATCGCCTTCTTGTGCTGATGCACGAATTCGATCGGGTCCTCCAGCGTAAGGATGTGCCCGCCGGCATTGCCGTTGCGATGATCGATCATCGCCGCCAGCGTGGTCGATTTTCCCGAGCCGGTCGCTCCAACCACCAGGATCAGACCGTTGCGCTGCATGACCAGGTCTTCGAGGATCTTCGGCATCCCCAGGCTTTCCACACTCGGCACCTCGGTGTTGATATGGCGTAACACCAGTGATGCCTCACCGCGCTGTCGAAAGGCATTGCCGCGGAAACGGCCGATGCCCTTGTAGGACAGCGAAAAATCCACCTCGCCGTGTTCCTCCAGGTGTTTGAGCTTCTCATCCGTAAGGATCTCGCGGATCGCTCGGTCTGCATCCCCGGAATCCAACGGCTCGCCGAGCTGAGCGAAGCCCTTCGGGGTCTTCATGGAAATCTTCGCCCCGGTGTACATGAACACGTCAGCGGCATTGTTCTTCACCATGATCTGAAGAACTCGCGGCACATCGATTTGCGGCATGTTTCGATCGCTCCTTTCGCATTGCCCGGGCGGATGGCAAGGCTCCGCGAGGGGCGGTGTCGCCTGCCGCGGAATCGCCCTGTGGCTGATACCGATATGCCGGTTATCGGTGCGGCATGGCAAAACTTTGCCGGCCACGCCTATCCTGCGAACTAAACGTCATGCGTTGTCGGCGCCGGTCAGACCTACCGCATCTCCGCAACGATTTTGTTAGTGTGCACTCACATATGCAATCACTGCCGGGCGCCCTGCGGCCCGGGGCGACCTGTTGGCGGCAACAGCTTGCCTCATGAAAATGACCACGGTGGAATCGTGTGTCCGGGCGCGCCAGGCGGCGGACCAGTCCCGTGCGGTGCTGGCGATAGCCGCGGTTGGTTTCTTACGCCGGCTGCAGGCAGCGCAGGGGCTGGAGCAGCGTTACACCGCCAAGGGTCGGGGACCAGTGGGCCAAGATCGCGCCGGCCTGCGCGACCGTCAGGGTAACTGCCAGCATGACCCGGGGCCTTCTACAAGCCGACCCGGTCTGACCACCATGGCAGTGGGTCATCGAAGGGTCATAACCTGGGCGCCAGTCTCGCTATACTGCGTCGTTTGGTTTAGGTTTTCGTCTTTTAACCCGAGTGCTCCACGGCCGTCCTCGGCCGCAATCGCGCTATCGGCCGCGGTAGCAACAGCGAGGGAAGGTGCGATGTTCATCCGAATTGTTCTGGTAGTCCTGCTGCTTGGCGCAGTCTTCGGCGGCATTTTTGGCTGGAAACACCATGCTGCCCAGCAGATGGCCGCGGCGCAGGCCGGCGGCCCGCCACCCGCAGTGATCGCTGCGGCGCAGGCCGAGTTGGAGACCTGGCAACCCTACATTCAGGTGGTCGGCAGCCTGACCGCAGTCGCCGGGATCGAGGTCACCAGCGAGGTCGGCGGCCAGATCAATGCGATCCAGTTCGTATCGGGACAGCAGGTACAGCAGGGCGAGCTGCTGCTCGAGCTCGACGATCAGACCGACCAGGCAGCACTGCGCGGCCTGCTCGCCGAACGCACCCTGGCGCGGCTCAAGTTCGAACGCGTCGCCAAGCTGGTCAAGGACAAATCCGTCTCCAAATCGGACTACGATGAGGCCCGCGCGACGCTGGACAGCGCCGAGGCGCAGATGGCCGCACAGTCAGCACTTATCGAGAAAAAACGTATTCGCGCTCCGTTCGACGGCCGCCTGGGTATCAGCCGAGTCGACCTCGGCGAGTATCTCACTCCGGGTGCGGCCATCGTGCCACTGGAGAAGCTTGACCCGATATACGTCGACTTCACGCTGCCGGAGCGCGAACTGGCGCGCGTGCAAACCGGGCAGCAGCTGGAGATCCGCGTCCAGGCTTACCCCGGGGAAACCTTCCAGGGCGACATTGTCGCAATCGACCCCGGCGTGCATGTGGGCAGCCGCAGCTTTCGTGTTCGCGGTCAGCTGGCCAATCCCGGGCGGCGCCTGCGGCCAGGCATGTTCGCCGATGTCCGCGTCTTGTTGCCCCAGGAAGACCAGGTGCTGACCGTGCCCGATACCGCGATCAGCCATGCGCCCTATGGCGACTCGGTGTTCGTGATCGAGCAGAAAGAGGGTACCCAGGTGGTCAATCGTCGCCGGATAGAGACCGGACGGACGCGCAGCGGGCGGGTCGCCGTACTGTCCGGCCTGAAATCGGGTGAGCGGGTGGTCAGCGCCGGCCACAACAAGCTGCGGAGCGGCCAGGCGGTGGTGATCGACGACAAGCCGGGACCCGCCGAGCGGGTCGGCACATCTGGCGCCGGGGCATGAAGTTCACCGATGTCTACATCCAGCGCCCGGTACTGGCCAGCGTCATCAGCCTGCTGATCTTCGTGATCGGCCTGCGTGCGATCAACTCGCTCGAGGTGCGCCAGTACCCCAAGACCCAGGACACGGTGGTTACCGTCAGTACCAGCTACCCGGGCGCGAGCAGCGAACTGGTCAAGGGCTTCATCACCACGCCGCTGCAACAGGCGATTGCTGAGGCGCAGGGGATCGACTACCTCTCGTCGACCAGCCGCCAGGGACAGTCCGTGATCGAGGCCCACATGCGCCTTAACTATCCGCCAAACGACGCCGTGGCGGAGATTCAGGCCAAAGTGGCCAGCCGTCGGAATGTGCTGCCGGAAGAGGCCCAGGATCCTGTGATCACATCGCAGACCGGCGACCGGACCGCATTGATGTATCTGGCGTTCTACAGCGAGCAGATGCAGCCCTCGCAGATCAACGACTATCTGCTGCGGGTTGTACAGCCCAAGCTCCAGGCCCTGCCAGGGGTGGCCAAGGCGGAACTGATCGGCAACAAGACCTTCGCGATGCGCGTCTGGCTCGATCCTCGACGCATGGCGGCACTTGGCGTGACCGCACAGGACGTAGCCAATGTGCTGCGCGCAAACAATTATCTTTCGGGAATTGGCCAGGCGCGCGGCGAATATGCGGTAATCGACCTGGCCGCAACCACCGACGTCGCCGACGTGGAAGATTTCCGCAACCTCGTGGTGCGCAGCAACGGCGATACCCTGGTTCGCCTGCGCGACGTCGGGCGGGTTGAGCTGGGCTCCGAGGACTACGAGACTGCAACCTGGTACAAGGGCACACCGGCGATCTTCGTCGGTGTATCGCAGGCCCCGGGTGCCAACCCCCTGACAGTCGCCCAAGCGGTGCACCAGGCGATGGCAGGGATCCGCAGCCAGTTGCCGTCCGGGCTCGAGGCACACATCCCCTACGACGCCAGCGCCTTCATCCAGGATTCGATCGACGAGGTCTTCACTACGCTCGTAGAGGCGGTGCTGATCGTGCTGATCGTGATCTTCCTGTCGCTCGGTTCGATGCGCGCGGCGATCGTCCCCGCGGTCGCGGTGCCCCTGTCGCTGGTCGGCGCGGCCTTCCTTATGCTGCTCGCGGGCTTTTCGATAAACCTGCTGACCCTGCTGGCCATGGTCCTGGCGATCGGCCTGGTGGTGGACGACGCGATCGTGGTGGTCGAGAACGTGCACCGGCACATCGAGATGGGTAAGCCGCGCTTCCGCGCCGCGATCGACGGCGCGCGCGAACTCGGCCTGCCGATCATCGCGATGACCACCACGTTGGTCGCGGTCTACGCACCGATCGGTTTCATGGGCGGGCTGGTCGGCACCCTGTTCACCGAGTTCGCCTTCTCACTGGCGGGCGCGGTATTGATCTCCGGCGTGGTGGCGCTGACCCTGTCCCCGATGCTGTCGTCGAAGGTGCTGCGCCCCGCGGGCAATCCAGGCCGCTTCGAGAAGGCGGTCGAACACTTCTTCGACCGCCTCGCCGCAACTTATCTGCGCCGCCTGCAGGGTGCCCTCAACTATCTCCCGGCCACGCTGCTGTTTGCACTGGCGGTACTGGCCAGCATCTACTTCATGTTCGTGACCAGCAAGGCCGAACTCGCACCCACCGAGGACCAGAGCATTCTGTTTTTCCAGGCGGTCGCGCCGCAGACTGCGTCGCTGGAATACAACGAGATCTACACCCGCGAGATTATCGACGCCTTCGAGCAGGTCCCCGAGTATCACGAGAGCTTCCTGCTGCTCGGCTTTGGCGGCGATGACAACGTGGTGTTTGGCGGTTTCAAGATGGAGCAGCCGGCGCAGCGTGCACGCTCCCAGATGGAGGTACTGCCCGACGTGCAGGCGCTTCTGAGCCAGATTGCCGGTTTCCAGCTGGCGGTGTTTCCACGGCCGAGCCTACCTGGCAGCAGCGGGCTACCGTTTCAGTTCGTGGTGCAGAGTGATGCCGACTTCCGCGAGATCGACGAGGTGGCCGACCAGCTGATCGGGCGCGGCATGGCCAGTGGGCAGTTCATGTTCCTGCGTAAATCGATCGAGTTCTCGCGGCCCAAGGCGATCCTGGTGATCGACCGCGACCGTGCGGCCGATCTGGGGATCTCGATGGCCGATATCGGGCGGAACCTGGCGACCCTGCTGGGGGGCAACGACGTCAACCGCTTCAGTCTCGACGGCCGCAGCTACAAGGTGATCCCGCAGGCCGAACGCATGTTCCGGCTGGATCCCGATATGCTCGGTGATTTCTATGTGCGCAGCGCAGTTGGCGAACAGGTGCCTCTGTCCTCACTGGTTCATATCGAGCATGCGGTCGAACCCAGCAAGCGCACCCAGTTCCAGCAACTGAACTCGGTAACCATCGAAGGGTTGATGGCACCGGGCGTGTCCGAGGGGCAGGCAATGGCGGAGATGGAACGGATCGCGGCCGAAACCTTGCCGCGGAGCTTCTCGTTCGACTATACCGGTGCGACCCGCCAGTTTGCACAACAGGGCAGCGCGCTGGTGATCACCTTCTTCATGTCATTGCTGGTGATCTATCTGGTGCTGGCGGCGCAATTCGAAAGCTGGCGCGACCCGCTGATCATCCTGGTCTCGGTGCCCATGTCGATCGCCGGGGCGCTTGCCTTCCTGACGCTTGGTTTCGCCACGGTGAACATCTACACCCAGGTTGGCTTGATCACGCTGATCGGCCTGATCGCCAAGAACGGCATCCTGATCGTGGAGTTCGCCAACCAGCTGCAGATTGAGCAGGGACTGGACCGGCGTGCAGCGATCGAACGCGCGTCGACCATCCGGCTGCGCCCGATCCTGATGACGACGGTGGCGATGCTGGTCGCGATGGTGCCGCTACTGACCGCCAGTGGCCCCGGCGCAGTCAGTCGCTTTCACATCGGCCTGGTGATCACCACAGGTCTTGGCATCGGCACGCTGTTCACGCTGTTCGTGGTACCCGCAGTGTACCTATTGCTTGCACGTGAACATCACGCGGTGCCGGCAGCGGACGGACAGGTCGAGGAGCAAAAGAATGAATCGGGGACGGCCTGAAGGATTGCGTTGTATGCAGCATGCGATGCATCAGCCGGGACAGGTCAATCGGATGGCCCGGAACGCGGATTTCCCGTATCCGAGGATGACGGGCGAATAATGGTGCAAAGCCAATGCCGGACGCGGACCTGCATGCTGAACCTGGAGACCCTGCACATAGCAGACATCATAGACGCCAGGTAGCTGCTGCAGGAATTGAGCCTTGATCCGCGCTGCAAACTGAAAAATTTTCAACGGGTCGATCCGAATCGTTGACCGCGCCCGGCAAATACATCGCCTTACTGTTTCGGACGGGACCTCCTGTCGCCCCGGCGGCCTCGTGACCGGCCGGTCGCCGACGGCCTTCGGCATGGCTCATTCGAATGAATGCGCAACCGGTTCGTGCATCGATACCGGCAGGCGACGCGCCCCCCAACTGCCCGGTCGATCTTCGAACACACCAGCGATCCGATGACCACAATGGCTGCATCGGCCACCGGCCGTCAGGCCCCACTCACCGAGCTCATACCAGTCGCGCTCGATCACACGCTCGCCGCAGCCCGGGCAATAGGTGCTGTCTCCCTGAGTGTCGTGCACATTGCCCAGGTATACGTAGTGCAGCCCGGTATCGATGGCGATCCTGCGCGCACGCTGCAGCGTCGCGGCCGGGGTTGGGGGCAGGTCGGTCATCTTATAGTCGGGGTGGAAGGCGGAAAAATGCAACGGCACTTCCGGTCCGAGACGCTCGAGACACCACTGCGCCAGCCTGCGCAGTTCCGCATCGGTATCGTTCTGGCCGGGGATCAGCAGTGTCGTCACCTCGAGCCAGCAGTCGGTCTCGTTATGGATGTACTCCAATGTATCGAGCACCGGCTGCAGATGACCGCCGGTGAGTTTGTGGTAGAAGTCCTCGGTGAACGCCTTCAGGTCCACGTTGGCAGCGTCCATATGGGAGAAAAACTCGCGGCGCGGCTCCTCACAGATATAGCCGGCCGTAACCGCGACCGATTTCAGACCCTGCTCGCGGCAGGCGATCGCCGTGTCGATCGCGTACTCGAGGAAGATCACCGGGTCGTTGTAGGTGTACGCGACACTGCGGCACCCGAGTCGCGCGGCGGTCGTGGCAATGCTCTCCGGCGAGGCAGTGGCAGCCAGCGTGTCTATCTCGCGTGATTTACTGATGTCCCAGTTCTGACAAAACTTGCATGCCAGGTTGCAGCCGGCAGTCCCGAACGAAAACACCGGGGTGCCGGGAAGAAAGTGATTGAGCGGTTTCTTCTCGATGGGGTCGACACAGAAGCCGCTGGAACGCCCATAGGTGGTCAGTACCAACTGGTCGCCCTGCCGGGCGCGCACGAAGCAGAGGCCCCGCTGCCCCTCCTTCAGGTGGCAGAACCGCGGGCAAAGATCGCACTGTATGCGTCCATCATCCAGGCGGTGCCAGTAACGCCCAGGTACCGTGTCTTTGATCACGCGCAAGCTCCCGGCTTGATTTATGCCGTCAGGTGAACCATTTAATGACTAACGGGGCGATACCGGGAAACCGGTGGCAGAAATGTCGTCGCCAGGCAGAGAAGGGAGGGTTCACCGCATCCCTTCGCCAGGCTTGCAGTGTTGCCGGCATACGCCTTACTTAAAGATTCTTAGACCAGTTCGGGGCAAACAGCCATGATGCAAGTCAAAACCCCGGTCGTCGCCGGGCTCTTCTATCCCGGCAGCGAACGCGAATTGCGCAGCACGCTGAACAGTCTGGTGCGTTCGGCGGATGTCGACTTCACGGAGCGCCCGCATGCACTGATCGCACCGCATGCCGGCTATCAGTACTCGGGGCCGATCGCGGCGAGCGCGTACGCGACGCTGGCCCCATGGGCAGACCGGATTCACCGTGCGGTGGTGCTGGCACCCTCGCATCGAGTGCCTTTCCGCGGTCTCGCGACCAGTAGCGCCGATGCCTTTCAGACGCCGCTGGGCAGCGTGCCGGTCGATCGGTCCGCTGTCGACCGGCTTGCCGGATTGCCCGGCGTGCAACAGCTCGACGCGGCCTTCGCGCAGGAGCACGCGCTCGAGGTACAGCTGCCGTTTCTGCAGGAAACCCTCGGGGAGTTCCTGCTGGTGCCCCTGATCGTAGGCGACGCCGAGGCCGACGAAGTCAGCGCGGTGATAGAGGATCTGTATACCGGAGACACCCTCATCGTGGTCAGTTCCGACCTGAGCCACTTCCTTGACTATCGTAGCTGCCAGCAACGCGACCGCTCGACGACGGCAATGATCGAGGCAATGCAGGCCGATCGAATCGGCCCCTACGACGCCTGCGGCGCCTACCCGATCCGCGGCCTGCTGAAGACCGCACAGCGACACGGCTGGCAAGTTCGCACGCTCGATCTGCGCAATTCGGGCGACACCTCGGGAGACAAATCAAGGGTGGTGGGTTATGGCGCCTACGAATTCTACTGAGCAGACCGCGCGGCTTGCCGCAGCACAACGCACCACGCTGCTCGAGGTTGCGCGGCGTTCGATAGAGCATGGCCTCCTCAGCGGGCGCCCGCTCAACGTTACCCCGTCGGAATACCAGCGCGACCTGAAAGCGCTTCGCGCCAGCTTTGTCACGCTGCAGCGACAGGGCCAGTTGCGCGGCTGCATCGGGCACCTGGAGGCGGTCCAGCCGCTGGTGGTCGATGTCGCAGAGAACGCCTTCGCCGCAGCTTTCCGCGATCCACGCTTTGCACCGCTGCGCGCTGAGGAATGGCCGGAAGTGGATGTCCACCTGTCGATCCTCAGTGCGCCCGAGCCGTTGCATTTCCGTGACGAGGCGGACCTCCTCGATCAGATTCGGCCGGGCGAGGACGGCCTGATCCTGCAGGATGGCCCCAACCGCGGGACCTTCCTGCCATCGGTGTGGGACAGCCTGCCCGATCGACACCATTTCCTGACCCACTTGAAGCTGAAGGCCGGGCTGGCGGCCAACCATTGGTCGGGGCATGTCGAGGTCTATCGCTATCGCACCGAGAGCTTCGGCGACACTGAAGTCGCATGAAACCGGCGATGCCGGACACCCACCAGTGGGCGGGTTAGGACGGAGCCCAATGGCCAAAGCCCCGTGTCAAGGCGGGTCAATACGGTCGGTGGCGTCGCCGACGGTCGGCGCCCCAGGCGACCGCCATCGCCGACACTGCGCCGCCGAATGCCAGTGCAGTGTCCTTTTGCGCGTCCCACTCGTCACCCTGGGTGCCGAGGTAGGCGGCCCCCAGCTCCGGGCTGACCAGCACCGCGACGATCCCCTCGAGCGCCTCGTAGAAACCGCTGAAGCCGAGGACCGTGACAACTACCATCAGATAGGACCATTCCTGTTTGACGCCCACAGCGCGCAGCAACAGTTCGCGGAACGGGTAGGCGATCAGCAGTCCGAACAGAAAATGCACCATGCGATCGTAGGGGTTGCGCGACAGGTCGAATGTGTCCTGCAAGAAGAAGCCGAATGGGGTCTCGGCGTAGGTGTAGTGAGCACCCACCAGGTGGAGGCTGAGGAAGAGTCCAAACAGGCCGTATGAGAGGTTGGAAAATGCGAAGCGCCGATAGCTAATGATCAGCAGTGCTGCATAGATGAATACCAGCAGGTTTTCGAGCAGCCAGTCACGCCGGTCGAAGGGCTCGATAGCGGTTATTACCCACAGCGCGATCAACCAGGCCAGCAATGCCTGAAGAAAAGCATTCTCACGAAATTCCCTGTTCATTTCCCCGGTCCGTCAGTGTCGCACCGGCCAAGGATACCGGACAAGTTCAGCGCGGACCTGCCTCGTCCGGTGGGTCTGCCGTGTCCGCAGGCGTGAAAACCAGGGTGCTCAGCGCTGCATTCAACTGCTCTTTCAGCGCAGGGTAGTCGTCGAACAGGAACACCAGATAGGCATCCGAGACCTTGTTGCGGTGGATGGCTACCAGCAGCTAGACCTGGCCGCTGACCAGGCGCAACGCCTGGCTGACGTAATAACGATTCGATTTGTCCTGCAGCCTCGTGGAGTCAACCAAAACCGGCTCGCCATCTGTCAGGTTGACACGCACCACCTCCAGACCCGCTGTGTCGAGGAAACGGATCTGGTCGTACAAAGCCTTCTCCCGGGCAAAGGTGACGAAGACCTGAGCCAGATAGCGTCTGCGCCCTTCAGCGACACTGGGTTCGAAGCTCAGGCCCTCGATCAACCGACCCAGAAACATCAGGTCCGTCGTGACTGAGGCGATTTCCGCAGCGAGTGCAGCACGTGCCAGCTCGACATTGAGCGACTCGTTGGTGTCACGGCGTGTGCTGTCGGCACGATAATCGACATAGAAGTGCACCATGAACACCGCGCCGAGCAGCATGGCCATCGCGATCCACAGGCCCGCGAACATCGGCCAGGCATTTGGCCGCACATTTGGTGTTTCAACGCCCTCGTTCACCGTGCGCCTGGATCGGTTTGCGTGTCGCCGCGGCCACCCATGCCACCCTCCAAATGAGAACTTGCCGGCAATGCCGAGTGTACGACGTCGGGATTGGCCCAGCGAACGCCTGACCGCGCCGCGAAACGCAGCGCGGAATACATAACGAGCCAACAGGCATCGCGCAGCGCTCCGGCGCGTTGACAATTATTTCGATCACGATATATGGATTCCCGTATATTGTAGACATGACCCCGGCACCCGAAGCCCTGTTCTCGGCTCTCGCCAATCAGACGCGCCTGCGCTGCCTGATGCTGCTGCTCGACCACGGGGAACTCTGCGTCTGCGAGCTGACCCGTGCGCTGCGGGTGTCACAACCGCACGTATCGCGGCACCTGGCGCTGCTGCGCGAGAGCGGGCTGGTCCGTGACCGGCGCGACGGTCTGTGGGTCCACTACCGGGTGCACCCGGACCTGGCCGACTGGAAGGTCGGGGTACTGCGGGAAATGCATCGGGGGCTGGTCGACCAGCCGCCGTTCAGGGGCGATGCAGCGGCCCTGGCGCAGCCGCCGGGCCGCCCGGGCCAGGCGCGCTGTGCCTGAGCCTGCGCGGTCGCGGCCGACAATCATTCATTCAGGAGTCACCGAACATGACAGTCAGGCTGGGGATCAACGGATTCGGTCGCATGGGACGTCTCGGTCTGCGCGTCGGCTGGGGCCGGCCGGGGTTCGAAATCGTTCGGGTCAACGAGGTGGCGACCGACGCGGCCGGCTCGGCGCACCTGCTGCAGTTCGATTCGGTGCATGGCCCCTGGTCTCCGGACTGCACAGCCGGCCCCGAGGTCATCACGATAGACGGCAGGGACATCGCCTACAGCAGCAATCCAGGCATCGCTGAAACCCCCTGGTCGGACTGCGACATCGTCATCGAGGCCACGGGGCGGCATCACAAGCAACCCGAGGCGCTGCAAGCCTATTTCGATCAGGGCGTGAAAAAGGTCATCGTGGCGGCGCCTACCGCGGGTGCACTCAATATCGTCTACGGCATCAATCACCACCTTTACGATCCAGCCGGGCACCATCTGATAACCGCCGCATCCTGCACCACCAACTGTCTCGCCCCGGTGGTCAAGGTGATGCATGAGAAGGTCGGTATTTTGCATGGCTGCATGACGACCATCCACGACATCACCAACACGCAGACCATCGTCGACAAGGGCCACAAGGATCTGCGTCGGGCCCGTGCCTGCGGCCAATCGCTGATCCCGACGAGCACCGGCTCGGCGAAGGCGATCACCAGCATCTTCCCGGAGCTGACCGGCAAGCTGAACGGACACGCGGTAAGGGTACCGCTGCTCAACGCGTCGCTGACGGACTTCGTTTTCGAGGCCGCACGGGCGGTGAGCGCGGAAGAGATCAACGGCTTCTTCCGGGAAGCGGCCGAGGGCGAGCTTGCCGACATCCTGGGCTACGAGGAACGTCCGCTGGTCTCGGTGGACTATGTCAACGACCCGCGCTCTTCGATCATCGACGCCTTGTCCACCCTTGTGATCGACGACACTCAGGTCAAAATCTATGCCTGGTACGACAACGAATGGGGCTATGTGAACCGGATGATGGATATCGTCGGCATGGTCTGTGACAGGTTCTGAGGATGGACCGGAAACTACTGGGCTTGGTATTCGGCAGCGGGTTTCTGGCCGAGCTGGGCGACACGACACCATCGGCCATACGGCTGTTTGCTGCCGACCGCGAGGTGCACAACAAGTGGCTGATGCTCATCGGCGTCTGGACGCTTTGGTGCTGACGCCATGACAGACGCGGGTCTGCGCAGCTATCTGGTCGTCACCGGCGGCTATTGGGCATTTACCGTCACTGATGGCGCGATCCGGATGCTGGTGGTGCTGTATTTCCACCTGCTTGGCTATTCGCCGTTCGAAGTGGCAATGCTGTTTCTGTTCTACGAGTTCTTCGGGATCGTCACCAACCTGGTCGGCGGCTGGTTGGGGGCGCGCATCGGGCTCAACCTCACGATGCACATCGGCATGGGGCTGCAGGTGTTCGCCTTGTGCATCTTGACAGTACCCGACACCTGGCTCTCGGTACCGTACGTGATGGCGGCGCAGGCGCTGTCAGGCATCGCCAAAGACCTGAACAAGATGTCGGCCAAGGCAAGCGTCAAGACCCTGGCCGGCGAAGGCGGCGGCTCGAAGCTGTTCAGATGGGTCGCGATGCTCACCGGTTCTAAGAATGCACTGAAGGGTTTCGGCTTCTTCGCCGGTGCGGCGCTGCTGGAGTGGCTCGGATTCCGCGGGGCACTGCTGGTGCTGGCGGGTCTGCTGCTGGCCGTGCTGCTCACCACGGTGCGACTGCTGCCGTCCGGCGTCGGAAAGATGAAGGCCAAGCCCAAGTTCACCCAGGTGTTTGCGAACCGTGCCGAGGTCAACTGGCTGGCGGCGGCACGCTTTTTCCTGTTCGGCTCACGCGACGTCTGGTTCGTGGTGGGACTGCCGGTATTCCTGTACTCGGTACTCGGCTGGAGTTTCATCCAGGTCGGCAGTTTCCTTGCACTTTGGGTGATCGGCTACGGTGTCGTGCAGGCCGCGGCACCACGTCTGATGCGACACAGTCATCACGGCCAGGGACCCGGCGGCAGCAGCGCGCGGACCTGGGCCTTCGTGCTGGCAACACTGCCGGCCGGTATCGCGCTGGCGCTGCAACAGGGCTGGGACGCGGCCTTGGTGCTGGTCGTCGGGCTGGTCCTGTTCGGCGTGGTGTTCGCGATCAATTCGGCCGTGCACTCGTACCTGATCCTGGCCTATTCCGATTTCGACAGGGTGTCGATGAACGTTGGCTTCTATTACATGGCGAATGCGGGCGGACGACTCACGGGCACGGTGCTGTCCGGCTGGGCCTATCAGACGCATGGTCTGGAAGGCTGCCTGTGGTGGTCAGCGGCGTTCGTGCTGGCCGCAGCGCTGTTGTCTTTTCGCCTGCCGGATCCGACGCCCGCGGCGGCCGCGCAGGGCTCCGGCGGCAACTTGGGCTGAGACGACATCAACGCGTCCACGAAATCGGGGTCTCGGGGGGTTCGGACCGATGGCACTGTCTGCGGCCAACTCACCGCGGGCTGGAACGGTTTCGCGATATTCGTTTCGGGGGTGATTGGACTGCAGGCCGGTATTGCTTGTTGATATACAGGTTGCGGGTCACGCCACCCGGCCCGGAGAACCGCGCTTCCTCGGCGACCAGACCCAGCTCGGCCGCTGCATCGCGGAGACGGCACTTGGTCAGGCCCTCGATCGGGATCACGCTTTTCGGGTCGTCGGGATTCACCACGCGGTCGAACAGGCCGGCCGGAACCGGCTCGCCAGCAGCGGCCTTGATGGCTGCCGGTGGCGGTGCAAGTCCTCGAGTCGGCGCCGTCGACAGCTCGCCGCTTCAGTGGCCGCGCGGCGGGTCGAAGGCGTAACCGAACAGACGGATATCGGGTTCGAAGTGACTGGCTACCAGTTCCGCCAGTTCATCCGTGTAGTAACTGCGATAGTCTTTATCGCGGTCCCTGGCCTGGCGTTTGTGCGGCAGTTGCGGCGCTGCGATGCCGATACGTCGGCAGGCCTCGGCGAAATCGTCATGCAATGTCTCATAACGGCCGAGGAAATCGACCAGCAGCCGGCCACGCAGGTCGATTGCATAGTCGGACTGGAGTTCGATCGACGTGTCTACGTGATACTGGTATGGGCGTTGCGGATCCAGCTTCCAGCGGATGAATTCCTCGAAGGTTTCGATGTGGGACATCAGATGTGGGCGCTCGCGGCGGATATGGTGAAACGAACTCACCTGCAGGTCCCATGGATTGCGGACGAAAATGAACTTGAACAGGCTGTCAAACAGCTCCTGGGGCAACATCTCCCTGGCGGCGATGATCTTCGCATGGCGCGGAAACTTGATCCCAAGCCGGTGCCCGCTCAGTCCACTGAAACGCGAACACAACCATTGCAGCGGGTAGTAGGGATCGCGATAGCGCAATGGCTGCAAGGCGTCACGCACCGAGGTGCCGCCGGTCTTGGCAGTGTGGACGAACAGGAAATTGTATCTCAGCGATAGCAGCATTTTTGGATCTCAGGCGGCAACGAGGCCCAGCTCCGCCAGATAGCCCTGGGTAGCGGCCGCTACCGTGTAGGCGGAGACGGCCTGGCGCAAGGTCGCCGCCGGCAGCGGCGCCGCCAGCGTATCCCGCATCGCCTCGGCCAGGCCCGCAGCATCACCGACCGGGACCAATACCCCATAGCGCCCGCCGGCGAGGACCTCGCGCGGCCCGGAGGGACAGTCGGTCGACACGGCGGGCACCCCCAGTGCCAGTGCCTCGGTCAACACATTCGGCGACCCCTCCCAGGCCGAGGACAGCACGAACTGCGAGGCTCGTGACATCCAGGCGTAGGGATTGGCGGCGAAACCGGGCAACGCGACATCGTCGCTCACTCCGAGTTGCCTGGCCAAACCATCGAGGGCGCCACGCAGCCGCCCCTCGCCAAGGATGATCAGACGCACCGGCGTCTCAGTGCGCAGGCGCGCGAAGGCGCACAGCAGCGTGGCGAAATCCTTTTGCTCGGTCAGGCGGCCAGCTGCAAGGATCACCGGAACCCCCGTCGCCTGCAGCCAGGGATGGGGGCAGGGGGCCGCGGCCAGTTCCGTCAGGTGCGAAGACACCACGGGATTGCGCACCACCACGACCTGGCTGGCCGGCAGCCCAGTGACGCGCAGGGTGTCTTCGGCCACGCCTTCCGACACCGCGATGACCCGGTCCACCCCACCGTACAGAGCACGCATCGGCGCAGTCCTCAGCCAGCGCGTCGCTGCACTCCGACCGGCCAGCGCGGCCGAGAGATTGGTACCCATTCGGCCCACCAGGCGCCCGTGCCAACCGGCCAGGCGCCGCGCGAGGATGGCAGCACGAATTGCACGGTCCTTCGCGGCCAGCATTGCCGCCGGTCGTTCACGCCGCAGATAACCGGCCACCGGCAAGACGGCGAGCCCGGTGTGACGCACCCCGAGGTCAATCAGTCGGACGTCCGGCGGCAACCGATCGAGGTGCGCACTCTCGGCACGGATCGCCAGCAGGTCCACAGCCACGCCCGTGTCGGCGAGTCCCTCGAGCAGATTCAGCACCATGCGCTCGACGCCACCCTCACCGGAGAACGAGATCAGAATCGCGAGCCGGCGGGGTTCGAGGTTTGTGGTGTCGCTTTCGGTCTTTGTGGCCAAAACAATCAGGGTAGTGTGGGCTGGTTGAAGCCTGTGCAGTGGATTCCAACACCAGCGCGGTGTCAAGGGCGCCCCAGTACGTCTCGGCGCGCCGACTGAAGAGGTCTTGCCCCACCGAGCGCCACGCGGCCGCGGCGAGGCGCGATCCCGCCAGGACAACTGCAAGGCGATGCGGCCCGGCTGGCGATGATGTCCAGCACCTCAAAGGCCGCGGTCTGGCCCGGCGATAAACGGGTGTTTATACTGATGCGAGACCTAAGCGGAACGCGCGGTGGTCGGTGGTTAGACGAGGCAGGGTCGCAGTCACCATTTGGGTGTGCGGCTCGTCCGTAACGACAACGGTCGTACCAGACCTGGGCATCGGGGCAAGGGACCAACTGCCGGGTGATCTCGGCGTCAAAACCCGACTCCGTGCACCGCCAGTCAGCTAACGACCACCATGGTGACGCCACTGCGGTTTGTTATGGCCCCGATTGAACGCCGAATCGCCACCTGAAAAGCAACCACTACCCTGGAGCAGCCCGAATGGACGCTTCCTCATCGCCCAAGTCACAAGAACCCGTGCGCATATTCGTCGGCGCCCACGAAACCGAGCACCTGGCTTACCGTGTGCTCGAATACTCGATCCGGCGGCACACCGACCTTCCGGTTGAGATGCGGACCATAGACAACTCGCTGGCTCCGGCACCCAAAGACGACCGGTTCCTGCCCTACACGAACTTTTCCTATGGGCGTTTTGCGATACCCAAGGAGGCGGGTTACCAGGGCCGGGCAATCTACATGGACTCGGACATGGTCGTGTTTCGCGACATCGCCGAGATTTGGGAAATGCCTTTCGACGGTGCCAAGATCATGGTCGAAAAGGTTACCGAGCAGACCAAGGGCTCGGGGCGCCTCACCGCGGTCATGGTGATGGACTGCGGGGCGCTGGACTGGGACGTGGAAAAGATCATGCAGGGCCTGGGCGTCGACTATGACTACAGCGATCTGATCTCGGTCTATCCGCTGCTGCAGGAAGGAGAACTGCAGGACAGACTGCCGTTGGGCTGGAACAGCCTCGACGAACTCACCAGCGAGACCCGCTTGCTGCACTACACCAAGATCAAGACGCAGCCCTGGGTCTACCCGTGTCATCCGCTGGGCTACGTATGGACCGATGAACTGAAGTTGATGCTGGGCTCGGGTGCCCTCTCCGAGCAGGATGTCAGAGACGAGGTTGCCAAGGGGCATGTGCGGCCGTCTTTGCTGATCGAACTCGACCTCGACAGCGAGCGCCCCGCGGGCAAGTACAACCCGCAGGCCCTGCTGCGCTATGACCAGGAGGCGGGTTTCGTCATTCACAAGAAACTGTACGCCGACATGGAGGCCAAGCGTCGGGCCCGTCTGGATTACGAACGCAGCGTCG
Organism: uncultured Gammaproteobacteria bacterium; assembly: GCA_963808165.1. GTDB lineage: Bacteria > Pseudomonadota > Gammaproteobacteria > Chromatiales > Chromatiaceae > Thiosocius. The sequence continues at coordinate 84,604 of CAWEET010000001.1, read as the reverse complement.
ATCCCGAGGGATACGCGCAGCGGCGCCGCAAACGCATATGGCGAAATTTCGTGCGCCACCCGCTCAAGTTTTTTACCAACGACAAGCTGCGAGTCTGACCGCCCCAGTCATGTATGCACAGTCGCTTGACCATTGAGCACCGTGCGGAGCGATGCGCCGCGGGTGCTGCAGGTCAGTCGCTCGGTGATCGACGGCGGATTCGACTACCACGCTGAGATCGCGCACGGCTTCGCCGAGCGCGGCGCTAGGGTGTGCAGCGTGTTTCAGCGTGGCCATATGTCCACACAAAAGCAGCGGGCCTTTCCAGGCCAAGTGATCTGCCTGGACGCCTCGCGTCGCAAGCGCTACAAGAACACCGTTTGGCTGACACTGGCCCTGTGGAAGGCGCTGCATGGCAGGCCTCAGGACCTCGCCGTCTGCCATCACATGACCCCGGCACGGGCGGTGCATCCCCTGGTACGGATCGGCTTGGTTAAGCAGGCCGTGCAAGTCGTCCACGACTATGACTATTTCGATCCCGCAGACAAACACGGCGAGCGGCGCAACCGCTTCCTGACGAAGGCGCTGCACCATCCCTGGAGCCTGGTCGGCGTATCTCAGGCCATTTGCAGCAACCTGCGAGCACAGCTTGCCACGCTGCCAACCGAACGCTGCCGGGTGATTCACAACGCCATCGACGCAGACGCGCTGGAACGCAGGCAGCTTAGCCGCGCCGAGGCGCGGTCTGCGCTGGGTTTGCAGCCGGGTGATTTCGTGTTTGGGACCGTCGGCCGCCTGGTCGGATTCAAGGCACAGGACGATCTGATCGGCGCCTTTTCCCGGGCCTGCCGCGACATGCCAAAGGCCAGGCTGATCATCATCGGGAGGGGGCCGCTGGAATCCAGTCTGAAGGATCAGGTGGCCGCGGCGGCGCTGCAGGATAGGGCACGAATACACGGCTTCCTGGACGACGCGGCGCGGTACATGACCGCCTTCGACGTCTTCGTGCTGCCGTCGAGGCACGAACCCTTCGGTCTGGTTCTGCTGGAGGCGATGGTCAGCCGCGTCCCGGTATTGGCCAGCGATAGCGGGGCACCGGCTGAAGTGCTGGACCCAATGGCCCGCCTCTTCCGCAGCGGCGACCGGGCCGAACTCGCGCAACAGATGCTCGACGTCTATCGGCAAACACCTGCGCAGCGCGCGCACCGTGGGCAGAGTGGTTACGATCGCGTCCACGCGTCTTTCTCATTGAGCGCTTACCGAGCGGCCTATGCGGGGCTGCTCGAAAACCGGATGGTATAGATGCCTCCCGAATCCCCATCGGCACGGATCGCCCTGCTATTGCAGCACCTGGGAGACGGCGGTGTCGAACGCTGTTTCCTGAATCTGGCCAGGGGCTTTGCCGAACGCGGTATCGGCGCCGACCTGTATCTGCATCAGATTGCCGCCGAAGGGCTGCTCGAGACCTCACCGGGCGCCGCGCTCGTGCGCCTGCAGGGGCGGTCGCCGGCGCAACGTCGGGAAGAACTGGCAAGTTTGTTGTCAACCCGAGGCGCAAGTGTCGTGCTGACGGCAAAAGAAGAGGATTTTCGCCTGATCAGCAATACCCGCCGGCAGATGATCAATCCGCCAGAGTCGATCATGGTGGCAAGCCTGGATTACACAGGCCAACTCCTCGGGCGTCACGCCGGCCCCTGGCGGCGCTGGCAGCGGTATCGCCAGGTGCGCAGACTGTTCGGCCCGGCGGACCGGGTATTCTGCGTCTCCGAGGGAGTCGCCCAGGACATGGCGCAGATCCTCCAACGGCCGCTTTCCCAACTGCCGGTCCTTCCCAACCCGGTGGTGACCCCGGAGCTCGAGAGGCTGTCGCACATCCCGGTGGATCACCGCTGGTTGCAGGCGGATCAGCCAGCGCTGGTGTTGGGCGTGGGTCGCCTCAGCCGAATCAAGAATTTTCAGCTGCTGCTGCGCGCCTTCGCAAAGGCCCGCCGGGAGCAGCCCATGCATCTGATGATCTTGGGGGAGGGTAAGCAACGTCCGGAACTCCTCCGGCTGGCGCAGCAGTTGGGCGTCGCCGAAGATGTCGAACTGCTCGGATTCCAGGCTAATCCGTACCCTTACATGCGCGGCGCCGACCTCTTCGTGCTCTCCTCATCCTGGGAGGGTTTCGGTAATGTGCTCGTGGAGGCCATGGCCTGCGGGACACCAGCCGCAGCCACCAACTGTCCGAGTGGTCCCAGTCAGATTCTGCAAGGCGGCAGGTACGGGGCCCTGGTCCCGGTCGACAACGATGACGCCCTCGCCAGAGCGATTCTGACATCGCTGCGCAATCCACCGCCCGCGCCGCTGCTCGCGGAAGCGATCCACCCCTACACGCTCGAGAACAGCGTCTCGGCTTACCTGCTCGCGTTGGGGTTTCCGTTACCACCCAGCGATCTTGCGGCCAACAGCCAACTATAGGCTGCCCCGGCAAACAGAATGGAATAAAAACGCCCGTGGCTCGCCAGGATGCGGGTGTCCGTCATCTGCGCCAGCGCGTTCAACAGCAGCAGGCCGGTCAGGGCCAGATACAGGTCCCTGTCCAACCAACCCGACCTGTGACCACGATACGCTACGCCCAAGACCAGCAAAAAGGTCAGCAGCAGCGGAAGGCTGCCAAGCACACCGTAGCTCGCCAGCAGGTCCACGGCCAGATTGTGAAAGTCGGAATAGTTTTCCCAACCCTCGAACTGTTCCCGATGCTCATGAATGATCCTTTTCGGCGCATGAGGCCCCGCGCCAAGCCAGGGAGACTCCAGCCAGCTGTGTATCCCCAGCAACAACAGCCGGGCCCGGATGCGACCGGACTCCTCGCCCGCAATCTGTTGCGCGTTGCCCTCGAGCGTCCAAAGCTCGACGATGGGCTGCGCGATGATTGCAACACGGGATCGTACCGGGTCGCTGGCGTACAGGGTCACACCGACCAGTAGCGTGACGGCTGCAGTCGTTAGCATCAATCGACGACCGACGGCCGGATCGCGCCGATACGCCCACCCAAGGAAGAGCAACAGCCCGGCACTGACCATCGCGAGCGACAGCCAGACGCCGCGCGAGAGTGACAGCACAACGAGGGCTCCGACCAGTGCCATCAGCAACAGCCAGATGGTGGTCCCGGGCCAGCGCCAGCGACGACCGGCCAGCCAGCGCCAAAAACGCGGGGTGAGTATGGCCATCCCCAGCAGGCAGGCGGCCGCGTACTGCCCTATGGCATTGATCGACCACAGGAAATGCGGCCTTTCCATTGCGATCAGCTCAGCCACAGTCGCGGCATCGAGCGCGCGCAGAACGGCCAGACAGAAGCTTGCCAGCGCGAGTGCCAACATCCAGAAGATCAACCGCTGACGACCCTGCAGCCACCAGGCAACCCATAGGAACAGGAAAAGCTGCAGCACCTTAAGCACCCCGTCAAACTGCTGCGAGGCCTCTTCCGGGTACTGCCATGCGCGCATGCCGGCACTCAAACCGACCGCGGCAAGGCACCACAACATCAGCAGCAGGGCCGGGTCACCGCGCAAGGCGCCGCCGAATCTGCGCCAGTCGAATGCCGTTGCGACCAGCATGAAGGCGATACCGATGTTCGCACCAGCTATCCCGAGAAAGGAAAAGGCCGCGAAACCGAACAGACCCGTGGTGCCGAGGTAGACGACCCATCGGGGGGGGAGGGCAGATTCAGAATCGACCTTCTTGCTCATGCTCACTCTTTGCCAATTCGGCCCGCTACCAAGCCGCCGGTCCACCAGCCTCGGGCTGTCAGGTGTTGCGGATGTTGTCGATCAGCGACGAGGTGGAGCAGCCGTCGACGTAGTCCAGGACCACCACTTTGCCGCCCGCCTGACGCACGCAGTCGCCGCCGGCGATATCGTCCGGGAGATAGTCCCCCCCTTGACCAACACGTCCGGCAGGGTCCGGCAGATCAGGCCTTCGGGCGTGTCCTCGCTGAACGCCACGACCCAATCGACCGAGCGCAGCCCTGCCAATACCGCCATTCGGCCGGCCAGCGGGTTGACTGGCCTCCCGATACCTTTGAGGCGGCGCACCGATTCATCGTCGTTGACCGCGACCAGCAAGCGGTCTCCCAGCGCCGCCGCCTGCTCGAGATAGGCGACATGGCCCGGGTGCAACAGATCGAAACAACCATTGGTCATCACGACGCGTTCACCGCGTTTCCTGGCCTCCAGTACCAGGTGCCGCAACGTAGCCTGGTCGACCACACCCCGCTGGTGGAGGTGCTCAGGGAGCAAGGCATCCTCCAAATCCTCTCGACTCACGGTGGCGGTGCCCAGCCGCCCGACGACAATACCAGCCGCGAGGTTTGACAGCACCGCCGCCTGCGCCATTGGCAGGCCGGCGGCCGCGGCAGCTGCCAACACTGCGACAACCGTGTCCCCGGCACCGGTTACATCGAACACCTCTCGCGCACGCGCCGGCAGATTCATCGGTGTCTGGTCCGGCAGCAACAATAGCATCCCGTGCTCGCTGCGGGTGATCAGCAGACCCCCGATGGAAGCATCGGCCATCAGTTGATGGCCGTGCGCGACAATCTCCTCCTCGTTGCGGCATTGGCCGACCACGGCCTGGAACTCGCTCATGTTCGGCGTCACCAGGGTCGCACCGCGGTAGGCAAGGAAATCCTTGCGCTTCGGATCCACGATGACGGTCTTGCCTTGCTCTCTGGCTATTGCAATCAGCGGCGCCGGATCGCGCAACGTACCCTTGCCGTAATCGGACAGGACGACACAGTCTGCCCCGGCCAGCGCGGCCTCGAATGGCACCTGCAGGCCTCGCGGGTCGACCATCTCAGAGTCCTCCTCGAAATCGAGCCGGATCAACTGCTGATGACGACTGATGACACGCAGCTTGGTGATGGTCGGATGCGCATCGCTGCGAACGAGCGTCGTGCTGCCACCGCTGTCATCAACGAGCCGCTGCAGGGTCGCGGCAGCTTCATCGTCACCGACCAGTCCCAGCAGGTGGGGACGGCCACCAAGCGCCGCGATATTCATCGCCACGTTTCCGGCTCCCCCGGCACGCTCTTCCCGCCGCTGCACATGCACCACCGGTACCGGCGCCTCCGGCGAGATCCGACCCGTATCGCCATGCCAGTAGCGATCGAGCATGACATCGCCGATTACGAGAACCTGGGCCGAGCCAAAGTCGGGCAGTTGCAGGCTCATCGGCTGCGGACGTGTTTGGGAATCACGGCGCTTCTCCGTGCTGTAGTGCCATCAGACCGGATTGGCGCAGCCGATTGCGATCCAGACCGAGGCCATTGAAACGGGGGCAGTGATATCGCGGGCCATGCTGCGACGGAAGCAATAGCCAGCATCGATCGTCGCCGACCCGTTGGTCGATAAAGGTGCAGATACCGCTGTTCATTGCGAACCGGCCGCCATCGGATACCAAGAGAGGTGGTTGCATTGTGCCACGATGGCCGGTGCATCGAAATTGCCCAGCCATCATGCCCTTGTCACGCTTCGATCGGTCTGGAGCGGGCAAGGCCCCGGCTGGCCGCAGACCGGCCAAAGACGAAGCAGGTATGGTCCCGGGGCGAGCGGGGCAGCGGCTTCATTCCCCGGCGGCCCCCAGGACGCGCCGATAAATGGCGAGATTACCCTCCACCATCGCCGCCAGCGAGAAGCGTTCAGCCACCAACTCGCGACCACGCCGACCCATCGCTGCACGCAAGTCGGCATCGTCCAGCAGCTCGATCATCGCGCGCGACAAGGCGCGGCTGTCGCCGGGTTCAAGCAGCAGCCCATTGCCGCGGTGTTCGACGATCTCGGGCATGCCCCCGGCGCGCGATGCGATGATGGGTACACCCGCGGCGGCGGCCTGCAACAGAGACACGCCCAGGCCCTCCATCTCGGCCGGGTGCACGACGAGGTCGAGGCAGCCGAGCCAGTGTTCCAGATCGTCTCGGTAACCGGCCAGGCACACCTGACTCGCCAGGCCCTGCGCCTCTATGGCCGCCCGCACCTCCGACAACAAGGGGCCCTGACCGAACAAGAGCACCTGGAGATTGCCATACCGTCTCAGCACCTCGGGCAGTGCCGCCAACAGATGGCGATGTCCCTTGCGTGGAATGAACTGCGCGACCATGCCGGCGACCGGCACGTCCCCGGCCAGATCGAACTGGCGCAGAAAGTCGCTGCGATCACAGCCGTGCTGCCAGAACGCTTGGTCTACAGCACTGTGCACACAGGTCACCTTGGACGCAGGCAGACCCTCTTGCAGCAATACCGCCCGGATGCCCTCGGAGATGCTGACGACATGCGCGAAAAGCCGATATTTAAGGGCCACCCAGAGGCGTGGTTCCGGGTTGTCCACGCGGCGCGAAAGGACGCTAGGTACGCCGGCAAGCCACGCCGCCAGCCCGCCAAGGACGTCCGCCCCCCTGCGGCTGTGCAGATGGACGATGTCCGGCCGACGATCGCGAATTATCCCGCTCAGCCTGGCGATCAAGGCGACATCGGCGTCGCCGCGCATCGGCACGGTGAGGACCTCCGCATAATCCCCGGCCGGGCCGGCGATCGCGCTGCCCGCTGCACAGACCAGCACATTCTGCACGTCACGCTGTTGGAGTCCCTCGAGCAGGTACAGAACCTGTTGGGCGCCGCCGTAGACATGCAGCCCGGCCTCGACATGTAGCACCCTCATTTCGCTTCGACCGGGGATACTTCCAGCAGCCCGCGGACCGCAGCCATCACCTCGTCCGGCGTGATCTCGCGCAGACAGCTGAAGCGACCCTGGCAGGTCGGGTTGCGCCGGCAGGGCGAGCATTCCAGCGCATGGTATATCACCCGGGTCCGGGCGGATTCACTGCGCAGATAGGGGCGGGTGGAGCCGAACAGGCAGATCGTCGGACGGTCGAAGGCGATACCGATATGGGTCAAGCCGGTGTCTACGCCGATCACCAGTCGGCTGTCGCGAATCAGCGCGGCCGCCCCCTGCAATGAAGTCTGTCCGACCAGATCAATGACGTCGCTTGGCGTTGCGATAGCCTGCGCCGCCTGAACATCGCCCGGTCCACCGAGCATCACCACCTCTATCGCGCACTCGGATCTCAGCCGGGCGATCAAATCGCGCCAATGCTCCACGAACCAGTGTTTCTGCGGGCGGGTGGTGAAGGGACAGATAACCGCATAGGCGCTGTCAGCCGGAAGGCTTCGCCTCAGTAGTTCGGCCTGCGCTTCGGCAGCCGCCCCGATGCCGACTCGCATCTGGAAGGTTTCGGCCGGCAGCTGCATTCGCTCAGCCAGGAAGCGATACTCCGAGCCGATCAAATCGGCCTCGCCGGCCCTCGGCACCACCTCGGTCATCAACCACTGGCTTGCTTCGCGCGAACCCAGGCCAATGCGCCTCTCGGCACCCGAGAGCCAGGCCAGCGCGCCGCTTTTCATCAGCCCCTGCAGGTCGATCGCCAGCGCAAAACCTCTCCGGCGCAACGCCTGACGAAAACTCCGGATCTCGCGCAGCAAAGACACCAGGCGCTTCTGCCGCCAGAGTTCCCGCCATTTCGTGCGCGGCCACACGATGACCTCGTCGAGTTCCGGGTGGTCTTGCAACAGGGCGGCGGATTCCGGCTGCACCAGCCAGGCGATGTATGACTGCGGATAGCGCTGCCGCAGCGCATGAATCAGCGGCGATGCCATCACGATGTCGCCGATGGCACTGAGTCTGACCAGCAAAATCGCGGGGTCAGCCGGCCCCGGCGGGGGATCGTGCCGTGCGATCATCTGGCACGACTGGCATGTTGTGCGGGATTAAAGTCCGTCACAGATGAGATGCCTAAGCCCCCGATTTTTCAGAAACCAGTTCTCGGATGAAAGTCCGTCACGATCTCCTCGCGCGTGATGGACAAGGAAATCCCGCATCGCGCGTAAAGGGCGATACGGTCAAGCGCGGTGCCGTCCCAATCGATCGCTTCCGACAAGCAGACCAACTCGTGACGCTGGCCGATCAGATTTTTCAGTTCCATCCGGAACAGGTCATTGTGTAAGCGCTCCGCAGGCTTCATGGGAGAAGATCAGGTTGCAAGGTTTCGCTCGCGAAGGTACTTTTTCCTTGCAACTTTAACCCCCCCTCACCGGCCAATCGTTTCGACGATTCAGCCTGCTGTGCGTTCTTTCACGGTCGACTAACTCGAAATTCTCTGCACGATCAAAAACCGATTATTGTCTTGTTGGGATCATCACATTATTGACGGTTTGCAGAGCATAGGATAGGGCTGATCGGGATACGTGTCGAGTCGCCCCAGTTTCCTGTGAGCGTTGCACTGAGCGCCGATCTAAAGAACGGGGTGACCCGGCGCACGCCGGCATGCAGCAAGGCTCCACTCAAAAAGGCGGCGGTCAGCCACTTGCGAAAACTGCAGAAATTGCCGCGCTGCATTCGCTAGTAGTGGGTACATCAGCCCGTGCGCTATGCAGCTTGAAGACATTCAGTTACCCGGTCGATAATGCAATTGGCTCGGAGGATTCGATGATGGCAACGGCGAGATTCGATAAGGTCAAGATGGTAAGAGCCGGCCCCAACAAAGCTGAAGAATCCCGTGCCGGCGAAGTTGGCTCGGTTGCCGGGAAGAATGCAGCCTTGCCGACGGAGGTCGATCGGTCGACGAAGAAAGCCAGCACCACCCCTGGTGTCACAGCAAGCAAGGATACGGGGAAAAAGAAGGAAAAAAAGATCAAGAAAGCCAACGAAGATATCGGCAGCGCGCGCGGCATTGAGACGATGTTTCGCACCTCCTATCAGGCACAGCTCGACATGATCGCTTTGGCGACAACGAAGGCGAACATCATGATCTCCCTCAATGGTGTGCTGATCTCGGTGTTACTGGTTTCATCCGCGTATCTGATAAATTTGGTGCCCATGCTTGTCGTCCCGATCGCTTCGTTATTGCTCACCTGTACCGTTGCGATCGTGTTCGCGGTGCTGGCAGCTAGGCCGGGAAGTCGTCGCGAGGAGCACACGATCGACGAGGCGAAGAACGACCAGGGCGTGCTGCTGATATTTGAAGACTTTGCGCGATTCCCCGCTGATCAATATGTCGTATCGATGATGGATATGCTGAGAGAACATCCACGCGTCTACAAGAACATGGCGGCGCATATTCACGATATGGGACAAACGGCCAACGAGAAATTCAATAAACTCTATATCTCCTAAAGCACCTTCATGGTCGGCCTTATCGTCAGCGTGATCCTGCTGCTGGCAGTCGTCATCCGGCGACTGACGCTGATCGTTTAATCCACCCCGCGGATGCGGTTGCAATGATCAAGCAGACACATCGGTTCATCAACGTCGATACTGTGATCTGGTCCAGCGGAGGGGTGCTGCTGATAACCGGCACGCTGATCCTGATTTTTGCCTTCAAGCTGCCCGATGAACCCGATTCGGTGATATCACCGGCCTCAAACAGATTTCTTGCCATTTACGAACCATCGGGTGTTGCGCAGCTGAGCGACGGCCGCCTTATCGCTGTCGAGGACGAGGCGCAAAACCGCTGCATCTGTTGACCCCGCACGCAACGCTCGGTTTCCAGAGTACACCGATCAGCACATCAAGCCTTGTCGATATCCTGCGGGACGCCGGAAAGTCTGGGAAGCTTGACGATCTCGAAGGCATCGCGGTCGATTCCCGCGACTACGCGTATGCCGTTACATCACACTCGCGGACCGAGTCCGGTAAACGAAAATCTGGGCGCGAGAAGCTGATCCGTTTTCGCCTCGACGGCAATGATATCGTCGACCTCAAAGTCTATAACGGTCTGTTCGACGCGATTGCGTCATCGCATCCCTCTATCGATAGGGCAGCCCGGGCGCGTAAGGTGAAAGACGGTGAAGGACTGAATATCGAAGGTCTGAGCCTTGATGCCAGCGGGCAACGCCTACTTGTTGCATAGAGGTCACCGGTCATCGACGGTCAGGCAGTCATCGTGGCGATCGAGAACCCGAACGATATCTTCGAGAAAGGAGCTGCGCCTTTGATCACCGAGAACCCTTGGTTTCTCAGTCTACGTAAAGGCGGTATTCAGTCATTGGCCTACGACGACCGGCTCGGCGGTTATTTCATCATCAGCCATCGCGAGGACAAGAAGGGCAAGGTCTTCAAGCTATGGCTGTGGAAGGGTGGTACTGACGATAGGCCGAAGCGTATCACGATTGACAACATCGACAGCATCGATCGCGCCGAGGGCATCACACCCTTCGTCGACGGAGACGAACGACGTCTACTGATCGCGTTTGACGACGGCAACGCGCTGCGGCGAATCGGCGCGAACTATCAGATCGTCGACTACGAAGATTTGATTATCGAGGACTGAGAGCCATGAAAACGATATCTCACATCCCGAAGGGGCATCTGCAGATGGCCTCATCCAAAGCTGGCGTCACGCGTGCACTGATCGTTTGCACTTTCTTGATGCTGGGGGCGCAACAAGCACTGGCAGGGGAAGAACTCTCGGCGCTGCTCCAGATATTGCGCGACAACGGGACGATCACTGAGGAACAGTACCAGCAGTTGGTGGCGGCCGCCGAGGTGTCGAGCGAAAAGTCGGCGACTCCAGCGACGACGGCGCCCCCACCTGCCGATTCCGACGCACCGTCAAACCGACATGACTGCGACAGCGCTGTCGTCGAGACCGATGGTGGCCTGAAGGTTGAAAGCGCAGACGGCGATTTCAGCTTCGAACTCGAGGGCCAGGTGTGGTTCGATGCCGCCCACTACCGCACTGATCGTAGCGATCTCGGCAGTGGCACTAACATGCGCCGGGCGCGCGTAAGTCTTTCGGGGACACTGTACGAGCACTGGGCCTTCGCGGCCGAGTATGATTTTGCCGGCAACGAGGCCGAAGTGAAAGATGCCTTTATCGCGTAAGAGGGTATCGACGATGTCACTCTCAAGCTTGGGCAATTCAAGGAACCATTTTCGCTGGAGGAGCAGACCAGCGGTAAGTACCTCGCGTTCATGGAACGCTCGCTTCCGGTCGACAGCTTTTCTCCGGGCCGCAGTCTCGGCGTCGGCACGTCGGTTGACGGCCGAGATTGGGGTGCTGCAGTCGGGTTTTTTGGCGAGGGTATCGGCGAAGACCCGGACGACGAAGGCGATGAAGGCTGGGGCGTATCGGGCCGCGCGACCTATTCCTTCCTCCCAACGATCACTCCAAGCATGCGCACCTTGGTGCCAGTCTCGCCTACCGACGAGCTAGTGATGAGAATGAGGTCCGCTATCGCACGCGACCGGAGTCGTCGGTGACCAACGCCACATTGGTCGATACTGGTCGCATCGAAGACGTCGAATCGACCAACGCAGTCGGCCTCGAGTCGCTGTGGATGATCGGGCCGACGGCACTCTGGGGGGAGTACATCCGCAATGACGTCGAGCGCAATAGCGCTGCCGGCGACCTCTCTTTCGATGGTTGGTACATTGCAGCAAGCTGGATGCTCACCGGCGAAGCGCGCAAGTACGACGATGCGCGTGGGCGGTTCGGGCGGGTGCGCCCGCATCGTGGTTACGGCGCCTGGGAACTGGCATTGAGGTACAGCCAGGTCGATCTGATGGACAAAGACATCAGCGGTGGTCGGCAGGACAACGTCACGCTAGGGCTGAACTGGTACGTCAACCCCCAGGTTCCTTTCATGGCGAACTACATCCATGTCGACACAAATCCGAGTGCCGATGGGGTCGACGACGACCCCAGCATTTTCCAGTTGCGCGGTCAGCTCGATTTCTGATCAGTCGGCCACTTGAAGTCGATTACTGGTACGCGGTGATTCGGCATCGAATGAACTGACGACTCGCGAGAAGGTTGCTCCTGAGATCCGCGGCGGCTAGATTTATAGGATCACGACGTTCAACTACGGGCTGCACCACAATGCGGCCAAATGATGTGATTGAGGGCCTCTCTCGGAAATCACCTGAAAAGTTCTTGTACTTGGCGTAGTCATCCCAGACGAAGCGTGGCGTACCCCCGTCTAACAAAGATCTTGGGGCTAGGCTGAGTTTCCTTACGATCGTGAACCGAAGCTCTGCCTGTGCGGAAGGTGACGCACCGGCTTCCCGTATTCAAAGATTCCTCGGCTGTTAAAGTAAGCAACGCAGACGCTGATGGCATCGCCATCCCCAATTAAAGCCTGTCGCTTCCCATCGGGCCACTTGGCGACTAGCTCACTCTGCAAAACCGTTTCGCCCGTCTTCATGTAAATCTGATCTAGCTCTCGAAGATGACGGGGAGGTCTCTGGACGACATCTGAGACTGCAGTTATGGCAGCCCACAAATCAATATCTCGCCGATCTGCCATTCGCTATTCCTTCCGAAACCGCAAACTATGGTCCCACGGCCAGGGTGACTTCTAGAGGCATCCCGAGTAATTCATTCATCCGTAAGGCATGGAGCTAGCCCGCGTGGCAATCACTCCACGGTCACCGATTTCGCGAGATTGCGGGGCTGATCGACATCGGTGCCTTTGAGCAGCGCGACGTGATAAGACAACAGCTGCAGCGGGATCGTGTAGACGATGGGCGCCGTACCGGGGCAGATGTCGTCCACAGTGATGTTCTGATAGTGATCGAGCGGGATGCGCACCTTCTTGTCGCTGAACAGGAACAGCTCGCCACCGCGCGCGCGCACCTCCTGCAGATTGGACAGCACCTTTTCCAGCAGCGGGTCGTCCGGCAGCGCGCAGACCACGGGCATGCGCTCGTCGACCAGCGCCAGCGGACCGTGTTTCAGTTCACCTGCCGGGTAGGCCTCTGCATGGATGTACGAGATCTCCTTGAGCTTGAGCGCCCCCTCCAGCGCAATCGGGTAGAAGGTGCCGCGGCCGAGGAACAGGGCATTCTGCATTTCCGAGAAGGACTCGGCCATTTCCGCGATCGCATCGCTGAGTTGGAGCACGACCTCCACCTGGCGCGGCAAGGCCTGCAACTCGTCGACCCAATCCTGTTCCTGCGCCCCGCTCAGGCCGTGCCGTTTGGCCAGTGCCAGCACCATCAGACGCAGCGCAACCAACTGGGTCGTGAAGGCCTTGGTCGAGGCAACGCCGATTTCGGGTCCGGCCCGGGTCATCAGGGCCACATCGGACTCGCGTACCAGCGAGCTTTCCGGGACATTACATACCGCCAGGCTACCGATGTAGCCAGCCTGCTTCGCCGCACGCAGTGCGGCCAGGGTATCGGCGGTTTCACCGGACTGCGAAATAGTCACGAAAAGGCAGCCGGGCGGCACCACCGAGCGACGGTAGCGGAATTCGCTGGCAACCTCGATCTGGCAGGGGATGCCCGCCTCCTCGAGCCAGTAACGGGCGACCAGACCGGCATGATAACTGGTGCCACAGGCGATAATCTGCACCGACTGCGAGCGATCAAACAGGTCCTGTGCGACATGCCCGAAACTCTGTTCCAGCAGCCGGCCCTTGTGGATGCGGCCCTCGAGCGTTTCGGCGATCACCGCCGGCTGCTCGAAAATTTCTTTCAGCATGTAATGCCGATACGGGCCCTTCTCAGCGTTCGATGCGCTCAGTTCGCTTGTGCGCACCTTGCGCTCGACCGGTTCGCCGGCGGCATCATGGATGGTGATGCGGTCGCGCCGGATTTCCGCAATATCGCCTTCTTCCAGGAATATGAAACGTTGCGTCACCGGCAGCAATGCGAACACATCCGAGGCGATGAAATTCTCGCCGACACCCACGCCGATCACCAGCGGGCTGCCGGCGCGGCTGACGATGAGATGATCCGGATCGTCCGGGCTTATCACCGCCAGCGCATAGGCCCCGACCAGGTGTGCAACGGCATTGCGCGTCGCATCAAGGATACCTTGCCCCTCAGCGAGCAGTGCCGCGAGCAGGTGGGCGATGACCTCGGTATCGGTTTCCGAGCTGAATTCGAAGCCCTTTTCCTGAAGTTCGGCACGCAGTTCGGCATGATTCTCGATGATCCCATTGTGCACGACCGCGACCTGCTCGCCGCTCATGTGCGGGTGAGCGTTACGCTCGGCCGGCATGCCGTGGGTCGCCCAGCGCGTATGGGCGATCCCCAGCGGTGCCTCGACGTCGCGCTGGTCGAGCAGATGCTGAAGCTCGGCGACCTTGCCGACCGAGCGTATCCGCTGTAGGCGGGCATCCTGGTTGCGCACGGCGATGCCGGCCGAATCGTAGCCGCGGTATTCGAGCCGTCGCAGACCCTCCATGAGTATCGGGACCACGTTGCGCTCAGCGATGGCTCCTACTATGCCGCACATGGCACTGTCTCTCCTGTTTGATTCCCTGTCGATTCCCGGACGACCCGCCGGTCGGGCGCGGGCCGTGCATGCCCGCCATTTACTCTACACCGGCAAGTCGGTTGGCCGACACATGCCACCGATTGCAGCCGTGGTGGGTTTGGTCCCAGTTGTTGGCCAGGCGCCCGCAAACCCTGTCGCATGGCCTGGCCGTCACTTTTCCTTGGTCGGCCGCTGCCAACTGATACTGACCTGCTTGGCGCGGGTCAGCGAGAGCATTTCCGCCGGCGCGTCCTTGCTGATCACCGAACCCGCACCGACGGTCGCGCCTTCACCCACCGTCACTGGCGCAACCAGCGCGGTGTTCGAGCCGATGAAGGCCTTGTCGGCGATCACCGTCTTGTGCTTTTGGGCACCATCGTAATTGCAGGTGATGGTTCCGGCGCCGATGTTCACGCCCTGACCGATCTCGGTGTCGCCAATATAGCTCAGATGGTTGACCTTGGAGCCCCGCCCGATAACCGACTGCTTGATCTCGACAAAATTACCGACATGCGCGTCACCGAGCAGCTGGGCCCCCGGCCGCAGTCGGGTGAACGGCCCGACCCGGCAGCCGGCGCCGACCCTGGCGTCCTCGAGGACGCAGTTTTCCAGGATTTCGACGTCATCTGCGACGAATACGTCACGCAACACACAGTTTGCCCCGATGCGCACCCTGTCGCCCAATACCACCCTTCCCTCGAAAACAACGTTGACGTCGATCTCGACATCGCGGCCATGCTCGACGTGCCCCCGGACGTCAATCCGCGCCGGGTCGCGAAGCGTGACGCCATCCAACATAAGTTGCTCAGCGAGTCGCCTCTGAAAGGCTCGCTCAAGCGCCGCAAGCTGCAGCCGGTTATTGACTCCCTCGGCCTCCTCCACGGCGGCCGGTTGGCACACCTGGATATCGAAACCATCTGCGACCGCCGCAGCGAGCACGTCGGTCAGGTAATACTCGCGCTGTGCATTGCTGTTCGACAGACCGGCGAGCCAGCGTGCCAGTGCGTCGCCCGGCATGCACATGATTCCGGTATTGACCTCGCGGATTGCCCGCTCCTCGGCATCCGCGTCTTTGTGCTCGACGATGCGCTGCACACGGCCGCCTTGGTTGCGCACGACACGACCGTACCCGCCGGGGTCGTCCAGAGACATGGTCAGCAGTCCGAATCCGCGATCGGCGGCCGTCACCAGCTCAATCAGTGTCTGCGGTCGAGTAAGCGGCACATCGCCGTAGAGTACGAGTATCTGGTCGCAGCCGTGCAGCTGGGGTGCTGCCTGCTGCACGGCGTGACCGGTGCCGAGCTGTTCGGGCTGCTCGGCCCAGCTTAGATCGCCCTGGCCGGCGAACGCCTGGCGCACCCGCTCACCGGCGTGTCCGTAAACAACGACGATCCGATCGGGCGAGAGGCTGCGCGCGCAGTCCACGACATGCCCCAGCAGGGATTGGCCCGCGAGCGGATGCAGTACCTTGGGCAGGTCCGACTTCATTCGCGTGCCCTGCCCGGCAGCCAGAATCACCACACCTAGTTTCATAGATCGTTCACCACAACTGGGGGCTGGGGCCTGCTAACACTGTGCCGATGCCCAGCGTTGGCTCTCCACCGCATAGACGCGGCGCTCAGTGCGCCTGGTCCTGTGAAAACATGACCCCCGTCGAGGAATAATAGCCGCATCGTGTTAACAGGCCCTAATCTCCCGTGTGCCGGGCGGTCGCCACCCCGACCGTGGACTGGGAGTCAGGCCGCTGACCGATGCCAGACCAAAAAACACAAAAGTGGCAGCAGTCGCGCAGGCCGAGGGTCATCGGGCCAGGGCACGGCTCCCGATCAGTTTATCGTCGGAGACCCAGGCATCTGAACCGCATGGATGCCCGACATCTGCTCTTCTCCCGGCTTGGCATCACGCACCTCCTGGATAGTGACGCGCACGGTAAGTTGCTTGCCCGCCAGTGGGTGGTTCCCATCGACGGTGACCTCGCCATCATCAACACGGGTAACGAAAAAGGATTTGGTCTCACCCTGCTCGTTCTGCATCTGAACCTCCGCGCCTACGTGGCGAAACTGCGGCGGGACGTTCTCGATCTTGTCGGTGAAGGAGAGTTCGGGGTCATGATCGCCGAAGCCCTGCTCTGGCGACACGCTGACCACGACCTGATCACCGGCACACTTGCCGGCAACGGCCTTTTCCATATCGCCGATCAACTCGGTATCACTGCCGTACACGAAACCCAATGGCAAATCGTGTTGTTCGACCACGACGCCATGCTCGTCCAGGATCGTATAGGTCAACGCGACATACTTGCCCGGCTTGATGCTCTGTTCACTCATGGAATCACTGCCTTTACTGCTCTTGGTCGGCGGAATTATGCTGGCCATTCACCCAGCGGCGCAAACCAGCCACAAATGAAAACGGCCCTGACGAATCGCCCGTCAGGGCCGCTGATATTAACAGCGGACGATACCGCTCACCGCTTCTTGCGCAGCCGCTCGATCGCCCGAAGTTGCGCGGCCGCCTCAGCCAGTTCCACCTGCGCCTTGGCCAGGTCCATGTCGGCCGCATTATTCGACAGCGCATCCTCGGCACGGCGCTTGGCCTCCTCGGCTGCCGCTTGGTCGAGATCGGTGGCACGGATGCCGGTGTCGGCCAGCACAGTCACTTTGAACGGCTGCACCTCGATCATCCCACCCGAGACGTAGAAATGCTCCTGGGGTTTGCCACCGCCCGGATCGACCCGGACTTCACCCGGTTTGAGCTGGGTGACGAGCGGTGCGTGGCGCGGTGCGATACCTATTTCGCCCATCAGCGCCGGCGCATAGACCATCTCCCCCTGCCCGGAGAACAGTTGGCCCTCGGCACTGACGATATCGACATGGATGTTCATTGCCATATGGGTTTCTCCCGATCGCCGCCTGGGCGATCAACTCAGGCCTTGTCCGCCTTGGCTACGGCTTCTTCAATGTTGCCACACATATAGAACGCCTGCTCGGGCAGGTGGTCGTATTCGCCGTCGAGGATCGCCTTGAAATTGGTGATGGTCTCCTTCAACGACACGTACTTACCCGGCGCACCGGTAAACACCTCGGCGACGAAGAAAGGCTGCGACAGGAAGCGTTGGATCTTCCGCGCGCGCTGCACGACCGTCTTGTCTTCTTCGGACAATTCGTCCATTCCGAGGATCGCAATAATGTCCTTGAGTTCCTTGTATCGCTGGAGCACTCCCTGCACGCCCCTTGCAACGTCATAATGCTCGTTGCCGACCACGTGCGGGTCGAGGATACGCGAAGTCGAATCGAGCGGGTCAACAGCCGGGTAGATGCCAAGCTCGGCAACCTGGCGTGAAAGTACCAGGGTGGCGTCGAGGTGGGCGAAGGTGGTGGCCGGCGACGGGTCGGTCAAGTCATCCGCCGGCACGTACACGGCCTGGAAGGACGTGATTGAGCCAGTCTTGGTCGACGTGATCCGCTCCTGGAGCACGCCCATCTCCTCTGCAAGCGTCGGCTGGTAACCCACCGCGGAGGGCATACGGCCGAGCAGGGCCGAGACCTCGGTGCCGGCCAGCGTATACCGATAGATGTTGTCGACGAACATCAGCACGTCGCGACCCTCGTCGCGGAAGTACTCGGCCATGGTCAGGCCGGTCAACGCAACGCGCAGGCGGTTGCCGGGCGGCTCGTTCATCTGACCGTAGACCAGCGCCACCTTGTCGAGAACGCCGCCTTCGGTCATCTCGTGGTAGAAATCGTTACCTTCGCGGGTACGTTCACCGACGCCGGCGAAAACGGAGAATCCGGAGTGCTCCACAGCGATGTTACGGATCAGTTCCATCAAGGTTACCGTTTTGCCAACCCCTGCGCCGCCGAACAGGCCGACCTTTCCGCCTTTCTGGATCGGCATGATCAGGTCGATGACCTTGATCCCGGTCTCCAGAATCTCGGTCGTCGCTGCCTGGTCTTCCAATTTCGGCGCCGTCCGGTGGATCGGCATTCGTTCCTCGGTGGCGATCGGGCCGGACTCGTCGATGGGGTTGCCCAGCACGTCCATGATCCTGCCAAGCGTCGCCTGACCAACCGGGACCAAAATGGCCGCGCCGGTGCTGGTAACTTCGAGGCCGCGCTTGAGGCCGTCGGTAGAACCCATCGCGATGGTCCGTGCGACACCGTCACCCAGCTGCTGCTGCACCTCCAGGGTCAGGCCCACTGACTCGATCCGCAACGCTTCGTAGATCCCCGGAATTTCATCCCGCGGGAACTGGACGTCCACGACGGCGCCGATAATCTCCACGACATTACCCGTGCTCATTGGCTTTTCCTCTTGGCTGCTGGGGCAGCATCTCAATCGTTAAAGTCTAAAATTTGTTCCCCGGCCTTGACCGGCGGCGTCGATCTGCTTACTGCGACACGGCCGCGGCGCCACCCACGATCTCGGAGATCTCCTGGGTGATGGCTGCCTGGCGGGCCTTGTTGTAGATCAACTGCAGCTCATCGATCAGATCGCTGGCATTGTCGGACGCCGACTTCATCGCAACCATGCGTGCCGACTGTTCGCACGCACCGTTCTCGACGACCGCTTGATACACGAGTGACTCGACGAATCGTGTCAGCAAGCCATCGAGCACCTCTTTCGCGCCCGGTTCGTAGATGTAGTCCCAGTGATGCTTCAGTTCCTCGGCATCATCGCCACTGGCCAGTGGAACGAGCTGCTCGACCGTCGGTTGCTGCGTCATGGTATTGACGAAGTGGTTGTAAGCGATGCGTATTTCGTCAAGATTGCCCTCGATATAGTCATCGAGCATGGCCTTGACGGTCCCGACCAGATCGTCGATGTGCGGCGCATCACCCAGCTGGGTTGCCTGGGCCGTCACTTTGCCACCGACGTGACGAAAAAATCCCAGGGCCTTGGTCCCGATAGTGCAAAACTCGACTTCTTTGCCCGTGTCGCGCAGCTCGCGAATGTCGCGTACCAGTGCCCTGAACAGGTTACTGTTCAGACCACCGCAGAGACCGCGATCGGACGATACGATGATGAAACCTACCTTCTTGACCTCACGCGCATGCATGAAGGGGTGCCGGTATTCCGGGTTTGCCAGCGCCACGTGCCCGATGACCTGGCGCATTTTTTCGGCATAGGGGCGGGTGGCCTCCATACGATCCTGCGCCTTTCTCATCTTCGATGCCGCGACCATCTGCATCGCACCGGTAATCTTCTGGGTGCTCTTGATCGAGGCAATCTGTGTGCGGATCTCTTTAGCGCCTGACATGTTTAACCTTTATTCATGCGTTAACCGCCAAGGGTGCAGCAGCTGCAAAGTGCGCGGTCTCGCTCCCGGCGTTCCTTTGCGTCCGCTGCGGTTCGGCTGGTTACCAGCTGTGATTTGCCTTGAAATCTTTCAGCGCAGCGTGGAACGCCGCCTCCAGCTCGTCGTTCCAATCTGCTTCTGTGTTCACCATGGCGACCAGTTCGGCCTGGCTCTCCGCCATGTAGCGATGCAGCGCAGCCTCGAACGACACCGATTTCTGGACATCGACGTCATCCAGGTAGCCCTGGTCGGCGGCGAACAAGGATACAGCCATGTCACTGATCGACAATGGGCTGTACTGTGGCTGTTTCATCAGCTCGGTGACGCGCTGGCCGCGCTCGAGCTGCTTGCGCGTCGATTCGTCGAGGTCGGATGCGAACTGCGAGAAAGCCGCGAGTTCGCGGTATTGCGCCAGCGCCAGTCGGACACCACCGCCCAGCTTTTTGATGATCTTCGTCTGTGCCGCACCACCGACTCGCGATACCGAGAGACCAGCGTTGATGGCCGGGCGCATACCTGCAGCGAACAGGTCGGACTCCAGGAAGATCTGGCCGTCGGTGATCGAGATGACATTGGTCGGGACAAAGGCCGACACGTCGCCCGCCTGGGTCTCGATGATCGGTAACGCGGTCAGAGAACCGGTCTGGCCTTTGACTTCGCCGTTCGTGAACTGTTCGACATAGTGCGCATTCACACGGGCGGCACGCTCAAGGAGTCGCGAGTGCAGGTAGAACACGTCACCGGGGTAGGCCTCACGGCCGGGCGGCCGACGCAGCAGCAGCGACACCTGTCGATAGGCCCAGGCCTGTTTGGTCAGATCATCGTAAATGATCAGCGCGTCCTGGCCACGGTCACGGAAGTACTCACCCATGGTGCAGCCCGAGTAGGGCGCTATGTACTGCAGCGCCGCCGCTTCCGCCGCCGGCGCAGCAACGATGATGGTGTGATCCATCGCACCATGTTCCTCGAGCTTGCGCACGATCGCGGCGATCGAGGAATTCTTTTGACCGATGGCGACATAGATACAGGTGATCCCCTTACCCTTCTGATTGATGATCGTATCGATCGCGATTGCCGTCTTGCCGGTCTGGCGGTCGCCGATGATCAGCTCACGCTGACCGCGGCCGACCGGCACCATCGCGTCGATCGCCTTGATGCCCGTCTGCACCGGTTGGTCGACCGACTGGCGCTCGATGACGCCCGGGGCGATCTGCTCGATCGGGGCCGTATGCGACGCATTAATGGGGCCTTTGCCATCCATCGGATTGCCGAGTGCGTCGACGACCCGCCCGAGCAGCTCGGGACCGGTCGGGACCTCGAGCACTCGACCGGTGCATTTGACAACGGCACCTTCGGAGATGTGCTTGTAGTCTCCCAACACAACCGCACCAACCGAATCACGCTCCAGATTGAGCGCGAGTCCAAAGGTGTTGCCGGGAAATTCCAGCATCTCGTACGACATGGCGTCGGCGAGGCCGTGGATACGAACGATACCGTCGGTCACGGAAACCACGGTGCCTTCGTTGTGAGCTTCGGAAGTCAGATCGAATTTTTCGATCTTGCTCTTGATCAGCTCGCTGATCTCGGAGGGATTGAGTTGCATGATTGCTTTCCCGATTAGATTCCTAATTCGTTGGCCAGCTTGGTGAGCTGCCCGGAAACCGAGCCATCGATCACCATATCGCCGGCGCGCAAACGGATGCCGCCGATCAGCCTGGGGTCTTTCTCGCTGGTGATCCGGATCTCGCGTCCCAGCTTGCGCTGCAGCGCCTCGGCGAGCTGCTTTTTCTCGGCCGGCGTCAGCGCAAAGGCGGAGGTGATCTCGACGTCCAGGGCACCCTGGTAATCGGCCTTGCGGGCCTCGAAAATCCCGCTGATTTCAGGCAGCACCGACAGACGACCGTTTTCGACCAGCAACCGGACCAGATTTTGTCCCTCGTCACTGAGCCTGCCACCGGCGATATCCAGCATCAGCTCCGCCATTTGCGACTTTTCCAGCTTTGGGCTGTCAATCAACTCCGACAACGCCGGGTCGCGAACCGTGGCGGCCAGCAGACCGAGGATGTCGGACCACAGGTCGAGCTGATTGGTCTCAACCGCGCGCTCGAACAGGGCTTCGGCGTAGGGACGAGCAATGGTGGTAGCGTCTGCAGCCATTCGGTTACCTTAAATCTGTTTCGCCAGGGACTCGACGATGTCCCTGTGGGCTTCGGCGTTGATCTCTTTACGCAGAATTTTCTCCGCGCCGAGAACGGCGAGTTCTCCAACCTTGGCACGCAAGTCCTCGCGCGCCTGATTGGTCGCCTGCTCGATCTCAGCCTGGGCCGCGACCACCTGGCGCCGACCTTCCTCTTTGCCCTTGTCGCGGGCCTCTTCGATAATCCTGGCCGCCTGCCGATCGGCGTTGGCCTTGATTTCCGCCGCCTGTTGCTTGGCCTTGTGCAGAGTCTCTGTGGCACGCTTCTTGGCCAACTCCTGCTCATGCTGACCTCGCTCTGCGGCCGCAAGGCCCTCAGCGATCCTGGCTTTGCGCTCGTCCATCGCCCTGACCAGCGGCGGCCAAATGAATTTCATGGTGAACCAAACGAACACCGCGAAAGACACCAGCTGGGCGATAAGCGTCAGGTTGATATTCATCCCGAAACCTCGTAGTGGCGAGTTGAAACGGTTCGCCCGGGCCTGATCATCCGGCCAACGCGAACAGTACGTACATACCGAGACCCACAGCGATCATCGGAACGGCGTCAGTAAGACCCATCACGATGAAAAACTGTGTTCGCAGCATGGGGATGAGTTCGGGCTGGCGTGCAGCACCCTCGAGGAAGCGGCCACCCAGGACGCCGATACCGATGGCGGCGCCGACGGCGCCCAGACCCATCATGATCGCAGCAGCGATGACCAGCAGAGCTTGTTCCATGATTGTCTCCCGTTAGTTCAATCAGGCAGTTAAAAGAAAAAGTGAATCAGTGGTGTTCCGCGTGTGCCATGTCGAGGTAGACGATGGTCAGCGTCATAAAGATGAACGCCTGCAAAGTGATTATCAGGACATGGAAGATCGCCCAGCCCAGTTGCAGGACGCCGCCGAAGATGCCCAACACCCAGCCGGCGCTGTACATGACCGCGATCAGGATGAAGATCATCTCGCCCGCGTACATGTTGCCAAAAAGACGCAGCGAGAGCGAAACCGGCTTCGCGATCAGGTTAACGCCCTCGAGGATGAAGTTGATCACCGTGAAGAACGGCTTGAGCAGCGGGTTTTTGGTCGCGAACGGCATCCCCGTCAGTTCGCCGACAAAGCCGCCGACTCCCTTGATCTTGATGCTGTAGTAAAGGATCAGGCCGAACACACCCAACGCCAGCGCGGAAGTGATATTGGGATCCGTCGAGGGCACGACCTTCATATGGTGAATGCCCAGCTTGCCTGCGATGTACGGTATTAGGTCAACCGGCACCAGGTCCATCAGGTTCATCAGAAAGACCCAAACGAATACGGTCAGCGCGAGCGGCGCGACCAGATCATTCTTTCCGGAAAACGACCCGCGCACGCTGTCATTGACGAAATCGACCATCATTTCGACGAAGTTCTGCAGGCCGCTGGGGGTATCCGCAGACGCCTTTTGCGCGGCCTTGTAAAAGAAGAAAGCGAACAACCCGGCCAGCGCGAGCGACCAGAACATGGAATCCAGATGGATCGCCCAGAAGCCCATCGACGAGGCCTCCTCGGCGCTGTGAGCAATGCCCCAGTGACCGTCGGGAAACTGACCGAACGTCAGATTGGTCAGGTGGTGCTTGATGTATTCACTGGAAGTCAGGGTTTCAGAACCAGCCATCTTTAACAATCTTCTCTTTGCGTTCAACCGGCGATGCGATTCGCCAGAAGAGGTGGTAGAACCTGTACCACAAAAAAGGCCCCGAAAAGAGCCAGCGGGCGGAGCGGTTCCAGCCAGATGATCACCGCTGCGAACACCACCGCGATGAATGCCAGCTTCAGGACCTCGCCCCCGTAAAATTGGGCCAGGAGTTTTCCCGGCTCAGCCGCACGGTAACGTCCAAACACCCAGTAGGCGAACAGGGCGTTTGCAATGGTTGCGGTCGCCCCTCCAACGAGGGCGAAAAGCCCAGTCCTCAAGCCGAAAATCAGCCCGACCAGGGTCACGACCAAGGTAGCGACTACCTGTGCGACCAATATCCGCCTGGCCCGACGAGCATCAAGATTCTGCATCTGGTGCATTTCTGCGCCGTGGATCGAGCCAATGAAAGCGGGCGAAGTATAAGAACTGCCTGGTATAAGGTCAAACGATCGTCTGATAAAAAACCTCAAGGGTAACCCCAAGAGATTTATTTAGGCGGCGCAATCACCATCCGACTAGCGGATATGATCGAGGATTCCTTCGAGTTCTTCCAGCGTGTTATAGCTGATCACCAGGCGACCCTTGCCGCGGGTCCCCTGTTGCAATGCCACCTTGGCCCCCAGCCGATCCGTCAGTTCGTCCAGCAGGCGGCGCACGTCAGGGTCCTTTTCTTGAGGCGCTGGTGCCGGTTCCTTGGGCTGGTTGAGCCGACGCACCAGGGCCTCGGTTTCGCGCACTGACAACCCCTTCGCGGCCACTTGCGAACCGGCCTGTGTTTGAGCCAGGCCAGTGAGCGCCAGCAAAGCTCGTGCATGCCCCATCTCCAGTTCGCCACGCTCGACCATTTCCTTGACTTCGGGATTCAGCTCGAGCAGGCGGATCAGATTGGTTACCGTCGTACGTGATTTTCCCACCGCCTGTGCGACCTGCTGGTGGGTCAGTTCGAATTCGTTGAGCAGCCGATGCAAGGCCGTGGCCTCTTCCAGCGGGTTCAGATCATCGCGCTGGATATTTTCGATCAGGGCCATGGCCATCGCCGACTGATCATCGACCTCGCGGACCACCACCGGCACCGAGGCGAGGCCGGCCATCTGCGCCGCTCGCCAACGCCGTTCGCCGGCGATGATTTCATAACGGCCTTGGCCGGCCGGCCGCACCACGATCGGCTGCACCATGCCCTGCGCGGTTATCGAATCGGCCAGCTCCCTGAGCCGGTCCTCGTCGAAGTTCCGTCGTGGCTGGTAGCGACCGCGTTCTATCAGGTCAACCGGCAGACTGTTGGCCAGGTCTGAGGCCGGCGCATCGGCGTCCTCGCCGGGTTGCGCATCATCGGCGGGTTGAGAAGGCCCCAACAGGGCATCGAGTCCGCGGCCAAGACCTCTTTTCTTCACCATGGTTATGCTGGGGCGTTGCTGTTGTGCGGGATATGGCGCCGCGTCATTTCGCTTGCCAGGGCCATGTAGCTCACGGCGCCGCGCGAACTTTTATCATACAACATGACTGGCAGCCCATGACTCGGTGCCTCGGCGACACGCACGTTGCGTGGAATCATGGTGCGGAAGACCTTGTCGCCAAAGTGCTGGATCAGCTGTGCAGATACCTGATTGTCGAGGTTGTTGCGCGGGTCGTGCATGGTGCGGACGATACCCTCCATCTCTAGGCGTGGATTCCGATGGTCCTTGATCTGCTGCACCGTCGAGAGCAGTGCGGAAAGTCCCTCCAGCGCGTAGTACTCGGTCTGCAGCGGGACCAGCACGCTGTCGGCCGCGACCAGCGCATTGAGCGTCAGCATGTTGAGCGATGGCGGGCAGTCGATGAGCAGATATTCATAGGTATCACGCACGGGTTCGAGCGCCAGCGCAAGGCGCTTTTCGCGCAACGGCGCTTCGAGCAACCGAACCTCGGCAGCGGTCAAATCCCCATTGGCCGGCAGCACGTCGTAACCCGCCTGTTCGGCTCGCTGGATACAGCCGGATACAGGTACTTCGCCCATCAGAGCTTCAAGCGTGGATCGTTCGAGCGACTGCTTGTCGATTCCGCTGCCGGTAGTGGCATTGCCCTGCGGGTCGAGATCGACCAACAGCACTCGTCGCCGCATGGCCGCCAATGCGGCTGCCGTATTCACTGCGGTGGTGGTCTTGCCCACGCCGCCCTTCTGGTTGGCGACGGCAATTATTCGTCCCATGGTGATCAGCCTGGATCCGGTTTGTGCTGAACGGGCGCTCAATCATAACGGCGCGGCGGAAAAAAGATAGGCCGACAACCCCCTAAATCC
This sequence comes from uncultured Gammaproteobacteria bacterium, assembly GCA_963808165.1. Classification (GTDB taxonomy): domain Bacteria; phylum Pseudomonadota; class Gammaproteobacteria; order Chromatiales; family Chromatiaceae; genus Thiosocius. Next base: position 58,904 of record CAWEET010000001.1, on the reverse strand, counting down.
GCATTCAAACGGAGCAGCAGGCAAAGACCGTCAGACACGGCGTGCCAAGCCAATGGCTGACGTGCTCCGTCCTATGGCGCACGGCGTATCAACACCAGATGCCTGGCGCCGGGTTCACCCGGCACCTGCAACGGCAGGATCTCGCTCGACAGGCCGGCAGGTAGAGCCGTCAGTTCACTGCTCGGGGCCACTCCCTTCATCGCAAGCCAGCAACCGCCCGGGGCCAACAGCGCTTCGGTGGCGGTGACCAGCTCGACCAACGAGCTGAAGGCGCGCGACACGATACTCTCGTAGTGACCAGCCCGATGGAGGCGTTCCACGCGACTCCTTATCACTTCGACATTGGCGAGTCCCAGTTCGCCCACGACCTGCTGCACGAAACGGGTCTTCTTTCCATTGCTGTCGAGAAGCGAGAAACTGATCTCCGGGCGAGCAATTGACAGCGGTATGCCGGGTAGGCCGGCACCAGTGCCGACGTCCAGCACAGCTCCTTGGCCGAGCCACGGAATGACCGAGAGACTATCGAGCAGTTGGCGGCGAACCATTTCCTCGGGGTCACGCACTGCGGTGAGATTGAAGGCACGGTTCCATTTGACCAGCAAACCCAGGTAACCGAGCAGCGCCTCGCGCTGATGCTCTGCAAGCGACAAGCCCAGCGCTACGAGTCCCTCGGAGAGTTGCGACGGCCAGGCGGTGGGAATTGCAACCCGGGTGTTCATGCATCCATTCTAAGCAAAGCTGCTTCGGGTTCTGGAATGCCCGCGATCATCCAGGGGCCAAGAGGCCGTAATCAGGTCCGCAACAACCGGCTCGTTTTCCCGTGTCGGGGCACGGCCCACTAGGCCGAATGGCACTTACTTGGGAACGCAAGCCACAAGTTGGCCTGGTGATTCCGATGATCTCTTGCGCAAAACGTCGTGAGTACGTCCCTGCAGACTCGACCGGAATCAGCTGAAGGGCGCCGTAAAAATCGAGGTGGCCGCGCGGCACAGGGATGTGCCGCCATCTTCAATCACGACAAATGATTGAAAATGAAGGAAAGTGAAAACCACGTTTTTCGTTTTTCCGTGGAGAAAAATGCCAGGAACGGCATTTTTCGAGGTCCCGCGCAATAAGTAAGTGCCATTGGCACTACGCCGACTTCTTCTTCAGGTGGATCAACAGCAGTGAAACGGCAGCGGGCGTGACCCCAGGGATACGTCCCGCCTGTCCTAGTGTCTCCGGGCGGTGCCGTGAAAGCTTCTCGCTGACCTCGGCCGACAAGCCGTTCACGTTGGCATAATTGAGATCCCCGGGGAGACGGATGGCCTCGGCACGCCGCGCGCGCTCGACCTCGTCGCGCTGGCGATCGATATAACCGGCATACTTTGCCTGGATCTCAACCTGTTCCGCTACCTGATCGCGTAGATCAGCCTGGAGGTCGGCCTCACCAACCGTCGCGATGGCGCTGACGCTTGCGTAGCTCGCATCCGGCCGGGCAATCAGTTCGAGCGCCCGGGCCTCTCTGCGCAGGACATCGCCGATGGCTGCGACCGCCTGCGGCTCTGGCAGATCGACCGGACGCACCCAGGTATCGCGGAGGCGCTGCTGCTCGCGCTCGATCGCCTCACGCTTGCGCTCGAAAAAGGCCCATTGCACATCGCCGACGAGGCCGAGTTCACGGCCAATCGACGTGAGGCGCAGATCGGCATTGTCCTCGCGCAGCATCAGCCTGTATTCAGCACGCGAGGTGAACATCCGATAGGGTTCAGCGGTGCCGCGCGTGATCAGATCGTCGACCAGCACGCCCAGGTAGGCCTCGTCCCGACGCGGCGCCCAGGCGGGTTCGTCCTGTACCAGGCGGGCCGCGTTCAGGCCGGCCAGCAGTCCTTGGGCGGCGGCCTCTTCGTAACCGGTCGTGCCATTGATCTGGCCCGCGAAAAACAGACCCGCGATAAACTGCGTTTCGAGCGAGGCCCCGAGATCACGCGGATCTAAGTAGTCGTACTCGATGGCATAACCGGGCCTCGTAAGGCGCGCATTCTTCAAACCGCGCATCGAGCGGACAAGATCCCATTGCACGTCGAACGGGAGCGAGGTCGATATGCCGTTCGGATACACCTCGTGGCTGGTGAGGCCTTCCGGTTCGATGAAGATCTGGTGCGAATCCTTATCGGCGAAACGCACGACCTTGTCCTCGATCGACGGGCAATAGCGCGGACCGACGCCCTCGATTACACCCGTGTACATCGGTGAGCGCGACATGCCGCCGCGGATGAGTTCATGGGTGCGGGCGTTGGTGCGGGTGATGTGGCAAGGCACCTGGCGGGGGTGCTCGACGCGCCTGCCCATGAACGAAAACACCGGTTCCGGATCGTCGCCGGGCTGGACCTCTAGCTGAGCGTAATCGATCGTGCGGTTGTCGATGCGCGGCGGCGTGCCGGTCTTGAGGCGCTCGACGTGAAAAGGCAGTTCGCGAAGCCGCCGCGCTAGGGCGTTGCTTGGCGGGTCGCCGGCGCGGCCGCCTGCATAGTTCTCCAACCCGATATGGATGCGCCCACCGAGAAAGGTACCGACGGTCAGCACCACCGCCTTGGCACGAAACCGCAAGCCCATCTGGGTTACCACGCCGGCGACGCGATCCTGTTCGACTAGCAGGTCGTCGACCGCCTGCTGGAACAGGTCGAGGTTCTGCTCACACTGCAGTGCCTCTCGCACCGCGGCCTTGTACAGGACGCGATCCGCCTGGGCACGGGTGGCGCGCACCGCCGGACCTTTACGCGAATTGAGTGTGCGGAACTGGATACCGGCGTGGTCGGCGGCGCGCGCCATCAAGCCACCCAGAGCATCGACCTCCCGGACCAGATGTCCCTTGCCAATGCCACCGATCGCGGGGTTGCAACTCATCGCGCCGATGGTCTCGATGCTGTGCGAAAGCAAAAGGGTCCTGACGCCCATGCGCGCGGCCGCCAACGCAGCTTCGCTGCCGGCATGTCCACCACCGACCACGATAACGTCGTAGCTGTCTGCGTGGAACATCACCTAACCCCCTGAAAATCAGCGCGTTATTCTAATCCAAACTAGCCGGGGCAGTCATCGCCGAAATCTTGTGCGGTGCCGCACGGTCTTGTAGACGAGAACCGCGAGGAGTGATGAATGCGAATCCAACGCTATCTTATACCCTGTCTGGCACTGTTGATTGCGGGCAGCGCACAGGCAACGGACCCGCAAGAGCTGCCCGAGTTCACGTCCGCCAAACCTGACGACTGGTTGAACAGTGCACCATTATCGGTCGCTGAGCTGCGCGGTCGGGTGCTGCTGTTAGACGTATGGACCTATGGCTGCTGGAACTGCTATCGGTCTTTTCCCTGGCTCAAGGGCTTGGAGTCCCGGTTGGCTGCACAGCCTTTCCAGGTGATCGGCATCCACAGCCCAGAGTTCGAGCACGAGTCCGAACGGAAGCGGGTTAGAGACAAAATCGAAGAATTCGGCCTCGATCACCCGATTATGATCGACAATGACCTGGCCTACTGGCGCAAGCTGCGCAATCGCTATTGGCCGGCATTCTACCTGGTCGACAAGCGGGGACAGATTCGCTTTCGGCATGCGGGTGAGACACACGCCGGCGATGCGCGTGCACTGGCGATGGAGCGGCAGATCCGTGCTTTGCTTGCCGAAGGCGACAGCGGTTTGCCCAAGGCCGGGGAACCTGAGTGGCCTAAAATCGACCAATGAGCCTGGGAGCGACCGGTGCGAGCAGCCTTGAAAATGCCGGCCGACCGCCGATAGCCTCTCCACCACGTTCGGTCTAAGGGCCCGCAACCTATGCATGAAGCGATATTGGGCAACAGCGGCGCTCCGGGTGAGGACTTGGCCTTGGGGCTGATACTGGAAGACGCCTCCCAGCTTATCGTGGGCAAGAAACACGAGTCGCGCCTGGCAGTTGCCTGCGTGCTGGCCCGCGGACACCTATTGATCGAAGACATGCCCGGCGTAGGGAAGACGACCCTGGCCCATGTGCTGGCGCGGCTACTCGGACTCGACTTCCAGCGCATCCAGTTTACCGCCGACATGCTGCCGGCAGATATCCTCGGCGTGTCAATTTATGACCGCTCGGAAGGCCGTTTCCATTTCCATCCAGGCCCGGTCTTTTCGCAACTGGTCTTGGCCGATGAGATCAACCGGGCGACACCAAAGACGCAGAGCGCACTACTCGAAGCGATGGAGGAGCACCAGGTAACCGCCGACGGCGAGACACGCGAGTTGCCTGACCCCTTCTTTGTAATCGCTACGCAGAATCCGCGCACCCAGGTAGGTACCTTCGGTCTGCCGGAGTCACAGCTGGATCGGTTTCTGATGCGTATCAGTCTCGGTTATCCCGATCCGGCCTCGGAACGCGCGCTGCTCGCCGGAGGCGACCGGCGCCGGATGCTCAGGGAGATCGCGCCTCGTGTCGATGCCGCAGGCCTGCGTGCCTGGCAAGCCCAGGTGGACCAGGTCCACGTCGCGCCCGGTCTGCTGGATTATGTCCAGGCCCTGCTGGCGGCCACGCGCTCGTCGCCGAAATGCGAGACTGGCCTGTCACCGCGCGCCGGGCTGGCGTTGCTCCAGGCGGCAAGAGCTTGGGCGATGATCGATGGGCGCCGGCAGGTGGTGCCGGAAGACGTTCAGGCGGTTCTCCCTAGCGTCGCGGGGCATCGGCTGAACAGCCTTGAAGGGGAGAGCGACGGCCTGGTCCGTGATCTGATCGAAGGCGTGGCCGTTCCCTGACGATGGCTTTCGCCGACTGGCTGCGCGTCGAGCAAGTGTCCGCCACCGGCCGGGCCGAGGTCGGCGCGCGCCGCATCTACATCCTGCCAACACGCTACGGCTTAATGTTCGCGGCACTGCTGTTCCTGATGCTGTTGGGTGCCGTGAACTACGGCAACAACCCGGGTCACCTGCTGGCCTTCTTGCTGGGCGCACTTGGAGGCAATGCGATCTACCTGACCTGGCGCAATCTGCGCGGGCTGCGCCTGGTTTGCCAGGGAGCTGCCCCGGTATTCGCGGGGCAGACGGCACGCTTCGTGGTGGAGTTGAACGCAGACGGCCGCGAGCGCCCCGCGATCCAGCTGGCATTCCAAGAAAACGAGCCGGTACTCCTCGATCTGCGGGCCGACGATGCGAATGCCTTGCGCGAACTCGAATTGTCCGCCCCGCTGCGCGGTGAGCACTCGCCCGGCCGCTTGACCGTCAGCACGCAATACCCGCTCGGCCTGTTTCGCGCATGGTGCCACATCGCATGCGAACGACCTCTGCTGGTGTATCCGAAGCCTGGCGAAACCTGGCTCGCGCCAGGCAGTGCGGACGGCAGCAGCAATGATGGCCCTTCGGGTCCCGGCACGGAGGATTTTGCCGGACTGCGTAGCTACCAACGGGGCGATCAGCGGGCGCAAATCGACTGGAAGAGCTACGCGCGGGACCGCGGTCTGAACACCCGCCTATTCAGCGGTCAGGCAACGGCCCCGCTGTGGCTGGACTGGGAAGACGCACCCGGTGCCGATACCGAGGCCCGACTGTCGGCGCTTACCCGGGCCGTGCTGGATGCGGATGGAATATGCTTGCTGTTTGGGCTGAAGACGCCAGCCGGCGTGATTGCGCCGGCGAGCGGCGTGGCTCATCGACACCAGTGCCTGCGCCACTTGGCCCTGTACGGTGACGGCGATGCGTGACGCACTCGCAGAGCGGCCCATTCCACCACGTCTGCTCGGTGCTTTCTTGATGCTGCTGGCGGCCCTCGTCGCACCGCATGTGTCCAATCTCAGTCCGCCTGTCCTGGGAGTGTTTTATCTAGCGATGCTGTGGCGCCTGCTGGTCCAGCGCCGCCCCGCCCTGATGCCCCATCGCTGGCTGCTGGTCCCGCTGATGCTGATTGCGCTGGCAGTCGTCGTTTCGACCACCGGATTCAGCGATGGCCGGCTCACCGGGACCGCGCTGTTGGTGGTGATGCTTGGGCTGAAACTGCTGGAACTGCGCAACCGGCGCGATATTCACTTCGCGCTGTTCCTCAGTTACTTTCTGATCCTCACCCAGTTTCTCTACAACCAGTCGCTGTGGCTGGCCGCGTATCTGCTTCTCGGGATGGTGGCATTGATCGTCATCCAGACCGGGCTTAACCGGGTGCAGGTAGACCTTCGGGGGCAGCTGCGTAATACGCTCGGTATGCTGGCCGGCGCCTTACCGCTGGCCCTGGTGGTCTTTCTGCTGTTTCCTCGCCTGCAGAACCCGCTTTGGGCCGTCAGCACATCAAATGCGAGGACCGGGATCAGCGACCAGATGAACCTGGGAGACATCGGTGAACTGACCCGTTCCAGTGAAACCGCATTCCGCGTTCGATTCAACGGCGCGGTACCGGGCCCGGGGCAACGCTATTGGCGCGGTCCGGTGCTTTGGCAGACCGATGGCCGGAGCTGGACTTCAGGCCCGGGGGCGATGCAAACCGAAGCTGCGACGGCACCATTCGCAGCGCCGATCGAATACGAGGTCACCCTCGAGCCCACCGGCGAGTACTGGTTGTTCGGGCTCGACGTGGTCTCCTCTTCTTCGACCGGCACCCGACTCAATCGCAACTTCGCATTGGTCGCCGACAAGCGGGTGAATCGGCGCTTCAGCTATAGCGCCTCCTCGGATCCCGAATTCCGGATGCAAACATTGAGCACCCAGGGACAAGAACTCGGCCTGGCGCTGCCCGACCGCGTCTCTGCGAGACTGGCAAAACTGGTATCGGACTGGCAGGGCGACACCGACCCGAAGCAGCCGCTGCAGCTGGTCCGCAGGGCACTCAGCTATTTCAGGCAGCAACCGTTCGTCTACACGCTGTCGCCGGGCCCGATCGCAGGTGAAGACCCGATCGATCATTTTCTGTTCGAGAGCCGGCGCGGGTTCTGCGAGCACTATGCCGGAAGTTTCGCACTGATGATGCGCGTGGCCGGCATTCCTTCCCGTGTGGTCGTTGGTTATCTGGGGGGCGAAAGAAATCCACGCGCCGACCACTGGGTGATTCGCCAGTCTGATGCGCATGCCTGGGTGGAGGTTTATATCCCGTCGCTCGGTTGGTGGCGCGTCGACCCGACGGCAGCAGTGGCGCCGGAACGCGTCGAACAGCCGATCAATCCGGCGCTATCACTGGACGCCGACCAGGTCGTTTTCCGTGTCGCCGGCGACGGATGGTTTGCCAACGCGTGGTACAACGCCGTTTGGCTCGTGGACGCAGTCGATCTCAACTGGCACCGTTGGGTAGTCGGTTTCAGCGCTGAACGGCAAAGCAGTCTGCTCGCTAAATTCGGCCTGAGTGGACTGCGCGGCTTTGGACTGGCACTGGCGCTGCTGGTCGGTGGCACTTTGGCCGCCGGTTTCGTCTACCTGATGGCGCGGCTGCCGAGACCGAAGGCCCGCGACCCACTGCCGCTCGTCTGGCAGCAGTTCGCGCACAAATTGCAGCGCGCAAACATTGCGATTGCGCCGTGGTACGGCCCAGATACGCTATGTAGCGTAGCGAGCACTCGCTACCCTAACGCGTCCGAACAACTGCATGTGATCACCCGCATGTATGTGCAACTGCGCTACGGCCGACACCAGGACCCGCGGCTGCTAGGCGCGCTGCGCCGGCGCATAAGACGCTTACGGTTAAGATAATCCTTACGCACCGCACTCTAATGCTGCATCGGATTTCGCCGCATGGCCCGGTGGGCGGAGGGGCTCGGGGGCACGAATCATTTTCCAATGCAGAAGCTGCCGAATATCTCCCCGAGCAGGTCATCTGCGCAGAATTCACCAGTGATCGCGGAGAGTGCCAGCTGTGCCTGGCGCAGGTCCTCTGCTAGCAGTTCGCCCGCTCGTCCTTCGATCAGTGCCTGCTGTCCGGTTTGCAGCACTTCTTGCGCTCGGGCGATGGCATCGAGGTGGCGTCTGCGCGCGCTGAAGTCACCCTCAGCCGCACCATCGAACGCAACCAGGTCCTTGAGGTAATTGCGCAACAGCTCGATGCCTTCGCCGCGTTTGGCCGAAAGGGAGATCTCCGGCGTGCCACGATGATCCTGGCGGCCGGGTGAGGAAGCGGTCAGGTCGATCTTGTTGCGTATCCGGGTCACCGCTAGACCGACCGGCAGGCCCGCATCTGCGAGGCCCGATGCACCAGGATCGTTCCGACCATCGAACACCCACAGTGCGTGATCTGCACGCGCAATCTGCTCCCGGGCGCGCCTGACGCCCTCGCGCTCTACCGCGTCTCCCGAATCGCACAGTCCGGCAGTGTCCACGATGTGCACCGGCAGCCCGTCGATCTCGATCTGCTCTCTCAGGACGTCACGCGTAGTTCCGGCAATGTGAGTGACAATGGCGCTATCCTGGCCGGTGAGGGCATTCATCAGGCTCGATTTGCCGGCATTGGGCAGTCCTGCTATCACCAGCGTCATACCGTCGCGCAGCAGCCGACCCGTGTGCGCCCGTCGCAGTAGTTCTGCCACGTCGGCGAGGATCAGATCGAGCTGCGCAGCGATATGGCTGTCGGCGAGAAAATCGATCTCTTCCTCGGGAAAATCGATTGCCGCCTCGACGAACACCCGGAGTTTCACGATCTGATCGGTCAGCGACTGGACTCGTTTCGAAAACTCCCCGCTGAGTGAACGCACCGCGGAGCGCGCCGCGGCTTGCGTCTGGCTGTCGATGAGATCGGCAACGGCCTCGGCCTGCGCGAGATCGAGCTTGTCGTTGAGAAAGGCGCGGCGGGCGAATTCGCCGGGCCCCGCCAGACGCGCCCCGAGTTGCACCGTCCGGTTCAGCAGCATGTCCATGACCACCGGCCCGCCATGCCCCTGCAACTCCAGTACGTCCTCGCCGGTAAAGGATCCCGGCCGACCGAAGAACAATGCAATGCCCTCGTCAATCGTACGACCAGCGGCATCCAGGAATCGCGCATGCTGCGCAAAGCGAGGGCGCGGGAGTATCCCCAGCATGGCCTGGGCGATCGATGGGACGCCCGGACCGGAGACACGGACAATCCCTACGCCACCGCGCCCGGCGGGGGTGGCGACGGCCGCAATGGTATCGTCATCGGGGTCCGCCACAGTAGCGGCCATACCCTGACCTAGGCTTTTGCGCCTGTTTCGATGCGCTTGTTGATCACCCATTGCTGCGCGATGGAGAGCAGATTGTTGACCACCCAGTACAGCACCAGACCTGCCGGGAAAAACGCGAACATCGCAGTAAACACCAGCGGCAGGGCCATCATGATCTTTGCCTGCATCGGGTCCGGCGGTGGCGGGTTGAGTTTCTGCTGCACGAACATGGATACGCCCATGATGATCGGCAGCACAAAGTAGGGATCCTTGATCGATAGGTCTTTGATCCAGAGAATCCAGGGTGCCTGACGGAGCTCCACGCTCTCCAGCAACACCCAGTAAAGCGCGATAAAGAACGGCATTTGCACCAGCATCGGAAGACATCCGCCGAGCGGATTGATCTTCTCGGTCTTGTACATCTCCATCATCGCCTGCTGCAGGCGTTGCTTGTCATCGCCGTAACGATCCTTGAGGGCCTGGATACGCGGTGTCATCTTGCGCATGTTGGCCATCGAACGATAACTGGTCTCTGACAGCTTGAAGAACGCCAGCTTGATAAGGATGGTGAAGATGATGATCGTCCAGCCCCAGTTGTGCACAAAGCTCTGGATCTGCTCGAGCACCCAGTACATCGGTTTGGCGATGAATACCAGCCAACCGTAATCGACCGTGAGATCCAGCCCATCGGCCAGCGCTTCCAGTTCAGCCTGCAGCTTGGGCCCGATGAACAACATACCTTCGAAGCTTGCCGAGGTACCTGGTTCGACCGATTTCGCCGGCGTATAGGCGCCAATCACGGCGCGGCCGTTCGCCAGGCGTTTGCCGTAAAAATGTTGTTGCTCGCCGCGCGGCGGGACGATAGCTGTAAGAAAATAGTGCTGGATCATCGATACCCAGCCATCGATGACGTCTCGGTCCAGCTTGCCAGCACCGAGTTCATCGAAATCGTACTTCTGGTACTTGTCCTCCTGGCTGTAGATCGCGCCACCGGTGTAGGTGTACATGAAGGCATTGCCGGAGTCAGCCGGCTCGCCGCGCTGCAACTGGCGGTACTCGCGGCCAGTCCAGGCCTGGTCCGAGTCATTGTTGATCAGATGCTCCAGCTGCACTGCATGTGTGCCGCGGCGGAAGGTGTAACGCTTGATGACAACGAGTCCATCAGGCGAGCGCCATGTCAGATCGACGATCAGCTCGTCGGCTCCGTCTTTCAGTTCGTACTCCTGCTGCTGAGCACTGAACACCGCCTCATGGGTCGGTGTCCGCTCGCTGTCGGCGCCGAGCAGGCCAGACTGGGCAATGAAGTAGTCAGATGGGCGCTGGCTGAGCAGGCGGTACTTTTCGTCGGGCCGTTCGACGGCGACCGGGTACCCGACCAGGCGGGCGTCGATAATCGTGCCACCCCGGCTGTCGATGACCAGGTCCAGCATGTCCGTACGCACCTTGACCAGGCGCGTACTGTCCTGGCTATCCGTCGCAGGCACTACTCCCGGAACGCTCGGCGCGGCATCGTCGATGTCGGCCTGTTGTGGCGCAACCGGTGTATCGCCTGACTGTGCTGGCGAGGGCGTCGCCTCGGCAGTTACCTGCCGGGCAGACCCATAGTCCTGCTGCCATGCCTGAAAGATAAGCATGCCGAGAAAGGCCAGGGCCATGAACAGCAATAATCGAACGTTGTCCATATGAAACCGTTGAATCCAGCGTGGGTTACAGCGAGAAGGGCGGCAGTTTACCCGGTATGCTCCGGCCGCGCATCGCGTGCTTATGACAGCAGTCGAGGCTTGGTGCGGGCGTCAGTGCCCTGACCCGGCGAGTTTCGAAAAGTGGCGCTGCAACGACGCTCTCAGCTGGGCGTTAGTGATCGAGAGGGCGGCACTTCGCGCCATCACAACCAGGTCCCTGTCGTCAAATTGCGCCCGCTGGCTCCGAAAGCTTTCGCGGATCAGTCGCTTGAGCCGGTTCCGATCGACGGCCCGTCTGGCCTGCTTCTTGGAAATCGCCAGACCTAGGCGGGCACGACCTGTTTCGTTGCTTACTGCCAACACGGTAAACCAGCGGTCGGCGGAACGCCGGGGACCGTCGAAGACACGCTTGAAATCAGCCGCCGACAGGAGGCGGGCCGAGCGGGGAAATCGGCGGTCGGAAATATGCCAGGCCTTATCTACCCGAATCAGGGGACGAGACGAGCGCGGCCTTTGGCGCGCCGGGCATTCAGGATTTTGCGGCCACTGCGGGTTGCCATGCGGGCGCGAAAACCATGGGTACGTGCGCGCTTGACGCGGCTTGGCTGGAAGGTACGTTTCATGACCGTGATTCCGACTTAATTGCTGGTTGAATTAGACTGCGTTAGCCCAAGCTGCATCGATTCGGCCGTAAGGTATGCCGCCGCTGCGTCATAAGGGGGCAGTAAGGTAATGGAAACAGAATTCCGTGTCAACACGGCTCGACCGGAAGCGACATGGCAATCGACAACCCCAATGACGTAAGCACTCACTATTGATCTAAGTGCATGAATAGTCGTGAATCGAGGTCAAACTTGGCTGTGGATAACTAGCGCCGCAGCCATTAGACTAAGGTACGAGATGGCGTTTGAACGGATACTCGGAGTCGAGATTCTCAGGCATCCGCTGGTACCCGAGGGAAGATCAACTGCGGCTAGGCGCAGTTGATGGGCCATGGCTAAGCGCTCGTCTTGCAGTACCGATCATAATTTCTCACCGCATCGCTGATCCTCTCGGGCGGTTGGCGCGTTCGGTTGTCCCGATTCAGCATATTCATATGAACACAGATCTTTGGCAGCACTGTCTCGACCGACTCGGCAGCGAAATACCCAATCAGCAATTCAACACCTGGATAAGGCCGCTGCACTGTGTGGAGGAAAACAGACGTCTGCGTCTGATGGCTCCCAACGCGTTTGTCCTGGACTGGGTAAAAAAGCACTATCTTGAGCGGCTGCGCGGCTACATCAGCGACCTTGGATCGGGCGGCGACGGGATGTCGATCAGTCTGGAGATAGGCAGCGCACCGCGTATCGGAACCCCAGTCGGCAATGCAGCGTCGCATCGAACCAGGCGTCCAGGGTCAGCACAGCCATCGGTGCGCGAAAAACCCATGCCCCAGGTGAAAGCCAATACCAACCCTGATTTCACCTTCGAGAGTTTTGTCGAAGGCAAATCGAACCAGCTCGCACGCGCGGCCGGCATGCAAATCGGCGACAACCCCGGCCGCGTCTACAACCCACTATTCATCTATGGCGGTGTCGGACTCGGCAAGACCCACCTGATGCATGCGGTGGGCAACCGTATTCTGCAGAACAACGCAAATGCGCAGGTCTTGTACATGCATTCAGAGGGTTTTGTCGCCGCGATGGTCAAGGCACTGCAACATGGCACGATCGACGACTTCAAACGGAAGATGCGCTCGGTCAACGCGCTGCTGATTGATGACGTTCAGTTCTTTGCCGGTAAAGAGCGCTCTCAGGAGGAATTCTTTCATACCTTCAATGCGCTTTTCGAGTCACAACAGCAGATTATTCTGACCAGCGACCGGTTTCCCAAGGAAGTCGACGGCCTTGAGGACCGGCTGAAATCGCGTTTCGGATGGGGCCTGACAGTAGCCGTCGAACCGCCGGATCTGGAAACGCGGGTGGCCATTCTGCAGTCGAAGGCGCAACAGTTGTTTGACGTCGAACTGCCGAGCGAAGTGGCTTTTTTCATCGGGAAACGGGTGCGCTCGAATATCCGTGAGTTGGAAGGTGCGCTGCGACGCATCATCGCCAATTCGGAATTTACCGGTCGGCCGATAACGATGGATTTCGCAAAAGAGGCGCTGCGCGACATGATCGCGGCGCAGGACAAACTGGTCACAATAGACAATATTCAGCGAACGGTAGCCGAGTATTTCAAGATCCGAACATCCGACCTGTTGTCCAGCAAACGCAGCCGCTCGATTGCTCGACCTCGCCAGGTTGCAATGACACTTTCCAAGGAACTGACGAACCACAGTCTGCCTGAGATTGGCGGGGCATTTGGCGGCCGCGACCACACCACAGTGCTCTATGCTACCCGCAAGATCGCCGAACTGCGCGACACGGATCAGCGGGTGGCCGAAGATTACAACAACCTGTTGAGAACCCTCAGCAATTGATGTGTGCAGAACTGGGGTAAATATCCAGGTGGGTTATAAAAGAAAGTTATCCACAATGCACAAACAGACGTTTCAGGGTTTTGAGCTGGCAGTTTCTTGCGGAAAAGTTCAGGTAAGTTTCTGTATAAAAAAGGGTTTTTCTGTCTACTAACAGATGTGGCCCTGCCTAATAACAACAATAATTCTTTTATAAAATAATTTATTATTAAGTAGACACCGGAGAAAAAGCAGAATGAAAATCAGTGCGAACCGGGATGACCTGCTCAAACCATTGCAGCAGATTGTCGGTGTGGTAGAGCGTAGACAGACGCTCCCGATCCTGGCGAATGTGCTGATAGCGCTGAAGGGCAATATGCTGATATTCACGGCGACCGACCTCGAAGTAGAGCTGCGGACACAAACCGTCGTTGACGGTAGCGGGGAGATCGAATTCACGTTGCCGGCCCGCAAACTCATGGATATCTGCAAGGCTTTGCCTGAGGGCGCGGCAATTGCTATCGAAGTTGAAGGAGACAAGGCGGTGTTGCGTTCGGGCCGGGGTCGTTACACGCTTGGAATGCTTCCAGCACAGGACTATCCAAGTATCGAACCGCCGAAAGCCAGTGAGTCGTTTGTTCTGCCGATCGGCGTCATGAAGCGACTGATCGACAAGACGCAGTTTGCGATGGCGCAACAGGACGTGCGTTATTACCTCAATGGCCTGCTGTTGGAGATCCGCTCAGGTAGAGTTCGGGCCGTGGCGACCGATGGTCATCGCTTGGCATTGTGTGACGCGGAGTTTGATGAAGAGACTGCCATGGATATCCAGGTGATCCTGCCGCGCAAGGCAGTGATCGAACTTGGCAGGCTTATCGGCGATTCGGACGTTGAGGCCAGGTTCGAGATAAGCAACAGTCATTTGCGTGTTCACCTGGGAGACAGCAGTTTTACGACGAAATTGATCGATGGCCGTTTCCCGGACTACGAAAGGGTGATGCCAAGCGGTCATGCGGAACTGGTTCTGGCGGACAAGGATGAACTCAAGCAGGCATTGGTGAGGACGGCAATACTTTCGAATGAAAAGTATCGGGGAATACGATTTCGCCTCGGTGATGGTGTGGCACACTTGCAGGCACACAATCCCGAACAGGACGAGGCGGAAGAGGAGGTTGAAGTCGATTATCAGGGCAGCGAAATGACCATAGGTTTCAACGTCGGTTATCTTCTGGACGTATTGGCCGTGATCGATGGCGAACAGGTGCAGATGTCGGTAATCGATTCGAACTCGAGTACCTTGCTGACCCCTAAGGGCTCTAACGAATGCCGGTATGTGGTGATGCCGATGCGCCTGTGAACTACTGGGATCACCGGGAAGAGAAAATCAACAGGGGCCACATGCGGCCCCTTTTTTCTTAGGGCCTAACAGGACGGCGCTTCGCGTGCGCATTATTTCGCTACAAATCGAAGACCTGCGCATCATTCAGCGTATGAGATTGTTTCCCGGCAAAGGAATCAATTTCATCGTCGGTGGGAACGGCGCCGGTAAGACATCAATTCTGGAAGCGATATATCTGGCGGGTCGAGGACGCTCCTTCCGGCATCCCGAGGCTGGCCCGATGATTAGGCAAGGCGCGGAATGGACCCGCGTTATCGCCGATATTGACGATGAGGTTGCCGGCCGCCGGTTTGTTCTTGGCGTTCAGCGTGAGCGTCGTTCGTTGCATTGTCGTTTGGATGGGCGCGACCTGCATAAACGTTCGTTGTTGGCCGAGGCTTTGCCAGTGCAATGGATAGGGTCTCAGCCACAGCTATTGCTGTCGATGGGACCAGAGGTGCGACGGCGATTCTTGGATATGGGGTTGTTCCACGTGGAACCATCTTATCTCCGAGTTCTCTCCGACTTTCATCGTGTCTTAAAGCAAAGAAATGCTGCGCTCCGACGAGGCGAACGCTCGGAAGTCGAGCTATGGGATGCGCGATTCTCTGAGTCATCGTTAACAGTTTCCGAGCAGAGGGAGGCATTCGTGTGTGAATTGATGACTCTGAGCACGGAATATCTTGCCGCCTGGCAGACCGGCGTCTCAATTTCCTATCGTTATCGAAGGGGCTGGTCTGCAAAAAACGATCTCCCTGAACAGTTAGCCGAAAAACTGACATCTGACATGCGCATGGGATACACCACTGTGGGCCCCCACAGAGCAGAGTTGCAGATAACCACAACTGAGGGCGGACTGGCAGAAAAGATGATATCGCGCGGTCAACAGAAGATGCTCGTTTTTGCATTAAACAACGCGATGAGTGATCTCATCACAGCGCGCACAGGACGTGCGCCCATCCTTCTGGTTGATGATCTTGCCGCGGAACTGGACCGGGCGAACCAAAAAAAAATATTGAACGAACTCTGGAATCAGGGCGGGCAAGTGTTCGTGGCATCGATTGCCGCGGAAGTCGCGGAATTCGGCCTACCGGACACAACCATGTTTCACGTGGAACATGGCAGGTTGCGAGATGGCGTCGACCAGTAAGCCACTGTGTCGCACCCTGGCGGCGCGGAGGCCCTCCAGCGGCGGAACATGTATAATACAAGCCCCCACGGCTAAACACTCATCTTACCGCCTCAGCATGACCGACCAGACAGACCCCCATAGCTACGACACATCATCCATCAAGGTTCTGAAAGGCTTGGATGCAGTGCGCAAACGTCCGGGCATGTACATCGGGGACACAGACGACGGTACCGGCCTTCATCACATGGTCTTCGAGGTCGTCGACAACGCGATAGACGAGGCGCTTGCCGGGCATTGCCGCGAAATAACCGTTCTGATTCATTCCGACAATTCCGTCAGTGTCCAGGATGATGGTCGCGGCATTCCGGTCGGAATCCACGAGGAAGAAGGGGTGTCTGCCGCCGAGGTCATCATGACCGTGCTGCATGCAGGGGGGAAATTCGATGACAATTCTTACAAGGTGTCTGGCGGGTTACACGGCGTGGGTGTTTCCGTAGTCAATGCCTTATCGGACAATCTCGAACTGACCATTTGGCGCGAAGGCAAACGGCACAGTCAGGTCTATCATCTGGGGATACCAGAAAGTCCCCTGGAGGTGGTTGGCGAAAGTGACCGGACTGGCACCAAGGTCCGTTTCCATCCGAGTCCGGTGATTTTCACCGATACCGAGTTCCACTACGACATTTTGGCCAAGCGGCTTCGAGAACTTTCCTTTCTGAATTCAGGGGTCCGGATACGCCTGCGCGACGAACGCAGCGACAAGGAAGACATCTTCGAGTACGAAGGGGGAATCCGGGCGTTCGTCGAGCACCTCAACCGCAACAAGACACCACTCCATCCGACCGTCGTTCATTTTTGTGCTGAACGCAACGATGTTTCGGTAGAGGTTGCGATGCAGTGGAACGAGTCTTACCAAGAAAGCATTTTTTGTTTTACCAACAATATTCCGCAGCGCGACGGGGGTACCCATCTTGCAGGCTTTCGCGCCGGCCTGACCCGAACGCTGAATGCATACATCGACCAAGAAGGTATGGCCAAGAAGCAGAAGGTCAGTACTTCCGGGGACGATGCCAGAGAGGGCCTGACTGCCGTGTTGTCGGTAAAGGTCCATGACCCCAAGTTCTCGTCACAGACCAAGGACAAATTGGTTTCATCGGAGGTGAAGGGAATTGTCGAGGCACTGCTCGCTGAACACCTGGCCGATTTCCTCGCAGAAAACCCGCCCGAAGCCAAGACCATCTCTGGGAAAATGATCGAAGCGGCGCGAGCCCGTGAGGCTGCCCGCAAAGCACGCGAGATGACTCGTCGCAAAGGCGTCCTCGACGTCGCGGGACTTCCCGGCAAACTGGCCGACTGTCAGGAGAAGGACCCTTCACTCTCTGAACTCTATCTAGTCGAGGGCGATTCAGCCGGTGGCTCCGCGAAACAGGGCAGGGATAGGCGCAGTCAGGCGATCCTCCCGCTGAAGGGGAAAATATTGAACGTCGAGAAGGCTCGCTTCGACAAGATGCTGTCGTCGGTCGAGGTGGGAACGCTGATTACAGCGTTGGGGTGCAGTATCGGTCGAGAAGAATTTGACGCCGACAAACTACGTTACCACCGTATCATCATCATGACCGATGCGGATGTGGACGGCGCTCACATCCGCACCTTGTTGTTGACCTTCTTCTACCGGCAGATGCCTGAGCTGATCGAACGAGGCCATATCTACATTGCTCAGCCGCCCCTGTATAAGGTCAAGAAAGGTAAGCAGGAAACCTATTTGAAAGACGATATCGAACTGAATGCCTATCTGTTACGCACAGCCCTTGAGGGAAGCAGTCTCGTGGTTAACGCCGAGGCACCGCCACTATTGGGTACCGCTCTGGAGGATTTGGCCAACAAGATGATAACGGTCAAGGCAATTCAGGGCCGTCTTTCCAAGCGTTACGATGCTGGATTCATGACGCACCTGCTATACATGCCCAAGGTGACCGATGAACTGGTTACCGACCCTGTCGCCTGGCCGAAATGGCTCGATGAGCTGCAAGCTCGGCTGAACGCGGATAGCGGTGTTTCGGATCGTTATGGGCTTGTTGCGCAGGGAGCAGACGATGTCCGCCCGGCCGGCATCATGATCGAGCATTGGACGCATGGTATTGCCACCCAGAAGCATCTGCCGCTCGAGTTCTTTCATGGCTCCGACTATCGGAAGATCTTGGAAATGGGTGAGTACCTGGATGGTTTGCTCGGTGATGAAGCAGAGGTTAGACGTGGCGAAAAAAGCCGTCCGGTAGAAAGTTTCGACCAAGCGTTAAACTGGTTGATGGAAGAAGCGAAACGTGGCCAACACATCCAACGCTACAAAGGTCTGGGCGAGATGAACCCGGAACAGCTATGGGAAACCACGATGGATCCCGGTACCCGGCGGCTGCTGCGCGTCAATATCGAAGACGTCGTCGGATCCGACCAGATATTCACTACCTTGATGGGTGATCAGGTCGAACCAAGACGTGAGTTCATTGAACGCAACGCACTCACCGTGGAAAACCTGGACGTGTGACGGCACTGGCATCGGGTATTTCCGCTGCGGCCTATCGCACTTCCCGCAACCTGACCGCGGATTTTCATCCACTGAGTTATCCACAAGTTTGACCAGGGGACTGCGGCCTCTTCCGCCTATCAAAAGTGAGCCCCCAGGTCTTCATTTGAACGAGTTTGATGAAAAAGTAAGTGAGTGATTACTTACGATTAGATTACTTTCAAAGGCAGCTCTGCCTGCTTGTTTTCGATCCACTCCTCGACATCCTGCATAATCTCGCCGGTCTTGCGTCCTTCGCTGAGAATCGCCGGGCCGATCACCACGCGAACAGTTCCCGGATACTTCTTCACACCCCGGCGCCGCCAGAACACCCCGGCGTTGTGCGCGACCGGGATCACCGGAGCGCCCGAGCGCTGTGCCAGCATGCCTCCGCCAACACCGTATCGTTTCCGCTGTCCCGGTGCTGTGCGGGTACCTTCGGGAAAAATGATAACGTACCGACCCTCAGCCAACCGCTGTGAGCCTAATTCGACCACCTTTAGCACCGCCCGGCGGCCCGCCGATCGATCGATCGGAATCGAGCCGGTGAAGCGTAGACTCCATCCAAAGAAAGGAACACGCATCAACTCCTGTTTGAGTACCCAGGACTGCTCGGGCTTCAGAATTCCCCTGAGTCCAATGGTTTCCCAGGTGGACTGATGCTTGGACATCAGGATACAAGGTCCGTCGGGCAGATTCTCCTGGCCCTCGAGCTGGTAGCGCAAACCGCAGATGATTTGCTGCAGCCACAGATTCAACTTGCCCCACAGCGTGGCCAACCGATCGCTGAAGCTGCTGGGGAGGAACGCGCCGAGCAATACGATCAGCAGGCTAAAAACCACAACCGACACGACCATGGCCAGGAAGTACAGCAGCGAGCGCAAGAGAATCATGTTGGCGAATCCGCCTTGAACATGTTGTCGACGGCGTCGGACAGGTCGTCGAACCAGGGATATCGGGAGAGTTCAGGGTGCAGGTGCAGGCTGCGCATGCCTTTGCCTGTGCGCACCAGAACCGGCTTCGCCCGCGCCGCCAGCGCAGCTTCTACGTCACCTCTCGTGTCGCCGATGAAAGGGATCTCGGTCAGCGCCAATGCAAAGCGCAGACTGATAGAACGCAGCAGGCCAGGCGCGGGTTTGCGGCATTCACAGCCGGCGTCCGGCAGATGTGGGCAAAAAAAGATGCCATCAACGTGCCCGCCCACACGTGCGAGTGCACGCTGGAACTTCGCATGAATCTGGTTGAGATCGTCCATAGTGAAAAGACCTCGACCTATCCCGGACTGATTGCTGGCCACGACAACGCCAACCCCGGCATGATTGAGACGCGCTATCGCCTCGAGGCTGCCTGGAATCGCTACCCACTCTTCGGCCGATTTAATGTATTCGTCGGAGTCTTCATTGATGACTCCATCGCGGTCCAGGATGACCAGTTCGGGCAATTTGCTCATATTGGAATCATAAGGCGAATGCCTTAGACGCAGTTAATCCCGCTGACACTTACGTAATGACGGCCTCATTGGCGCACAGTCTTACGGGGTGTCGAGCCTGGAAGGAGGGGTTCATATGTTGCCCAGTGCGACACGCGTAGATTCGGGCCAAAGCCCCCGCGGTTAGTCCATGCCGCGAAAGTCCGAAACCCGAATGCGCCCGTCGATGATGCGAGATTCACGCCGCATGAGTCGTTCCATCTTCGACCAGAAGGCCTTGTGTAAATTCAGGTCGGCCGCGATATCGGTTCCCATTATAAGGATAAGCAGATCGGCCAACTCCTCGGCCAGTTGTTCGCGAGTCTTGCCCTTGGTCACGCAAGCCGATACCTCGCCCAACTCCTCTGCCATCAGCGCTACGCGGTAGGTCAGTTCTTCCCCTCCGGTACCGCGCAAGTCGTGTTTTTCATGAAATTGCTGCACCGCGGCCAGCATAGCTACCCAGCCATCTCCGTTGTCCGGCATCTCTTACGCCTGCAGCTGTGAAACGTCGGCCACCTGAAGGAACTGGCGGGCCAGCGATTGCAGCAAAGCCAGGCGGTTGGCTCGCACTGCGGGTTTCTCCGCCATCACCATTACATCATCGAAGAAACGGTCCACCGGCCCGCGCAATCGGCTGAGTGCTTGCAGCATTGCGCCGTAGTTGGCATCCGCAGCCATCGGTTGGATCTTTTCTGAGACTGCGTTGACCTGTTCGAACAAATCCTTTTCGGCAGTCAGTTCGAAGAGATCCGGATTTACTTCGACCGGAATGGGGTCTTCCACCTTCTTGAGGATGTTGGCAATGCGTTTGTTCGCGGCTGCCAGTGACTCGGCTTCGGGCAATGCACGGAAGTCCGTGACCGCCCGCACCCGATGCTCGAAATCTGCAACAGAGTTGGGTCGCACTGCGGCAACGGCCTCGAATACGTCATGTGCAGTACCCGTTTCCGCATACAATCCCTTCAGGCGTTCAAGCATGAACGCATATACTGCGTCGCTCGTCCCAGTCTGTTTGACTTTGCCGTCCAGGCGTTCTTCCGCCTCCGACAATAGCGCCTTCAGGTTCAACGGCAGGGCATGCTCACGCAATATCCGCAGGGCGCCGAGAGCCGCGCGGCGCAACGCAAAGGGATCCTTGTCGCCAGTGGGCTTCATGCCGATGCCGAAGATCCCAACCAGCGTATCCAGTCTTTCGGCCAGTGAGATCGCGATACCGGTGGGGGTCTGTGGAAGTTGATCACCGGAGAAGCGCGGCATATAGAACTCATCCATGGCCTGTGCCAGTTCATCGGGTTCGCCGTCGCGTTGCGCCTGATAACGGCCCATGATGCCCTGCATCTCTGGAAACTCGAAAACGACCTCTGTCATCAGGTCGCAACGGCTGAGTTCCCCTGCCCGAAGCGCAAGGGCTGGATCGCCACCGATCTTGTCTGCAATGTGGGCCGCCAGCGTGGCAACCCTGGCCGACTTGTCATGCATGCTCCCAAGGTCTTTCTGGAACACAACCTGATCGAGTTGAGCCTTGCGGTCCTCGAGGCGTGTTTTGCCGTCCTGTTCCCAGAAGAACATGGCATCGGCAAGGCGCGGACGCACCACTCGTTCATTGCCCTCACGAATCACTTGCGGCCGCTTGCTTTCGAGGTTGGCTATCGTGATGAAGTGGTTCATAAGGCGGCCGTCAGCGGCAAAAACGGGGAAGTACTTCTGATTGCCCTTCATCGTCGCAACCAGGACCTCCTGAGGAACGCTCAGGAAACGCTCTTCGAAAGAGCCGGCGATTGGAACCGGCCATTCGTTCAGTGCTGTGACCTCATCAAGCAGCGCATCGTCCAGATCCGCCTCGCCATGCAGGTCTTGCGCCGCGTTCTTAACCTGCGCCTCGATACGTCCGCGGCGCGTATCGAAGTGAGCAATCACTTTACCCAAGGACATCAGTATATCGGCATAGTCCTCAGGGTTGTACAAGGTGATCGCCTGAGGGTGATGGAACCTGTGCCCGAAGGTGACGTTGCCGGCCTTGGCGTCGAGCAGGGTACAGGGCACCACCTGATCGCCGTGCAGAAACAGCAGCCAATGCACCGGGCGCACGAACTGTGCATCCGAGTCGCCCCAGCGCATACGCTTGGGTATCGGCAGTCTGTTGAGCGCATCTCCGGCAATTTCCGGCAGCAGCGCAGCAGTTGGCCTGCCCGGCTGATGCACCTGATATGTCAGCCAGGTACCCTTCTCGGTCTCCAGATGCTGCAACTGATCCACCGTGGTACCGCAGGAACGCGCGAAACCCTCCGCCGCTCTGGTCGGCGCGCCTGAGCCGTCGAAGGCGGCATTCAGCGCCGGTCCGCGGCGCTCGATGATGCGATCGGGTTGCTGCATGGCACAGTCCCGAACCAGCACGGCCAGACGCCTTGGCGTGCAATAGGCGTCAATTTCGCCATAGCTCAGACTGGCGCCGTCGAGCCCGATGGCGAACCCCTCGGCCAGTGCTTCAGACAACCGTTTCAGTGCCAGCGGTGGCAGCTCTTCGGTACCCAGTTCAAAGAGCATGTTGGCGGTGCGCACCGAGGAATCAGCCATTGACCACCTCCGCGGCCGTCGTGGCCATCGGAAAACCGAGTTTCTCACGGGCATCGTAATAGGCCTGCGCCACCGCGCGTGCCAGCGTGCGGACCCGGAGTATGTAGCGCTGCCGCTCGGTAACCGATATGGCATGTCGCGCGTCCAGCAGGTTGAATGCATGCGAGGCCTTGAGCACCTGCTCATAGGCAGGTAACGGGAGGCCCGCTCCTATCAGACGCGTGGAATCCCGTTCGCACTGATCGAACAGACTGAACAGGAAGTCTATGTCGGCAAAATCGAAATTGTAGGCAGACTGCTCCACTTCATTCTGATGAAACACGTCGCGATAGGTCACTGCCCCTTGTGGGCCCTGAGTCCAGATCAGATCGAAGACCGATTCGACACCCTGCAGGTACATTGCAATGCGTTCCAGACCATAGGTAATCTCGCCGGTCACCGGTCGGCAGTCCAGGCCGCCAACCTGCTGGAAATAGGTGAACTGCGTGACTTCCATGCCATTCAACCAGACCTCCCAGCCCAGACCCCAGGCGCCCAGCGTCGGGGATTCCCAGTTGTCCTCGACGAACCGTATATCGTGGACCAGCGGGTCTAGCCCCAGCATCTGCAACGAATCAAGGTAGAGCTCCTGGATAGCCGCGGGCGAAGGCTTCATCGCGACCTGAAACTGGTAGTAGTGCTGCAGCCGGTTGGGGTTCTCACCGTAGCGTCCGTCGGTCGGACGGCGTGATGGCTGAACATAGGCGGCGTTCCAGGGCTCAGGCCCGATCGAGCGCAGGAAGGTTGCGGTGTGGAAGGTCCCCGCGCCCATTTCCATGTCGTACGGCTGCAGAATCGCACAGCCCTGGTCGGCCCAGTACTGCTGGAGGGCGAAGATCAGGCCCTGGAAAGTGGATACATCCGGCGAGTTGCTCATAATCGGGAAAGCACTGGCTTGTTGATTGTAAAAGCCCACAAGTATACAGCGACAACCCAGGCCGATCTTTATCCCTTTCCGTGAATCTGATGGCATCGTCGGTACAGATGAGCAAACCATGTGGGCCGCCGGCAGCGACTGCCGGTGTTTTCCCAGTGGAAGGGGTTGCCTACGCCATCCGCAAACGGAAACAGTTTCAGCCCAAGTGCCACAGCGCGTTTGCGGTTGCCGGGCTGTTGTTTAGGCAGCTGCACATCGTGTCGGGGCACGAGCAGGTCCTGGCGAGATCGGAGTAAGCTTGCAGTGCCCGCTCAGATCCCTTTCGGCACAGCAGATATTCTTGCTGGCCAGGGCAAGCGAATGGGCCGCTGCAACTGCTGCGGAACCCGGGTATCAACTGGCCAATGGTGACCCCAGCGTGCGGCCGGCCGTACCTATGGGGCCGGATAGTTTGACGCGGGATTCACTATGCTCGGATTGCTGCCCTGAGTTGTCTGCAGTCGGGTGTTCTCGGTTATGATGCTGCGCCTATGGCGACTAGTCATCAAATTTTCGGTGGTCAGAGGCTGCCCGGCCCGACGCCGTTCATGCGGGCCCAGCAGTATCGTGCCCGATCCTTTCCCGCCGGCGATCGTTTGACCGCGGTCTGTGGCGAGCCCGCCGCAAAGCAGTGCACGCCAGCCTGGTGCCGCACCGGCGGTGACGAGGTCGCGCTGTGATGTGCCGTCGAGCATTTCTGGCGGCGACTCAAGCCGGCGGGCAGGTGGACGGATGACCGGTTCGCACGCGCAACCACATCACCACCGCTCGATGGTGGATGAACAGAGGAATCAGCGAGGTCGCGAAACACGCACCGTGGCGCTGGTCAGCGGCATCGTCAACCTGTTGCTGTCGCTGGCCCAGATCGTCATCGGGTTGATCGCGAACTCCGCGGCCCTGGTCGCCGATGGCATTCACTCGGCATCCGATCTGCTTTCGGACGGGTTGGTGTGGATAGCCGCACGGCATGCGGCGATGGCTCCGGATGAGGATCACCCCTACGGTCACGGTCGTTATGAGACTGCGGCAACGCTGGGACTGGGAATCCTGTTGGTCCTGGTCGCGCTCGGCATCGTGTGGGGGGGTGCGGAACGCCTGCTGGATACCGGGCGACCTATTCCCGGGACGCTGGCATTGGTGGTCGCCGCTGCCGGTATCATCGCCAAGGAAAGCCTGTACTGGTACACCATCGCCGTCGCCAAGCGTCTGAAATCCGCGATGCTGCGCGCGAATGCCTGGCACCATCGTTCAGACGCGATATCGTCAATTGTCGTCCTGATTGGCGTGGGTGGTGCGGTACTCGGTTTCAGCTACATGGATTCACTGGCAGCTATCGTGGTCGGCGTCATGGTCGGTAAGATCGGCTGGGACCTTGGCTGGAGTGCGCTGACCGAGCTGGTCGACACTGCTTTGGACGAGGAGCAGGTCGGCGAGGCGAAGCGCGTGGTGATGGCCATCGACGGAGTACGCTCGGTGCACATGCTGCGGACACGGCGCCATGGAGCGGAGGCGAGTGCCGATGTCCACATTCAGGTCGCACCGCGCCTGTCGGTGTCCGAGGGCCACATGATCAGCCAGGCGGTCGAAGACCGTATGATCGAGAAAGTGGAATCCATCACTGATGTCACCGTCCACATCGATCCGGAGGACGATGAGGATGCCCCGACTTGCGCCGGACTTCCTCTGCGGGCAGATGCGCTGCAAGCGCTAGAAGGCGTCTGGAACGAAATTCATGCAATTCCGGCACAGCGCGAAATCCGTTTGCACTATCTGTCCGGCAAGATCGAAGTTGAACTGATCCTTCCGCTGAACAGCTACGTCGATGCTGATACCAGCAGGCAGTTGCAGGCGCGCCTCGATGGGGCGGCGAAAGATCTTACCTGGTTTGGCGGCCTGCGCTTGCTCTATGGTTAGCACTATTGTGGTGCAATGCCTGAACATTGTGCACGATAAAGGTGCAATCTACGCTCACGACCGGTATCGATGTCCGCGGCGGCCGAATCAAGTTGTGTCCTAATTGAGATCTGATTTGGCGCTAAGCGGATGATTTCAATGCGCTAAGAACAGTTTCCGGTGCTGGCAGCAAGGTCGCCCGATAACGCCCGAAACTGCGATGACAAAGGGTGGCATGGATTCTGCTCTTTTCATCACCACGCCGATCAGCAGGCCCCGGATGGCCTGCATGGCAACCCAAAGCAACCGCTGTCGTGCCGACAGTCGCATTCACCGCTACTTCTGGAGAGCTCGAGAATGTCTGCAAAAGACGTCCTGAAAATGATCAAGGACAACGACGTCAAGTACGTCGACTTCCGTTTTACCGACACCCGCGGCAAGGAACAGCACGTGACCGTGCCCGCATCCGTTGTGGATGAAGATCTGTTTGAAGAGGGCAAGATGTTCGACGGCTCGTCGATTGCTGGATGGAAGGGCATCAACGAGTCCGACATGATTTTGATGCCCGAGGCCGACACCGCCGTGCTCGATCCTTTCACCGACGAGGCCACCCTGAACCTGCGTTGCGACATTCTGGAACCGTCCACGATGGAAGGCTACGAGCGCGACCCTCGCTCCGTCGCCAAGCGGGCCGAGGCCTATCTCGCATCCACCGGAATCGCCGATGCGGCCTACTTTGGACCCGAGCCGGAGTTTTTCGTACTCGACGATGTGCGCTGGAACATCGACATGTCCGGCTGCATGGTCAAGATAGACTCGCAGGAGGCCGAGTGGAACTCCGAGCGTGTTTATGAGGACGGCAACATTGGTCACCGACCCGGTGTGAAAGGTGGTTACTTCCCGGTGCCCCCGGTCGACTCGCTTCACGATCTGCGGGGCGCCATGTGCGACGCCATGGAAGAGATGGGTGTACCGGTCGAAGTGCATCACCACGAGGTTGCGACCGCCGGCCAGTGCGAAATCGGCACCATGTTCTCAACACTGGTGAAACGTGCCGACTGGGTGCAGATCCAGAAGTACTGCACTTGGAATGTCGCCCACGCCTACGGCAAAACCGTGACCTTCATGCCCAAGCCGATTGTCGGTGACAACGGCTCAGGGATGCACGTCCACCAGTCGCTTTTCAAAGAAGGCAACAACACCTTTGCCGGTGATCAGTACGGCGGTCTGTCGGAAACCGCACTCTATTACATCGGCGGCATCATCAAGCATGCCCGCGCACTGAATGCGTTTACCAACGCCTCGACCAACTCGTACAAGCGCCTGGTTCCGGGTTTTGAGGCGCCGGTCATGCTGGCCTATTCGGCGCGCAACCGCTCGGCATCGATCCGTATACCTTGGGTATCCAGCCCGAAAGGACGTCGAGTCGAGGTACGTTTCCCGGATCCGACCGCGAACCCGTACCTTGCCTTTGCGGCGATGATGATGGCCGGTGTGGATGGCATCCTCAACAAGATCCATCCCGGCGACGCTGCGGACAAGGATCTCTACGACCTTCCGGCAGAAGAGGCTCTGGCCATTCCGACCGTGTGTCACAGTCTCGATCAGGCACTCGACGCGCTTGATGCAGACCGTGATTTTCTCAAGGCGGGCGGCGTATTCACTGACGATCTCATCGATGGCTACATCGCGCTGAAGATGGAGGAGGTCACCACGATGCGGATGACCACACACCCGGTCGAATTCGATCTGTACTTCAGCCTCTGACCTTTACCCGACCGACTCGAAGCGAACAGCCCCGCCGCGAACCGGCGGGGTTTTTCGTTCCTGCGATAACCGTCAATGGCTGCGGGCCGGACCAGTAACGCCGGGGCATTTTCGAGTCGCCAGCAGGGAGTTGCTGCACTATGCTATCGGCATGACCAGACACGCCCTGTATTTGTTGTTCCTGCTGCCTGGCCTCGCCCATGCAGTAATCTGTAAGACCGTCGACGCCGAAGGCGTCGTGGGTTACACCGACGTCCCTGTTGGGGAATGTGCCGAGCCGGTCAAGCTCCCCGATTACTCGCGTTACGAACCTAGGCCGATTCCCAAGACCCAAAACGCCTCGCCCAGATCTCCTGCCAATGACAATAGCAGTGACGGAGAGTTTTCGGGTTACCGATCGATTGAGATCGTCCAGCCGGAGGCCGATGGCACGGTACGCAGCAACGACGGTAGCGTCCCGGTTTCCATCGCGCTCGATCCGCCGCTGGAGGAGGGCCACAGGATCAAGTTATATATCGACGGCGGAGCAGTCCGTGGAGAGTTTGATGGTCCGGCGATCGATCTTGCCGGCATCGAGCGAGGAACGCACAGTCTTCGGGCCGTCGTCTCGGACGCCGGTGGCAAGCGTCTGGGGGATTCGCCGACGGTGCGTTTCACGTTGCGCAAGACGACGATATACGACCGGGAAAGGGTGGAGTCGTCACCGATCGAACCGGTTAATCCTATCGCCCCGGTTCCGGGACAGCCGATAGCGCCGGCACCCGGGCTCCCGGCACAACCGGGCGGTTCGGGCTACAGGCCGCCAACAGGCGGAGTGTCGAGCACCCCGGGAAAGACAAATCCGGCATTCAAGCCAAACTACAGCCCGTAGGGAACTGCGGCAGAACCTGCCGTTTCTGCGGCCTTCCCCCTTCGGCGTGTGCTCCGCTTTGGGAGCCGTCTCAGTTCCTGGCCAATCACTTCTAGCCGCGGGCCAGGTCGGCAATGGGGCGCTCTCTCGCTTTGTCCCGGATCGTCCAGCCGGGCCGGCGCCGAGTATGCCCTATAATAGTGCATTGAAACACCATTGCGCTCCGTAAACGGGCGCATCGCGTTGAGTGAATCCCTTGCCAGCCTGGGCGGCAGAATAGCCGGTGGACGAGGGTTTCCCATTCCAGGTCGCTCATGTGGGTCTTTTCGAGCGTAGTGGGTGCTTGTAGACGAGGGCGAGCGCCACCACGTACCGAAGTGGGGAAGCCACCGCTTCCTGCACGCTTTGCCGTTCAGCTTGCTAGGCTCGGACTTCGCTGGATACCGGCACCTCGTTGGACGATCAAGGATCGCTCGACTGGCCCGAACTTTGCTTTAACGGTTGCATGCAGGTACCCATGACCTCCTTGCCGCTGCTCAGTAGCACCGTGCTAGACAACCTCGCCGCCGCTGTCGTCGTATTCGACGCCGATCTGCGTGCGCTCTACATCAATCAAATGGCCGAGATGTTGTTGGCGGTGAGTGCCAAACATGCCCTCGGGCAACGTCCGACAAGCTGGATGGTGTGCCACGGTGACTCGCTGGTGGACCTGCTCCGAGCGGCAGAGGTCGGCTCGCCAATCACCAAGCGCGGGGTCGTGTTGAACAGTGAGCGGAGCGAGGTGACTGTCGACTGCGCGGTGACGCCAGTACTCGACGACAAGGGGCGGCAGCTGACTATCGTAGAGTTGCAGCAGATCGATCGCCACTTGCGTATCAGTCGCGAAGAGCGGCTGATTACCCAGCAGGCACTGACCCGCGATGTGGTGCGTGGACTTGCGCACGAGATCAAGAACCCGCTGGGCGGTCTGCGCGGTGCGGCACAATTACTCGAGAGCGAACTGGTCAGCGACGAGCTCAAGGAATATACCCATGTCATCATCCAGGAAGCCGACCGCCTGCAGGAACTGGTCAACCGGATGCTTGGGCCCAACCGCCGCCCAAGCTATGCGCCGGTCAACATACACCACGTGCTAGAGCGGGTTCGTACCCTGGTTCTGGCCGAAACCGGCGAGCGGATCGCGATTGTCCGTGACTACGACCCAAGCATCCCTGAACTCTTTGGCGACAGCGACCAGCTCATCCAGGCGGCACTGAATGTGGTTCGCAACGCGACCCGGGCAATCACAGAAACCGGTACAGTGACCCTAAGAACACGTGTTCAGCGGCAGTTTACGATCGCTAGCCGACGATCCCGCCTGGCGGCTCAGATCGACATCATCGACGACGGACCGGGCATTCCCGCTGAAATCGCCGACACACTGTTTCTCCCTATGATCACCGGAGGCACCGGAGGCATGGGACTGGGCTTGTCTATAGCGCAGTCGCTGATCAATCAGCACAGAGGCCTGATCGAGTGCAACAGTCGCCGGGGCGAAACCGTTTTCACTATTTATCTACCGATCGGCGACGCGACGGATGCCGACTCAGGCAAGGAGATCAATGCCCGTGACTGAATCAAACCAGGTTTGGGTCATCGATGACGACCGCTCCATCCGTTGGGTTCTGGAAAAGGCCCTGACCAAGGCCGGCATGCAGGTCACCTGTTTCTCCAACGCCAATGGCGTGATGGAGGCACTGGAGCGCGATCAGCCAGAGGCAATCATCACCGACGTACGTATGCCGGGCATGGACGGCTTCGCCTTATTGGACCGAATCAGGCAAACATACCCCGAGCTGCCGGTGATTATCATGACCGCGCACTCCGACCTCGACAGCGCGGTTTCCGCATACCATAGCGGCGCGTTCGAGTACCTGCCGAAACCCTTCGATATCGAGGAGGCGGTTGATCAGGTTCAACGCGCGTGCAAGCTGCGCCGCGAGACGCGGGCGAGTGCTGCGCACGAGACCGTTGCCGCGGCCGAGATCATCGGTGCGGCCCCGGCAATGCAAGAGGTCTTTCGCGCAATCGGTCGGCTGGCCCGATCCAATATCACGGTGCTGATCAACGGTGAGTCGGGTACCGGCAAGGAGCTGGTCGCTCACGCTCTGCACAAGCATAGTCCGCGCGCCAATGGTCCGTTCATTGCGTTGAACATGGCGGCCATACCGCACGATCTGCTCGAATCCGAGCTGTTCGGGCACGAAAAAGGTGCGTTCACCGGCGCCCAGGCCCGCCGCACCGGCCGCTTCGAACAGGCCAACCAAGGCACCTTGTTTCTCGACGAGATTGGCGACATGCCGGCCGAACTGCAGACTCGCTTACTGCGTGTGTTGGCCGACGGTGAGTTTTACCGGGTCGGAGGCCACGAACCGGTCAAGGCGGATGTCCGTATTATTGCCGCCACGCACCAGGACCTCGAACGGCTTGTGCTGGAGGGCCGTTTCCGGGAAGACCTGTTTCACCGCCTGAATGTCATCCGCGTGCATCTGCCGGCGCTGCGTGAGCGGCGCGCTGACATCCCGATCTTGATGGACCATTTCCTCAAGCGTGCCGCTCAGGAGTTGGGCGTCGAGGCCAAGACCCTGCTGCCCGAGACCATCACCCAGCTTCAGGCGCTGGAGTGGCGGGGTAACGTGCGTCAGTTGGAGAATACAGCGCGTTGGCTGACCGTGATGGCCTCGGGGCGCGAAATCCATTCCGAGGACCTACCGCCGGAACTCCATCGAGAACATGGTCCGGTGGCCGCCGAGGGCGACTGGCGCTCAACGCTCCGCGGCTGGGTGCGCAGCAGTCTCGCGGCTGGGAAGGTTGGCCTGCTGGACCAAGCGATGCCCGACTTCGAAACCATCATGATCGAGGCCGCGCTGGAATTCACTGGTGGGCGCAAACAGGACGCCGCCCGTTTGCTCGGTTGGGGGCGCAACACATTGACTCGCAAGATCAAGGAACTCGGTCTGGAAGAGGAACACCGCGAGGCTGGATGAGTCCGGACACCGGACAAGCCCCTCGCGAGCGCTGACATCGCAGGCGCCATGCCGTCGGCATGGATCGAGACATACTTCGGGTGCGGCTGCACTGGCGCTTCACCGGCCCGTATAATCGGACGTTTTAGACGCGAGGGTCAGGCAGTCCATGGACAGTACCAACATCGTGCTTCCCGGTTCCACGGTGTCAGCCGTCAGCGTGGATGGGGACACCGTCCGGATTCGTTTCGAACCGGCCTATCTGATAAAGACCATGACGGGCTCCGTCGAGCGCACCCGCTGGCGGCAGAACGGGTCATTGCTGTTCGAGGGTGCCGAGCTTGACCAGCATCAGCCGTTGCCGGAATTGCCCGCCAACTGCACCGGCGGCGACGTCGGTGAAAACATCTATACCTACCGCGACATGATCCCCGTGCCGCTGGCCAGCCGCGGCAGCGCACACTGCGTGCTGAAGCTCGGCGAGGCGCAGATTCGCGTGCACGCCAACGCGGTGCGGCTCGATATGGACGATGTCCCTAAGTACATTGAACACCTCCGGCCCGAATAGCATCCGTCCAGCGCCTATGCCGCCAGACCGCTGCTGGATGTATAACTTTTCCCCGTTACTGCCGCCATATTCCGACATATCAACTGCGAATACCTTGGCGGGAGCCCTCTGCCCATGCCGGTCGAACTCTTCGACAAAGACAACCATGTCTGTGTCGCATTTCGCGATCTGGTATTCGGTGAGGCGATACAGGCCAATCAGTTTCTGATCTTCGACAGCGATCATGCAGCGCTGATCGACCCGGGTGGAGACCTCACTTATTCGTCGCTGTTCATGGAGATCAGCGCGTACATGAATGTGAAGGACCTCGACTATGTACTGGCCTCGCATCAGGATCCGGATATCGTCGCTTCGCTCAACAAATGTCTCGTCGGCACCAATTGCAAGGTCGTGGTGCCGGCCCTGTGGGAGCGTTTCGTGCCGCATTTCACCCGACCGGGAAAGCTTGACGGTCGGGTGATCCCGATCCCGGACAAAGGGATGAACCTGCGCCTGGGGGGCATCGAACTCAAGGCCGTTCCAGCGCATTTTCGCACGCGGAAGGCAATTTCCAGTTTTACGATCCGCGCAGCCGCATTCTGTTCTCCGGCGACCTCGGTGCCAATCTCGGCCCGCAGGAGACGCTGGACGTCCCGGCCAAGCGTCTGGACGACGTGCTGCCTCATATGGAAGGGTTCCACAAGCGCTACATGAACAGCAACCAGGTCTGCCGCTACTGGGCGAATATGGCATCCGGGATGGACATCGACATGATCGTGCCGCAGCACGGCCGCGCGCTCGTCGGCAAGGCCGTGCGAGAATTCATCCGTTTGCAGTGCGGCATCGATTTGATGAGTCAGGCGGATTACAAGCTGCCGTGAGTCTGCTTGACCCGGCTGACTGAACGGAACGTCGGCAATCCTGCTCAGCTCAGGAGCAGCGCATTGCCCCGTTCGATGTATTCCTGTGCGGCCTCGACGATCTGCAGACTGATTTCTGGTGAGGCTGCGGCCAATCCAAGCCGGCCAAACGCCGGAATGTCCTCGCAAGGCGGCGGAGGACGCCGGCGGTCCCTTGCGCCGATGGTGGCGTGCCATTGGGCGACCAGCAAAATGTCGCTGTAGTCAGGTTCGCCAGGATGGTCGTAGTCCCAGTGGTTGCACAGGGTCGCGGCCTCGACAACTTCGCGTGGTAAGTCCCACATGGTAAGCAGCAGCCTGCCGAGTTCGGCACGGTTATTGTGCACCACGTCATCCAGCGCCGCGGCGTCGGCCAGGTCCGGATGACGATCCGCGTAGCCGAGCAGCACCGGTTCGGCAATGCTGTGCAGCAGGCCTATGATGCGGGCGTACTCGGGGTCAAACTCCTCGAACCTGCGCGACAGGACCACACAGGTTGCTGCTACACGTACTGTCCGCTCGCGCCAGCTGTGCAGGTACCGGCGGGCCGCGGGAGAGTGGGACCGTAGCGACTCGCGCAGGACGCAATTTATGGCCAGCGCGAAGGTTTGCTCCAGGCCAAGGCGGTGGACGGCCGTCCTGATGCTGCGGGCCGGCGCCTTTCGGCTGCCCAGGGTCTTGGCGGCGCGCAAGATCTTCAGTGTCAGCGCCGGGCACAGTGCGAGCGTGTCGGCAACCCGGACCGGGTTGCCGCCGAACAGGCCCAGCGAATGCCCTATGCGGACCGCCATCTGTGGATCAGAAGGCACCAGGATATGGCCCTGATTGAGATCCTGAAAAATGTCCAGCATCAGCGGATGTGTGGCGCTGTCATCAAGCAGGTCGCTGATGCCCTCCGGCTCCAGAGTGTCATCGACCACCAGGGTTTCCGCTGCCCGGGCGTTGATGAAATCCTCGAGCAGCTGTTGGTCGAGTAGCAGGTAACGGACGTCCGTGCGCGCGGTGATCCGATAGCGAGACGGGCGCAGACGTGACACCGGCCCGGCCGCCGCCGCATCCCTTGCGCGCACGATGTGTGAGGCGCCGTCGGCTGCGGTCAGCTGAAGCTCTCCCTCGACGAGAAACATCAGATTCGGGTCCCGGTCGCCAAGCTCGCGCAGGCAGGTACCTTGAGGGGATTCGCGTAATTCTGCGTTGTCGGCTAGCTCGCTAAGTTGCCGATCATCGAGACCGGCCAGTGTATCGATTCGCCGCAGTGCGGCATTGACCACTGTTTGTTCTTGAGCCCTCGGCGGCATGCGGCAGATCCCGGCGGCTCGGCAGGCGCCGCAATAGTTGGACCTGAATGGTATCCCCGAAGAACGGGATTTGCCACGGGTGGCGGCGCCGTCCGCGGTGGGTGAGCCCGGGTCAGGCGGTGAGCACCTGTTTCGCCACCTCGACACCACTCCGCGCTTCCTGCAGCAGGTCGACGTTTTGGTCGATCTCATCGGTGGACAGCCCGAGTCGCGCCAAAGCCGACACCTTGCCTGGATCAATATCGCCAGCGACGCCCTCGAGCAGCTGAGCCACGATGACCAGATCGGCGTAGTCGGCCTTCCCCGGGTGCTCCCGATACCAGCTTTCGGCGTCCTTGGCGGCATTGACCAGAGCCGTCGGCAGCTGCCATTTCGACAGAATCATACCGCTGAGCTGGGTGCGCAGGGCATTGATGCTCGATTCGAGCGCGGCAGGGTTCTCTGCGACCTCCGGGATGTCGCGGGCGTAGCCGATCACGGCGATCGTCCCGATGTCGTGGACCAGGCCGGCCAGCAAGGCCTCATGGACATTGAAACCGCCCACTTTCTCACCCAGTGCCTGCGTCAGCGCGGCAATACTGCGGCTATGCTCCCACAGAAGCTGCATGCGTTGCTCGAGTTCCCTGGAGTCGGTTCGAAACAGCTCACGCAACGCGAAGGCGATGACCAGGGTTCGGGTATTCTCCATGCCCAGGCGTGCCACGGCCTCGGTCAGTGTGCCGATCTGTGCGACGCCGCCGTAACGGGCGCTATTGGCAGCCTTGATGATTTTGAGTGCAATCGCCGGGTCGGATTGAATCAGTGCGGCGACCTTCCGTGCATCGGAGTCCTCATCGTTCACCGCGTCCCCGATCCGCAGCGCGACCTGCGGGAGGCTGGGCAGCAGCAGGCGATCCTCGTTCAGATCCTCGTAGATCTGCAGCGTCAGGCGGTTTTCCGCCGCCATGTGGCCAAGATCGTCCTGCTCCTCGACCTGGTAGTTCTCGAGGGTCAGCGAGGAACTGTCCTCCATGTTGCCCAGAGAGCGTTCGAGCAGCCCGTTGTCGATGCGCAGGACACTCACATTGGTCTCGGCGACCACCTGGTAGTGACTGGGCCGCAGGCGGGCCAGCGGGGCCAGTGCTGAGGGGTCTGTGTGCCTGATCGTCTTGACGCCGCCGTCCTCAGCGATCAGGCGGCAACTCCCCTCCAGCAGGTAGAGGGTGCAGTCGTCGCTAGAGCCGAGGGGCAGCAGAATCGTACCCTTCTGCTCCTGCTGAACGAGCAACTGCTCGCTGAGCGCTACCAAGTCATCCTGCGCGAGTTCGTGCAGCGTACTTAGGCGTCGCAGTGCGGAGGGTTTTGGGTGGTCTACGCTTTCGGTCATGACAGCCCCTGAGATGACTTGCCTTATTCCCTGGGCATCGGCGGGCCGTGCAGAGTCTTGAACGCGCAGCAACGAAAAAGGCCTGCCAGGCATGTGCCGGGCAGGCCTCTTGGGGAGCCGTCGCAGGTCAGAGGGCGCTCGACCCCACGATCTGATGTGACAGCTCGACCACACGCATGGCTTTCTGCATGTAGCTCTCGCGGTAGTCCTTCAACAAACCGTCCTGCGAGTAATAGTAATCCTTGCCGGAAATGCCGCTCTCGTGCTCGATGTCCATGAATTGCTTCTGCATTTCGAGCATTTCGCCGATCAGTTTGGCCTTTTCGGCCTTCAGGGTCTCAATGTCGCTCATGTTTCTCTCCAGATTCGGTTGAGAGTTTTCTACGCCCGCTGGGGGCGCGTGGACCAGAGTATAACCTGATGCTAATGTTCGAAGTCAATGACTTCAGCAACCACAGGATGGGGTTGGCTTGGCCGAATTCAGCCTTAGGGCCCCGCTGACCTGGGCGACGTGGTCGAGCCCTTGGCGTTCGAGATAGTCGATCAGACCTCGGTTTATCTTCGGCAGGATCAATGGGTCATAGAACAAAGCGGTTCCGACGCCGACCGCACTTGCACCGGCGAGCAGGAACTCGATCGCGTCTTCGGGACCGGTCACGCCGCCCTGACCGATGATGGGGATGCCGTGCGCTTTTGTGACCTGATATACCTGATGCACCTTCAGTAGCGCGATCGGTTTGATCGCTGGCCCGGACAGCCCACCCTGGTTGTTGCCGATATGGGGTGAGCGTGACTCGATGTCGATCGCCATACCCATCAGGGTGTTGATCACCGCGAAGGCGTCGCTGCCCGCCTCGATACAGCGCCGCGCATTCTCGGCAATGTCGGTCTGGTTGGGCGAAAGCTTGGTGATCAGTGGTTTGCGGGTCGCACTGCGGCATGCCTCGACCACACGCGCCGACATGTCCGGATCGTTACCGAAGGCAACGCCGCCCTCCTTCACGTTCGGGCACGAGATATTGATCTCGATCGCGTCGATCAGCGAGTCGTCGAAGCGCCGCGTGACCTCGATGTATTCCTCGACCGTCGACCCGGAAACATTGGCGATGAAGCGCGTCTCATGGAAATCCAGTGTCGGCAGGATGCCGTTTACGACCTGGTCCACCCCTGGATTCTGCAGACCGATCGCGTTGAGCATGCCGGCGGGAGTCTCGTAGATGCGGTGGGGAGCGTTGCCCAGCCGCTGTGTTCCCGTGGTACCCTTCAGGCATATCGCCCCGGCGTCTCGGTTCGAGAAACCCTGCACCCGTGTGTACTCTTCACCGAAACCCACGCAACCGGACAGCAGCACGAGCGGTGTGGCGAAATGCATGCCGCAGAAATCAAGGGCCAGGCGTGGGTCAGTCGCAGCCATCGAGTTTGAGTTCCTCGCGTTGTTTCACATCGTTCTGTATCAGCCGGAAATCCCGCCCAATACCGGCAACATCATACGCCTGTGTGCAAACACCGGCAGTATCCTTCATCTGATACATCCGCTGGGTTTCGAGTTCGATGACAAGCGTCTGCGGCGTGCCGGACTGGATTACCGCGAGTTCGCCGAGGTGCGGCAGTATGCCGAATTCGATGCCTTCCTCGATCAGGTGTCGCCTCGGCGCTGGTTCGGGGTATCGACGCGCGGTGCTCGGCGCTACGACACTGTCGACTACGAGGCGGGAGATGCCTTCGTGTTCGGGCCCGAGACACGCGGCCTACCACAGCCGCTGCTGGATGGACTGCCGGTGGACAGAGGGCTGCGCGTTCCGATGCGCGCTGGTCAACGGAGCCTCAATCTCTCCAATAGTGTTGCCGTCCTGCTCTACGAGGCATGGCGACAGCGTGGTTTCGAGGGCGGGCATTAACCGCCGATCAAGAAACACCTGCCGCCGCCGATGCTGTTCAGACGAGTCGCGCGGCCGCGTGTCATCCGCGGCCGTTCCGTGGAGGCGCAATGCAACAGCCCGTCAGTCACTCGACCAATCTGCCGATCACCGCGCGGGCGGCGCCAGACAGTCGGACTCGCGCGCGGCGCCGGGCGCGCGACCGCCGCAGTGTCCTCCAGTCGATGTTTTTTCGCCCGGATGGCGAGGTGACCCAGGAACAGGGTCAGGCGGTGGCGCGGATCCTGCTCGCTGCATTCGGCACCCTCTTGTTCTACGCGGCCCGCCAGTTCGGTCATGGCGACCAGCCTTTCCTGCTTGCGCTGGCATACATGCTGGCAAGTTTTTTCTACTTGTCGTTCGTTTCGCGCAACAAGGATGGATATCTTTGGCGGCGCTACGCGGTCATCCTGCTGGATATCGCCGTCGCGACTTACCTTACCGCCTATTTCACGACCGCCGGAGTCGCCTTCTATCCGCTTTTTCTATGGGTCATGATCGGCAATGGTATTCGCTATGGCGAACGCTG
The DNA here is from genome assembly GCA_963808165.1 of uncultured Gammaproteobacteria bacterium. Lineage (GTDB taxonomy): Bacteria > Pseudomonadota > Gammaproteobacteria > Chromatiales > Chromatiaceae > Thiosocius. The sequence continues at coordinate 21,568 of CAWEET010000001.1, read as the reverse complement.
CATGCAATTCGCCACCCTGTTCGGGCTGCTCGGCTTTAGCGGCGCGATGGCGACCAACGGTTACCTCTGGAATTCCCCTGGTACCTACATCGGTCTGATGTTCGGGCTCGTGCTCATGCCGAAGTTCTTTCTTGTCATGATCGATCGGTTGGCCGAGGCCAATATCGAGTTGAAGGAAAAGAAGGAACAGGCTGAATTCATGGCGACCCACGACGTGCTGACCGGCCTGCCGAACCGGGCCTATCTGTACACGCGCATGGAGCAGACCCTGGCGCATGCCCGGCGCACGGGTAAGCAGGTCGCGGTCGCATTCATCGACCTGGACTCGTTCAAGTCAATAAACGACAGCTTTGGCCATGAGTATGGTGATTTTCTGCTGTGTCAGGTCGCTGACGCGATGAAGGGGGTTTTACGCGCCAGCGACACAGTGTCGCGGCTCGGTGGCGACGAGTTCGTCGTGGTCATCGAGGAGTCCGAGAACGAGGGGCGCGTTGGTCGCGTCATACAGCGCCTGTTTTCCTGCGTGGGCCGCTACTACACGATTGGCGAATACGAGACCTATGTCACCTGGAGCTGCGGCGTCGTGATCTATCCGCGCGACGGCGACGACGTGCATAACCTGCTCAAGCATGCGGACACGGCGATGTACGCCGCAAAATCGCAGGGTCCCAACCGCTTTGCTTTCTACGATGCCGATATGTCGGCGCAGGTTGGCGAGCAACTCGCCCTGCGTGACGATCTGCGTCTGGCAATGGACCGCGGGCAGCTCGAGGTGTATTACCAACCGATCATCGACGCACAGAGCGGTCGGATCCGATCGGCCGAGGCATTGTTGCGCTGGAACCACCCCGAAAAGGGCATTCTTTCACCATCGCACTTCATCGAGGTGGCGGAACAAAGCGGCCTGATCAATCCGATCGGTGACTGGGTGCTGCAGCAGGCGCTGCAAATGCTGGCGAGTTGGCGGCTCGGGGGCTGCAGTGATGTCACCGTGCACGTCAATGTGTCGGCCCATCAGCTCAAACAAGAAGGCTTTGTCGAAAATGTGCAAGCGCTGCTGCGCGCGGCTCGGCTGCCTTCGCAGGCCCTCGAACTCGAGATGACCGAGAGTGCGCTGATAGAGCACAGTACGCGCACCAGTGGACTGCTGGCTGCCCTCAAGAAGATAGGCGTGAAGATTGCCCTGGATGACTTCGGAACCGGTTTTTCGTCGCTGTCTTATCTGAAGACCCTGCCGGTCGATACCATCAAGATCGACAAGTCCTTCATCGATGACCTCCCTGCCGCTGGGCGCGACGGGGCACTGGTCGAATCCATCCTGACCCTCGGCGCACGGCTGGGAAACAACATCGTGGCCGAGGGAGTGGAAACGAGAGCGCAGATCGATTGGCTGGTTTCGCATGGTTGCCGTTACCTGCAAGGCTACCATTTCAGCAAACCGGTCCCGCTGGATCGGTTTCTGACGCTCGTCACTTCGACCTTCGAGATTCCGGCCGTACTCGGCAAGCCGTATAGCCCGGAGCGTCTCGGCATGCTCGCCACGAACATGCGTTGACCGCGTACGCGGCCGCCAGCCCCTGGTCAGCCCGGATCGGGAACGACCCACGCCAGACCGCTGATCCGCTCGATCCTGATCTCAAACACGCCGTAGGCGTTCACCTGCGCCGGGTCGTCGTGACAGTTGCAGCCACCGACCAGTTCGGTAAAAAAGATACCGACCCTTGCCACGACGCAATGGGTATCCGGGCGCAGCTCGAGCACGCTGACCGCAAGCTGGCTGTCGTCCACCCAGCCACCCTGGCTGCAACAGGCCTGCAGCGGCAGCTCTCCCGGGGGCAGGGCCTCCAGTGCGCGGACGATCGTCTGCGCGAGACTTTTCTCATCGCATGCCGAAAGGCAGCACTCGATATCTATCGTTTTCATGGGCCGGCAAGTTCCGATGGAGGCGATGTGATCGTTCCGCACCGGGTTTCTTCTGCTAGCTTTACCCGGGCCGACAGCACAAAACCGCATAGGAGCAGACCAATGTCAGTAGCCAAAGTCACCGAGATCATTGCTTCGTCCAAAAACGGTTTCGACGATGCCATCAAAGAAGGCGTCAAACGGGCATCTCAGACGCTGAAGGGCGTCACCTCTGCCTGGGTCCAGGACCAGGAGGTCATGGTCAAGGATGGAAAGATCAAGGAATACCGCGTGAATCTCAAGGTCACTTTTGTCCTGAACGATTGAATTGCCCGGGGCACTGTCGATCACTCATCCGGTGAAAGCCTCCTTGGACGCAAGATAGGCCAGCTCCTCGGGTGTGCTCGCACGCCCGAGGGCCTTATTGCGGTGTGGGAAACGACCGAAACGGCGGATCAGTTCGCGGTGGTGGCATGCAAAGCGTGCATTTGAAGCGAGCCCCGCGGCCTCGAAGAGCCGCACGGCTTGGTCCTGGTGCATCAGATCCTCGCTGTGCATGAGAGGCATATAGAGAAAGGCCTTGTGATCTCCAGCGAGTTGCTGGTCGAGACCCTTTGCAATGGCGTCGCGGGTGACCGCCACCGCCCTGGCCTCGGTTGAGAACGAGCGCGCCTCATCGCGGAACATATTCAGAGGGAACTGATCCAGTACGATCACCAGCGCCAGCGCTCCTTCTGCGTCGCTCGCCCATTCTTCGAACTCGCCGCTTGCCGCCCGTTGCCACAGGCGTTGGAAACGTTCACGGATTTCGCTGTCCAGCACCTCGGTCGAACGGAACCAGCGCTTGTCCATAGCTTCGGCAAACCAGAAATCTATGACCTGTTGCGGCCCGATCACCAACAGGCGCTCACCCGCCAGGGTTGCCCAAGCGGTCGCGGACCCGTTCGAGGCGTCCACGGACTTCGCGTGCAAGGATGCTCACCTCTGGCCGGTCGACCAGTTCGAGCACCGCGACCGGGTCCATGAAGGCGACATTGATTCGCCCATCTTCCTCTTCGCGAACGACGACATTGCATGGCAGCAGCAGGCCGATATCACTGTCTGCGTCGATCGCCTGGTTTGCCAACGCTGGGTTGCAGGCGCCGAGGATACGGTAGGGGCGGCGTTCGATATTTAGCTTTGCCTTGAACGTGGCCGCCACGTCGATGTCTGTCAGAACACCAAATCCCTCTGACTTCAATGCCTCCGTCACCTTGTCGATGACCTGTTCAAAGCTGCCGTTGGGCTGGGCATGGAATCCATACATGAGTAACTTCCTCTAGCTGGTGGTTTTCTGTGCCGCTGTCGCGACGACGCCGGGCGGGATGGTTTCGGTGTCCTCTGCGTTGATCCCCCGTTCTTTCCATAACAGGTAGATCACTGGGATCACGAACAGCGACAGCAGCGGCGCCGTGATCATGCCACCGATCATCGGTGCGGCGATACGGCTCATGACCTCGGACCCGGTCCCGGTCCCGAGAAAGATCGGCAGCAGGCCGGCGACGATCACCGCGACCGTCATCGCCTTGGGGCGTACCCGCAGCGCAGCGCCCTCCATGATCGCGGCACGCAGCCCGGTCTGGGTGAGCGGGCCCCTCTGCGTTTGTTCGCGCAAGGCATTGTCCAGATAGACCAGCATGACCACGCCGAATTCGGCAGCGACCCCGGCCAGCGCGATGAAACCGACCCCGACTGCCACGGACAGATTGTAGTCGAGCAGAAAAATCAGCCAGAAGCCGCCGACCAGCGCGAACGGCAGCGAGGCCATCACCAGCAGCGCCTGGCCGGCGTGCCGGAACGTCAGGTACAGCAGCACGAAGATGATCACCAGCGTCAACGGCACCACCTGGGACAAGCGGGCCTGGGCTCGAAGCATGTACTCATACTGGCCCGACCAGCTGATCGAGTAGCCCGCCGGCAGCTCGACCTGCGCCTGCACAACTTGTTGCGCGGCCGCGACATAGCTGCCCAGGTCGATATCCCTGATGTCGACGAAGGTCCAACCATTGAGCCGACCGTTCTCGCTTTTCAACATCGGGGGGCCGTCGATGATGTTGATTTCGGCGACCTGGGCCAGCGGGATCTGCGCCCCGGTCGGGGTCACCAGCGGCAGCGCGCGGAGTTTCTCGACGTCGTCGCGTCGCTCCCGCGGGAACCGCAGGTTTACCGGATAGCGCTCCAGCCCTTCCACCGTCTGCGTGATGTTGATGCCGCCGACCGCCGCGGCAATGATCTGGTTGAGGTCATCGATGTTCAGTCCGTAGCGCGCCGCGGCGATCCTGTCTGGCAGGATGTCGACGTAGCGCCCGCCAGCAACTCGCTCCGAATATGCCGAGGTGGTGCCGGGTACTGTCATTAAGACCCTTTCGATCTCGCGCCCGATACGCTCGATCTCGCTCAGGTCGGGGCCTGCGACCTTGACCCCCACGGGCGTCTTGATGCCGGTGGCCAACATGTCGATGCGGGTCTTGATCGGCATCACCCAGGCATTGGTCACGCCCGGATATTGCACCGTTGCGTCGAGTTCCTCGATGATCTTCTGTGTGGTCATGCCGGGGCGCCACTGATCATGTGATTTGAGCTGGATTACCGTTTCGATCATGGTCAGTGGTGCCGGGTCGGTCGCGGTATCAGCACGCCCTATCTTGCCGAACACCCGCTTGACCTCGGGTACCCCGGCGATCAGACGATCCGTCTGCTGCAGCAACTCCTGTGCCTTGCCAATGGACAGACCGGGCAACGTCGTCGGCATGTACATCAGATCGCCCTCATCCAGTTCCGGCATGAATTCAGAACCGAGACCATCGGCAAACCGCGCCAGCCAGGGGGTGTCGCGGAAACTTCGGCGCCAGTCGCTGACCAGTCGCTGCTGCGCCTGCTCGATCCGCTCTGTCATTGGCTGTGGTTCGCCGGTCAGCAGATACGCGGCCTGAAACGGCCATTTCAGTGGGGCCAGAAACCCGCCGACCCCGCTGATCGGGATAACCAGGCTGAGCACCGCCAGCAGAGCGAGCAAGATGGTGACCTTCGGCAGCCGCATCACAACGCCGAGCACCGGCCGATACAACCAGATCAAGAAAACGTTCAGCGGATTTCGGTGTTCCGCCGGGATGCGCCCGCGAATGAAATAGCCCATCAGCACCGGCACCAGGGTTACCGCGAGGCCGGCCGAGGCCGCCATAGCATAGGTCTTGGTATAGGCCAGCGGCGAGAACAGGCGCCCCTCCTGTGCCTCCAGGGCGAACACCGGGAGGAAGCTGAGCGTGATGATGAGCAGCGAATAAAACAGCGCCGGGCCTACTTCGGTAGCCGCTGCGGTGATCACCTTCCAGTGTTCATTGCCGACAGCGTCGTGACCATAGTTGCTTCGGTAGCGCTCGAGGTGCTTGTGCGCGTTCTCGATCATCACGATCGCTGCGTCCACCATCGCGCCGATCGCTATCGCGATACCGCCAAGCGACATGATGTTCGCGTTAATCCCCTGGTACTGCATCACGATGAATGAGGCCAGGATGCCGAGCGGCAGGGTGACGATAGCGACGAAGGCCGAGCGCAGGTGAAACAGGAAGATCAGGCAGACGAGCGCCACGACGATGAATTCCTCGATCAGCTTCTCCTGCAGGTTACTCACGGCACGCTCGATCAGATTCGAGCGGTCATATGTCTCGATGATCTCTACCCCGGGGGGCAGGCCCTGGCGCAATTGCTCCAGCTTGTTCTTGACCCGCGCAATGGTCGCCAGCGCGTTCTCTCCGTAGCGCATCACCACGATGCCGCCGGTGACTTCGCCCTCGCCGTCCAGGTCCGCCACAACACGACGCATTTCGGGGCCGACCTGCACGCGCGCGATATCCCGTAACAGCACGGGTGTGCCGCTTTCGCTCACCAGAATCGGAATGTGCTCCAGGTCCTCGAGATTGCGCAGATAGCCGCGTGTGCGCACCATGTACTCGGCCTCGGCAAGCTCGATCACCGAGCCGCCGACCTCTTGGTTCGCCGCCTTGATCGCCGCCGATACCCGTGCCAGCGTGATATTGAAAGCGCGCAGCTTTTCCGGGTCGACCACGACCTGGTACTGGCGCACCATACCGCCCACGGTCGCGACCTCGGATACGCCAGGCACCGTCTGCAGCTCGAATTTCAGGAACCAGTCCTGCAGGCTGCGCAGCTCGGCCAGGTCGTGACGGCCGCTGCGGTCAGCGAGCACATAGTTGTAGACCCAGCCGACCCCTGTTGCATCCGGCCCCAGCCTCGGTTGGATGCCATCGGGGAGGTCGGCGGCGGCCTGATTGAGGTACTCCAGCACCCGTGCGCGCGCCCAGTACAGGTCCGTGCCGTCTTCGAAAATGACGTAGACATACGAGTCTCCGAAGAAGGAATAGCCGCGCACCACTTGTGCGCCGGGTACCGACAGCATTGTGGTGGTGATTGGGTAGGTGACTTGCTCTTCGACCACGCGCGGTGCCTGGCCGGGGAAGCTCGTACGGATGATGACCTGTACATCTGACAGGTCGGGAATGGCATCGAGCGGGGTCTTGTGCAAAGCGACCCAGCCCCAGCCGGTAATGACCAGGCTCGCGAGTAGCACCAGGAAGCGATTCTGGATCGACCAGGCGATAAGGTTCTTCATCGTCCAGCGTGCCTCACTTAGAGATTGTGGCCTGGGAGTCGCCGCTAGCGTCGACCGGTGGCTCAGATTCGGCCATGCGCACGAAGCTGGCCTGCAGGCTCGATTCGGAATCGATCAAGAACTGTCCCGAGGTCACCACCTGGTCGCCCGCCCGGATGCCGCTGAGGATCTCGACCAGGCCATCGCCGCGCATACCGGTGACCACGTCGACTGGCTGAAAACGCCCCTCCCCCAATGCCAGAACCACACTCACCCGCCTGCCGGTCTCGATGACCGACTCGGCGGGTACCGCGAGCACCTCGCGCTTTGGTCCCCCGAAAATCACCACCTCGGCGAACATATTGGCCTTGAGCAGGCCTTCCGAGTTGTCGAAGGCCAGGCGCACCTTGAGCGTGCGGGATTTGGGATCGAGCTCCGGATAGATGTATTCTACCGCGCCCTCCCAGACCTGGCCCGGATAGGCGGGTACCCGGATCTCTGCACTCACTCCGGCGGCCAGCCAGTCGATCTGGTGCTCGTAGACGTCCACCAGCACCCAGATGCGGCTCAGGTCGGCGATGGTGACGATCTCAGTATCCGGGGTGACATACATGCCCCGCCGGGCACCCAGCATCGTGACGACACCGCCGGCATTGGCCAGGATCGGCACCGTGTTGATGGTTTCCCCCCTTTTTTGAATCAAAGAGATCGTGCCTTCGGGTACGCCCAGCAAGCGCAGCCGGTTGCGAGCCTTCTCGATGCGCCTTTTGCCGTTGGACTGATCGAGCGCGATGAGGAAGTCCACCTGGGCCGACAGGATCTCCTCCGAATAAAGCCGACCGATCAACTGGCCTCGTTCTACCGGGTCGCCTTCGGCACGCAGGTCGAGCTGTTCCATCCAGCCGGCTGCGCGCGGGTGGACATGCGCGAGCCGGGTCTCGTCGTAGGCAATGCGGCCGACCGTCTCGATGTATTTCCACAGGGTCTCCTCGCGGGCGGGCGCGGTGCGTACCCCCATGCTGTTGACCACGGCATTGCTGATCTCGACTGTCGGGTGCTTGCCGGCTTGGGCGTCGATCATTTTCTGCACCAGATCCATGCCACAGATCGGGCAGGTGCCGCCAGGCTCGTCGCGCACGATCTGCGGGTGCATCGGGCACACGTACTTTGCATCCAGGTGCTTGGCGGCATGTTCCAATGCCGTGTCGTCACTGGCAGCGCTGAGCGATTCCGAGGTTTGCGCCGGTGGCTCCAGGCAACCCCCCAGGGCCGTTGAGATCAAGGCCAGACCCAACACGAGCCGATTTCGTAAGTAAGTATTCACTTTTTTATACCACCTCAAAAACATAACCAAAGCCGCAGTGCGTCTACCGCGTTGCGGGGCGCGGTCGGCAGCGGGACACGGTGCTTCAGATGTGGGTAGGGATCGGCGGGCGGAACAGGTTTTCGGGCAGGGACTCCGGCAGCGCATCGGTAACGACGAGGACTACTACTTCGGCCGTAGCAATGACTGAGGGGCGGCAGAGCGGTTTGGACGCCGGGCCGGTAGGTAGCGTATTGCCCCAGCAGTGGCACTGCGAGGCCGGGGCATCACCACTGCAGTGCCCACAGTCCGCGTCGACGCGAATCGCCCCGACGGGTTCGTGCTGCGCAGCGGCCGGTGAATGGCACGGCAGCTGGGAGGTCTGGGCAGCGTTCTCTTCGGGCTGAAATGCTGCCGCAAGAGGCGCGGCGATCGACAACAGCGGCCCGAAAAACAGCAGTAGCGCGAGCAGGACGCTCAGTCGCCGTATGGCTTTGCCATTTGCGCATTTTGTGCCGCAATTCTTCATTCGAAGTCCGTTGTCTGGCGACCCCACGTCAGCCTGAGAAAGGGTGTCCCCCGATCATTCCTTGTTCGACGGTATACCGTCGACCCGACCGATCGCACAGCTCACGAAGGATTTTGCCTTCGCGGCCGCTGCTTTCATCCCATCGACCGACCCGACCTCAGGATAGCCCATTTTGGCCATGGCGGCGGCCGCCTGACCGCGCCATTCAGGGTTGCCCTCGATTCGGACCTGGCCTTGCTCGACGTCAACCTCGACTGACTGGGCCAACCCCTCGTCCAGCAATTTGCTGCGGATGGAATTGGCGCAACCCCGACATTTGATGTTCTCAACGGCGATTGTATAAGTCATATTTCGCCCTCCCCGCAGCGCGAGTTTCTCGTTGGACGCTGAAGCCTTCGCTTTAGTTCACCCGCCGGCCGTGGAGGACGGCTTCGATGACGCTGGTGGAATTGGGTTTGAATCTCCCCGGAGTATTCGGGGTTACTCCGATTTGGCCTCTCGGCTCAGCAGATTGTGCACGGCGGTCCGGGGGTCGAGTCCTTCATAGAGAACACGGTGGGTCTGCTCGGTGATCGGCATCTCGACCCCGAGTTGCCGGGCCTTTATCCACAACTCACGTGCGGTGAATACGCCCTCGACTTCCTGTCCGATCTCGCGCCGCGCTGTGGCGATATCCAGCCCGCGCGCCAGCGCGAGGCCCATGCGCCGGTTGCGCGACTGATCATCGGTACAGGTCAGCGCCAGGTCACCGAGGCCGGCGAGCCCCATGAAGGTCTCGGGACGGCCACCCAACGCCAGGCCGAGCAGTGTAATCTCGTGCAGCCCGCGGGTGATCAATGCGGCACGGGCATTGGCGCCGAAGCCCAGACCATCGGAAATCCCGGCGGCGATCGCCATGACGTTTTTGCTGGCGCCGCCGACCTGCACGCCGATCAGGTCATCGCTGGTGTAGGCGCGAAAGTTCTCGCCGTGCAGGTAAGAGGCAACGCGCTCTGCATGCATCGGGTTGTTCGACGCGACGGTGATCGCGGTCGGCAGACCGCGCGCCACTTCGTTGGCAAAAGTCGGCCCCGAAACGGCCGCCATGTCGCACGAGGGCAGCCACTGTGCGGCCACGCTGCTGAGCAGTTCGTGGCTGCTCGGGTCGAATCCCTTGGTCGCCCAGCTCAGCGTCCTGAGTTGGGGACGCACGGTCGCGATAAGGTCACAGACCTCGGAAAAGGCGTGGCTGGGCACCACCACCAGTATTTCATCCGCATTGCGCACGCAATCAGCCAGATCAGCGCTGGTATGTAGCCCGGAGGGGAAAGGCACGCCCGGCAGATAGCGTCGATTCTGATTGTCGCGCCGCAGTGTCTCGACCTCTTCCGGGTCGTGACCCCACAATGCGACCTGGGCCCCGTTTTGCGCCAGATGAATGGCCAGCGCGGTGCCCCAGGAACCGGCCCCGAGCACCGCAAGCTTGGTGTCCGCGGCGCCCAAGTCAGTGCGCAGTATCGCCCTGGGTATCGGCCGTCTGCGCCGCCTTGGCCTGACGCTGCTGTGCGTACAGGGCCTCGAAGTTCACCGGCTGCAGCACGAACTGCGGGAAGCTGCCGCGTGTGACCAGGTCCGAGACGACCTCGCGTGCGTAGGGAAACAGGACGTTGGGCGCTGCGATGCCCATCAGCGCCTGCGTTTCCTCGTCATTGAAGCCCTGGACCATGAACAGGCCGGCCTGCTTGACCTCGACCAGGAAAACCGTCTTGCCATCGTGCTTGGCCTCGACATTGACGCTGAGCACCAACTCGGTGTTGCCGTTGCCCAGCTGCTTGACCTCGCTACCGAGCCCGACATTGATCTCCGGCGACCAGTTTTCCTGAAATATCTGCGGCGTCGTCGGCGCCTCGAACGAGATGTCTTTGGTATAGATCCGCTGTACCAGGAACTGGCGCTGTGCCGGCTGCCCCTGTTGTGCTCCTTGTTCTTCGCTCACTCTATTCTCCCGCAATGCGCTACTTGCGCCTGACTGGCAGGTTGGCGCTTTGCCACGCCATCATCCCGCCGCGTAGATTCTTCGCGTTCTCGAAACCGTGCTTGCGTAGCAGCCTGCAGGCAGCCCCAGAGCGAGACCCGGATCGACACACCGCCAAGACTGGTTTGCCGCGATGCTTTTCCAGCTGTTTCAGGTTGTTGCCCAAGCCGTTCAGCGGGATATTGATCGCGTTAACGATATGGCCGTCCTTATACTCGGCCATCGAGCGTACATCCAGTACCACCGCGTCCTCGTGATTGATCATGGCCGTAGCCCCCATCGGGTCGACTGCATTTTTGCCGCCCGGGTCGGCAATCAGATTCCAGACCAGGGCCGACAGCACGACCGCAAAGGCCCCGACCAGCACGGCATGATTCGTGGCGAACTCGATGATTTGTTCCATGATCCCCCGCCAGCGTCACCGCAAGGTATCGACGCTACAAACGACGAAACGGGAGGCGCAAGGCCTGCCCGTTGGTGGAATTTATAACCCGCATACGCGCCGGCTGGGCGCGCTCTTGCTCAGTGCTCGTTGGTACAGAACACTTCGCGCATCATGCAGATCAGCCGCAGGGTCCTGTTGTCGCTGACGCGGTAGAAGACCCGGTTGGCATCCTTGCGGGACGTGAGGATACCCTTATCGCGCAGGATGGCAAGGTGCTGGGAAATGTTGCTTTGCGATGTCCCGACCTGGTCGACGATATCCTGCACGCTGACCTCCTGGTCGCCGAGGGTGCAGAGGATCTTCAGGCGCAACGGGTGCGACATGGCCTTCAGGGAGCGCGAGGCGCGGTCGATATCTTCATCGCCCTCCAGCAGGGAGAGCTCGCTATCAAATTCGTCATGCATGGAAACAACTGCTTTATCGTGGAAATTCACCTGTACTCCTCCCCAGACGGGCTATTTACTAGCCTCTAATCTAATAATAGACCGTTATTGGAACAGCAATCCGGTCCCCGGGGCGAGCATTTTTCTTGAATTTGAGCCAAATAATCTTTTATGACAGTTACGCTGCAGGCGCAGCGGCTGGCTTGCCATCCCCTAAGATGATTCAATAAGGGCTCGGCGCGAGGCGCCCGATACCTTGGGCGGGGCCGAAAAATCGATTACCAATCAAAGGCCAATCTGCCCTCTCGCGTTGCGCTGGGGACAGATCCGATGAAGTGCAAAATGAGAAAAAAGGTACGCCCAACGGTTCTCGTCATCCTTGACGGATGGGGATTGAGCGACAACGTCGACCACAATGCCATTCTGGCCGCGCAGACCCCTGTCTGGGATCGGCTCTGGTCTGACTACCCGCATACGGCTATCCGGACCTCGGGTTCGGCGGTGGGTTTGCCGGGTGGCCAGATGGGTAACTCTGAAGTTGGACATCTCAATCTCGGTGCGGGCCGGGTCGTGTACCAGGAATTTACGCGCATCAGCCGTTCCATCCGGACCGGCTCCTTCTTCAGCAACCGCACGCTGACCGATGCGGTTGACCTGGCCATCGCCAACGCCGGTGCGTTGCACATCCTGGGTCTGTTGTCGCCGGGCGGGGTGCATAGCCACGAAGAGCATATCCATGCGATGGCCAGGCTCGCGGCCGAACGGGGCGCGCAAAAGATCTACCTGCATGCCTTCCTCGATGGGCGTGACATGCCGCCCAAGAGCGCGGAACCCTCGTTGAAGGCGATGGACGAAATTTTCGCGCAGCTCGGGCAGGGCCGAATCGCCACGCTGATCGGGCGCTACTACGCGATGGATCGCGATCACCGCTGGGAGCGCATAAAAAGGGCGTACGATTTAATCACCCAGGGTCGCACCGAACACTGCGCTGGCACAGCGGTCGAGGCCCTGCGGCAGGCCTATGCGCGCGGGGAGACCGATGAATTCGTCGCGCCATCGTGCATCGGCGAACCTGTCAGCGTGGCCGACGGCGACGTCATCATCAACATGAACTACCGCTCCGATCGTGCCCGGCAGATCACCCGGGCGTTCATCGAGCCGGACTTCGCTGGCTTTCAGCGCGAGGTCATCCCGAAGATCGCGACTTTCGTATCGCTGACCGAGTACAGCAAGGATTTCGACATCCCGGTCGCCTATCCCGCGGAACGCTTGGAGAACACGTTCGGCGAGTACATCGCCAACCTCGGTCTGCACCAGCTGCGTATTGCGGAAACGGAAAAGTACGCCCATGTGACCTTTTTCTTCAACGGTGGCATCGAGACCCCAAACGAAGGCGAGGAGCGCATCCTGGTGCCTTCACCGCAGATCGCCACCTATGACCTGCAACCCGAGATGAGCGCGGCGGAGGTCACTGACAGGCTGGTCCAGGCGATCCGCGAAGGGCATTTCGATGCGATCATCTGCAACTATGCCAACGGAGACATGGTGGGCCACACCGGCAACTTCGAGGCGGCGGTCAAGGCAATCGAGTTTCTCGACGGTTGCCTCGGCCGGGTCGCTGAGGCGGTACTCGAAGTCGGCGGTGAGATGCTGATCACCGCGGACCACGGTAATGCAGAACAAATGAGTGATCCGCTGGCCGGCCAGCCACACACTGCGCACACCACGAACACCGTGCCCCTGATCTATGTCGGCGATGCCGCGCCCTCTCTGATGGAAAATGGCGCACTTTGCGACATTGCCCCGACGCTGCTGCAGATCATGGGACTACCCCAGCCAGCGGCCATGACCGGGCGATCGCTGCTGCAGGCGGCAGACGCGGACGCCGCCTGATCTCCGGGCCCGCCGGCGGGGGGCTGCTATATTGCCGCCATGAGTTTTCGCCTGATCCCATTGTTGCGGAGCCTGCTGCTCGGTACATTGCTGATGACCGGAGTTACCGGTGTGCAGGCGGATGCTGCTGTGCAACGCGAACAGCTCGAGGCCCTACGTTCACGTATCAGTGGTCTGCAGGTGCAATTGGAGACCAAGAGCGGCGAGCAGAGTGAATTGTCCCGCCTGCTGGAGGCGGCCGAGCAGCGCATCGGGCATGCGGCACGGAACCTGCGCGCGCTCGACAACCGCCTCGAGCAGCATCGGGCGCGTCTCGCCGAGCTGCGCGCTGAGCAACAGGCGCAGAGTCGGGAGCTCGAACTGCAGCGCCGCACATTGGGTCGCCAGGTGCGTGCCGCTTACGCGATGGGCCGCCAGGAGCGTTTGAAGATACTCCTGAATCAGCAGGACCCGGCCACCGTCAGCCGCGTGATGGTCTACTACGATTATCTCAGCAGGGCGCGTGCGCAGAAAATGCACCTGATCCGTGAACACATGCAGCGGCTTGCGGAGACGGAACGCGCCATCGGCGAAGAGGAGCGCGACCTGGCTATGCTGCACGAACAGCAGATGCAGGAGCTCACCGCGATGCAGCATTCTCAGGAACAGCGCCGCTCGGTGGTCGCGGACTTGAAGCGAGAACTGAAAGACCAGCGTCAGCAGCTGGGCCGACTGCAATCCGATGAGCGTGAACTGCAGAAGCTACTCAGCGGTATCGAGGAGGCGCTGGCTGACATCCCGGTCGAGAATCCGCAGCAGGTCGAGTTTGTCGGACTGCGTGGCCGCCTGCCTTGGCCGGCACGCGGACGAATCGTCGGCCGATTCGGCGCTCCGCGTCTCGGGAGCCTGGTCTGGGACGGTGTTATGATCTCGACAGCCGAAGGCCGCGAGGTGCGGGCCGTGCACCATGGGCGCGTGGCGTTTGCCGACTGGTTGCGTGGCTTTGGCCTGTTGCTGATTGTCGATCACGGGGACGGTTATATGACTCTGTACGGCCACAACCAGAGCTTGTTCAAGGAAGTCGGCGACTGGGTCGAAGTCAATGAACCGCTTGCACTGGTCGGGGCGAGTGGCGGACGCGAACGCGCCGGCGTGTATTTCGGCATCCGGCATCAGGGCCGTCCGGTAGATCCGGCGAAATGGTGCCGCCGTCCTGCCGGCAGCAATGTCGGTTGATACGTGCCCGCAGTCGCGGGGCGGAATGTTGAGGTAGTTATGAAGCAAAGTTTGGCCGCGGTCTTGTTCGTAGCGAGCCTCGGATTCGGTGCCGGAACGGTATCGGCGGCGGAATCGACCGAGGATGGCGAGGCCGGTTCCGGGTTGCCGCTGGACGAACTGCGCGTGTTCGCCGAGGTTTTCGGCCGCATCAAGAACGACTATGTGGAACCGGTCGACGATCGTAAGCTGCTGAACTATGCGATCGAGGGGATGCTGAGTGGATTGGACCCGCATTCCGCGTATCTCGACGAGGATGATTACCGCGAAATCCGGGTCGGCACCAGCGGCGAGTTTGGCGGCCTCGGCATCGAGGTCGGCATGGAGAACGGTTTCGTCAAGGTCATATCACCGATCGACGATACGCCGGCACAGCGTGCCGGGGTGCGCTCGGGTGACCTTATCATCCGGCTCGACGGCCAGCCGGTGAAAGGTATGACGCTGGATGAGGCCGTCAAGCAAATGCGCGGCAAGCCAGGCACCGAGATCCGCTTGACCATCGTCCGTGAAGGTAGCGACAAACCGCTCGAGATCGTCGTGGTGCGAGACGTCATCAAGACCGTCAGCGTCAAACAGCGCATGCTCGAACCCGGTTTCGGCTATGTGCGCGTATCGCAGTTCCAGGCGCGCACCCCGGAGGACATGCTAAAGGGCATCGGCAAGCTCAGGCGCGATGCCGGCGGGACGCTGAAGGGACTGGTATTGGATTTGCGCAACAATCCGGGCGGCGTGCTGAACGCGGCAGTTGCGATCAGCGATGCCTTCCTGACCAGCGGCACCATCGTTTACACCGAGGGTCGGATCGGTGATTCCCAGCTCAAGTTCAAGGCTGCACCGGATGACGTTCTTGAGGGTGCGCCGATCGTGGTTTTGGTGAATGGTGGCTCGGCCTCCGCTTCGGAGATCGTCGCGGGTGCCCTGCAGGACCACAAGCGCGCCGTCATCATGGGGCAGCAAACCTTCGGCAAGGGCTCGGTGCAGACCATCGTGCCGGTCAATGAGCGCACTGCGGTAAAACTGACCACGGCGCGCTACTTCACGCCGAATGGCCGCTCGATTCAGGCAGAGGGCATCGTGCCCGATATAAAACTCGGCAACGTGCGCCTCACCAAGGGTGAAGAAGCCTCGACCCAACTCAAGGAATCGGATCTTGCCGGCCATCTGGTTAACCCGGAAGACAACGGACCCGGCGGTGAATCGGACAAGGCCCGCACCTCCGACAGCCGTGAGGAGGCCGATACGGACTATGCGCTGAGCGAGGCGCTCAACCTGCTCAAGGGCCTCGCCATCCTGCGCCCGGGCGGCAGCGCCTGATCGGGATTGCCACGTGCTGCGCCTGTTCATCCTTCTGTCTGCGCTGCCGGCCCTGCTGCTTGCACCGGCGGGCGCTCAGCAGCCCGTGCGCATTGCGATCATTATTGACGATCTGGGCAACAATCTGGCGCTCGGCCGCGAGGCCGTCAATCTGCCAGGGGCGCTTACCTACTCGGTTCTGCCGTGGCGGCCTCACAGCGCCGAGATTGCTCTGCGTGCCCACGCCGAAGGTAAGGAGGTCATGCTGCACCTGCCAATGGAGACCACCGATGGGCGCGCGATGGGTCCGGGCGGGCTGCGTATGAACATGAGCCGCGTAGAGTTCGCCCGGCAGGTTCGCAGCAGCCTGGCGGCGATTCCGCACGTGTCTGGCGTCAACAATCATATGGGCAGCCTGCTCACGCAGCATCCCGATGCGATGCGCTGGCTGATGGAAGACCTGACCTGCTTCGATCGGCTATATTTCGTCGACAGCCGCACCGACGTTCGCACGGTGGCGCGGAAACTTGCGCGCGCCGCTGGACTGTCGAATGCGCAACGTGATGTGTTTCTCGACAATCAGCAGGATGCCGAGTACGTGCGCGCGCAATTGCGGCGCCTGGTCGCGAAGGCCCGACGACACGGCTCGGCGATCGGCATTGGTCATCCTTATCCCGAAACCCTGATGGTGCTGGCCGAAGAGTTGCCGGCGCTTGCTGCACAGGGGG
Source organism: uncultured Gammaproteobacteria bacterium (assembly GCA_963808165.1). Lineage (GTDB taxonomy): Bacteria > Pseudomonadota > Gammaproteobacteria > Chromatiales > Chromatiaceae > Thiosocius. The sequence continues at coordinate 5,176 of CAWEET010000001.1, read as the reverse complement.
TCCAATTATTACCGGTCTCCCGACTGGTTGAACGTGAAAGGAACGAAAGACTATGGCACGCGTCCTCGTCCCCCTTGCCGACGGTTGCGAAGAACTCGAGGCAGTAACCATTATCGACATCCTGCGCCGCGCCGGCATCGAGGTCGTCAGCGCCGGCCTCGGCGAGGGGCCGGTGACCGCAAGCCGCGGTGTCGTTCTGATCCCCGACAAGGCGCTCGACGACGTATTGAACGAGGAGTTCGACATGATTGCGCTACCGGGCGGTCTGCCGGGTGCGGACCACCTCGACACCGATCCGCGTATCCATGCACTGCTGCAGCGCATGGCGGAACAGGACAAGTATACGGCTGCAATCTGCGCCGCACCGAAGGTGCTGCTGAATGCCGGGCTGCTCGACGGCCGCCGGGCCACAGCCTACCCTGGCGTAATCGACGGCCGCCTCGCTGATAGCTCTCGATTGCTTGCCGATGCGGTGGTCAGCGATGGTCGGGTCATTACCTCGCGCGGACCCGGCACAGCAATGGATTTCGCACTAACCCTTATAGAACATCTGCTCGGTGCCGATAAACGCCAGGAGGTCGAAGAACCCCTGATGCGGCCCCGAGGATAGATACTGATGTCGTTGCGCCCCGGCAAACTGCTGCTGTTCCTATTGATTCCTGCGCTCGCGTATGGCGCCGTCAAAGGCTTCCTGTACTACAAGGCGAAACGCAACATCGATGAGATGGTAGCGACCGTGTCCAGCCAGGTCGACGTCCGCTACACGGATATCAGCACCGATCTGCGTGGTGCGGTAACAGTCAGCGGCATCACTGTGCAGCCAATGGGCTACGATGACAGCCTGCACATCGAAGCGATCCGCGTCGCCAGCGATGACCCGCTGTTCTTCTATCATGGTGCGCGATGGGAGCCGGGCAAGAACACGCCGCCACCGAGCCTGTCTTTCTTCATCGACGGGATACGTTTGCCGCTGTCTGCCGACCTGCTGCAAAAAGCCGCTGTCGCAAGCGGCAACGCGGACGACAACATCTGTGCGCAGGGTTTGCAGCTGACCCCGGCATTCCTGCAGAAAATCGGTTTTGCTAAGCGTTGACATGGACATCGACGGCCACTATCGCCTGAACGAAGTCGCACGGACCCTGGAACTCGGTATCAACATCGACCTTCACGATATCGAATCTCTGGAATTCGCTGCAATGATGAGCGACGTCGATATCCAGGGATTCTCGCAAGGCGGGGGCGCCCCCCCGAATCTCGCCCATTTGAGCCTGGCGGTCGAGGTATCACCGAAATTTGGCCGCCAGGCACTGAAGGAATGCGCCATCGGGACGGATGAGACCGTTCAGGTCTGGAGTGAGCGCCTGGCCGGGCAAACATTGCAGGGTCTGCAGGCGAAAGGTCTCACGCTTGGAGCGGGGTTGAGCGATGCAGTGCGCGAATTCTTTCGCACCTGGGGTGAGTTCAGACTGGTATCGGAACCCGAGCAGCCGATAGGGCTGCTCAGTCTGATGTTTTTGCCGCCTGACCAGTTGGTCGACGCGATGGCGCTACAACTCAGTCTCAACGACCGGGCCATTGCCGATACCAGTTTCGACTGGCAGCGTCCGGGCGCGCAGGCCCCGGGCCTGTCGACACTTTTCGGCGTAGAACAGCCGCCGGCACAGCGAACCGTTGCGCCGAAGCAAACCAACCGCATCATCGTGCGCCGGCAGTACGAGCCGGTACCACTGCGGGATATCGGGCGCTATGTCGACCAAGAGGTGCAGATCAAACCGCGCAGCCAGCCGATGCGTGAAGGCGTGCTGCGAGGGATTGGCGAGTCCGGCGCTGAGGTCGAGCAAAAGCTGCACGGCGGCAAGTTCACCGTCTACGTGCCGCTGAACGAAATCGAGTCGGTCCGGGCAATGTTCCAGCGCAAGGTGGCGCCTAACTAGCCTGGAAATCTCACGGCCAGTCGGTTTTCCATTCGCCTATAAGGGAGCAGGCTCGCAGCCAGCTATTGGCAGGTTGGCTAGGGCCTGTTAACACTAGTCCGGAGCGTGTCGCCGGAGGCCATTTTTTCGCAGATCAAGGCGTAACGAGCGCTGTGTAGCAGGCTACATCAGCGAGGTGCAACGCAGAGCTGTGGAAAAATGGCCCCGTCCCTTCGGGTTGCGCCCCAAAATGGGCCACTCGGTGTTACTCGTCGTTCATTTGGAATGACCAAACTTCACTCCTCGTGCCTTGATTGGCCCATTTTGGGGCAGCAACGACGCGATCCGGATTAGTGTTAACAGGCCCTAGTGTTTACAGGACCGCTTCGCGATACCCGAGTGGCAGCGCAGGGGTCCCGCCGATAGACCTCGATTCAGGGGCTACTTCGGGTACATCCTGGTTGAGTGAATCAGCTCAGCACCCGGATAAGGGCGCTGTGATCGAGATCGCCGTCACCCTGTTCGATCAGTCTTTCGAATAGCGTTTTGCTCAGTTCCGTGGCAGGCAGCGGCTGTTTGAGCAGATGACCCAGCTCGCAGGCCTGACGCATGTCTTTGAACTGGGTGGTGATCCGCGCGCCCGGCTCGAAGCTCTGGTCGATCATACGCTGGCCGTGCACCTCGAGAATGCGCGAACCGGCGAAGCCCCCGAGCAGCGCCTGGCGTACCTTGGACTGGTCGACACCGGCGGCCTTGACCAGGGCGAGCGCCTCCGCAACAGCCCCGATATTCAGGCCAACGATAATCTGGTTGGCGGCCTTGGCAACCTGACCCGCGCCAACGGCCCCGACATGTGTGAAGTTACGGCCAAGCACGGAAAACAGCGGGCCGGCGCGGTCGATCGCATCGTCGCCGCCGCCCGCCATGATCGTCAGTGTCGCGTCGATGGCCCCGATTTCGCCCCCGGATACCGGTGCGTCGATGAAGTCGATACCATTGTGTGCCAGACGTCGGGCAAATTCGCGGGTCGGCACCACGGCCGTTGTGCCCATGTCGACTACCATGGACCCGGCTCGCAGCCCCTGCGACAGGCCATCGGGTCCGAACAGTACCTGTTCGACGACGGGCGTGTCGGCCAGCATCAGAACGACGATATCGGAGCGGCCGGCCAGGTCTGCCGGGCTGTCGCAGACCTGCACCCTAGGTTGCTCGAATGCTTCGGCGACGCCCCGGGTGCGGTTCCAGACGCGCAGATCCGCCCCCGCTGAAAGCAGATGCCGGGCCATCGGCCGTCCCATCAGTCCAAGACCGGCGAAGCCAACGCGCCAGCCGCGCAGCGGCTGTTGGCTCGAATCAGCCCCGGCGGTCATGTGCCGCCTGCCAGCCCGATGCTGCGAATGCCTGCCAGGGCGCAGGCCTCATCCTGCTCCGATGCGGCGCCGGCAACGCCGACCGCGCCGAGTATCCGTCCCGCGTCGTCGCGGATCAGCACGCCGCCGGGCAGAGGGATGATCCGCCCCCCCGACATCGCGTTCAGGGCCTGCATGAAGCCCTGCTGCTGGGCATCCTGGGCAAAGCGATCGGCCAGCTGGTGCGTGTCGCTGCCCATTGCCAGCGCGCCCCAGGCCTTTGCCTGGCAGATGTCCGCGCGGAGAAACGAGAGCCCGTCCTGACGCTGCATTGACTTCAGATGCCCACCGCCGTCGAGCACCGCGGCGGCAATCGGCGGCAGTCCCAGGCGTGCAGCCTCACTGAAGATCGCGGAGATCAGTTGATTGGCCTGTTCCAGGCTCAGTTCAGCCATGATGTGCCCTCCTCACCTCTGCCTGGCAGCAATCCTGCTAGCAGGTGCCCCTCCCATTCGACGTCACCATGCCCGATGCAATGGGGAAGCGCCGCCAGCGTGATCGGCTGCGCACGGTAAACTGGATATACTGCCAGCCCAATGCATCAAATGATACGAACTTGAGGCGATAGCCGTCTTTGCGGCAGAGGTGGAACACGATGAGCACGAAACCCGTTGTCCTGGTCACCCGACGTTTGCCGCGTGCAGTCGAACAGCGCCTGCAGCGTGATTACGACGCACGCCTCAACTTAGATGACGAGGTGTACTCCGGCGACCGGCTGCTTGCCTTGGCTGCAGATGCCGATGCGATCATCCCCTGCCATACCGAGAGCCTGAATGCCGAAGTGATTGCGCGTCTGCCCGAAAGCATCCTTGCAATATGCAGTTTTTCCGTTGGCTATGATCACATCGATCTGGCAGCTGCCAAGACAAGGGGCATCGTGGTGACGAATACTCCGGACGTGCTGAGTAACGCCACCGCGGAGATCGCTGTGCTGCTGATGCTGGGTGCTGCGCGACGCGCACATGAGGGCGCGCGCACGCTGCGTACCGACACCTGGGCAGATTGGAGTGCGATCGGGCAGCTCGGCATCGAAGTTACCGGTAAGCGCCTGGGGATCATCGGTATGGGGCGGGTCGGCCAGGTGATGGCGCGCCGCGCGCGCGGCTTCGATATGGAGATCCATTACTACAATCGCCATCGCCTCAGCCCGGAGTTGGAGGCCGGGGCGGTCTTCCATGCCGATCTCGACAACCTGCTGACACACAGCCAGTTCCTTTCGATCCACTGTCCGGCGACGCCGGAGACCCACCACCTGCTCAATGCCGAGCGGATTGCACGACTGCCCAACGACGCCGTCGTGGTCAATACCGCGCGCGGCGCGGTAGTGGATGACGACGCCCTGATTGCGGCGCTCTCATCCGGAGGGCTGTTTGCCGCCGGCCTCGACGTATTCAATGGGGAGCCCGACATCGATCCGCGTTATCGCGCGCTGGATAACACCTTCCTGCTGCCGCACATCGGCAGTGCGACGCAGGAGACACGCGATGCGATGGGCTTCCGAGCACTGGACAACCTGGATGCGATCATCGCCGGGAGAGAGCCGCGCGACCGTCTTGCCTAGCCCGCATCCGTCACCGGCCGGAAAGCAGCTGTGGCAAAACAGACTGAACTGTCTCTGTAAAGTGATGAATCTGCGCGTGACACCAGCTTGACACCCTGTTTCGCTGCTTCCCTATCAGGGTCCTGGCGGGTTCGCGCTCGCTCCGGCTTGGTCTTACGTTGCACTTCCGTGTGCAACGCCCTTTGGGCCAGCCTGCGGCTGTTTCAATCCGCTCCCGGCGGATTGGTCGCTCCAGCCCGGCGCCCGAGCGGCTGCGAAATCCACCGGCACCCGTGATGCCGGTAACGGATGCG